>NZ_JAWRIS010000019.1:0-57883 GCF_040307845.1 Proteiniphilum sp.
TCTTCAACCGATAAAATCTTTAACAAATATCCCCATGCGGGACCCCTGTGTCATAGGGAATTAGTCCGTCTTTCAACGGGTTATGCCCTTGTTGAAGGCAGGTTGCATACGTGTTACTCACCCGTGCGCCGGTCGCCACCAGAAGTATTGCTACCCCTTATGATGCCCCTCGACTTGCATGTGTTAGGCCTATCGCTAGCGTTCATCCTGAGCCAGGATCAAACTCTTCGTTGTATTTTTGTTTTTTTGTTTCCTTGAAACATATACCATCGGTTCCTGCTTGTGGCAGGCCCAAACGGAAACATGATCAACTGAAAAGATTCTTTCCAAAGCCCCCGGATTCACGATTTATTTAGTTTCCTGTTGATACTATTTCTTTACAGACTTTTTCTTCGCTCGACATAATTAAAACGAGTTTTAACTCTGCACTCGCTTATCGAAAAAGTTCTCGCCACGGCATGGTCAAACAAGTTTGCCCCTGCACGCCCGGCTTAACGAAATAGTTCCTGTTTTTTATTGAACGGGTACCAATTTGATCCGGGTATCTAAAACCCGAATCCCTTGTATACTCTGCTTTGTCTTCTTTTTGAACGTATATGTAAATAATCTAAAGATCGCTTTTTTCTCTCGCAGTCAGTACTTATTTCCTGAAAGCGGGTGCAAAGATAGGGAGTCTTTTCTTACCATCCAAACAATTCAACAAAAAAAATCGATCTTTTTTTACTCCTTTTTCTCCTCTTCTTTTCAAACAAAAGAATATCATCTATTTACCCTGACAAAAAAAATCAATCTTTTTTCATGCCGACAGGAGAGAAACAGGAAAAAACAGGGAGACGATATAAAAAATAGGGAAAAAGAAAGTCTCTCGGAAGAGACGAACGAAAGAGTAAGAAACCACACCAAAAAGTGAAAAGGTGCGACTTTTCCTGATAGAATCATATTTTATAAGTATCTTCGCACAAAAATAAGAATAAATAAATGAAAGGTATCCTTCATATCTTAAAGCGGTTTTTACCCCCCTATAAGAAATATGTTATTCTGGCATTTGTATTCAATATTCTGACTGCAATATTGAACGTAATTTCATTTGCCACGATCATCCCTATACTCCAGGTCTTATTCAAAATAAACAGGAGCACATTTTCATTTATTCCCTGGGACAGTCCTGACTATTCATTCATGGATCTGGTACTCAATAATATGAACTGGTATATAACCCACCTCATTGATACCCACGGGAGCAGTTTCACACTCATGGCACTGGCCATATTCCTTATCGTGACGACTTTACTGAAAACCGGAACTGCCTACCTGGGTTCTTATTTCCTTATTCCGATAAGGACGGGAGTAGTGAAGGATATCCGGAATCAAATCAACGACAAGGTACTTTCCCTCCCTATCGGCTTTTTCACCGAAGAAAGAAAAGGAGATATCCTCTCCCGGGTATCGGGCGATGTGAATGAGGTGGAAAACTCGGTGATGAGTTCCCTCGACATGCTTTTTAAGAACCCTGTTCTTATATTGATCTATCTGGGTACTATGCTGGTTCTCAGCTGGCAACTAACCCTTTTCGTCTTGGTAGTACTGCCGGTAATGGGGCTTGTGATGGGGCGTGTGGGAAGAAGCCTGAAAAGGAAATCTTTCACGGCACAGAACAAGTGGGGGGAACTGATGTCTCAGATGGAAGAAACATTAAGCGGATTGAGGGTGATCAAAGCGTTCAGTGCTGAAAGCAAAATCTCCGAAAAATTCCATACAGGCACCAACGAATTCCGGCGCATGTCTAACAGGATCGCGCGCAGGCAGCAATTGGCACATCCCATGAGTGAACTTCTGGGAACTATCACCATCGCCATTGTACTGTGGTTTGGAGGCACATTAATATTGGAGGGTAACAGCCTGATCGATGCTGCCTCGTTCATCTACTATCTCACCATATTCTATAGTATCATCAATCCGGCCAAGGAATTCTCCAAATCGGCCTATGCCATTCAGCGCGGGTTAGCATCGATGGAACGTATCGACAAGATACTGACTGCCGATAACAAGATCACCGATCCGGCACAACCGGTTCCCGTCACATTCAACTCCTCTATAGATTACAAGGATGTATGGTTTAAATATGAAACGGATTGGGTCATTAAAGGGGTAAATCTGAAGATCGACAAAGGCAAAACCATTGCTCTTGTTGGTCAGTCGGGTTCCGGAAAATCGACGATGGCCGATCTCCTGCCCCGCTTCTATGATATCCAAAAGGGAGAGATCCTTATCGATGGGGTAAATATAAAGGATATGAGAATCCGGGAGCTGAGGTCACTGATGGGATATGTCAACCAGGAGGCCATCCTTTTTAACGACACCTTTTATAATAATATAGCATTCGGCGTCAACAACCCAACGGAAAGCGAGGTGGTCAATGCCGCCAGGATTGCCAACGCCCACGAATTCATTATGGCTACCGAATACGGCTATCAAACCAATATCGGCGACCGGGGCGGGAAGTTATCAGGCGGTCAGCGACAGCGCATCAGCATTGCGCGGGCCATCCTGAAGAACCCGAAAATATTGATACTGGATGAGGCCACTTCGGCACTCGATACCGATTCGGAGCGGCTTGTACAGGAAGCGTTGGAGAAGTTGATGGAAAACCGGACTACCATCGTGATCGCCCACAGGCTATCCACCATCAAGAATGCAGATGAGATCTATGTAATGAAAGACGGGCACATAGTAGAATCAGGTCAACATGCCGCTCTTTATGCACAAGGAGGATATTATACCTCATTGTGCGATATGCAACGCGATCTAAGAGATTGATAGCTTATCCCTTACCCCTTATCCTTAGGGACAGGGACAAGCAATTCTTTTTCGGATATCTTCTCCAATAAGCGGTCTACGGCTTCGAAGGGGGAATTAATACTGAGAAATTCAGGGACGATCTCTTTCATCCTCTTCACTGTCCGCATATCGTCATATTCATAAGAAGCATGAATGAGAGTGTCCACTTTGCGGTTCACCTCTTCATATTCATATTCACGCACATCCGCGATCATAATCTTCTCATGGTATGTTGGTTTGGTGTGTTCTGCGATGTTCAGCAGCTCTTCATAGAGTTTCTCCCCATGCCGCAACCCGGTAAACTCTATTTTGATATTCTTGGAACCGGAGAGGCGGATCATTCTTTTTGCCAGATCCAGTATCTTGACTGGTTTTCCCATATCAAAAATATATATCTCACCGCCTTTTCCCATAGCACCGGCCTCCAACACTAACTGACAGGCCTCCGGAATGGTCATGAAATAACGGATGATCTCCGGATGGGTCACCGTAACAGGGCCTCCATGCTTTATCTGCTCTCTGAACAGGGGTATTACTGAACCGTTCGACCCTAACACATTTCCAAAGCGGGTGGTGATAAACTGCGTTGTCTTCTTGCCACTTTTCCCTATATGTTTTGCCAGAGACTGCACATAGATTTCGCAGATCCGTTTGGAACATCCCATCACATTGGAAGGGTTCACTGCCTTGTCGGTGGAGACCATCACAAATTTATCGGCATTGTATTTCACGGCAAGATCTGCCATAATTTTTGTTCCCAGAATATTGGTCTGTACAGACTCCGATACATTGTCCTCCATCATCGGTACATGCTTGTAGGCCGCCGCATGAAAAATATATTGGGGGCGGGTCCTCGAAAAGATACGCTCCATCCGGCTGGCATTACTCACGTCAGCCACAATGACTTCGGCACGCAAGTCTCGCCATTTCTCTTTTAACTCAAGCCTCATATCATGCAATGGGGTTTCAGCCTGGTCGATAAGAATAATACTGTAAGGATTAAAATTGGCTACCTGACGGACAATTTCACTTCCTATCGATCCGGCGGCCCCCGTTACCATCACACGTTTACCCTCAATATTTGAAGCAATCTTTATCATGTTGACATGGATCGGTTCCCGGGGCAGGAGGTCTTCAATCTGTACATCTTTCAACTGCTCCTTACTCATGATCATCCCGTTCCACTCGTTCAAAGGCACCGTGGTGAGCAATGAGATGTTATGATCCACAAAATTACTCAGAAGGTCGGAATTCTTTATCTCCTCCATCTGCTGGGGTGAGACGATAATGGTCTGCACATCTTTGCTTTCTAATGTCCTGAAAATATTCTCATTATTCGCATAGATAGTTATCCCCATCAATTCTTTTCCCACCATCTGGCTTTCGTCTGATATAAATCCAAGCACCCGGTAGTTAAATTCACTATTCCCTTTCACAGCTTTGGCCACACTTATACCGGCTTCCTTTGTACCATAGATAAACACATTGACTGGTTTCACATTCCGTCCTGTAATGAACTCATACACCTCTTTCGTCAATATCCTCGAAAAGATCATCAGAAACAAATTAAGGAAGAAAATGGAGATGAAAGTCACATCATCCAGATGAAAGCCGGGCCTGAATCCCTTCAGTATGATAATGCCCAGATAGGCAATCCCATACCCTAATATCAAAGAATAGGCAATCCTCATCAAATCGGAGAAAGAAGAGAATCTCAAAATACCGCTGGATGTGCGGAATAACATAAATGTGATGGCATTGACAAAAATCAGGATCACGACCAAGGTGATACCATCGCCCCTGACTTCGGGGGTGAGTTCCACAAATCCGTATCTCACCAGATACATCATGAAACAAGAGAACATGATCATGAGTGTGTCAATCACAAAAATTGAAAATCGGGATAAAACCCTATTTGATAAGAAATTATGTATTACATTACTCATAAAAGTCTAATTAATTTTATACTCCTCGTTCACAATAGATTGATGTATAGTCTTTCCTGTCTCTATCAACTCAATTCCTTTTTTAATCAGTGGATCTTCTTTATGGTAGGCTGCCCAGAAGGCTTCTTCACCAAAGAAATTCCGGATAATATAGGCATATATCACATTTTCCAGCAACTCACTCGATTCCTGCACATAATAAGGCCTCCGCCTGATGCCATTGTGATCGGCAAAGCTCACCAGATTTAATAACAGCGGCTGTTGCCGTAAATACCGGTAAAGTTCGTGCCATGTATTGAAACTATTCAGTTTTTCACGATTCATGTCGGAATAAAGCATGGCATATTTCTCATCCAACCGGTTATTCACTACCTGATTATAATAGGGGTTTATCCCCATTGTGTCACGGGGTATAAAGATGTCAGGCATGATTCCCCCTCCACCGTAAACGGTCCTGCCTCCAGCCGTCTGAAAAGGAGTAAGATGATTGGAGACCGTATCTACGTTGACATAATCTCCTTCTATATAACGGTTGATGGCCTCCATTTCGTACTCATCATACTTTCCCCTTTCATATCCACGCTGAATAGATCTGCCTGAAGCTGTATAATAACGGGCTACTGTGAGCCGAACCGCCGAACCGTCGGGAAAATTACGCTGTCCCTGCACCAATCCCTTACCAAAAGATCGTCTGCCTATCACTAATCCCCTGTCGTGGTCCTGAATAGCACCGGCAAAAATCTCACTGGCCGAAGCACTAAATTCATCGATCAACACCACTATATCGTCTTTCTTGCAAGTCCCCGATCCGTTGGCATAACTGTCGGTCCTTGGAAAATTCCGCCCATGGGTATATACGATAAGGTCTCCCCTGTCTAAAAATTCATTTACCATAGCCACCACTACATCCAGTGATCCTCCTATATTTCCCCTCAGATCGATCACAAAGGAATGTGCTCCCTGACTTTTTAATTTGGATATGGCAGATATAAATTCACTGAAAGTATTAAAACCAAAATTCTTCCCCAGTTTAATAAAACCGATCCGGTCCGTCAACATATAAGCTGCATTCACACTGTTCATGGGGATATCACCGCGCGTAACGGTGATATCATGTAAACGGTCATCACCCGTTCTTATGATACCCAACCTCACTTCCGAGCCCATTTCACCGCGCAGCCTCTCCATCACTTCCTCATTCCGGAGTTTGGTACCGGTGACCAAGGTATCATTTACCGTCACAATCCTGTCCCAATGCATAATACCGGCCGCCTCGGAAGGTCCTCCCGGCACAATTCCTGTTACCACGATGGTATCCCTCAACACATAGAAGTTAACGCCAATTCCTGAGAAATGACCTTCCAGGTCTTCGTTCACCCGTATCATATCAGCAGCAGAGATATAATCTGAATGAGGATCCAGTTCATGTATGATATTGGGCAGCGCATCTTCCACCAGTTGGCGCATATTGACCGTATCGACATACGACTCCCTGACATAGTTCAGCACTGCATCTATCTTTCCGGACCCTGCTATGCTTCCCGAACGTCCGAACTGGCTATATTTACTTCCTATAAATATACCCAGTGCAATACCTATACCTATACCTAAGGGCAGCCATATCCTGGCCTTCTTTCCTTCATTCATTCCATCTCTCTCCTGTCGCTATTTGTCAATTTCTACCGAAACAAGTTCAATATTGGCTCTCCTCAAAAGATCAATTCCATCGCTCAACCGGTAATTATCCGCAAAGACTACTCTGCTTATACCGGCCTGAATGATCAATTTGGCGCACTCAATACAAGGTGAAGAAGTAACGTAGAGTGTGGCTCCGTCGCTACTATTATTTGAACGTGCCACTTTTGTGATTGCGTTTGCCTCAGCATGGAGCACATAGGGCTTTGTGATATCATTTTCATCTTCACACACATTCTCAAAACCCGAAGGAGTGCCATTGTAACCATCTGAAATGATCATCTTGTCTTTCACCAGAAGCGCACCGACCTTTCTCCGTTTACAGTAGGAGTTTTCCGCCCATATAAAAGCCATACGCATATACCGCCTGTCGAGCAGTTCCTGCTTTTCCTCGTTTTGTTCCATATCACATTCAGATTGCTTTCAAACTCATATCGAGACTTTTCACCGAGTGAGTCAGTGCACCTACCGAAATATAATCGACTCCTGTTTCGGCATACGCACGGATGGTATCGATAGTGATCCCTCCCGAAGACTCTAACTCCACTTGCTCATTTACCGCTTTCACGATCTTCACAGCCTCAAGAGTCTGTGCAGGCGTAAAATTATCGAGCATGATCCTGTCTACACCGCCAATACGGAGCGCCTCTTCCAACTCAGCAAGATTACGCACCTCTATCTCTATTTTGAGTTTTTTATTTTTTGCTTTTAAATAGTGTTGTGCCCCACGAATGGCCTTTTCAATCCCTCCGGCAAAATCGACATGGTTGTCCTTCAATAGGATCATATCAAATAATCCTATCCTGTGATTCTCCCCTCCTCCTATCCTGACAGCCTGCTTTTCAAGGATACGCATTCCCGGCGTGGTTTTCCGGGTATCGAGTACTTTTGCCGATGTGCCCTCAAGGAGTTTCATATAGCGATTGGTTATGGTAGCAATACCGCTCATCCGCTGCATAATATTAAGGACAAGCCGTTCGGTCTGCAAAATGGAACGGATTTTTCCTGTCACAATAAAAGCTATGTCACCCGGCTTAACAGGTGTTCCATCCTGAAGAAAAACCTCTACTTGCAACTCCGGATCAAAAGTATGGAATACTTCAACGGCTATATCTATGCCGGCAAGTATACCTTCTTCTTTGATAAGCAGTTTCGATTGCCCTTCTACTGTCTCCGGGATACTACAGAGGGTGGTGTGGTCTCCGTCTCCGATATCTTCGGCAAAAGCCAATCGGATAAGGTTATGAATTAACTCTTTTTCTATCATACTAAAACGACTTGATCCGCTATATCTTACAACAAACAATCTATCCGTTTTGTTATTCTTTTATAAGAATTTTGGTGCAAAAATAAGAAATAAACGGCTATATTTGCCCTTAAAAACTGCTTTTTTCGTTTTCTGAGGCCAAATTACTCATATTCGATGATTATTCGGTTGTGATTCGATTGTGATTCAGTTGTTATTCAGTTGTTATTCAGTTGTAATTCGATTGTAATTCGATTGTAATTCGATTGTAATTCGATTGTAATTCAGTTGTTATTCGATTGTGATTCAGTTGTGATTCAGTTGGAATTCGATTGGAATTCGATTGGAATTCAGTTGTTATTCAGTTGTTATTCAGTTGTAATTCGATTGTGATTCAATTGTGATTCGATTGTTATTCGATTGTTATTCAGTTGTAATTCGATTGTAATTCAGTTGTTATTCGATTGTTATTCAATTGTTATTCGGTTGTAATTCGATTGTGATTCGATTGTGATTCGATTGAAGTTCAGAAATTACGTGCGAAGCACAAATAACAGCGAAGCTGAATAACGCACGAAGTGCGAATAACGGCGAAGCCGAATAACAATAGAATTACATAACAATAGAATTGAATGAAAACTATTTTACTTTCCATAGGAAAGACAGACGATCCGCTTTTTTCACAAATCATAGAAGAGTATAGAAAGAGGATCAATTACTATGTTTCCTTTGAAATGCAGATTATTCCTGATATAAAAAGTACAAAAAAATTCTCCGAGAAAGAACAGAAAAAGCAGGAAGGGGAAAAACTGCTGAAATGGTTCCAGCCCTCTGACTATATTGTGCTGCTTGATGATAAGGGAACGCAATATTCTTCCATGGAGTTCGCCGGATATATGGAGAAAAAATCTTATTCTGCCTCTAAACGGCTGGTTTTCGTTATTGGAGGACCTTATGGATTTTCCGGTGAGGTACGTGAACGATCAAATGAAACTATTTCTTTATCAAGAATGACCTTTACCCACCAAATGGTTCGGCTGGTCTTCGCAGAACAGCTTTACCGTGCAATGACAATCTTACACAATGAGCCCTACCACCACGAATAAAAAATTTCACTTTCCACTCACTTGACGAAATAGTTATTACTTTTGTAAAATGAATTAAGCCGAGTTATGACAAAAAAGAAAACAATTCTAACTGTTATCTGGACTATCATTGCACTAATCGCAATCGCAGCTGTGATTTCCCTGATAGTTTTTCCCCGCTGGAAAGGACTTTTTCTGGCAGGAAGCGGGGCTTTTCTTATTTTAAACCTCTTTCTGTCGCTGTTTTTTATCAGCAAGAATTTTAAAGAATAACTGTTATAGTTCAAACTCAAAAGAGAGCAGATCAAAGATTTCTTTTTCCTGCGGATTGGTAGAGCCTTTAAAATCGGTTACCAACTGCATCACTCTTTCAGCATTATCAGGTGAAATTCTACCGGAGAATTTCAACATATTCAATGCTGATTGGCGCAGCAACAGCGATTCGCTTTTCAGATCGGCTTTCGCCTTTTCCAATAACCCTTCAAACCGGATCCGCACCAGGGACCCAGAACGGATAATACATAACCTGGCAAGGAGCCAATACCCGGTAGCCCGGATGGTTTCATCTCCACTCCCCGTCCATTCCTGTACTAACTCATCAGCATAAGACAATTCCTGAAAAAGATTTTTACATACCTGCTCCCGGATTTCCTGATTGGCCGTACCTTTTACCCACCGACCAGCGTCTTCCTTAGAGAAACGGGCAGGCGGACAAAGCATTGTCGCCAATATTTTCAACTCACGCACATCCTCTTTCCACATTATTTCCGCCAGGACTATATCCGGCACGTATCTGGCCGCGATTTGTTGGAGCCTGGGAATATCCACCCCGAAATTCATTCGATATTCTATTCCTTTTGCACGCATGCTGGCGGCAGTCATTCCGTTCATCGACATTCGCAGGTCGGCTCGTATATTCCGTAAAACAGAGTCTATTGATTTATTTTCCATAACTGCAAAATTAGGTTTTTCAAAGATAAAATTATAATTTTGAAACAATTTTCACTATCTTTATGTTATAGTAAAAAAACAGATAAAACCATACACGATGAGACTCCTCTTAATCAGTAACTCCACCAATCCGGGTGAAGGATATCTGGAGTACCCCAAGAACCAGATCAAAAAATTTCTGGGGGATAAAGCTAATAATGCTATTTTTATTCCTTATGCAGCAGTCACCTTTTCATTTGATGAATATGAAGAGAAGGTGAATGCCCGTTTTGCAGAAATAGGACATCATGTCACTGGTATTCATCGTTTCATCAATCCAGTGGAAGCCCTTGAAAATGCAGAGGCCATTGTTGTGGGAGGCGGGAACACCTGGCAGTTGGTGAAAATGCTTCAGGAAAAAGGACTGATGAAAGTGATCCGTAAGAAAGTGAAGAAAGGCACCCCCTATATAGGCTGGAGTGCAGGATCCAATATAGCTTGCCCCACTTTGAGAACCACCAACGATATGCCTATCGTGGAACCTCTGAAATTCAAGACGCTCAAATTGGTTCCCTTTCAGATTAACCCCCATTATCTTGACGATCACCCGGCAAACCATGGAGGTGAAACCAGAGAAGTACGTATCAGGGAGTTCATCGAAGTGAACCGCGATATCTATGTAGTGGGACTTCGCGAAAGTACCATGCTCCTTGTCGAAGATGGCGAGCTGGAGCTGATTGGTCCTCGGAAGGCCCGTATCTTTAAATATGGACAGGCCCCCATGGAACTTTCAAATGAAGATGATTTCAACTTTCTGCTACAAAAAAAATGAGTACAATACAGCATAGCGGCCTTCAACCCGGCACCTCCTTATTCCGACGAATCATCAGCGATAGCAGGTCTTTGGGTATACTTTTATTATTATGCACTTTCCTGTCACTGGTTTTGACAAACATCAAAGGAATAGGCACTCTATATTATAATTTCTGGCATTTGGAGATTCCCGGCTTCCACCATTTGCACCTGCCACACAGCATTATCCATTTTATCAACGACGCCCTGATGACGTTGTTTTTTTTTCATGTGGCTATCGACATAAAAAAGGAAGTGACCACCGGAGAACTCTCCTCCCCCAGCAGGATGATGTTTCCTTCCATTTCCGCATTATTCGGGGTAGCCTTTCCAGCCCTTATTTTTATCACGTTCACATCGGGTACGGTTTTTACAAACGGGTGGGCCATTCCCACGGCTACTGATATTGCTTTCACATTGGGTATCATAAGCCTGCTCGGGAAAGCGGTACCTCATTCGATGAAAGTTTTCCTGACAGCACTGGCCATCATCGACGACCTCTGCGCCATTCTCATTATCGCTGTGTTTTATGGCACTGGACTTTACTTTATGTGGCTGGCAGGTGTGGCTGCCATAGCAGTCATTATTTTTCTTATCAACCGTTACTTTCATCACAAATCGGTTTATATCGTAACAACCGTACTGGCATTGAGCATGTGGTATTGCATGTATCGATCAGGGATTCACGCTTCATTTGCCGGGGTGATATTGGCTTTTATCCTTCCTATCAGCAAGATGCCGGCATTTGAGAAAAGACTGAGCCTTCCGGTGAATTTTTTCATTGTGCCCCTCTTCGCGTTGGCAAACACCAGTATCTTCATCACTCCCGCGGCAGTCGCAGGCCTCACCTCCCCCCTTTCTATCGGGATTATTCTGGGGCTGCTCATTGGAAAACCATTGGGCATCGCGTTCGCCGTTTATCTGATGGTCAAACTCCGGCTGGTCAGGTTAACAAACATCCGTTGGTCCCAGTTTATAGGGGTGGGCATATTAGCCGGAATAGGCTTCACTATGTCTATTTTCGTATCAAATCTCTCTTTTCCCGAGGAGAAAATGTGGATGGATATAGCGAAACTGTCGGTGCTGATTGCTTCGGTATCGGCAATGATAGTAGGGTATGTATGGCTCAAAGCTATTCCCCGTGATGAGGACGAAGTGTGATTGACATAGCCACCACTATTACCATTGCCGGGGGTTATCCGAAACGTTATTCTTAAAATCCGCGATGCTCCATATTTCCGAAAATCGTGTCGGAATGAAGTATCAGGTCAACATATTGTGCCCGCTTGTAGATCAACAGGTTGTCGTTTTTATTGAGCACACTGTCCGAAAGCTTTCCCCTGAATTGTTCAATTGAGTCATATCCTTTCCGTTCCATCCATTCCTCCACTCCACGGATCATCTCAGTAATATGTTTTATCCCGTGCCTGTAAACGGCGCTTACCGTCTGTACACATGTTGCCCCTGAGAGGATCAATTTAATTATATCATCGCCGTCGAAAACGCCCCGGCTACCACATATACTGGCATTTATACGGTCATAGAGCATCCCCGCGATACGAAGCGATTGCTTATAGTCACCTTTCTTACTGAAGTTAAAAGCTCTTCTGTGGCTTTCATTTTCAATATTGATGTCGGGCTGGAAGAAAGAATTAAAGAGCACCATCGCATCTACACCCGCCTCGTCAAGACGTTTCGTAAAGTGCAGGATATTGGTATAATCAGAACTGAGCTTCACGCTTACCGGTATGGATAGTTCTTTTTTGATTTCTGCCACCATATCGATCTGCCTTTTCTCTATTTCAGAGGCATCGAGATCGAATTGGGTAGGCGTCTGGTAAAGATTGAGTTCTATTCCATCCACACCAGTCTCTTCGATCAAGCGTGCATAGCGAAACCAGGAAGCATCATTCACGGCATTCAGACTGGCAATCATCGGTATGGAAAGGCTCTCTTTGGCATTGCGGATCTTTACCAGGTAATACTCTATCTCGGAGCGATCAATATCGGGATAGAGCGAAGTCATCTCGGCATGGATATCGTTATACTCTTCTTTCAATTCATCAAATTGCAGATCCTCCAATTGAATCTGTTCTTCGAAAAGCGTTTTATACACTATCGCCGCAGCTCCTGCCTGTTCTGCTTTTTTCAATGACTCAATGTCAGAGGATAGTTCCGATGCCCCCAGTATGACCGGGTTTTTAAGCGGAATGCCCATGTAGGATGTTTCCAGGTTCTTCATATGACTCTATTTTTATTATATACACTTATATTATGTTTCAGACAAAGTTATACTTTTTCATGAAAAAACAAAAATCCTGTAACAATAAAAGTAATTATCTTTCCAATTCAACTCTTTGGAAATAGTTCGATTTTCATGTACTTTTGCGCTGGATTCTACAAAGAGTGAATTATTCAATTGTTAAGATGATGAATAGATCAACGGCAAACTTCCTAACGGCATGCATTTCTGACAAATCGAAAAGAGAAAAAAGACGTGAAGAACTGACAAAACTTGATCTCTCCTTTTCGATACGCAAAGGGCTTGCTGAGATTGTAGCAGGGGTTATCCCGCACAAAATGACGAGGAACCAATGTCGGGGAATTCTGCGCTATGGTCCAATACGGGTCCTTAAACTCCGCAGGGAAGTGTATCGCCATAGGGAGGTAGTTCCAAAATATTATCTGGCTGTCTGTACAATGGCAAAAAACGAAGGTCCCTATTTTAAGGAATGGATAGAATGGCATCATAACTTAGGTGTAGAGAAGTTTTACATATATGACAACGAAAGTACGGACAACACCAAAGAAATACTGGCTCCTTATGTCGCATCAGGTTTGGTGGAATATATCTTCTGGAAAGGGGTAAAACAACAATTGCCGATCTATGATGACTGTTTAGATAGACACCGTTTGGATACACGTTGGATGGCGGTTATTGACCTGGATGAATTCATAGTACCGATACAAGACAAAACGATTCCCCAGTTTTTAAGTCGATTCGAGGAGGCATCTGCGATAGAAATCAATTGGTTGTGCTATGGCAGTGGCGGAGCCGATAAAAAAGTGGAGGGCGGCGTCATGGAGCGATTCAAACAACATGCGGAACCAGATCATATTTTGAACAGGCATGTCAAGAGTATCGTCAATCCGCGCCGTGTCGTTTCATTTATCGGCGCCCATGAAGTGGCAAGAATGTCCGGAAAGACTTTCGATTCGCACGGCCAACCGGTTCGAAAGCATTTCAGGGATCGCGATCCCCAGCAGGATGTGATCCGCATCAACCATTATGCGGTGAAATCTTATGAGGAATTTCTGGGAAAACGTGCCAGAGGCCGGTCAAGGACACTTGATATCCGGGGTATGGACTATTTTGAACGGTTCGACCTGAACGATATTGAGGAGGAATAAATTGATGAAGATGAAGATATTGGTTACCGGCGCTGCCGGATTTATTGGTTTTCACGTCGTACAGGAATTGGCCCGGCAGAGATACGACGTAGCCGGACTCGACAATATCAATGCTTACTACGATGTCCAACTGAAATATGCCCGTCTGGCTGAAACGGGCATACCCCGGGAAAAAATAAAAGAGGGTGAATGGGTACAGAGCGATACATACCCCACATACCGTTTTATCCGGATCGACCTGACTGATGCCGAAGGGGTTCTCGCACTCTTCCGTGACGAGCAATTCACACATGTCCTCCATTTGGCTGCACAGGCGGGGGTTAGGTATTCCCTTGAAAATCCGCTTTCATACATCAATTCCAATATAGTGGGGTTTACCCACCTGTTGGAGGCGTGCCGTGCCTACCCTGTCCGGCATCTGCTTTACGCCAGTTCCAGCAGTGTGTACGGTGACGACACTCCCACCCCGTACAAAGAATCCGCACAAACCGACCATCCCGTAAGCCTTTATGCGGCGACCAAAAAAGCTGGTGAACTGTTGACCTACTCCTATAGCAAACTTTATGGAATAGCTGCTACCGGCATCCGTTTTTTTACGGTTTATGGGCCGTGGGGGCGACCCGACATGGCTCCCTGGCTGTTTACATCGGCCATTACAGAAGGAAGACCGATCAAGGTTTTCAATAACGGGAAAATGCAACGTGACTTTACCTATATCGACGATATTGTGGAAGGGATACTCAGAATTATGCCCGCCCCTCCGCAAGCCGATATTCCCCATGTTATATACAATATGGGCTGCTCATCTCCCGTGCAATTGATGGATTTCATCCGTATCATCGAAAAAACCGCCGGAAAACAGGCTATCAAGGAAATGACAGATATGCAACCCGGCGATGTGGTATCTACTTACGCCGATACATCATTACTCGAACGACAATTTGGCTATAAACCCCGCACGTCGATAGAAACCGGGATCAGGAATTTCTACGTCTGGTTCAAGGAATATAGTCATAAACACCCGACATAGTGAATACAAATATTTGTCATAAAATATGAGCATATCATGATAAAGTAGGGATAAAAAATAGCGATTTTAGAGATAAAATTTCACTTATTCTTTGGAAGCCCGTTCCATAGTGCAGGCGGGGTTCACACAGCAAATGAACACGCTTAAGATGTCCGTAAAGCAGTGGTTTAACGGCTATGTAGGCAATGATTATCTTAACTCCTCGTATGCATCCGGCAGTAATTTCCCGTATATGGAGCAGGAAATTGTCATAAAAACAGACCCAAATAAAACGTTATTTTATCCCCCCAGACACCACATATCGGGCAAATATCGGGCAAGCTACCAAAATAAAAAAAGCTAACCATTTATATATAGAACGATTAGCTTTCTTAAAAGTACTCGGAGCGGGACTTGAACCCGCACAACCGTAATGGTCACAAGATTTTAAGTCTTGCGTGTCTACCATTCCACCATCCGAGCGTACCTGGAGCGGAAGACGGGACTCGAACCCGCGACCCTAACCTTGGCAAGGTTATGCTCTACCAACTGAGCTACTTCCGCAATAATATTTTAAATTTCACCAGAACCTCTGTTCCGAGCTTTCCTTGCCAAGGTTAGTTTCCTTTTCCTTTTTGGGGCAAGGTTATGCTCGACTTTTTTGCGACTGCAAATGTAAAGATGTTTCTCCGTATTTCAAAGCAATACGGAAAATTTTTACATTCATATTTTTAATTTATCCCGGAAAACCGCAAAAAGAATGATACACGCGGAAAACAGAACACAGGAATAAAAAGGATTTATGCAACCGGCTAATTGATTACACGATAACTGCCATCTTGCAGAAGAATCACATTATATCGCTGCAAAGGTTCGGTTGAAGGCCCCGACTCCACATTCCCGATACCAAACATGGTTACAAAAACAGAACCACATGATGTACACTTCACTTTACCGTTATACCCCTTTTCTTCATAATCCGGATTTATAATTATCTGCTTATTGTCTTCATGAGGGCAACAAAGATCAAAGGCATGCAAACCGCCGTTCGCATCGGTAACAACCAACACGCCGGCATAACCAAAACGATCTGTTGATGAATGTGCCTCGCTCTCTGTAAATATTTTATAGGTGAGATAGTTTTTCAGGATATGGTCGGCGCCATCCGGATCGATCCTGAAGTTCACCGGGGCATAAGGAACAGTCTGACGGGGTGCTTCGTCCCCGCAGGAAGCAACCACCAGAAAAATGATTAAAAAGAAAACATCCGTTCGTTTCATCATCACTTATACCAATTAGTCTCCCACTCTCCCACCTAATCACTCAGGCACCTAACCACTCAGGCACCTTTCTCAAAGCGTAGCTCCGTCGAGGATGGCATCAATCTGTTGTAGTTCTTCCGCTGAGAAAGAGATGTTCTCTAACGCTTTCAGATTATCCTGCAATTGTTCCAGATTGCGTGCTCCTACAATAAGAGAAGTAACCCTCTTATCCCGCAACGCCCACGCCAGAGCCATTTCAGCCATGGTCTGTCCTCGAAGTGCAGCCATCACGTTCAACTGTTTCACCTTATCCACCAGCAATGCGGTCACCTGTTCTTTCTGAAGGAACCCGGAAGGATTGGCGGCACGTGAATCTTCAGGAATTCCGTTCAGATATTTACCGGTAAGGAGTCCCTGCGCCAACGGTGAAAAGGCAATAAATCCGGAACCGAACTCATCGGTGATATTCAGAATATCCTTTTCAGGCAGACGATTGAACATACTATACTTATCCTGAAAGATGAAACAGGGGACATCTCTCTCTTTCAGATAGTGCATCGCTACCCGTGCCTGGACGGGAGGATATTTTGACAGGCCTATATAAAGTGCCTTTCCCTGTCGCACGATATCTACCAGCGCCTGCATGGTCTCCTCCACCGGTGTATTGGGATCGTAACGATGTGAATAGAAAATATCGAAATATTCTAATCCTGTCCGCTTAAGACTTTGATTGATGCTGGCCATAAGATATTTCCTCGATGAGCCGTCGCCATACGGACCATTCCACATCAGATGCCCCGCTTTGGACGAAATGATCATCTGGTCGCGATGGGAAGAGAGATCCTCCTTTAGGATCTTTCCGAAATTCGATTCTGCCGAACCGGGGGGTGGGCCGTAATTATTTGCCAGATCGAAGTGGGTTATACCCTGTTCAAAAGCATGGATAACCATTTCACGTGCTGTACCATAATCATCGGCAAATCCGAAATTATGCCAGAGTCCCAGTGATATTTTAGGGAGTTGTACACCACTGTTTCCGCAATAAGAATAGTGCATCATATTCTTTCAATTTAAAAGGTTCATACAATAAACAAGTTCCAACCGGCCCTTGTTTAACAAAATATTTCATTGCATTTTCTTTTCAATCTCCGCATCCGACACCACGCTGATTATAACCTGACCATCAGGGGTGTAGGTAGGAGAAGGTGACGCAAAAAGTTGACTCACCACAAGCAACATCTCCTCAGCAGTCAATGTTCTTCCGTAAGGAATGGCGGTCATATTGGCCAATGAAAGTGCTATGGACTCCTGTACTTCCGATTTCACATCACTTCCCGTCTCCATACTCTTTCCGATCATGGAACGGACCAGTGGAGCCGGAGCAGTATTTTCAATTTCGGAAGGAACAGCCTGTATGGCAAAACTGCAATTACCCAGATCGCCCAGTTCAAAACCCAGTGCCTCCAAATCCTCCAGAATGGAAGGCAAGGCAGCTGCTTCGGATACAGAGAGGTCTAATACTTCCGGGAATAACACCCGTTGAGAGATCCCTCTTTTGTTCTTTATCTGCTCCAGATACTTATCAAAGAGAATACGTACATGCGCCCTGTGCTGATCGATAATCATCAGCCCCGATTTCACCGAAGTAAGTATATATTTTTGTTTATATTGATAATGTTCAGGCGAAAGTTCCGTTTCAGGCAAATTATGATCATTTTCGGCCGGTTTGAATAGTGTGGAGGAGGAGTCTTTTTCAAATCCTTTGTAAAGTTGCTCCCACCCGAAAACAGGGGTTACCGGCTTCGGGGTTTCAGCACGATGGCTGTGAAAAGGATTATAACCGGGGTCGATGTTCACTTTCGGCATTGACGCAGAATGAGATGGATTATAAATCGGTATCTCGGGTGCGTCATCCCTGTCGAAGTCGATCGTAGGGATGGCATTGAATTTTCCCAGCGACTCTTTCACTGTTACCATGAGTATCTGCCAGAGAGCCTGTTCATTCTCGAACTTCACCTCGGTCTTGGTAGGATGAATATTCACATCGATCGTATCGGGATCGACCTGAAAATAGATATAGTAACCGGGTTTCTCGGTGGCGGCAATAAGCGGCTCAAATGCGGTGGTAACCGCCTTATGGAAATAAGGATGCCGGATATACCGGTTATTCACGAAAAAGAACTGGTTTACCTTTCCCTTTCTGGCAAATTCGGGGCGGGTTATATAACCGTAAATCTTTCCAAGCGTAGTCTCTTCACTGATTTCGATCAATTGCTGATTCGTATTTTTCCCCTCTATCTGGACGATACGTTGCCGCAATCCGGTCCTGGGCAGATGAAGCGTCTCCACTCCGTTTTCTATGAACGTGAATTCCACATCGGGGTTGACCAGTACGATACGTTCGAATTCCGTGAAAATATTCCGCCGTTCAGTTTCGTTGGATTTCAGGAATTTTCTCCGGGCCGGCACATTGAAAAAAATATTTTTCACAGTGATTGAAGTTCCCGCGGCCGCGGCCACGATCTCCTGCTTTTCGACTTTCGATCCGGAAATGACCAGCCACGATCCCAATTCATCTTCTTTCCTGCGACTCTTCACCTCTATATGGGAGATCGCGGCAATAGAAGGCAAGGCTTCCCCCCGGAATCCCATCGTAGTAAGTGAAAACAGGTCGTCGACATTTCGTATCTTGGAAGTGGCATGACGCTCGAAAGCCATCCGCAGATCGGTGGCCGACATCCCTTTGCCGTCATCAATTACCTGAATAAAAGTACGTCCGGCGTCTTTTACACTGAGAATGACATGTGTAGCACCGGCGTCGAGGGAGTTCTCGATCAGTTCCTTCACTACCGATGCAGGGCGTTGTATAACTTCACCCGCAGCTATTTGGTTGGCGATGGAATCCGGAAGGAGATGAATGATATCAGTCATAGTGTAATCAGTACTGTTTAGCGCAAAAACCAGAAAAAGAAGATTGCAAAAAGAATCACCAAAATAATAATAAGCAGTCCATTATTGGTAAAAAAAGAATTTCTTCCGGAACCTTCCCGATCCTTTCGTTTTTTTAAATGACGCGTCTGGGAAACAAATTCCGTCTTAAAATCTTTCCTTTCGACCGGTTTTTCTTCCGGCAGTACGCCCATCTCCCTCTTCACCTTCTCGATCCGGTCCTGCAGGTTCTTCTTGCGTTCCTCCTCTTCCGGATTGTAAAGGATAGGCGTATAATTGAATTTACGCGGCTTCCGGTTATTATAAAAAAAGAAAACACCCATAATAAGCAACTGTTGGTTTGTAAATATAAAAAGGTCAGAGCGTGATATCTTCTCTCTCAAAACGTCCCCTACGCGGTTCGGTAGCTTCGGAGCTACGCCGCTCATTAGGACGGAATATATCATCGGGGCCGGCAGGACGCAAATAATTGAGCCAGACAAACTGTTTCAAGCGTTTCTCTTCGGGTTTTAACAAGGGAAGTGGAGTGAGGACTCCCGTAGTTACCGGATAGGCTTTTAATTTCTTAATCTTGTTATTTTCCGTATCTATCTCCAGGTAAGCACTCTCCATCTTGTTCAACCCGATGATGGTACTGTCTTCCTGTTCCGCGTAGTATAACGACACGGCCTCCCCTTCCACCAGGATATGATAGAGTTCCCCATCCCGAAAGAAAGCGGTCATATCCCTTCCGCTCAATTGATTGAACTGATCCTCTTTCCACCTCTCCTGTACAGAAAAGGCATAATCCCTTACAACGGCTTTTTCGATGGTGGAGTCGTTCAGGAAAATATCGATCCGATTTCCCAGCACCTGATTATTATCACTCCATATCACAGGATCACCTATCATATAAAGTATAGAGTCAGCTGAAGCATAGTGCAGCGAGTCACACACACCCTGGATATCAGAGCGATAAAACCGCACATCATAAAAAGCTTTGACATCCCGGTATATTGAGTCGGTTTTCATGATGAGCGTATCCCCGTGCACAAACAGGCTGTCGCCCTGGGAGTAGTCGATCGCATACGCCATATCGGTAGCCATCCCGTACTCCGTTTTTTCTTCATAGTAACCATAATTTCCCCGCAGGATAGTCTTTTGTGCCTTGTCTTCGAGGAACATATCTCCAAACACCTCTCCCACCCCCGTTTGACGGTTATAGAGGATTGTATCCCCGATAAGCACTTTGGTTCCGTCATTGCTATACACTTCCGAGCGGTCCAGCAATTTGGAATCATCTGTCACGGTATTATACCATCCGTTGCTTGTATGCACATAACCACTGTCCGATACAATACGTGAAGGCCCCAGAATATCGGCTAATTTCGACTCGGTATTGTATTTTAGCGTATCGGCGTAAATAATATAGTCTATATTAACCAGTTTCACACTGTCGCTGAACAGTGCTTCCTTGGTTTCCGGACTATATTGCCCCCAATAAGAAGTAAGCTCGTTCTTCTCATCTACCAGCATCCCGCCATCAAAGTAATACCCGAGATTGGCCATCCGGTCGTAATCAAGGCTGTCGGTAAAGAGTGTAGCCGTCCGGTCTTCCATCCTAATATTGTCACGAAGCCGCGCCAGCCGGGTATTCCCGTCGTAATGCAGGTAGTCGCCATAGACAAAAATGGTATCGCCCTGCTCCATTCTCACATTACTGAATGCTTCAAACGAATTAGCCTGCTGATAAAGGTAAGCGCTATCACAATACATATATGCCCCCTCATGGTAGAAAACCACACTACCCGTAAAAATCTGGGCATCGAGTCCGTCTCTCTTGCTCAAAAGATCTGCCTGCCTCATTTCCACAATCTGCACCGGCGGATCCGCGGCGGATTGTTGCGGGGGAGGCACCTGCGCATAAGCCGAGGCCATAATAAGCGATAGCAGTCCCAACAAAAATATGCCTCCGCTGAAAGATTGCAAGCGTTGTTTCTTCATTGCTGTAAGAGCACAGTTATTTTAGCCAATCCTTGTATTTATATTCGCACCCCTGCCATTCCGGGTCTATACGGACGTAAGTTTTCCGGATCTTATCCTGCAGCCATTCATCCACCAGTTTCTGTTGCCTGGCATTCTCGGCCATCTGTTTGATAGTCTGATAATCGTTATTGATATTGGCTTTATGCCCTTCGTTACGGTCAGTGATTTTAATCATGGCAGCCACTTCCCGTCCCTTGTCGTTGATCATAATAAACGGTTGCGATACCTCTCCTTTCGCCATCTCGCCTGCAATTTTTGCTATATCCTGGTTCAACTCGTTGAGAGGGAACCGGGGGGTACCCGCGTTCACACTTCTGGGAGTATTATTCACCATGATCCCCCTGTTATTCCGGGTATCTTTATCGGCAGAGAGATAAGTAGCCGCATCGTCGAAAGTGATTTTTTCATCCATGATCCCTGTTCGGATGGAATCGAGACGGATCTGCGCCGTGTCGAGCGATACCTTAGGCACTTTGGGTTTCAGCAGTATATGCCGGAAATTCGCCATATCGTTTCTCCGCTCGATCAACTGGATAATGTGGAAACCATATTCCGTTTCCACCACATTCGATACTTTTTTCGGATCGTTCAGGGCAAAAGCCACATTCGCGAATTCGGGAGTTAAAGTAGAACGACTCATAAAACCGAGTTCTCCTCCTCTCATCGCAGATCCGTCCTCGGAATGGAGTATGGCCAATGTGGACATAGTATTCTTCCCGCTGGTTATCTGCTCGGTATAGTCACGCAACTGCGCCTTCACCTTATCGATCTCCGCCAACGGAATCTCCGGTTCCACAGTGATGATCTGTACTTCCAGCGTTGTCGGAATAAAGGGCAGACTATCCTGCGGAAGACTGTTATAATACTTCCGGATTTCGGAAGGGCTCAATTGTACGTGCCCGAAATGTTTTTGCTGCACTCCTTCTATAAGCTGCTGTTCGCGGAGCTGGTCCCGCATATCTTCCCGGATGGCAGTGAGGCTCTTCCCCCAATATTCTTCCAGTCTCTCCGCAGAACCTACCGAAGCGATATACTCATTCATCATATATTCGAGCGAGCGGCTCACCTGAGACTCCTGCACTGTAATGCTGTCCAGTTTCGCCTGGTCGAGAAACAGCTTCCTGATGGCCAACTGTTCAGGAATAAAACAATAGGGATCACCTTCAATTCGCTGGTTCTGCATCAGTATCTCCTTGCGGTACTCCTCTACCTCCGACTTCAGGATCGCTTCATCGCCAACCACCCATACGATCTCGTCGACTATATTATTCTGGGCAATCATCAGGCCGGGAACGAATAATAACGCCGTAAAAAAGAACAATATCTTTACTGAATATTTCATTTCGATTTTCATTTAGAACAAAGAATAAAGAGCAAAGAACAAAGACATTTGATAAACTAAGAGGGAATAGATTGCACCATCATATCTTCAAATGAATGTTCATACTCATTTCATAAGTCAATCTGTTTAAAATAGTGGTGTAAAAGTAATGATAATCCCATTAGCAGCAAAATAGTTTCATGGTTAAAAGTAGTTATAAAGGGTGGACAACATACAAACGAGCAGAGACGCCATTAGGGGCGCCTCTGCAAAAATATCAAAATTGACCGTTCAACCTTCAATAGCTGCCTGGGCTGCGGCCAGACGTGCAATAGGCACACGGAACGGTGAGCAGGATACATAGTTCAGTCCCACCGTATGGCAGAACTTCACCGACGAAGGCTCTCCCCCATGCTCTCCACAGATGCCGCATTTAAGGGTGGGCTTCACTTCACGACCTTTCTGCACAGCCATTCTCACAAGCTGCCCTACGCCATTCTGGTCGAGAACCGCAAACGGGTCATGTTTCAATATCCCCTTATCGATATACATCGGCAGGAACTTGGCCACGTCATCACGGCTATAGCCGAATGTCATTTGGGTAAGGTCGTTCGTGCCGAAGGAGAAGAAATCGGCTTCCTTGGCGATCTTGTGCGCCGTAAGCGCTGCACGCGGTATTTCGATCATCGTGCCGATCTTGTATTCCACCGAGTCGCTCTTTTCTGCAAATACTTTCTGGATAGTATTCTCGATGATATCCTTCTGTGCTTTGAACTCATAGACAATCCCGGTGAGGGGAACCATGATTTCAGGACAGGCAGTGATACCCTCTTCCTTCAACTCGATGGCCACTTCCATAATGGCACGTGCCTGCATCTCGGTAATCTCCGGATAGAGGTTTCCAAGGCGGCAACCACGCAGACCAAGCATCGGGTTCGATTCCAGTAACCCTTCTACCCGTTCGTGAATATCTTTGTAAGAAATTCCCATCACCCTGGCCATTTCCATCTGTCCCTTTTCATCGTGGGGAACAAACTCATGCAACGGAGGATCGAGCAGGCGAACAGTAACGGGCAGACCGTCCATCGCCCTGAATATTCCGTCGAAATCTTTTTTCTGCAACGGGAGCAGTTTTTCCAATGCTTTCCGGCGTCCATCTTCATCTTTGGCGAGGATCATCTCCCGCATGGGTATGATCTTATCTTCTTCAAAGAACATATGTTCCGTACGGCACAAACCAATACCTCTGGCACCGAAATTGCGGGCCACTTTGGCATCGCGCGGGGTATCAGCGTTGGTTCTCACATCCATACGGGCATATCTGTCGGCAATCTCCATCAATTCGTTGAAATCGGCATCCAGTTCAGCATCCTGGGTTTCTATCCGGCCTTCATAGACCAGACCGGTAGAACCATCCAAGGAGATCCAGTCTCCTTCTTTCAGTTCCTTGCCATGGATGGTCATGGTGCGTTCCTTATAGCTGATCACTACATTATTGGCAGCCGAAACGCAACATTTACCCATTCCTCTTGCCACTACGGCAGCATGGGAAGTCATTCCGCCCCGTGCGGTAAGGATTCCTTGCGCAGTAGCCATACCACGCAAATCTTCGGGAGATGTTTCAATACGGCAAAGGATTACTTTTTTACCTCCTTTACTCCATTCTTCGGCTTCATCGGCATGGAATACTATCTGGCCGGCAGCTGCGCCCGGGGAGGCAGGCAGACCATTGGTCAGCGGTTTAGCCTTGGCGAGTGATTTTTTATCAAAAACAGGGTGGAGCAACTCATCCAACTTTTCAGCGTCGCACCGTTTCAATGCAGTTTTTTCATCTATATATCCCTGATGGAGCATATCGATAGCGATTTTCACCATTGCAGCACCGGTACGTTTACCGCTACGGGTCTGCAGCAACCAGAGTTTTCCATCCTGGATAGTGAACTCAAGGTCTTGCATATCCTTGAAATAGTCTTCCAGTTTCTGTTGTACCTCAATGAGATCCTTTGCACATGCGGGAAGCGCTTCTTCGAGAGAAGGATATTTGGCTGCACGTTCCTCTTCCGAAATACCCTGCAGCTTTGCCCAACGACGAGATCCCTCGATAGTGATCTGCTGCGGCGTACGTACACCGGCAACCACATCTTCACCTTGTGCATCGATCAGGTACTCTCCATTAAAAATATCTTCGCCGGTAGCAGCATCACGGGTGAAAGCAACCCCTGTGCCGGAAGTTTTACCCATATTACCATATACCATGGCCTGCACATTGACAGCGGTTCCCCACTCTTCAGGAATATTATTCATCTTACGGTAAAGGATTGCGCGTTCATTCATCCAACTGTTGAATACGGCACATACGGCTCCCCATAACTGATCCCAAGGGTCTACCGGAAAATCGTTACCGGTATTTTGTTTTACGGCTGCCTTGAATTTTGTGACAAGTTCTTTCAGGTCGTCAGTGGTAAGATCAGTATCCAGTTCTATCCCTTTCGCTTCCTTCACCTCATCCATAATCTCTTCGAACGGGTCGATATCTTCTTTGCTTTGGGGTTTCATTCCCAACACTACATCACCATACATCTGCACAAAACGGCGATAGGAATCCCATGCAAAACGTTCATTGCCCGACTTTCCGGCAATTCCTTCCACGGCATCATCATTCAGACCAAGATTCAGTACGGTGTCCATCATCCCCGGCATAGATACACGTGAACCGGAACGGACAGATACCAGGCAAGGATTTTCCTTGTCTCCGAATTTTGTTCCCGTCAGTTGTTCTATCTGGGCTACTGCTTGCTCAACTTCCTCTTTCAGGAGACCCACCACATAATCTCTACCCAATTCATTATATTCCGTACAGACCTCAGTAGTAATGGTAAAACCCGGAGGAACGGGAACGCCAATTAGATTCATTTCGGCAAGATTCGCACCTTTCCCTCCAAGGAGGTTTTTCATATCTGCCCGCCCTTCAGCAGCACCGTTTCCAAAGGTATAAACTCTCTTTTTTTTCATTTTAATGTTAAGTTATGACAAGTAAATGTTAAAGTATTATTGTTTCTTTCGTTATATTCTGCAAAAATAGCAATTTATCTAAAATATAAGTCATTATGATAGATTACTTTTCTCTATAAGATTCTTTATTGCATCATTTTTACGGAATCAGGTTTGAACGGCATCACGGAATCCGGGTTCAAATATTTTATTGAATCCGGCTCCAAAAGTTCCACGGAATCAGGATGTAAAGGTTCTCCGTTCAAAGTATCCAGGTCAACCGCCAAAGTGTCTGTTTCTAAAAAGGGTGACGGTCTATCTCCAAAAGATATATTATATAATTGAATATGAGGCATTACAACAGTTGAGTCCTGCAAGCGAACAAAACCTCTTATTTCTGTGATCGTATCTCCCGCAATATACTTGGATCCTGAGAGCTCATAAGTTTTATTTTCCAATATTTTCTGGAATCGATAAATGGTGGTGTCAGAATAAACCAATGTAAGCAA
This sequence comes from Proteiniphilum sp., assembly GCF_040307845.1. GTDB lineage: Bacteria > Bacteroidota > Bacteroidia > Bacteroidales > Dysgonomonadaceae > Proteiniphilum. The sequence goes on from NZ_JAWRIS010000019.1 coordinate 26,070, forward strand.
AGATGTAAAGGGAGAAGAAAACCAGGATGGAATTCCTATTGCACTGAATGTAAACAGAAAATCGTCGCCGGCAACTTTAGAAGAAATTTCGGCAGAATCCAGGCGGAACTGGAATCCTCTTTTGGTATCAGGCATTGAGAAAATATAGAAAGGAGGCAGATAGGAAGGTGACAATAGCGCAGGGGTTCCTTGTCCCTGGTTCTGCTGCGCTACCATAGCATCGATCTGTTGCCGGGTCCGCTGCAAACGGGCCTTTACCGAATCATTCATCTTCAGATAGAGGTCGATCCTGTCGGAATACCACGACAATGAAGTATCCCACTGAGCCTGTGTGGTTTTATGTGACCGGAATACCTTATTGATGTATGCTTCTTTCTGCTCAGGAGTATTGAAATTCTGATAATCGTTTTCTATGGTTGCCTCAGCAATATACACGTCATACATCAGCCGTTCCATTTGCTTTCTGTTCAATACCTCTTTGGGACGGTTCTGACAGGAATAGGCCAGTCCGCCTAACAGGATAAACAGGAACAAATATGCCACACTCTTTCTATTTTTCACTTCCGAATTGCTGATCTTGTTCTTCTTTTTCCAGTTTTTCACGCTCATTCTTCGAGAGCAATGAATAGGATAATGTCCTTCTATAACAAAGCAGTATCAGGATAACCCCCACTGTAATAGCCGAGTCGGCAATATTAAATATAAACCGGAAGAAAAGGAATTCCTCTCCCCCCAGAAAGGGTATCCAATCGGGATATGTGCCGCTGACCATCGGAAAGTAGAGCATGTCCACCACTCTGCCGTGAAGCAGGGATGCATACCCTTCTCCCCAGGGGACGAAAGAGGCCACATGTCCCGGATAACTTGCTTCAAAGATAACACCATAAAAGATGCTGTCAATGATATTTCCCGAGGCTCCGGCAAGGATCAGTGCCACACAAGCAATAAACCCACCCTTATAATTCCGCTTTATCAGCCGTGACAGATAAACAACAATAAAGACTACGGCAATGATACGGAAAAGCGAGAGAAACAATTTTCCTCCCGCCTCAATACCGAATGCCATACCGTTATTTTCTACAAAATAGATCTTGAACCAGTCGAAAACATCAATGGTATCATACAATCCCATATGCGTTTTTACCCATATCTTGGAAAGTTGATCGATGAGGAGTACCGCCACAACAACGCCAATGGCAACCCATCTATTTTGTATACTATTCTTCATACGATTCTTTGCTCTTTTTATGGGCATAAAAAACCTGAAAGAAGCGCCGCTCCTTTCTCCAACTTTCGCTGATTCCGCCCACATTTCATTGGAGAAGTGTTATTTTTTCTTCTGCGACTTGGCCTCAATACTCAATGTGGCATGGGGCACAGCACGAAGACGTTCTTTCGGGATCAGTTTACCGGTCTCACGACAAATTCCGTAGGTTCCGTTTTCAATACGCACCATGGCTGCCTGCAGATTCTGGATAAACTTCATCTGGCGCTGTGCCAATCTTCCAGCCTCCTCTTTGGAGAGGGTAGATGCCCCTTCTTCCAACACTTTATAGGTAGGGGAGGTATCTACCGTATCGTTGCCATCGGCATTGGTGACTGCGGCACGGTAATTTTCATACTCCTGCCTGGCTATCTGCAATTTTTCATTAATAATAGCGCGGAATTCTTCCAATTCCTCGTCTGAATATCTCGTTTTCTCGCTCATAATAAATCGTTGTTTATTCTGCCTAATATAATGAAAGCCGAGAGATAAGTGTAACTTGTTAAACTTGTCCGAGGCGCATCTTATATTCTGCAAATATACGTATAATTCTCAACTATTCCTCACTATGCTGATTGTGAGTATTTCATCATCGATCTCTATTTCATCTTCAAGCTGTCCACTCACCATAATGATCTTATCTGCCAGCACCTGATTTTTGATATAAGCAGCATTGTGGGCGACAGCTTCATCAATCGCATTATTGGACGAAATCCGGATGTTGATGCGGTCGGTGATTTCGAATTCCTTCGCTTTACGCAGGTTCTGTATCCTGTTCACCAATTCCCGGGCAATTCCCTCTTCGCGAAGCTCAGGAGTAAGGGTAATATCGAGAGCCACGGTCAGTCGGCCTTCGTTAGCAACCAACCATCCCGGAATATCTTCGGAGATGATTTCCACATCATCAAGCGTCACCAGCGCCTCCTGTCCCTCTACGGTCAGACTGAACCGGCCGCTTCTTTCCAGTTCCTGTATCTCCCCGGGCGTCATACCCTGTATCCTCGGGGCGAGCTGTTTCATTATTCTTCCGTAGCGCGGTCCCAGTTTCTTAAAATCGGGCTTCACCCGTTTCACCAATATTTCACTGGCCGTATCCACAAAATGCAGTTCTTTCACGTTCACTTCATTCAGGATCAGCGATTCTACAGCCTGAATATGCTGCTTCTGCTCCTCATCTATCACCGGGATCATGATTTTGGAGAGCGGCTGACGCACCTTGATATTTACCTTACGGCGTAATGAAAGCACTATGGATGAAGCAGCCTGGGCAAGATACATCTGTTCTTCGAGTTGCTTATCGATAAGCGAATCATCCCACAATGGGAAATCGGCCAGATGCACCGATTCAAACGGCTCACTGCTCGTCGCCGTAGTCAGATCGAGGTAGAGCCGGTCGGCGTAAAAGGGAGCGATGGGTGCCATCAGTTTTGCTACAGTCACCAGACATTGATACAGTGTCTGATAGGCCGACAACTTATCATCGGTCATTTCCCCACCCCAGAATCGCTTACGATTAAGGCGTACATACCAGTTACTAAGATGATCGTTCACAAAATCGGTGATAGCACGTCCTGCCTTGGTAGGCTCATACGCCTCATAACTCTGGTCGACCTCTTTCACCAATGAGTGCAGCATCGACAATACCCAGCGGTCAATTTCCGGCCGGTCGTCGAGGGCGATCTGCGTATATTGATCGTGGAAATCATCTACATTGGCATACAACACAAAAAACGAATACGTATTATAAAGCGTGCCGAAAAATTTACGGCGTGCTTCTTCCACTCCTTCTATATCGAACTTCAGATTCTCCCACGGTGCGGCATTGGTAATCATATACCAGCGTAACGGGTCGGAACCGTGCTTCTCTATTGTTTCAAAGGGATCCACCGCATTGCCCAACCGTTTCGACATTTTATTGCCGTTCTTATCGAGCACCAGTCCGTTGGATACCACATTTTTAAATGCCACACTTCCTTTCACCATAGAAGCAATGGCATGCAGGGTATAAAACCATCCACGCGTTTGATCGACTCCCTCCGCAATGAAATCCGCGGGAAATACTTTTTGGAACTCATCCTCTTCAATATGCGGATAGAACACCTGGGCGAAAGGCATAGCTCCACTGTCAAACCATACATCGATCAGGTCCGTTTCCCGCTTCATCGGCTTGCCGCTATCGGACAGCAATATTATATCATCTACATAAGGACGGTGCAGGTCTATCTTATCATAGTCAGGTTCCTGACCGTCGCTTACATCCAGACCTTTCCAGGGCAATTCTTTCATTATCCCCGCATCCATCGACTTGCGCATCTCCGCGTACAGTTCCTTCACCGAACCGATGCATTTCTCTTCTTTTCCGTCTTCGGTACGCCACACCGGGAGGGGTGTGCCCCAATAACGGCTGCGGCTCAGGTTCCAGTCCTGCAAGTTTTCAAGCCATTTCCCGAAACGTCCGGTACCGGTAGATTGCGGCTTCCAGTTGATGGTATTGTTAAGTTCTATCATCTTATCGCGACATGCCGTCGTACGGATAAACCAGCTATCCAGCGGATAGTATAACACCGGCTTATCGGTCCGCCAGCAATGCGGATAATTGTGTACCTGCTTTTCTATACGGAAAGCTCGGTTCTGTTGTTTGAGCATAACCGAAAGATCCACATCGAGCGTGGCATCCTCATCGGTAAGCGAATCATCATAGGCATTCTTCACATACCTGCCTGCATACTCTCCGTAGAGGTCGCTGTGTACATTCTGTTGTACAAATTCGGGATCGAGGTCTTCAATACGGAAATACTTTCCTGTCAAATCGACCATTGGGCGCTGGTTACCCTCTTTATCGGTCAACGTCAAACCGGGCACATCGTATTCTTTCCCTATTTTCGCATCATCCGCACCGAACGTAGGCGCTATATGAACGATACCGGTACCGTCTTCGGTAGTCACAAAATCACCGGTCACCACTTTCAACCCGTTGTCCGATACTTTTACCCAAGGGATAAGTTGCTCGTATGCTATACCTGCAAGTTCACTACCTTTCCACTCCTTGTTGATCACACGGAAGGGGATATTCTTGTCGCCGGGCTTGTAGTCATCGAGTGGAAGTTCCCCATTTTTGGCCGGGAAATAGGCATTCAACAAACTTTTAGCCAATATGGCCGTCATCGGTTTACCGCTGTAGGGGTTATAGGTCTGCACTGCCACATAGTCGATCCTGGGACCCACAGCCAGCAATACGTTGGAGGGCAAGGTCCAGGGCGTGGTGGTCCATGCCAGGAAGAAAGGCTCTCCGAATTCCGTCCATTCCGGTAACGGATTCTTAATGAAGAATTGAGCTGTACAGGTGGTATCTTTTACATCGCGGTAACATCCCGGCTGGTTCAGTTCATGCGTACTGAGACCCGTACCAGCAGCAGGCGAATAAGGCTGTATCGTATATCCCTTATAAAGATATCCTTTTTCGTATAAATCTTTCAGTAGATACCAGAGAGTCTCGATATAACGGTTGTCATAAGTAATATAAGGATTACCCATATCGACCCAGTATCCCATTTTCCGGGTGAGTTCTTCCCACTCCCGGGTATATTTCATTACTTCAGTCCGACATGCTGCATTGTATTCTTCGACCGATATTTTTTTCCCGATATCTTCTTTGGTAATGCCAAGCGATTTCTCTACGCCCAGTTCCACGGGCAACCCGTGCGTATCCCATCCGGCTTTTCGGTTCACCAGAAAACCTTTCATGGTCTTATACCTGCAGAAAATATCTTTAATGGAACGTGCGATCACATGATGGATGCCCGGCATCCCGTTAGCCGAGGGCGGCCCTTCATAAAAGACGAACGGGGTATGTCCCTCCCGCGTCTCCAGACTTTTCCTGAAAACCTCTTTTTCATCCCAGGCTTTCAACATCTCCCTGTTTATTTCCGAGAGGTCTAAATGGTTATATTCCGGAAATTTCTTATTCATTGTCAATGAAATTTATACCACACAAAAATTAAGGTGCAAAGGTAACAATAAATTGAGAAATGGCAATCGAAACCTTATGACAAAATACAGCATCACAGGGAGGGAGATAGAGCCGCAATGAAATAAGTCTCTTTCTAAAAGCAAATGGTCACAACAAAATAAACAGGTTATCGGTCACATTTTTCTTTTTTTTAAGTCATCGATCTCTGCAATGAGCCTTAGATTTATTTCATGGAGATGTTTGTTTTCATTTATTTGAGCCCCCAGTTGAACGGATAGTTCCTCTATCTTTTTAATTAAATTGTCAATATTTATTGACTGAACGTATTGCTCCTCTTTTTCATTCACTTCATTCTCGGGTTTCAGCATAGGCCCATCTCCCGGGAGAAACCAAGCCGGATTCAAATCATGATAAATATCTAAGATCTCTCTCAATTTATCCACACCCAAACTCTTCCCACTATCTAAAAAACCTACTGACAAGCCCGTTTTTACATAAAATTTATTCTTGGAAATCCTTTTATATTTAAGGTATTCTAATATTTTTTGCTTATCTGTCATGATTTTTATCTTAAAATATTTGGATTTTGTTGATAATTATCATTATCTTTGCATGGTGAATATTCACCACGTCTTCAAAGATAGGTATAATTGCAAAAATCTAAAAATATGGAAACAAAAAAAATACCGCAGCCCGTTTTGCCCCCGGTTTTACCGCATGGTTGGAAAAAAGAAGTAGCTCTGGCGCTTGGTATACACCCGAACACCGTCAGTCGTGCCTTACATTCCCGAAAAGGGACAAATTATATAAAGATCGTAAAAACAGCGGCGGCAAAATACGGCGAAAAAATAAAAATCTGATCATAATTCCCCGCCACCAACTATATCCTGATTCTGACATGAGTTGTTAAGTAATTTTTTCTTTACATTTTCTCAACACTCTCTTAACATGTTTAGTTTTCCTTTGCACGTGAATTATAATAAAGGATTTCATAATAAAAAAACATTTAAACTCTAAAACAAAACCAATGGTATCAGAAAAATTATTACGGATTAACCTATTTATAGCCTTCTTTTTATGTGGCTATATGGTTTATTCTCAAAATGGAACATTGAGGGGAAAAGTCACTGACATAGGCAATATTCCTCTTATCGGCGTGAATGTGGTGCAAAAAGGCACCACCAACGGTACAATCACCGATATCGACGGGAATTATACTTTATCCGTACCTTCCGGAACGACCATCGTCTTTTCATATATCGGATACAATAGTCAGGAAATTGTATGGGGCGGCCAATCCTCTTTGGATATTGTACTGGAAGAAGATCAACACCTCCTGGAAGAGATCGTCGTTGTAGGGTATGGTACTCTAAAAAAAGTAAACCTTACCGGCGCTGTAGAGCAAGTGACGGGGGATGTATTTGAGAATCGGCCTATTACCAATATAAGCCAGGGATTAGTGGGAGTAATTCCTAACCTGAATATTCAGATGAGTGATGGAAAGCCGACCCAATCACCCTCTTACAACATCCGGGGAACCACCTCGATCGGACAGGGAGGTAGCGCATTGGTACTGGTCGACGGAGTGGAAGGAGATCCACGGATGCTCAACCCCAATGACATAGAAAGTGTTTCGGTATTAAAAGATGCGGCATCTGCCTCTATTTACGGGGCACGGGCAGCTTTCGGTGTAGTATTGATCACGACCAAAGGGGCTGCAAAAGGAAAAACATCCTTGAATTATACAGGAAGTTTCTCTTCGAAACGACCGACTACGGTGCCTGATAATATTGTAGACTCTTATCCCTGGGCGCAGTCTTTCAGCGACGCATGGTCGAGATGGAACGACAATGGAAATACACCTACAGCCGTAAACAAAACTATGGCTTTTTCACCGGCATATCTGGCTGAAATTAAAAGGAGATGGGAAGATCCGAGTCTCCCCAGGATAGAGATCAACCCGACTACCGGTGCTTACGAATATTATTATAGCACAGACTGGTACAAGGAACTCTATAAAGATAGTTTCTTTGCCCAGGACCATAATCTTTCGGTATCAGGAGGGAATGAATTTGCCTCTTTCTACCTGAGCGGACGCTATAATGGAGAAGACGGATTATTCCGTTATAATACGGACGACTACTCCATGTATAACCTTCGGGCAAGGGGAGATATACAGCTGTTCAAATGGCTGCAAGTGGACAACAACCTGGAATATTCATCCATGAAGTATCACCAACCGGTGAATGTGGGTGAAGGAAGTAATATCTGGCGTAATATTGCCGACGAAGGCAATCCTCTGGCTCCGATGACCAATCCCGACGGCACACTGACTTTCCCGGCCGCTTATACGGTAGGCGATATGTATCTGGGGAAAAACGGTGCGGACCTGAAGCAAAATGTGGTCAAAAACAAAACGGCCCTGAAATCTGAATTTTTCGATAAAAGCCTCACATTACGGGCCGACTTCACATTCCAGAACAAAGAATATTCCCACCAGCGGATCAGGGTACAGGTACCCTACAGTCGCTATGAGGGACAGATAGGATATACCGGGGCAAATACCAATGACTTACAGGAACGGCGGTACACTACCGACTATCTTGCGACCAACATCTATGCGAATTATGTCAAGTCATTCAATGAGGTGCACAACTTTGATTTCCTGGGAGGGTACAATTATGAACAATCGGTATACAAAAATGTCACCATGACACGTAACGGGATAGCTTATGAGGATGCCAAAGATATCAACCTCACTTTGGGAAATAATATCACCACGACAGGCGGTTACCGCAAATGGCGCATTGCGGGAGGGTTCTTCCGTGTGAATTATAATTTTAAAGAACGTTACCTGCTTGAAGTAAATGGCCGCTATGATGGTTCTTCCAAATTCCCCAATAACCAGCAATGGGCTTTCTTCCCATCTGTTTCCGCGGGATGGCGCTTCTCGGAGGAGCCTTTCTGGAAAGTGGATCCGAAAGTCATTTCCAATATAAAATTACGCGTATCACTTGGTTCTCTCGGTAACGGAGCTATCAATCCTTATACCTTTAGTGAGAATTTCGGCATCAGCCAGTCAGATCGCATCCTGGGAGACCTAGTGTTTTGTCTTTCAGTCTGAAAACAAGGGAATTGCAAGAAGAAATTCTTTAGCAGCTAACGGTTTAGAAACGAGCGACCTTCAATCTTTTGCCCTATTTTGCATAAAATACAAAGAACGACTTTATTTTGCAAATTTACTAAATATTATTTTTACAGTAAAACTTTTGAAATTTTTCTTTCCATACAATAATATCCTATCCTCAATGCAGCAAACCAATTTGTATATTTCTATTTTATCATTCGCAATATTGCGAATGATAAAATTATTCGTATATTTGCGAACAATAAATATTGATTATGTCAAAAAAAGGATTAACAGACCAGCAAGAGCAGCTTGCACGCTTTGCCAAAGCATTGGGACACCCCATCCGTATTGCCATTCTGGAAATGCTTGTCAATCAATCATGCTGTTATCATGGTGATATGTCAGAAATATTGCCTATCGCTAAAAGTACGCTTTCACAGCATTTGAGTGAATTAAAAGATGCAGGATTAATACAAGGAACGATTACATTGCCAACTGTTAAATACTGTATTGATGAAAAAAATTGGAAGAAGGCGAAAAGCTTGTTCGCAGGCTTTTTCACCCAATTGCAGAAGACAGACGATATTTGCTGATATCATAAAGATGCCGGAAGGTTTATTCCGGTATTTTTGTACAATAGTAATTCGCTGTTCTACGAAATACGAATTATGGGTATAGATACAACAAAAAATGACTGAAATGAAAATTTTGATCCTTTGTACGGGCAATAGCTGCCGCAGCCAAATGGCACACGGTTTTTTACAATCTTTCGACTCCAAACTATTCGTCTATTCCGCAGGAACAAAAGCAAGCGGACGGGTAAATCCCAAAGCAATAGAGGTCATGCAGGATGCAGGTGTGGATATTTCGCTGCATACATCCGATAGTATAGAAAAATATAGCGATGATGAATGGGATTATGTGATTACCGTTTGCGGTGGTGCAAATGAAAGCTGCCCGACATTCTCAGGAAAAGTAAAGAACCGCTTACATATCGGTTTTGATGATCCGTCCGAAGCAACAGGAACGCCCGAATTTATACAATCCGAATACATCAGGGTAAGGGATGAAATAAAACAAGCATTCTACGAACTGTATCAAAACAAGATAAAGGGTCATGAGTAAAAAGAGAATGAATTTCCTGGATAAAAACCTGACTCTTTGGATATTTCTTGCAATGGCTGTCGGTGTCGGATTGGGCTATTTTATCCCTTCTTTCAGCAGTTATATCGATTCCATGTCGAGCGGGACAACCAACATCCCTTTGGCAATCGGCCTTATCCTGATGATGTACCCGCCATTGGCAAAAGTAGATTATAAACAACTGCCAAACGTATTTTCCAACGTAAAAATAGTATCTATTTCGTTAATCCTGAATTGGATTATCGGCCCTGTATTAATGTTTCTACTAGCTATTCTCTTTTTACACGATTATCCCGAATATATGGCAGGTGTTATCCTGATAGGTCTTGCACGGTGTATTGCAATGGTGCTTGTTTGGAACGAGCTGTCAGAAGGTAATACCGAATACGGCGCAGGGCTTGTCGCCCTGAACAGTATCTTTCAGGTATTCTTTTACAGTTTTTATGCCTGGATATTCATCACAAAACTACCGCCATTATTCGGATTTGAAGAGGCAATCGTAGATATATCCATGGGCACGATCGCCCAAACGGTTGCCGTCTATCTGGGCATTCCTTTCCTGATGGGTATCCTTAGCCGTTTGATATTAGTAAAGGTAAAAGGCGAACAATGGTATAAAGAAAAATTTATTCCTGCCATATCGCCCATTACCCTGATAGCATTATTATCTACCATTGTGTTAATGTTCAGTCTGAAAGGGGAAATAATCGTACAAATACCATTGGATGTGGTGCGCATTGCCATGCCGCTGTTGATCTATTTCGTGGTGATGTTCTTCCTTAGTTTCTTTGCAGGCAAATTAATGGGTGCATCCTATGATAAAAATGCTTCGATAGCATTTACTGCCACAGGCAACAACTTTGAACTGGCTATTGCGGTTGCCATAGGTGTATTTGGCTTACATAGCGGACAAGCCTTTGCCGGTGTCGTCGGTCCGCTTGTCGAAGTGCCGGTACTTATCCTGTTGGTACATGTTGCTTTTTGACTAAGAAAAAAATATTATATCTGGGAATCGGATTAATTGCTTTCATTAGAGTTCCGTATTTTTTAGACAAACAAGATAGATTCGACTAAGGGATGAACGAAAAGGATATGAGTAAGGATTCCGATGTGAAGGAGCTTGCAAAATTATTCCTGCGACTGGGTTTTACCGCCTTTGGCGGTCCAGCGGCACATATCGCCATGATGCAACATGAAGTGGTAACCAAACGTAAGTGGTTAAACGAGCAAGAATTTCTGGATCTGCTGGGTGCTACGAATTTAATACCCGGTCCCAACAGTACTGAAATGGCTATCCATATCGGGTATGCACGCGCAGGATGGAGAGGACTGATCGTAGCGGGAGCATGCTTTATCCTCCCCGCAGTCTTTATTACCCTCGTTTTTGCCGTATTGTACAAGCAATACGGACAGCTCCCGGAGGTGCAACCGTTTATCTACGGAATAAAACCTGCGATTATAGCCATTATCCTTTCGGCAGTATATCCACTGGCAAAGAAATCGCTGAAAACACCGGAGTTGATACTGATCGGAATCATTGTGCTGATCCTTTCATTATTGAACATCAATGAAATCTACCTGATGTTCGGGGCAGGGCTGTTTGCGCTGTTGTCGGCCATGAAAAGGAACAGGAAAGCCGACAAATTGCCTGGGCTTCTCCCGCTTCCTCTTTTGCAGGTTACAAGCTCCGCCTTCCTGTCGGCAACCAATCTGAACCTGTTCCTCTCGTTTTTAAAAATCGGAGCTATATTGTACGGTAGCGGCTATGTGCTGATCGCATTTCTCGACACGGAGTTAGTCGCCACGGGTCTTTTGAGCAGGCAACAACTGGTTGACTCCATTTCCGTGGGGCAATTTACCCCGGGACCGGTTTTTTCTTCGGTTACCTTTATCGGCTACCAGATCAACGGTATTGGGGGTGCTGTTGTCTCTACGATTGGCATTTTTCTTCCCTCCTTTGTCTTTGTAGCCCTGCTCAATCCATTGATTAAGCGAATGCGGAGTTCGGTCGGTTTTTCCGCATTTCTGGATGCGGTCAATGTCGCATCGGTTGCTATCATTGTCTCGGTCTGTTTTACAATGGGTCAGGAAATAATCACGGATTGGAGGACAATCCTGATTGCTGTTTTAAGTCTTGGCTTCACTTTTAAGTTTAACAAAATAAACAGTGCGTTCGTTGTCATAGCAGGATCGTTAATTGGCTATTTATTAACGTTTTTTTAGATTAAGCGTTTCTTAATTAGAAACGCTTAAAGTTGAGGTTTGGGCGATATTCTTGCCTTTAATGTGCATGATGTCCTCCTCCATGCTCCAAAATATCGTGCAGCGCCTCTATCGAATGAGTGTAATCCACATACGCCGCTACATACTCCCTCCCTTTTTCTACCGATTGATCTTTCACTTTGTCCAACGCAACTACTTTCTCGTATTTCTTTCGGAGGCTGGTACCGATATGACTGTTCAATTTTTCGAGCAAACCATCAATATCTTCATTCTTTAAGGCGTTGTCACTTAATTGAACAATCTTCTTTGTGCTACCCGCGGGCTTTAATCCTGTGAATGGAGCCCCTTCTGTCTCTCTGTGCAGGCGGACAAGAGTTTCCAGGAAATGTTTTTCCACAATGGCATACACTTCCTTGTCACCATTACGCAGACTATAGGTTTTTTTGAACAGAGAGGTAATTTCCCCTTCCTGCTTTTTATCGATCCACTTCAACACCAAATTGACATTGTTGGTCTCAAGAGCCTTTAGGGCATCCTTAACGGTAGGGCCGGCATAAGAGTCGCAATGTGCAAAAGCGGGAAGAGAACCGGCAGCCATAAATAATACGGTTAGCATAACCGATAGGATTGTGCGTACATTACGTTTTCCTATTTGTGAGTTTCCCGATCTTTTTACATCAGAATTTGTTTTTTTTGCTTTCATACTTTCAATTAAAAAATGATTATTACTAAAAATGATTTATGATGCAAAGATAGTGGGAGAAAAACAGTCTTACGCCCCAGTTTATAAGTTGGCACTTGTTTTCCGGAACAAATAGAACCTTTTCTGTAAAGTGGCACGTTGAATTTTTCAACTGATGTTACGCTTGCGACTTTTTATATTCGCTTGGCGTCAATCCGGTCGTTTTTTTAAAGATACGGTTAAACGCCGATTTGGAATTGAAACCGCACTCAAAAGCAATGCCCAACAGAGAAAAATTATCATAGGCAGGGTCGAGAAGTTTTTTCTTTATCTCCTCCACCCTGTAGCCGTTGATGAAATCAAAAAAGTTGTGTTCGAACTGTTCGTTAATGACGCGCGAAAGATGATGTGCCGGAATAGCCAATTCCGATGCAAGCAGAGGAAGTGTCAGGTCGGGATTGAGAAAAGGCTTCTCCTGCTCCATGTAACGATTGATTTTTTTAACATATCCGGCAATTTTCTTTTCGGATAGAAAAAGGCTACTGTATTTTTCTTTGGTCACAGTAGTATATTCCCGGAGCGAATGATGGTCAGGATACTCAACCGTAAAATGAACGAAAATCTCTTTTTGCTTCAATCCGTAATAACCTACAAGGATAATAAATGCTGAAAGAGAAAGGAGCAAACCATTAATGCAGAAGTGTATGGATGAATAATGAAAAATATGATGTGTAACAGCAATGATGATCAGGAATGTCCAAATAATCCCGAAAATGTATAAAAGTATTCTCAACCAATTAAGGTTAATTTTTTCGGCGGTAGAAAAATTATCCATATACTCGCGCTTGTGTTTTTGGACTCTTACAATGGAAAGGATAAAATACAGGGGACCTGATGCGGCGGTCATCAACAGTAAGAAAACGAAAAACAAGGGTGGCCGGATATGCGTACTTACGTGGTCTAAACGTATTCCGGCGGAATAACCGGGGAAGCGGGAAGCGATTAAAAGATACAGCACAAATATCAGAAACGGCAGAAAATGGAGAAAATCCTGCGTTACAAGTTTTCTTTTCCCCAATGTCAGCGCCGATGTGTATAGATAGAGGAAAGGACCATGCAGCAAAAATAACGACACGATAAAAGCGGGGAATTGTTTTATTCTGTCAAAAAACTCTAAGGATGAAAACAAGTATAATCCTGTAAATAACCCTAAATAAACCAGCCAATAAACTAAAATCCGGTCGTGCAATGTTTTGGGCTTTTTCCCGAGAAGCAATGCAACAAAGAAGAAAGCGCTGAAAGATGCGATTGAAAAAATGTAATTCATTCCAAAAATAAAGTACAAAAATAATACATATTAAATGATTTTCAGGAGATGGCAATTCCGAAAACATAGCCAACCAAGGCGGTGGCAAGCATGGCGGCAGTCCCCCAAAAACAGATTCTCAAAACCGCTTTTTTAATACTTGAGCCACCGGTTTTTGCGGAAACAGCACCAAGCAATGCTAAAAACAATAATGAGAAAAAATATTGGTAATAAATCATCTCTTTTACAGGGGCAAGCAAGGTGACGATAAAAGGCAATATAGCTCCAATGATGAATGCGAGAAAAGACGAAAATGCCGCTTGAAACGGTTTTGCTTCCATAATCTCGTTGATACCCAGTTCGTCTCTCGCATGCGCTGCCAAGGCATCGTGCTCCGTGAGTTTTGTCGCGACCTGTAAAGCCAATTCTTCGTCCAATCCTCTTTTTTGATAGATTTCTGCCAATTCATTCAGCTCTATTTCAGGCATTTCGTCGATCGCTTTTTGTTCTCGCAGCAAGTCCGATCTCTCTATGTCAGCCTGCGAACTTACCGATACATACTCGCCCGCTGCCATGGACATGGCACCGGCAATGGCTCCTGCCAAAGCAGCCAGAATAATAGCCTGGCGTGATTCGCTGGCTGCCGCCACCCCAATGATGATGCTCGAAGTGGATAATATACCGTCATTTGCGCCCAAGACGGCGGCCCGCAACCAATTGGATTTTGTAACAAAATGCTTTTCCAATTCCATAATTTAGCTGTTTTCTCGATTATACCATATTGTTACATCACATCATACACACCTTTGAAGAGTACCTTAGTGTCGGAATTGATCGTATTGTCAGGAATAACTTCCAACCAATCTCCGTGTCTTTCGCCTGTTTTGACCAAGACCTTTCGAAAAGTGTAAATGTCCTTTTTCTGCGATTCAAGAACTAATAAAAAATTGTTCCCCTCTTCTGTTGTAACAGCATCAAAAGGCACACTCAATGCATTTCGGGAAGCGGCAACAAGTTGTGCTTCTACAAACATGCCTGTCAATAATTTTTGCTTGGCTCCAGCATCTAAAGAGGCATAAACGTGGATAACACGATCACTTCCTTCGACAGATTTCCCTATTTGAGAAACTTGTGCCCCAAATTCCTCCGAACCTATTTGTGGAACAGTAAATTTTATATTCTGTCCATTTCTCAGATTGAATACATCTTTTTCGAAAACGGCCAATTCCAGATGCATTGCCTGTGTTTCCACTATTTCCATAATAACATCTGTTGGAGTGATTGCCATACCTATATTCGCATTGATAGCTGTAATATCTCCCGAAATGGGAGAATAAACAGTAATATAGGAAGAAAATGTCCCCTGCTCCACTTGGAGTGGGTTAATGCGCAGCATATTCAGTTTCTGGCGGAGGCTCTCATAGCTGGCTTTTGTGCGTTTGTAATCGCTCTCGGCTTCGAGGTATTTCTTTTGGGAAGATATTTTTTCATCAAAAAGGGTCTTTTGTCTTTCGTATTCCGATTTCAGATACCCCATTTGGCCTGCTATTTCCAGATAAGATTGTTGCAAGTCAATATATTCCGGACTTTCCAGGGTTAGTAACGGCTGACCTTTAGTTACCTTGTTACCTACCTGCAAAGAAACAGACTTAACATACCCACCGATAAATGAAGTCACTTTCGCTCTGCTTTTTGGCGGTACATCTATTCTGCCCGATGCTTTTACCGTATTGTCAAATTCCCTTTCCTGCAAAGCGCTAATCTCCATTTTCATGGAAGAGAACTGTTCCTGCGTAATCTCAACTAAAGAGGAATCCTCTTGTTCGGAATTATCTGTCTTCAAAGATTTACCCTCCCCTGTGCAGGAACTTAAAAAGCCAACGGTCAATACAAATAGTATATAAGAATATTTCTTCATTGCTTATTCGTTAAAGTTGAAATAATGTAACTCCAGATATGATTGATTATAAGAAAGGACGCTATCCAGATAATCAGATTCTATACTGATCGCATTCTCCAGGCTCTGAATGTACTGGAAAAAGTCTATTTCGCCATTCTTATAACTCATATCGGCGGTTTTGATAATTTCTTTTGACAGTATCTGTCCGTTCTCTGTGTAATAATTAATCATTTCCTTATGTTGGTTCAGTTCAGCCTGTTTTTGCATATAGAAACTTTCCATTTGTATCTCGCGGTCGCTGCGCATCGCTTCCCAGCTTTGTTGCTCCAACTTAGCTGTTTTCCTTTTTGACGTGTTTCCGCTAAAGAGTAACGGAATAGCCACTCCTATCTGAAAGCCGTTTTGCCTGTATCCCAAACCTCTGTTTGTTCCTGTAAATAACTCCATGCTCAAGTCGGGTAACCAGCTTTGATTTTGTAACTTCAATTGAGAAGAATAAGTTTTACTGATGGTCTCCATATAATTTTTTTGCAATGTTTTACCCGTAGCAGCGCCATCTATATGCAACATTTCCAGCTGATTGTCAGATACCTGAAAGTCTTCTTGGCTTTGCGCCAACGATTTCAGCTGTCCGTACAAAGCCTGTTTTTGATTTTTTAATTGGATTAAGGTTGTATGAATTTGTTTCGATTTGGCTTCTGCCGTAATTTTCTCCAGATAATTAGATTCACCTAACTCAAATTTACGGTTTCCTGCCTTTGAAAAAGCAGAATAGAGGCTATCGAGTTGGGTATATAGCACTTCTTTGTTTTGTGTATAAACAATCCGGTCGTAGACAAGAGATACGGCAAGCGCCAGTTTGTTTTTTTGAATTTCATACAGCACCTTATTTTGCTCCCACTGCGATTTGTATACCTTTTTCCGAGCGCCATAAACAGTAGGGAATGAAAATGTCTGTTCAATGCCAAACACCCTTAAGGCCTTGTCGTTGGGCGCAACATTATTTTCATCGTATCCATAATAAACAGTCGTTTTATCAAAATCAAAAGCTGTTCCGATATTTGCTTTAGAAGCCTTGGTCTGCAAATAATACGAACTTAATTCTTTATTATTGGCAAATGCCGTCTCGATCAACTTATTCAATTCAGGGTTAATGTTTTGCGAATAAATACTCGAACTGTATATAAGTAGAATGGTAAATACTATATTTTTAAACCTTTTCTTCATCTTTCGTCAGGTTTTTATCAAACATTTTGAACAAAGCAGGAAGCACCACCATTGTAAGTAGGGTTGCAGTAAATAATCCTCCGATAACTACCGTTGCCAAAGGACGTTGTACCTCTGCGCCCGCCGATGAAGAGATGGCCATCGGCAAAAATCCGAGTGCTGCTGCGGCAGCAGTAAGCGTTACAGGACGAAGCCTATCGGTAGTCCCTTTCAGAATCAGTTCATCTACATTTTTCATTCCTTTGTTTTTCAATTTTTTGAGATGCTCCACCAGCACAATACCATTCAGTACGGCAATACCAAACAAAGCGATAAAACCTACTCCCGCCGAAATACTGAAAGGCATCCCTCTCAACCAAAGAAGTAATATTCCGCCTACAGCCGAAAGAGGGATGGCTGTAAAGACCAGCAAGGTTTCCCTCACCGAACCAAAGGCAAAATACAAGAAGATAAATATGAGGCATAGAGCTATAGGAACGGCTATCATCAGACGGTCTTTCGCATTCTGTAAGTTTTCGAACTGTCCCCCGTAAGTAATATAATATCCGGGAGGCAGGTTGATTGTTTCATTTATGATGGCCGAAACATCTTTCACCACACTTTCCATATCCCTGCTCCTTACATTTACACCTATCACCACACGGCGTTTGGTGTCGTCTCGCGATATCTTGGCAGGCCCTTCGGTATATTCCACCCTAGCCAATTCACGCAGGGGGATCTGCCCACCATCGGGAAGCGGGACATACAGATTCCGCAAATCATCGATGTCATTCCGAAGATTCTCCTCCAGGCGGATCACCAGATCGAAGCGGCGTTCCCCTTCAAACACATTCCCTACGGTGGTTCCGGCAAAAGACAGGGCTACAATATCGTTGATGTCCGAGATATTCAGTCCATACTGGGCAATACGGGTACGGTTGTAATCGACAGTCATTTGCGGGAGTCCGTCAATCTTTTCCACAATAATATCGGCCGCTCCTTCCACATGTGCGATTGCCTGCCTTATCTGTTCTGCCTTTTCGGCCAAAACACTCAGGTCTTCACCAAAAACCTTGATGGCCACGTCGGAGCGCGTACCCGAAATGAGCTCGTTAAAACGCATCTCGATGGGTTGTGTAAATTCAATTTCCATGTTGGGGATAGTAGTCTCCAGAGCTTCTTTTATCTTATCCGCCAATTCATCTTTTGAACTTGCCGATACCCATTCACTTTTGGGTTTCACTTTCACGATAATATCGCTTTCCTCCATCGACATGGGATCGGTAGGTACTTCGGCTGCACCGATCCGGCTGACGATTTGCTCCACTTCTGGAAATTTATCCAGAATTGTTTTCTCTATCAATGTAGTGGTCTCTATCGTCTTTGTCAGTGAAGTCCCCGTTTTCAGCACAGGCTGAATAACAAAATCTCCTTCATCCAGTTGAGGGATAAATTCGCCCCCAATGCGGGAGAATATCACAACGGACAGAATCAGTAATCCGGTTGCTCCTGCCAAAGTCTTTTTTGTGTTCTTCAATGCCCATGTAATAACAGGCGAATAACATTTTGTTAATATGCGCATCAAATGGGCAGTGATACTGTTTGTTTTCTGTGCCTGAGGTTTTATCAGCAGAGAGGAGGCCACAGGGACATAGGTCAAACAAAGCAGCATGGCACCAATGAGAGCGAAACTGAATGTGAGAGCCATTGGGCGGAACATTTTACCTTCCACACCTGATAATGACAGGATGGGAATAAATACAATGAGGATTATTAATTGCCCGAAGATGGCCGAATTCATCATGGTGGATGAGCTGCCCAGTGTTATTCTGTCTGTTTCCTTTTTTCTCTCAGACAGAGGTAAATTGCTAAGTTTGGAAGCATTTGCCGTGATCTGAGCTGAGACGAACTCCACAATAATAATCGCACCATCTATAATAATACCAAAATCAATTGCTCCCAAGCTCATCAGATTGGCATCTATTCCGAATATCCTCATCAGGGAAATGGCAAACAGGAGCGAAAGAGGTATTACAGATGCAACAACCAGCCCTGAACGAAAACTCCCGAGTAAAAGTACCACAACGAATATCACAATCAGACATCCTAAAATAAGATTTTCGGTAATGGTAAATGTCGTTTTGGCAACGAGTTCACTACGTTCCAGAAAGGCATTGATATACACGCCTTCAGGCAGTGATTGCTGCACTTCCTCTACACGTTCTTTCACGGCATTGATGGTTTGCTTGGAGTCAGCTCCCTTGAGCATCATTATCTGGCCAAGAACTTTTTCTCCTTCCCCGTTCCCTGTAATTGCGCCAAAACGATTGGCGCTTCCGAAACGAACCGTTGCTATATCTTTTACCAGAACAGGGATTCCATCCACATTCTTGACAACAATATTTTGTATATCTTCGATCGAACTTATCTTTCCTTCCCCACGAATAAAATAGCTCTGATTGACTTTCTCAATATAGGCTCCTCCCGCTATACTGTTATTTTTTTCTAAGGCTGTTACTAAATCTCCCGTTGTTATGGACATGGCTTTCAATCGGGATGGGTTAACAGCGACTTCGTATTGCTTCAGGTAGCCTCCCCATGTATTGATCTCAACGACTCCCGGGATACCCGATAATTGACGTTTGACTATCCAGTCCTGTATGGTACGCAAATCCGATACTGAATATCTGTCTTTGTATCCGGGCTTTACATCAAGTATATATTGATAGATCTCACCTAAGCCTGTCGATATGGGACCCATTTCAGGAGATCCGAAACCTTCTGGGATAATTTCAGATGCTGTTTTTATTTTTTCGGCTATTAGCTGCCGGGGAAGATAGGTTCCCATATCTTCGTCAAAAACAATGGTAACCACAGACAACCCAAATT
This sequence comes from Proteiniphilum sp., assembly GCF_040307845.1. Classification (GTDB taxonomy): domain Bacteria; phylum Bacteroidota; class Bacteroidia; order Bacteroidales; family Dysgonomonadaceae; genus Proteiniphilum. The sequence continues at coordinate 45,783 of NZ_JAWRIS010000019.1, forward strand.
TAGAAATAGAGCGGATCTCCTGTACTCCCGGTAGATTGGCCATCTCCATTTCTATTGGATAAGTAATAAATTGTTCAATATCCTCAGTAGAAAGATGGGTGGATGTGGTAATAATCTGTACTTGATTGTTTGTTATATCTGGAACTGCACCAATAGGGATATGGAACACAGAATAAATCCCATACGCAAATATGGCCGATGTGAACAGCAATACAATGAGTTTGCGATTGAGGCTGAACCGTATAATCTTTTCTAACATTTACCTTCCTTTTACCTGGTTTTCTGATTACAGGCAAAAGTAGAGATTTGTTAAAACAGTTTGCTTAAGATTTGCTTAAGATTGAGGAATTTGAAGTTTTATTATAGTGCCTGAACTCAGTTTGCTTACTACCTCTATATGGATATTAAGAAATAAACAGAATCTTTTTACGATAGGCAAGCCCAATCCGAAGCCCTTAATATCGGAATGCTCTGTAGATCGGTAAAATTTATCGAAAATCTTTTCTAAATCCTCTTGAGAAATACCTATACCATTATCTTTTATTTCACAATGTATGACAGAATCAGATTTGAATAAATCGATGTTTACCTCTCCATTCTGATAAGAATATTTGATAGCATTGGATAAAAGGTTGCTAATGATCGTTGAGAATAGATAAGTGTCGGTCTTGAAAAGAATATCCTCGGATGAAAAATTTGTTTTTACCCTTATACTCTTCTCTTCGATGTTTCTTGACAGATATTTTAGGCTCTCTTCAATCAGCGCTTTTGCTGAGACGACTTCTAGATTAAGTGACTGCTTCTGATTTTCGAAACGGGTAAGGATGAGCAGTTCATCTACCAAATGGTTTAAACGATCGATTTCTTTGACACAGTATCTTACTTTTTCTTCGTATTCTTCCTGTTGGCGGGGTTTTCGTATCAACACTTCAAGAGTTCCCTTCAATATAGCCAATGGAGTCCGGAATTCATGCGAAGCATAAGAGGTAAAAGACTTTTCGCGTTCTATTGTTTTTTCTATCCTATCAAGAAGTTGATTGATAGTATCCGAAAGAATATACAGTTCGTCTTTATTGTTAGGTAATGGGATACGTTCAGTAAGATTATCACGTGAGATATTATTCGATGTATCAATAATGTCATTGATAGGTTTAATACTTCTTCCTGCAATAAAACGTGCAACAAAGAACAATATAATAAGAATGACAGGGAAGGTAATGAATAGGATATGCCGTAAAGTTTCTAAAACCACTTCTGAACCTTCGCGTGCAACTGCCACCAAAAGATGACCTACGCGCTTTCCGTTCTCATCCAAAATGGGAACCTGTACCTGCCTTATCCTTTTTTCGGCAAGTTCACCATTGTAAAATACATTATCTCTTTGATTGGGATCGTAAAGCAAGTGGCTGTCTTTCAGGTTGGGGGATTTATCAATCAGATTCCCCTCTATGTCCAAAAATTCAATGAATACAGGATCGACACCGACTGTATTATGCTCACGCTCCATCCACTCCTTATGTCTTTTTAGAGCTATTGTTCCGTTTTTCACTTCCACTTCCTGAGAGTGACGGTCGACTTCTTGTTGCAGATCTTCATTCAAATGGTCGGACACACTGAACTCTACTACCAGATAGATAGTAAAAAATACGCAACCAATCAACAATGCTGTTGTGATGATGTAGTTCAGTGCAATTCTGTTCCTGAAAGATAGATTGTTCATATTCAGTCGTTAGCTATATATCCCACTCCCCGAATGGTTTTGATGTATCCATTATCTTTATCCAGATTAAGCTTCTTGCGAATAGCATTAATAAAAACATCAATTACACCTGTATCGTACTCAAAGTTAATCCCCCAGACTTTTTCTATAATTTCGTCTCTTTTACAGACACGTCCTTTATTTCTGATTAAAAACTCGAGCAACTCAAACTCACGTTGGGTAAGAGCAACATCAAGTGAGTCTACATTTACTTCGTATGTCCTTAAATGAAGAAAAATATTACCCAAAGTAAGAGTGTCCGGTTCCGTCTTGTTACGGAAATGAATCTTTATACGTTCTAATAATTCCTCAAAACTGAAAGGCTTTTTGATATAGTCGTTTGCTCCACTTTGTAATCCCTCAATCGTCTCTTGCAGAGTGTCTTTTGCTGTCAAAAATAGTATAGGCGTTTCCGAATCTTTTTCTCTGATAGCTTTGCACACGTCTATTCCGTTCATTTTAGGAAGCATCCAGTCCAGAAGGATAAGATCGGGCTTCTGCGATTGAAAAAGCCCTATCCCTTGTTTCCCATCAACGGCAATAGAGGTACTATAACCTTCTTCTTCCAGTCCCTGTTTTAGAAAGTTATAGATTCCTGATTCGTCTTCTATGATCAGAATGTGTCGCATAATATGTGCAAAGATAGGATAAATAGTTTCACCCTCTTATTTGCAGTCTTGATATATTGGAGAAATCAAAGATTCTTTAGTAAGTCTATGAAATAAGTGATAAATGGGCAAAAGTTTATTCTTGTTTCACAAAAGCATTAAAAAGCATCATTTGATACTGATTGTGCCATAATTATTATGAATTTAGTTTGTAGTTTTTTAGAGCCTTAATCCCTTTCATTTCTTCTTTTTCCTCCTTCGTTCTTCGGCTTGTAATCGCTGACGTTCCGCTTGGTCGGAATCGTAATCCGTTGCTGATGGTTGAATGCCTATACGACGCGGTATCCCATATCTGCCATTCCTGCTACGAGATTTCCCGAAAGACTATTTGTTGTATCTTTGGTCTTTTCTGGAATAGATATTGCAGTTGTAGGAGTTGGAATCGGTGATTAATGGCATATTGAAAGATTTTCCTGATAAGATGGGAGAAATTTTCATGATGCTCCACCGGGATGGGTATACCGTCAGGGAAACGGCCGAAATACTGAATATGAATGAAAGGACGGTCAAATACAAATCGAAACAGGCCGTCGCCGCCCTGAAGAAAATGATGGAAAAAGAGGGTATGGATGCCAGGTCGTTCAAAGTGATCAGGGATGTTTCTTCCTCTGTCCTATACATTGTATTTATAGCGGACAAGTTGATTTAGAAGGATTTATTTCTTCTATTCCGGCTTTTGCCTCTCAATAACGATACCTTGCCTGTGATGTTCCTCTATCAGTAACGCATAGTCGTTCTGCTGTTTCATGCAAAACAAGGTGAGTAAAAATACCAGCAAGCCAAGTATGGTTATCACGAAAGAAGTTTTTCTGACTTTGAACATTTTAAAATTAAAGCAGGATTTTTCATTTCCTTCCTGTGATTCAACATATATTTTTAACCGGTCTTCAGTCTCCCGGATGTGCTTTGAAACCAGAAGGATATTCTTATTGAGCAGCTGAATATTCTCCCTGTTGGCTCCGAAATTACTGTCGTTATGTTTGCCAAGCAAAGCGGTTTGTTGCCTTATTTCCGTAATTATAGCGTCTTTCGCCCCTTCAAAACCAGACATGTTTTCGTCTTTTTCCCCTGCTATATCCTGTGATTTCTGCATTACAGCAAGCCCGTCCAGTTTCTTTTCCATTTCCGAGAGCTTTTCCCATAAAGCGTCGTTCGATACCGATTGTACCATATTTCTTTTGTTTTTAAGCCGTTAATAATTCATTTTAGTGTCTTAACCCCTTGCGTTTTTTCTTCTTTTTCTTCCGGGTTAACGCCTGTTGACGCAATGCTTCCGCTTCATCCGGATCGTAACCCGAAGGCTGGAAATCCAGCAGCCCGCTTAAACCCGATACGGTTCCGGCTACACCTGTTGCAATCGTTTCCGCAAGGGTATTTCCTGTTGTCTTCGCCGGTGGAGCTTGTTGTACCTGTTGCTCCTGCGGTGTTTGACGGTGGCTGTTTCCTCCCAAAATTGCATCCAGTCTGGAATAACTGAACTGCCGGTCGATGTCCGAGCCTTTGAAACAGTGTTCCCCTTTCCGGAATGAGATACCCTGCACTTCATCTGTTTGTCCTTTATATTTATAGTTTATGGATATTCCTTGTTTACCCAATAGGGATTCAAACTGTTGCCAATTCTTAGCTTTGGGCAGTATATTGTTCACAGCATGATAAATTTCATATTTGGTTTGCTCCGCTCCTTTTAAGTGTTGGATGTTGACTTTATCTTTTCCTGTTCCGTAAGTCAGGTTATACCTGTCTTTTAGTTGTTTGCATACTTTCTCGTTCCGGTAACGGTCGTTCTTGTCGGAGATAGTCTTGCCATCGTTATCCACCCGGTTAAATACGATATGGCAATGGGGATGGTTTGTATTGTTATGCCGGACAATAATGTATTGGGTATTTTCTATCCCCATTGCTTTCATATACTCTTTGGCTAATCGTTCCATGAATTGATCTGTCAACCGTTCTTTATCATCGGGCGAGAATGCCAACGGGATATGCCCGACACATTTCGATAACTTGGGATTGAGCAGGCTTTGCATGTGAAAACTATTGATGATGGATTTTACGTCCGTCTCCAATACACCTTCGCTTGCCAGGATTTTCGCATTTTTATCTCCTAAAACATACGAAATACATCCCTTAAAACTTCTTCCTTTTACTATTTTTCCAATCATCCGACAGCTTGTTTATGATATCCTGTATGCTTTCCAATAGGGGTAATGCCTGGTTTTCGAGCCGTTTTTCACTTAAAAACTTCGCTATTTTTGTGAGCTGGTTCAGGTTATTGCCCATATTGGAAAGGCTTCTTAATACGTCCAGTTCCTCTTTTTTTAGCGGTTCTTTGATTATCCCGTCCAGGACGGCATCATGACAATAGATACTTAGCGGAAGATTGGCCTGTTTTGCCCGGTGCCGGATGGCATAGAGTTCCGGCTCGGAAAAGCAGACCCCGATGGTCTTGCTTTTGCGATGAACGGGACTCTTCTTCGGGCGTCCGCCTTTCTTCCTGTTATCATTATTATCCTGATTCAATTTTTCGATTGTCGGTTTACTGATAAAATCGATAATAATAGGGTCTATGACCCCGACCCAAAACTGTGACCAACGGGAGCGGTTTTCCCTTTGGCGGTAAGCCAAAGCGAGGGTTTCCATGCAATGGAAACATAACCTCGCTACGCTCCACGAACATTTATGTTCCGCTCAAAAGCTAAGTCGTAGATACTGAACGGACTTACCATACAATGGACAGAAGCTACACTTTATAGCTTCTTCCACATTTCCACATCATCCCGGTAGATTTCCAGATGATGGCGGGCAAGGTTCTCGATAAAGCCCGATACACTCATTCGGCGTCCTCCCAGTTTGCGGGCTATCTCGTCCAACTGATCCCGCACCTCCCGGCTGATAAATACAGGCTTGCGGTCTTCGAGCTTTGGAACGGTAAGAAACGCCTGCCGGTATTCCTCCAGTGATTCTTTCCGTTGTTTACTGCTGATCCGTCTGGATGCAGTTTGTACAGATTGCTCCTGTGATTCAGTCTTTACGGTATCTTTTCTATTTTCAGTTGCAACAGTCAGTACAGCATCCACACTGCCAATGGTGTCCGCATTATTGATATTGGCGGTATTGTTTGTCGTATCGACACTCACAACGGAAGGTTCTTCAATAATATCTTCCCGGAGAAATTCCCGGATGATTTTACTCTTGTTCCCATCGGTTGGACTCTTGCCTTTGCCCTTCCCGTCATCAGGTAACCAATCCTGTACAGATTGTTTCTTAGTTTGACTTTCGCCGGTTTGTTTACTATCCATATAATACTGTATTAAAAAAGTGAATATTCCGGTTCCTGTTGATACAGGAACCCGCTTGTCGGTTGCAAATAAACAACTATTAGTCAGGATAGTACATTAACCGGGTTTACATGGATGATTCTGTATTGTCTTGCTACTGTAAAGATTGAATGAACGGTGCAGACTGCACCGATTGGCTTATCGGGATATACTGTGCTACCGGAGTGATGTCTGCTAAAAAACCGCTCCCATTTCAGAAAACCGGAGGGAAATATCGAAAGTAAAAACCTGCTTTTTTAGATTTAAAACAGCACCCGAAATAAGAAATCTGTCCTTTACCCCTACCAAACCGGTGCCACAAGCTGCCACCTGGTTATCAATCCATTGTGGTGTGGTTTATTCTGTTTTACTTCGTGGCGGAAAGGTGCAGTTTGCACCGGAAAGGAAGTCCTGACTTACATTAAGAATAACATAAAAATATCAAGTAATGGAAACAAAGTTCGGCGTATGCCAAATAGTAAATATTGATGCACAGACATTCGAGCAGATGCTCTCGAAGTTTGAACGTTTTGCTGAACGTATGGAACAGCTTTGCCGCCTGCATGGCGACAAAGATTCAAATGAATGGCTCGACAACCAGGATGTATGCCTGCTGTTGAACATCTCGCCCCGGACGTTACAGACACTCCGGGATAACGGCACACTCGCCTTTAGCCGTATCAACCACAAGATCTACTATAAAGCCCAGGATGTAGAAAAGATCGTCCCGGTGGTGGAAGACAAACGCAAACAGGCCAAATATAAAGGCAAACGGATATGAATACAAAAGGAGATCCCATAAACAATGGCTTTCCTGCCCGATTACAGGGCGGCTGGGAAAGCGTGGACGGCAATCCCGACATCTATATCTTCCGGGATTACGACGGCAACTATTCCCTGCTTGCCTACAGTTATGACACCGAATGCAGGCGGGGAGGTTTCTCCTGCCATGCGGTAGAACCGGACGAAGACAGTTATTATATCCGTATGGGAATAAAACGCTGCCGGTTGACGGAAGAAAAATCGCCTTACGGACTGCATATTGCGGGCTGGGGCAGTTATATGAAGAATTAAAAAACGATATAAAATTTTGAGTTTATGAGCAATCAGTTAATTACACCGGAAAACAACGAAAGGGTCAAGTCCTTTTTCCTTTCACTGGATCGCCTTTCTACCTTGATGGAACGCCTGTTTGCATCCCGCAAACCGACACTCGGTGGAGAGGGTTTCTACACGGACGAAGAATTGTCGAAAAAACTAAAGATCAGTCGGCGGAGTTTACAAGACTATCGCAATGAAGGGCGTATCCCCTATATCAAATTAGGTGGCAAAATACTCTACCGGGCTTCGGATATCGGCAAATTGCTGGAAGAAGGATACAAGGAGAGTTTCAGGTAATGGCGTGGGCTGACAGCCATTTACCGGGAAAGTTATCCCCGGACAACCGGTTATTCTGCGCATCTTCCGCCCTCCAAAACGGGCTGGGAAGCCATGAGCGGAAATAACCGTAGGCAGGACGGGAGATAACTTTTGCGCATTAAAAAACCGGCAGGATTTCAATAGCGAATAGCCTGCCCCTTGTTATAGAATACGATTTGTTTTATTTCAGCAATTTACGGTTCTCAACTTCCTGCAATACACGCATCTGCTGGATAGCTATTTGGTTAAGCTTTTGCAGTCGTTCCCTTTGGGGTATTTTTTCATTAATCAGCACGGCATTTATATTTTCCATGTTCGACAGGCATATCAGCTCGTTGATCGTAGCGTAATCACGGATATTGCCTTTCAGGTCGGGGTTGGCTTCGCGCCATTGTTTTGCCGTTATCCCGAAAAGAGCCATGTTCAGCACATCGGCTTCACTGGCATACACGATTGAAATTTGCTGTGGGGTAAGTTCAGCCGGGATCAGGTTGTGTTTCACGGCATCGGTATGGATATGGTAGTTGATTTTCGAGAGTTCCCGTTTGGCTGACCAACCGATTTGTTGCTGCTCCTGTTCTTTGAGGCGTTGGAACTCGGTAATCAAATACAATTTGAATTCGGTATTAACCCATGAGGCAAACTCGAAAGCTATATCCCTATGTGCGTATGTTCCGCCATTAGCTCCATTTTTAGTAACAATTCCAGTTGCGTTCGTCAATTCAACCCAACGTGTCGGACTCATCGTAAATGCGTTTGTACCTGCTTCGTACATAAGGGGGTCGAATTCGACCCCCTTGAAAGTCGGATTGTTCAACTTTTCCCATAACCCCAGGAACATCAGGGTGTTTTTACTCCGCATCCAGTTTTTAACTACATCCTTTGGTTCTATAGGATTGCGTATTTTCGCAATATCGGTAATAGATATGTAATCTGTATTATTGATATGCAGCATTTTAACTTTTGTCCCTTGCACATCTAAATCTTTTTTTGCCATAATCTTATTCTGTTTTTAATTGTGCCGGATTCGGCACAATCAGATTCTACAAATTTAGTTGAAAATATTGATATTCTTAATGGTAGATAAGTCCCGAAAATCTAAACCCCTCATAAATGTGGAGTTTAATTTAACATTAAGTTTTGCAAAGACAGAAAAATGGTTTGAGATAAACCATGCCTTGTAATTCTGTGAACTAACCATTTTCTAAAGATATCCGCATTTGCCGACCGTACCCTGAAAGCAATAGCAATAACCATTTCCAGCCCATAATAATCAGGATAAACGTTCAATCCCTCAACGGAGCCACCCTTCGAATCATCGCCTCTGGCAATCCCTGCCTTTTCAATAGCCCGGATATGCCTTTTTGCCGTCAGATAGTAGATACCGAACAAATCGGCAATCTCTGAAATGCTCATTTTTGTTTCACCCGGAACGATTACCGTTCCATTATCTGTGATCGTTATTATTTGGCTATCGCCGATTTTCAATTTTCTTTTCATCGTTACTATGGTTTATTTTGCGTTGTTTTTCATTGTTTTTCTTCGCTCCATCAGCTTGTCCATATCCTCCGAGATTTTATCGTCCGTTATTTTGGCATACCCCTGTGTGGTGGAGATATTGGCATGCCCCATCATTTTGGCGATGCTTTCAATGGAGATACCCGCTGAAAGTAAGAGGGTTCCGAACGAATGGCGGCTTTTATGGTAGGAGAGGTTCTCTTTCAATCCCGCAACAACACCTATCTGGTTGATGTCGTTCCATATCACATCCCGGTTCTTGGGCAACGGAAATACAGGCCGGCTGTCATCGGCAGTGTTGTAAAGTGAAAGTATCTGTTCGGCTACCGGGTGCAGCGGGATGAACGCTTCCACATTGGTTTTTACCCGCTTCTTACGGATATACAACCTGCCTGCGGCTGTCTTTCCGATATGGCGGGGATAGAGCCGCTGCATGTCCACATAGGCTAACCCGCTGAAAGAGGAAAAAATGAACATCCGGCGTACCAGCTCCAGCATCCGGCTGTGCATGGGGGTTTCCATAATCCGTTTCAATTCGCTCCTTGTTATGTATTTCAGTTTAGGCGGCTCTTTCTTTTCGTAAGCAACGTCTTCCAACGGGTTAGCCCTGAGTATTTCCTGGTCTACAGCAATATAGACAAGCCTGTTCAGCCAGCAGAGGCAGTGGTTGATATGACCGGATTTGTACCCCAAGTCCCTCTTAAGAAAGAGTTTAAACGACTCACCGAACTCCCCGGTAATTTCTGTAAAGGCAATATCCTTTTTGCCTCTTGACAGGATAAAGTCGCGCAAATTGGCTTGGGTGGTTTTCGAACCCCGGAAAGTGGAGGTTGACTTAATTTCCAAAGAGCGTAGCCGTAACCGCTCGCGCTCTGCTTCTCCTGCCTGTAACAGCATGGCCGGAACGGAGTTCACTCCTGCGATTGTATTTTTTAGCAGTTCGGCACTGACAACCCCCTGCTCTTTGAGGATATTTTCATAGGTTTGTTCAATCCGTAAACGGTATGCTTTGAGCCGGTTATCACTTCGCTCATTCTTAATTTCTCCTTTTCGGGCATTCCAGTCATCTGGACTGCAATAAATACCTGTCGATATTACTGTTTGTTTGCCATCTATGGAAATCCGGCATAGGATAGCTGTCGTGCCGTCCGCCTTTACTTTATTCCTGTTTATATAGAATAATATTCTGAATGTACTGCGCATATTTTTTTGTTGTTTGTTTTGTTTGAAAATTAAAGAACTAATTGTAAATCCCCGGTTGTTCCGATGAATTTATCCATATCCTCGAAAAGTTTCTTCGGGGTAACACGGGCATATATCTGGGTGGTGGTGATGTTATTGTGTCCGAGCATCCGGCTGATGGTTTCTATCGGCACGCCCTCTTCGAGCGTGACCAAACTGGCAAACGAGTGCCTTCCGGCATGGTAGACCAGGTCTTGCGAGATACCCGCCATAATCCGCAAGCCTTTCATGTTGGATCGTAAAGTAGCATAGAGTTGTTTCGGGAACAGCGTTTCCCGATTCTTATCCCTGTACTTTTCAATCAGGGCGATTGCTTCGGGCAGCAGCTTGACACGCCCCAACAACTCGTTTTTCTTCCGGCGGTATTTCAGCCACAGGCTGCCTTTATCATCGGTAAAGATATTTTCTTGTGTGATGGAAACGGTATCGGCATACGAAGTACCCGTATAGCATGCAAAAAGAAACAAATCCCGTGTAATGACATGGGAAATGCGTTTTTCGGGTATTTCCAAGTCCCGGATCTTCTCGAAATCTTCACGGCTCAATGCTTTGGGGGTGGTTTCTTTCTGCTTGGGCAGCTTGTAATGGGCAAAATGGAATTTCTCGGAGATACCTTCCTTGAAAGCGATCTTACAGATCTTTTTCAGGATGGCAAGGTAATGGCGTACGGTATCCATCGCATATCCCTGTTCTGTCAAGACAAAATCCTGATACTCCCGGATAAACTGTTCGTTCAGTTGTCCGAAAGCCACATCTTTGGTTTTGAACTTCTTTTTGATAAACTTGCCGAGTGAACGGTGGGTGTACACGTAGGTGCTTAAGGTGGTCGGGGCAACGTCTATTCCGATGCGGGCTTTCAACTCCTCCATATGTCGGTCGAGAAGGGCAAGCAGGCTCATCTGTGCACTCATACTTCCCTGAAACAGGTCTTTAACCGTTCCGGCATCGAATGATTGCTTGCGTTCGATCAAAGAATCGAATGCGGCATGAACGGCCAACAGCAACTTTTCGATTTTCTGATTTATTTCTACCGCTTCACGGCTTTTGCCGTCCAACCGGCTCTCGCGGGGATTCCATAAGTCGGGCGTACAGGATAGCTTACAGCTAAACTGCGCCATTGAGTGGTCCAGGGTAATGCGCCCCATGATGGGGGCTTTGCCCAACTTGTCCAGACTGCTTTTTTTAAGGTAAAGCAAGACCTTGAATTTTTCTATTTGCATAACACTTATTTTTGTGGGCTTTGCCGAAAGGCAAAGTTACCGGTTATATAAGTGCCCTTTGTTATGCAAAATTCTGTGATTCAGAACAAAAGAACCCGGTTCGGAATGCGTTGTTACCTGTCGGTATTCCGGTAACTAACCGGCTAACGGATTGGTAACAGAAATCCTGCAATATTTTGCCGGAATTTGATTTCAGACAACATACAGAAAAGAGAAAAACAATTCATTATAAACCGTTTACGTTACAATTGCCGTGACCTGCTTTTTCTTGTTTGAGACTGAATTACTCATCCTGGGAGACACACGCCCGCAACGCACATCCCAACCCAATGTCATCCCTAACAGTTTGACATGGGAGACTGCTACCACTGGGAATATAGGATTGGATCTGAACGCACTGGATAATTGCCTTGTTTTTTCGGGTGACCTGTACCGGCGGTGGACGAAAGATATGTACACGGTCGGTCCAAGTGTCCCGGCTATTTTCGGGACGAGCGTTCCTAAAGGCAACTACGCCTCACTAAAAACAACCGGATGGGAAATCTCCCTGAACTGGATGGACAAATTCAACCTGGCTGGAAAACCATTCAATTATAGCGTAAGGGCTACGCTCTCTGATTATAAATCGGTTATAACCGACTACGAAAATGAAGAGTATAACTTAACGGATTATTATAAGGGGCAGGTCATCGGTGAGATATGGGGATACCGGGTAGAAGGTTTATTCAAATCGGAAGAGGAGATCGCCAATTCTCCGTCCCAATCCAACATATTGGCACACAATACCCGCAAGAACTATGTAGGTGATTTAAAATTTAATATGATTATCCGCAATATGACCTATTGTAAATTTTCGATTTGAAATCGGGGCTGTACGAGACAGCGGCAATGACCAACCTGTCGAAAAGTTTGTCCGGGAAGAATCTCCGGTTAAACTTATAACAGAATTCATTGAGGT
>NZ_JAWRIS010000020.1:0-173797 GCF_040307845.1 Proteiniphilum sp.
GCTTCCCTGGGTACACACGGCAATCAGCAATGTCAAACGGCTGCTACTGGACGTGCACCACAATAAACTCAAACCAGAATACCTGCAATACTACCTCAATGAATTCTGTTATAAGTTTAACCGGAGATTCTTCCCGGAGAAGCTTTTCGACAGGCTTGTCATTGCCGCTGTGTCGTACAGCCCCGATTTCAAATCAAAAATTTACAATAGGTCATATTGCGGATAATCATATAAAGTATTTTTCATAATTCACACGATTTTGACCTAAGACCTTCATAATGAATACCTAGGAAAAAGAATTTATCTATGTCGGTCTCCTCAAAAATCCAATGTCAACTGCTGTTCAACAAGACGGAAACTCTTCCGGTGATAAGGAGTGATTCCATACCGGGCTATCGCCTCCCGATGTACTTTGGTGGGATATCCCTTATTACGGTTCCAGCCGTATACGGGGTATGTTTCATGGAGTTGCTGCATATATTCATCGCGGTATGTTTTCGCAAGGATCGAAGCTGCGGCGATGGAGCAGTATTTAGCATCACCCTTGACTACGCAGGTATGGGTTATATTACTGAAAGGACGGAAGCGATTCCCATCCACCAAAATATGCTCAGGAGGTGTATGCAGACGGATTAATGCGCGATGCATCGCCTTTACGGAAGCCCAAAGGATATTCATCTCGTCGATCTCTTGCGGAGAACAACTTTCCACAGCAAAGCACAAAGCATTTTCTTCGATGATCGTCCGTAGTTCCTGCCGTTCTTTTTCCGAAAGTTGTTTGGAATCGTTCAGCTCATTGCAATGGAAATCTTCAGGCAAAATAACTGCAGCCGCAAAAACAGGTCCCGCCAGACAACCACGACCCGCTTCGTCACACCCGGCCTCCAAACGCCCGGCCTCCAAATAAGCCAACAAAGGATTACACTGTTTCATTCCTTTTTCCAACAATACCCCATTACTCCCTATCTATTTCTCCTGATTTTACATATAACCCCTATACTCTCCCAGTCCTTCAGTCCCCCGGCCCCCTCTCTCCCAGTCACTTAATCACTTTTCCACTTTTCCACTTAGGCACTCAACCACCTAATCACTTAGGCACTTTTCCACCTTTCTCACTTATCACCGCAACGGTATCACTATCCGGTTATCTTCCGGAGGAAAATCTAACGAGAACGACTCCGGATCAGCCTCACCCCCCATTAGCGCAGCAAAAAGGCGGATTGACTCCATCATCTCCGCATCGGGTTTCTCATCACCCTTCACATGCATAAGGTTCATTAACACAATCACGTCTGTAAGAGCACTGAGGGTTTCCTGCGACATGGGAATGCCTAAACTTGTCAATCGTCTCTCCGCTACCCGCCGGGTCATTCCATTCAGTTTATCCCGGTATACCGTTGCCAAATCGGGACTGCCGGGAATGGAACCTACAAAACGGGTATCAATTGAAAGCCCGGTGTCATTGAGTGTCATCAATCTGTAGGCAAAAGGATATTGTGCTAACGAAGCGGTCTCCACATCATAGATAACGTTCCCTGCGGAAGAGGTCCGCAGAGTGATATCATTGGCATGGAAATGTCCCGTAAACATCACTTTCAATCCGGCATCGGCGAGGAGATCGGCATTCTTTTCCCATTCATCGACCAGGTATTGAGGAAAGAAAGCTGCCTGGTAGGGCAAATGTTCCACCAGGCCATGATGCATCATTCCCAGCACGGTAATTCCTTTCTCTTTGGCTTCGCGGAGAATGTCTAGTGCCCAAACCATGGTCTCCGGAAGGATACGACCACTTGTAATAGAGGTCGTCGTATGTTCCTCATAACGATTGGTATCCATACAAAGAAGCCAGATAGAATCATTGATCTCAGCCAGATAACTCAGTGATGCCCCATCCCTTTTCATCGCATCCGAATATCCGAAGGAATCATACAATTCGGCAAATTTTTCTTTCGAAACGGTTTCTGCCGGAGTAACCTTGTCGCCCTGATAGGCTTTCGCATCCGGGATATTGATATCATGATTGCCTGGAATTACCAAAATACGTGTTCCCCCATTTTGTAATGGCCGGAGCTTCTCTATAAAACCAAGATGGCTTTGTTTCTCTCCGTGATTGGTAATATCACCCGTTATCAGCAACAAATCAGGCACATCCCTCTTCAAATCATCCAACACCACATCCAGTACTGCATGCAAGTCGGTTACATTTCTACCGGTCACCTGCTCATAAGCAGCAAGCGCTTCACCTTCGCCTGCCAGCTTTGCATCGAGAAAATGAATATCAGTGATGAGTGCGATCTTTACCTTACCGGGGACATCGGGAAAGGCGTATCCTGAAGAGACAACACTCAGAAGAAATATCAGGAGAAGAGTCTTCATTTTTAAACGGGAATGGCCTATTTACAATCGAGCTATAAAAAAACCGTCTTCTATTTTAACTTGAGACGGTTCCTAAACTATGAATTAAGCAAATTTTCGATCTCATCGATATCCGATCGGAACCCTTTGTCCACTTCATAGAAATCCTTTACCGTATTGCAGGCATGAAGTACGGTCGCATGATTACGATTCCCAACCTGGACACCTATCTGCGAAAGAGACAATTCTGTATGCTTCTTGATAAAATACATGGTCACCTGACGTGCCTGCACTATTTCACGTTTACGCGATGCAGACTGGATAAGTTCTTTTTTGACATGATAGAAATCCGAGACAATATCCTGTATTTTCTGTACGGTAATACGTTTCTTTTCAAATTTGATACTTTGCTCCACTACCCTCCGGGCCAGCACCAAGTCAATCTCCCGATTATTAATGATTGAATGTGCCATCAGTGAAACCACGATTCCTTCCAGGTCACGAACGTTCTCAGTAACGTTCTCGGCAATAAATTCGATTACGTTCTCCGGGATAGTAAGTCCGTCGGCGAGTACTTTATTTTGAAGGATCTTTTTGCGAAGCTCTTTATCAGGACGTTCCAGTTTGGTCGTAAGACCCCAGCGAAAACGGGTAAGCAGCCGTTCTTCCACACCCTGCATATCCATGGGAGGACAATCGGATGTCATGATCAGTTGCTTATTATTCTGATGCAAGTGATTAAATATATGGAAAAAAGTATTCTGCGTTTTTTCCAATCCCGACAGTTCCTGAATATCATCGATCAGAAGTATATCAATACTCTGGTAAAAGTTGATGAAGTCATTGATGGTGTTGAAACGGCGGGCATCGGTATATTGCACCTTAAATAAATGGGCGGAGAGATAAAGTACCTTTTTATCGGGATAGAGGTCTTTCACTTTCGAGCCGATGGCATGGCAGAGGTGCGTTTTTCCCACTCCCGAATTACCATATACAAATAATGGATTAAATGCTGTTTTTGCCGGATTCATGGCCACTGCCTCGGCAGCAGTCCGGGCAAGCCGGTTACTTTCCCCTTCAAAAAAATTGAGAAAGGTATATTTGGAATTAATCTGGGAATCGAACTCCGAAGTCTCTACCCTGTCAAAAGGACTGGGAACTTTCGCGGAAACCTTACCACCAGCATTTCTATCCGCACTCGCATAGGATTTGACTTCCCCCCTGAGTTCCACAGCTGTATTACTTTCAGTCTCTACCAGTATCCGGTAATTGAGGATGGTACCCTCTCCTATTTCCCGATAGAGTGTATGCTGAATAAGATCAAGATACTTATCTTCCAGATACTCATAAAAAAATTGGCTGGGAACCTGGACCGTAAATACATGATCTTGATACTTTAGCGGAACAATAGGTAGAAACCACGTATTGAACGCCGGTTCGGGAATATTATCCCGAATGACATTCAAACAATTATCCCATAAAAGTCGGCAATCTTTATTCATTGGTAAAAATGATCTTTTTTTTTTCGCAAACGGATTACAAATTTTCAAAAAAAAAACGAGATAAAAAAATAAACTTCAGACCGGCATTTTTCTTACCTAAAAAAAACGCTATTTATCAACAGAATAGAGCCAACTATTTACAATACAACAAATTAACAAATAACATTTTGCGAAACAAGTCTGATTGACAACCAGATAAAGAAACATTTTCCTCGAATATCAACGGCTAAAAATGTTACCATATTGTTACTTAACTTCGATCAACCAAAGAGTTCAACTCCTTTCTCCGGCAAGTCATTATTTAGAACGATTCTATTTAAGTTTTTAAAGGAGTATCAAATCAAAATCTCACCTTATTAAAAAAGCTTCACTCTTATAGTCAAATAACGATCCGGATTCTGGCGGATATCTTCCAATAATTTGGCTGCCGTGCCAAGAGTAATACTAAGGCTGTCATGCAACGTCGTATCGTTCAGCAGTAGTCCCAAAGAATTGTCATCACTATTGATTTTAGCCGTAAGCAGCTTCAGATTATTCACGGTCTCATCGATAGATGCAAACATGCCCGCCATGTCCATTTGGTTAAGTTCCCCACTGACCTCTTTCAGATCGGCAGAAACGGAAGTAAGATTACTACTGATCTCGGGGATATCCTTTTCAAGTGAGGCCATCATCCTGTTCAGGCTCTTACTTGAGTTATTAAGCTGTTCCACCGTACTTCCAATCCCTTTCACCGATTGCTCCCAGGCTGGGTTGGCTGCTATTTTGTTCAATGAATAGATGAGTGAGTCTACCCGCAACAGGATAGAGTCGGCCTTGGGCATCACATTGGCAACACCATCCATAAGCCCGAACTGCTTTCCTCCGGTTATGGTGTCTCCCAATTGAATAAAGTCCGCAGAAGATCCCATTACGAGATTCACAGTGGATGCTCCAAACATATCGACGTCATATTCAAGATAACTCTCTCTCGGGATTCTTACATCCTCCGACAAGTTAATCCCCACGGCAAAACGCATCGGATTATCGCTCACCATCTCTATCTTATTGATCAGTCCTATTTGATAACCTTTCACATAGACAGGTGACGAAATCAATAATTTCGAAACATCTTCAAACAAGGCGTAATACTGATTCTGTTTTTTGAGAACATTGATCCCCTTCAGGAAATTGATCCCGAAATAAATCATAACAAGGCTGGCAATAAAAGCCAGTCCAATAAGTGCATTTCTACTCAACTTGGATCCCATACATTGAAAATCTGTCTATTTCACGCGTTCACCGTTTTCAAATTCGATAATAAATGCGTCTTTGAAATTTTTCTTTACTTTTCTCAATAGCTGCCGGCTTTCTTCAGGATTGGTTGTGCGGCCATACGTATATTTATAGGTCTTCCCATCGGTATAATAATCGACAGGATTCAAACCTTTAAATACAGAAGCGCCATTTCCATATTTCCGGGGTGAGGTAAGAAATTGTATCCTGTATTCCCTTTCGCTTACAGAAGCCGATGCCGGTTGGCTTCCCTGGGATTGCGGGCGTTGTGTCCCTCCATTGGTAAACACATAGCTTTTTTTATCATATTCCCGCTTATATTCCTTGAACCCGTTATAGATACTTGCAGCAAGGGAAGCCTGCCCACTCTCGCTCTTCAGATACCTTTCCTCCTCCCTGTTACTGATATATCCCAGCTCCACCAGTACACTTGGCATGGCCACTTCCCTCAACACCAGAAATCCGGCCTGACGGACGTTCCTGTTGATTCTCTTTGAGTTGGAGACCAACTGGTTTTGCACCATCGTGGCAAAATAGACACTCCGGTCGAGAAACTCATTGGCCATGAATTCGAAGATAATATAAGACTCCGGCTCATTGGGATTAAATCCCTCATATTTCACCGAATAGTCCTCTTCATACATGATCACCGAGTTTTCTGCTTTCGCCACATCCAGATTATCTTTACTCCGGTGTAATCCCAGCACGAAAGTTTCCACTCCCTGCGGGGAGGTTCTCCTGCGGTCGAGCGCATTACAATGAAGCGATATAAAAAGATCGGCATGTCCCTTATTGGCGATCTCCGCCCGCTGGTTCAGTGCTACAAACCGATCATTATTCCGGGTATATATGACATTTACATCGGGATGATTGTTCTCGATGAGTTTTCCCAGTTTTAACCCTACCGAAAGTACGATATCTTTCTCTTTGGAATTCGATCCTACCGCACCGGGGTCCTTCCCCCCATGACCGGGATCAATTACAACAGTAAATTTTCTGTTTTGCGCGGACAATGTCCCGGCAGCAATAAAAAAAGCCGGAATCAGCATCCCAAAAAGAAAAAACAGCTGTTTCCTGTTTAACGCCATACAAATACTTTTTGCAAAAATAGATATAAATTTTGTATTGGAAACAGTTTCAGAGTGTGGACTGGATGAATTTACCCAACTTTGAAAGAATTTAACATGAAATAGGGCTTAGTTTTTCCCTCTTTTTATTTCGATCCCGGCCGATTCATTTACCGGGACTATGATGGTATCGCCCGGTTGTACCTCAAAATCTACGGGTTGCCTTACTGCAGTCGTAGATTGAACCTCGTTATCATCCTTTTTTTTCTTTTTTGAAAACAGCCTGAAAATCCAACTGTCGGCTATGGTCTCGGCAGCCCTGGTAACCTCAAAAACACCCTGGTCCACCCTTGTGATGGCTGTATCCACGCTCAATCCCAATTCCTTATCATGAAGCAATCGGGGCAAAACGCCTTCCCCGTGATTGAGGGCATACGTTGTCTGATGCAATTCGTCTATCACGGCATCAGCCTTCACCGATGCCGTCTCTATATTTGCCATGATCTCTGACAACCGGGTCGTAATGGCATCATCATTGATCAATTTGCCCAAGTCGCCCTGTCCGTCACTTACGCTCCTCGTTATGTCATTTACATCAGACATGGAGTTGTTTAATTTCCGGGTTGCGATGGCCAACTGCGTGGTTAAATCATTATTATTCAATAAACGGGCTATGTCTCCATCCCCCTCATTCATTTTATCAGTCATCAAATTAAGATTAGATACTGTCTGGGTAGCTTCTCTCAGCAGTGTCTGTGCCTGGGCTATCATACCCTGTATATCCAATCCTTCAGCCACCGCAAGATAGTCATTATCCTCAATCATGCCGGCATCGGGAGAACCGGAAGCGATCAACACGATCTTTCCTCCCATCAGGCCTTCCTGTCCAATCTCCACAGTGGAATTCTTATAGATATACTGTGTATAATCATCCCGGATTGACATCGTTACAACCACAGACGAATCGGAGATAATACGGATATTTTTCACCGTACCCACATTTATACCGGCAAACCGGACATTGTTACCTACCGAGAGCCCCCGTATATCCTTGAATGACGACAATATATCTTTCGTGGGGCTGAACAGGTTTCCTTTACTCCCTATCAAATATATTGCGACAACAAACAAGACCAGCGCTGCCATAACAAAAATGCCTAAGCGTAAAGCTTTTCTTTTATTATCTTTCATAACTATCCGTGATATATTATATGTGTAACTACTAAATAAAATAATCGCGTATCTCTTTGTCAGTGCTCGCACTGAGCTCATCATATGTACCCTCGACCACGAAAACGCCCTCTTTCATGATCTGAATGTTGTCCGTGGCTATTTTGGCGCATTTCATATCGTGGGTGATAATAATGGAGGCGGTACCATATTCTTCCTTCACCTTGATTATCAGCTCGCTGATCTCCCCTGATGTAACCGCGTCTAAACCGGTGGTGGGCTCGTCATAAAGGATGATCTCAGGCTTCAGGATAAGTGCCCGGGCAAGGGCTATCCTCTTTTTCATTCCACCCGACAATTCCCCCGGCATCTTATCTATCGCATCCAGCAGGCCCACGCTCCGCAAGGAATTTTCCACCAACTCCTCACTATCCTGCTCTTTATCCACGAACTGGGTCCTTCTTACAGGGAAGAGAAGATTCTCCCGCACGCTCATTGAGTCATACAAGGCGCCTCCCTGAAAAAGATAACCCACTTTTTTCCTTATCCCGGTCAACTCAGCATCGTCACATGCCAGCACATCCGTACCCAGCACATTAATCTCCCCCTTATCGGGCTCTATCAGCCTGACGATACATTTTGCAAGTACCGATTTACCGGTGCCCGACTTTCCCACAATACCCAAATTTTCGCCTTTGTGCAAGGTCAAGTCAATTCCCCGGAGAATATGCTTATCTCCAAACGATTTGTATAGTTGCTTTATGACGATTACTTCTTGCTTTTGCATATAAAATCAGAGAAGATTAGTGATTAAAACAAAAACCAGGTCTATCACGAAAATGGTCAATGACGCCGACACCACTGCCGAATTGGCCGCCTTTCCTACCGATTCCGTACCGATTCCGGCGTTATATCCCTTATAACAACCGATGAGTCCGATAAAGAAACCAAAAAAAACGGTCTTTATAGTGGCCGGCATCAAATCCCGGAAACCCAACATGGAAAAGGACCTGTCGAGAAAAAGAGTGGACGAGGTGTCTTCAAAAATGTTTACGGCCAGGAATGCGCCGATAAGACTAAAAGCATCGGCAAAAATAACGAGCACCGGCACAGTAATCATTGCCGCCATCACACGGGTAGTAACGACAAATCCCAGCGGGTTCGTTCCGGAAACTTCCATGGCATCTATCTGCTCGGTTACCCTCATGGCGGCAATCTCGGCTCCAATACCGGAACTCATTCTTCCGGCACAGATAAGCCCCGTTATCACGGGTCCCAGCTCCCGCACCATCGCCACAGAGATAGCACTCGGCAATAACGACTGCGCCCCGAAATCTGCCAGAACAGGATTCATCTGCATAGTCAAAACCAAACCCATGATAAAGCCCGTAACACTCACCAGTCCAAACGATTTATTCCCCAGTATAAAGCCTTGTTTTATCAACTCCATATACTCAAACGGGGGGCGGAAAAGTTGCTTTATCACATTTATCGTAAAGACAACCAACTCTCCCAGATCAATAAATAGTCCATTATAAGAATGTCGGATTTCTTCTGAGATACGGATACTTTTCAGGCTTAGTCGACTTAATGTATGTTTCTTCATATTGACAGTTTATTGAAACTTCTATTAGAACAAGAAAAAGAATACATTTGTTTTGCTAAAAAAAGAGCTTGTCCCTATTATGAAACAAACTCTCCTTTCCATCACTTCACGATGATGAAGTTCCGCGATAAGTGCTACGTTCTTGCCAATTACGGCATCAACTCGGCCAACTTATTATCCAATGCTTCTCCCCTAAGATTCTTTTCAATAATTGTACCTTCTTTATCAAGAAGTACAGTGTGGGGTATTCCTTGTATAGCGTATAGATCCACTACCTTACTGTTCCAATATTGCAGGTCGGACATCTGAGGCCAGGTCATATTCAAATCCTTGATTCCCTGCACCCAACGGTCATGTTCCTGATCGAGCGATACACCTACTACTTCAAATCCTTTTGCTTTATATTTCTCATAAGCTGTAACGACATTAGGCATTTCCTGACGACAGGGCCCGCACCAGGCAGCCCAGAAATCGACCAAGACATAATTCCCTTTACCGGCATAATCAGAAAGAGAAACATCATTGCCTTCAGTATCCTTCAAGGTGAAATCAACGAATTTCTCACCCACTGCCACCTTCTCGAGATTTTCAAGCCGCTTTATGATGCGCTGGATATTTTCACCGGATTTGAACTCTTCACTGGCAAGATCAAGAACTTCCTTCTGTTGATCTGCTTCAAACATGGAAGAAGAGCCCTGGAAAACAAATTCCCCCAGCTTATTTCCTATATTCTCTTTGATAAAATTAAAATTCAGATCGGTCAGTTGCTTACTGATATTTTCATAAGACTCCTGCAATTCCGCATCCCGCTCTTCGGTCATGGTACCTGCGGCATTTTCACTGTTGAATTGACCGATAACATCCCTGATTTCCTTTACCAGATCTTTTTGTTGCATTCTAAAAGTAGTGTAAGCATCATTCACTTTTGTGCCTTTCACTGTGACGATGGTATCGAAAGCCACTTCCAGTTTACCCGGTTCAACCAAAACAGGGATTCTGTTTTCCTGTTGCGGGTTTACAGATTCATCCAAAGCGATAAAACGAAGCAGCGGTGTGTCGCTCGTCCCTGAGAAAGAGAATGCACCGTTCTGAACAACAGCTGTATCGGTTGCTTCCATCGCATTATCGGTCATCTGCTGCAAATAAACGTTCGTTCCTTCATAAGCATCACCGGCTACCGTACCCGTGATAGTATATTTATTGCTGTTCTGGCATGACAAAAGTGTGCCGGCAATAATAAAAAGATAAATTAGTTTTCTCATCTTCTTCCTTTTTTATAATTAAATTACGACAAAGATATGTAAAATGGTTTGATGAAAAACGTTTTTTGCGTTTTTTTTCAACCTGTTGCAATAAAGATACTTTGGAAGCGTTCTATTCGTGTAAAAAGGAAAACAACCTGTTATGGATACACCAGAGAAAAAATCCGGCAAACCGGCGGCTATTACCGGTATGAAACCATCGGCATTATCGTTGGCGCTTATCTGTCAATTTTCCCAATGTGTCTATGTTGAAAAAGAACTATCCATACCACACAAGACGATGAATCTGAATTGATTGGGGAAAGGTGAAAAAGTGGAAAGGTGCCTGAGTGATTAAGTGCCTAAGTGATCAGATTGGGGAGGTGGAACTTGCAACGTGTACAGTTTCTCTCAGGAATTCCGGTATAGAACTTCCATGGTTCTTTCCTTCAAACAGGATAAAACGGGTACCGGGAACTTCTTTGGCGATCATCAAAGCCAGTTCACGTGGTGATATTCCTCCTTTTCGTTGCTCTTTCTTTTTCAGTATATCGGGTGATAAATTCTTTCTGGACGGATCTGATACAGGATTTTCTTCATATTCGCCCAAAGTAATGGTTACTGAATGGGGTATATGGGTAAAGAGCGGTCGCCGTTTGGGTACAACCATCCCCTGACCCCACCAGATAGAAGGACTGGCAGCCACATAATGCTGAAAACTTCGGGTGTGATTGAACATCACATACAAGGTAAAAAGACCTCCGTGGGAATGTCCGCACAATGTCTGGCGTGTAGTGTCGACAGTATAATGGGATTCTACAAAAGGTCTCACTTTATCCACGATAAACCTGTAAAAATCTTCGGCACCTCCTCCCTCGTCATTTTCCTTAATCGGGATCGTATAATCCCGGGTGCGCTCTTTAGGGTATGCCATATCCGAAGGATAACCGATACCTACAATTAACGGTGTATTTTCAGAAACTTTTTCTACCCCGTTGACCAGCATCGGGAACTGGCCATTACCATCCAGCATATATAACACCGGGCGGGACGCATCTCCACTATCAACAGGCTGGGCGATATAAAGACGGTATTCTCTCCCGTTGTATGCCAGGTCATGTTGTTCCAAATCAAATAACTGTTTTGCCGATTCTTTAATGGGGGTTATCACCTGGCTCGGTTGTCCCTGCATGGAATAAACGACAAAAAAAAGAGATAAGAAAAGAATTGATTTCATACCGGTTTCATCTGACACTATTCCCCCTGCTTTTAGTCAATAAGACGAAAGCAAGGGGAATAACATAAAGAAGACTTGTTTATGGAAGTTAGTTCTTCGAAGCGTTCAATTTACCGACAGCGACAGCCTGAACCACCTGCAACTCAAGCCCTTTGACAGCCTTGGCTGTTTGTGGGTTTATACTATACACAGCAGGATAATTACCGTCGGTAGTAGTTACCCCGATATAGGCAATGCCATTCTCCACATAGGGCATACCGGCAAATCCTTGAATCTTGTCGGGATCGGGCAATCCGGTCACATACGTCAGTTTCCCGGTTTCCCCTTTAAAGACAGCCAGACGCGATGCCGGTGTATTCGTAGAATCAAAATCGTCATCATACGGTTCATCATACATCACCAACAGGAAATAATCTCCGCCAATATGCCAGCTCTGCAGGAATGGGTTACCATTGGTTTGCTCTTCGAGATTGTAATAGTAATCGCTGTCAAATTCTTCCGTTCCCGCTTTAATACGGACAACACCCGCAGGCAATTTAGTCTTCTGTGCATCTTCATCCATTGTCTTGGCATAACTGGGAGAAAAAACATACACATCTCCGTTATCAGCGGCCCATATCATCTGGTAATACTGTGAGCGATGGCGTCCGGTAGCATAACTGATCTTATCGGTCTTGATCAGTTTCGGGTTTTTAAGATTTTGATCATTGTAAATAGCCACCCACGCTTCATCGGGATATTGAGTCCACTGCAACTCTCCTTTTTTATATGCACTGCTGGCTTGCCCACCATCCTCGGTTTTCACCAGTTCAGGATATTTCACATACTTACCCCCTTCTGCTTTCACACCATATTGGCTCAATCCCATGGGGATGGGAGCGGAGTAAATTTTATTGTTGGCTTCAAGAATACCTGCCAATGTTACAAACTCACCGTTATCCAGGTAGTTCTCGGACAGCACTACCTCCTGATTCGAGTTGTAAGTCTCTTTCTCGACATCAAGATACGAGAACTGGAATCCTTTGGGCAGATAACCGTTCGCATCGGCAAGATTAGCTCCTAAATCGTTGGTAGAAGAGGTGATGACATAATCTTTGTATGTTCCGTAAGAAGTAAACCGCTTTATCTCGTAGGTATTATTGCGCTCTTCTATATTTCCCTGTGTATTGAGAACATAGGAGGTGCTGACACCTGCGTTACCCTGATTATAGACAAGACGGAACAAATATTTATCTTTGGAAAATACCCAATAAGTGCCGGTTTCTGTTTCATAAGGATCACCAACCTTGGTGCTAATCGAACCTTTATCCAATGCATCGGGGGTCAAGAGGTAATTGGCCACAGTAGTAGTTCCATCCAGTGCGGCGACAACATAGCTCTCCGACACTTCATCCCCATTTCCTCCATTATTCGGATCCGGAGTATCGCTATCGCAGGAAAAGAAAGCCAATCCTGCTATCAATAATGCTGAGATCAAATACAATTTAGAACGTTTCATTTTATTTTAGTTTTAATTAATGATTAATGAATTAATTGTTCACTTATTTTTTCACAGGGAAACCCTCAGTTTACCATAGAATGCCCTGCCCGCCTTCTGCAAGCTAAAGTTGTCGTATAACTTTTCGTCGGTAATGTTTTGACATTCGAATGAGATATTGTAACGTCCCTCTTTCAGGGAGTAGGAAATACTCACATTATGGGAGAACTGGGTAGGCACAACCAATTTACTTTCACTACCGCCCAGCGCCTCCGAATAGAGAGGAAAACGCTTCACATAGAAATTATCATAAATGAGAGTCAACACATTTCCTTTGGCACCCAGATTATGCTTGTAAAAAGTAATGTCCGAATTGGCAAAGAGGTAAGGTACATTTGGCATACGGGCCTTATATGTATTACTGGGCGAACCGGTAATGGTGGTCGCCACATTATCGCGGGTATTGATTTCGGTGAAGTTCCCTCCCACGCTCAACAGGTTTGAAAAGTTGTATCGTGCAGTAAGGGTGTATCCTTTCGTAAGCACTTTACCATGGTTGACATAGGCTGCTCCAAAGCGTCCTCCACCTACTCCGGTTATATTACGTTGGATATAATCTTTTATATCACGGTAAATCAATCCTCCCTCCAGATAAACAGCATGCTTGCCGAACGACTCATCAAAGCTCATATTGAAGTTGACGTTATGACTGTTCTCCGGCTTAATTGCGATATCTCCGGTTTCCAGATCCTCATCGCCAAACATCTCATTATTAGTCGGCAGGCGGTACACCTTCTCATAAGACAACTTAGCCTGCAGGTTATCGAGGAGGAAATAAGTTCCCGCTGCGCCGTAACCAGTAGTACTAATATTTTTTGTAACCCTCACCGCTTCATTCGTCGAGGAAGAGGCAGCCACCGGGCCTGCCACGTGCTGGTTGTAATACTTACCGAACAACGAAGCGTTCCACCTCTCGTTGGGCATAAACTGGTAAGAGAGGCCGCTGACATTCTTCCGTGTCTCCTTGGGTATAGGATCCGAGGAGGAACCGGGTATCAGCAATGACCGGTTGGAACGGCGGAATGAATTAATAATGTGGTTGAATGTGAACGAATGGATATCATTCAACCGGTAACGCGCAGAAATCGTTCCGTTCCAGTTATTGTTATCCGACCGCAGGTGCATGTATGACTGCTCCCCCGGGGTCCCTGTCCGTGGTCGCTTTTCCCCCCGCCAGTTAAATTCATAGGTGGCAGTATCCACATTTTGGGTGGTGTTCTTATTGTAATTGCCAGTGAGCGTCACGTCCAACCCTTTGATAAAGATGTCTCTCTTGCGATATTCCAATGACGGCATCAGGGAATGCCCTTTGCGGTATTTACCGCCAAACACGATCTCCTGCCTCACACCGGTTTGTATGTCGCTATATACCTGTGAGTAAGTCAATCCAAAGATCAAACGGTCAGCCCATGGTTTATTGACCAGACCGACCTTTCCGGATATGGCTTCGTTGTGATAAGTATCATGAAAGCGCTTTACCCGTTCAATTTTTGACCGGTCGGTACTACTACCGCCATCCGGCAAAAACTCTTTGACAGGTGTATCCACCCAGTAATTATTGTCGGAATAGTTCTGGAACGCATTCACTTCGTACGTCAACCCATTGTCAAACGTCTGCCCAAAATTGAAATATGATTTGTGGGTGTTATAAGAACCATACGAGTAGGAGGCATCAAGGTGCCATTTCTTATTGAAACCCTTCTTGGTCACAATATTGATTACACCCCCAATGGCATCAGTCCCGAACTCCACCGGCACCACTCCCTTGTATACCTCTATACGCTCGGCATAATTTATCGGGATATTGTTCAATCCGAACGACTGCCCTACTCCTTCCTGGGGAACTCCATCGATAAACACTTTCACATGTTTGCCACTGAAGCCATCCAGCATCACCTGCATGTCAGAACCCACGCCACCAGTCTCCCGGATACGCACACCCGACACCTTGTTCAACATGCCCGACAAATTGGCCGTCAAGTTATGCTGTACCGTGGCATCCAACGCTACTGCATTGTACGCCGACTCATTGATACGTTGTACAGAGGATTTGGCTTCAACCACCACCTCCTGCAACGCATATCGCTTCTCTTCCAACGTCACAGGAATAGTCATTTTCTCACCCGGCTTCAGGGTAATGGGTTGTTCATAAGTTTCATACCCCATCATTTGTACACAAAACGTATAACTCCCCGGTGCAACCTGCAAAAGGAAATGACCCTTAAGATCCGTTTGTGTCCCTTGTTGTGTTTCTTTTATATAGACGGTAGCAAATTCTACCGGAGCACCTTTACTATCTTTTACGCTTCCCCGAATAACGGTTTGGCGGTCCTGCTGTGAAAATAAAGATTGAACAAAGAAAATAAAAACGATTATCCCGATCAGCCTTACATAAAGACCTCTTAATTGATTCATTTTTTATATTAATGAGATTACCTAAAATTACGGTACAAAGATACTGGCAATAATGATAGGCGTCAATTGCAAGAAATAGGTATTTTTCAAGCTGAAAAGAGCCATATATACCCACAAATAGTAGAATTTGCAGATATAGCAATAGCCAACATCCTCTATTATTATCACAGGGGATGATTTAAGTGTTATGACAAATAAGTGAAGGGATTTCTATTCAGGCACGTAAATTATTTCACCATTTTCCAGTTCATAAGCTACCCCTACCCGACGACCTTTAGAGCCTGTAGATTGCTCATCGGAAGGAGTATATTTACTGATTTTATTTCCTTCTTTAGTGATGATCTCCATATTATCCTTTCCGGGATTCTTTACGATAGTATAATCTTCCTGCGTAAAAACTTCCGTCATATTCATGTGCATCACCATGGCGACCATCAGTGCGACGGCAAATACCATCGCCACATCAAACAGGTTCACGATAACGCTTAGCGGGTCGGTATCCTCTTCTCCCGAAAATTTGCTGATTCTTCGTCTTCTACTCATGATGTCATCTGTTTTTTTCGGTTAAAATCCGGGAAACGTAGTCGAGGTTGTTCACATCTTTTGCATACCACCGCTGTTTGGTCTGCAATGTAACCAACCCTATGGCAGACACTACCAACCCCACAACTGTAGTGGCAAAAACTACCTGCATGTTGTACGCCATACCGGAAATATCCCCGGTGGAGAGTCCCACCAAGGCCGGGCTCATGGCGATAAGCGTCCCGATCAAACCGAGTACCGGTCCCATTTTGGCAAGCATTTTTGAGAGGGCAAGGTCCTTATCGGCTTCATTCTCGAAGTTGGAAATCAGAAAATCAGAATATGCCTCGCTGGGTGTGGTAGTCAACAAGTCGCGCAGGTATTTAATAAAAAGCGAGTTATCGTTTTTAGGCATGACGGCCCTCAATTCGTCCATACTCAAATTCGATAATTCTTTGATTCTGTTTCCTATTGCCTTGTCATTTTTCCGTTTGGTCATGAACTGGTCGTAAAAACTGCCGATCAGCAGCAGCGAGCGCCCAAACAGAAACAGCAGAATAATAATATCGGGTATCAACAGGCTGTTAGCTACCCAGAATAGCGTTTTTGAAATAACTTCCATTATTTGATTTTTTTAATTCCTCTAAATCCCTTCCTAAATTTCCATTTATATCTGTTCCAGAGATACCCTATTGCAAATAATAATACAAACAGAACAATGGAATAGAAAACTGCCTTTATATTCAACGGCTCCTTCACCGCCGCATAAGTCACATTCCCGTTTACGGTGGTCAATAATCCTAATACAGCCACAAAAAGGCTTACAAGGAAGTGCACTTCTAACCGTAATTCCTTCTCAGGCAACAGAAATTTAATACCGTAAGAAGCAGTGGGGATAATAACAAGGGTAATACCGGCAATCGCATATGCTATAGTATTGAAATCGATCCCGGAAAGACTGAAGATAGTCTGTGTCAGTATATAAAACAGCGCCGGAAACAACAAAAGACTGGGATACCAGTACAATAACCGCACCCAGTGCTTTTTTTTCTTACCAAACATATCCATCAAAGCGGCAAAACAAAAGGCGAGGCAGATGGCCGATTCAACCGTGATAAGCACTGCCATGTCCTGCAATGCGTGGCGGTTCGAGAGATAATCGTGCAACTGTGTTTTGGATTGGACAATGGCATATTGTTGCGCCCAGACCACGAAAGCCGCACAGATTACCCCAAAAATTACCGTCTGCCACCATTCCCAGAAACTAAGTTTCAGGATGCCGTTGATGATGATAAACAGGATCAATACCTGGATGATGATTTCCATAATTCAATGTGACTAATGTGACTAATGTGCCAATGAGAATAATTGGGAAACGCCCTAATTGGCACATTGGCATATTGAAAAATTGGCACATTAGTTCCTTCTTTTTCGACGCAAAATTAGTAAAAGAATGACAAATACCACAAGGACTACCGCGGCAACAATGACTCCATTGAGTGAATTCTTTTCACCATTTTCTATTTGTCCTACCTCCTCTTTCTTGAGAACGGTGCCTGCCGGGGTCACATTCGCATTGGCTCCCGCGGTTTTCATCGCGCGGATCTGCCTGTTATATGTCTGGGCATCGGATGGGTCTACATTCTGTGCGATGTAATCATGCAATTTGGCATTTCCTCCTGCGAAGCCCGAACCGGTGGAGCCGAACTCTTTTACCAGGTCGGTATGCAGTTGGGCAATGTCGGCGAGTTGTTCGGGTGTGGCTTTCCACATACCCTTCCGCGCGGATTCCATCATGATGGCGGTCACTTCCTGCAGCACGGCAGGGCTTTTTTCCCTAAAGAAGGCCTCTGTGCCCAGATCGAACTTGTCCTTTACATATACATCATAGTATTCGTCCCATAACTCGTTGTCGATGACATTGGGTTTGGTCACGTTCCATCCGAAGGTGTTGGTCACCACCTCCGTAATCTGGGCGGCGCTGGAAGCTCCACCTTTCATCATCTCCTTGATATAGGCGGGATTGAGCACGGTGGCACGCGATTCAACGCCGATGGCCTCTTTCAGGTCCTGCATCTTCGCGTTATTGCGGTTGCGGTAGTCGGCAAAATAGGCATCGGGATCCTTGCCGGTCACATTCCGGATGGCCAGGTTCATCCCGCCCATGAATTCATACACATGGTCGAGGCTCAACGCGCCCCAGGTATTGTTCTGGCGCGGCTGCACGATGACATCGGTATTGGCGAGCACCGTGCGGAGGAGCCCTGCCTGAAATTCACCCCAGTTCTTATCGCTTCCGTAATCCGCTCCCATATTGTTGATATAGACATCGGCAATCTCTTTTTCCGATTCCCATTTGTCGCTGCTGGTGATCATTTCCTGAATGCCGGTACCATACATGCCGTTGATTCCACCAAATATGCGGCGGGTGGACATGTCACGGGCATCTTTGGGCGATATCCCCTGTTCTACCAGCTGATGCTCTATCTCCACCGTACTTTTCGACACCAGGTTTTCATATTTTTCATCTTTTGCCGCCGCGGCCATCTCCACGGCCCTCGTGATAAGCATCAGACGCGATGCAGCCAAGTCACGGAATTGCCCCGATGTCTGTACCACCACATCGATGCGGGGGCGTCCCAGCTCCTCGGCAGGTATCAGCCGGAGTTCCGAAACACGTCCGTAGGTATCACGTACCGGCTCCACACCCAACATGTACAGCACCTGGGCGATGGTGGTTCCTTCACTCTCGATAAACTCGCTGCTCCAGAAAGTATAACTCACCTTGCGGGGGTACTCGCCGTGCTCCTTCCGGTATTGGGCAAGCGTGGTATTGACCAGCATTACACCCCTGTCCCATGCCACCTCAGATGGAGTGGCTTCGGCATTGACAGAATAGAGGTTTTTTCCCGTGGGAACAGCATTGGGATTCGCCACGGCATCCCCCCCGGAGGAGGGTTCCACATACCCACCCGACATGGCATTGAGCAGCGCCTTGAACTCCAGTTCGGGACTGTTCTCCAACGCCGATTTATAATGACGGATATTATTGATCGTACGCTCTATCTCCGCAATCATGCGGGCTTTCTCTTTCTGTTCTTTCGTATATTCCGGCGCTTTCATTTGTCCCGGCATGCCCATTCCCGCCGTAGGTGATTCCCTTTTTGTTACCGAGGAATCTTGAGAAGTTTCTTCTCCCGGACGTTGAGCCATACCATCTTTGGGCATACTGCCTTTGGACATGCCACCTTTGGGCATACTGCCTTTGGACATGCCACCTTTGGACATGCCACCGGACATTCCCGTTTCCGGTTTTTTAGCTTCCATTTTGGAACCATCACCAGCCGCATCGGGATCATCTCCCGCTTTAGAGGCATCACCGTCCGGTTTGGAAGCATTATCGCCAGCCGCCATCATGGCAGCCATCATACCTCTTTTTGGCGGATTCAGAATAGCGTTGCTTTCTTCCAACTCCGCAGCGGTAATACCCGCCACAGCACAGATAAGCTCATCATTGACCGTTCTTCCCGCCAACACCTGATTGACCAGATTTTTGGCCGGATCGAGATAAGTTTGGGTGAAGAACGACTTGCTCTTCAATTGCTGTTCGGTCACTTTTCCCCGCTGCTTGTCCAATGAGGAAAGGCTGTAAGCAATCGGATCGGCACTCATGGCCAATACGGTGGAGTTTATCTTCTCCGGCGTATAGGGCTCGCCCGAAACATACAACTGCCCGTTGATCTTTTCATTCGCAATCTCTTCGGCATAATTGTCGATGCGTTCTATATCCTCCATGGTGTAAGGCTTGGAAAGGACGCTGTCCAGACGCAAATCGCGGTGCACACCCATTGCCACGGCAATCTTCTTCACCTCCAGCGATGCTGTTTCTTGCCCGGTCTCATCGCTCTTGTAATATTCCCGTATCTTATCCTGCAACGTTTTGAACTGAGAGCGGGTATGGCTTTCGGTGAAAGCAGGGGTTAAGTAGGAGATGGTAGTGGCATACGAACGGCGTTTCGCCATCATGCTTTCACCGATATTACCGATGGTGTAATAGTAGAAATGGGGAATGGTACCCACCAAGCGGTCGCCCCAGTCGTTACTGCTCAACGCCACCTGCTTTTGGGGTGTGAACTCAAGGCTGCCGTGCGTACCGAAATGGACCAAGGCATCGGCTTTAAAACCGTACTGGGTCCACAGGTAAGAACCGATATAGGTATGGGGAGGCGGCATCTTTGCCCCGTGCACGATGGCAAAATCATCATCTCCCAGCGCCGCCATAGGCTGTGGCAACAAGACTACATTCCCAAATTGTATGCGTGCCACGGCAAGGTATTCTTCATCGTTCTGCACCACGCTCATATAGCTGCCTGGTGCTTCACCGTACAGATCGGTCACCTCTTTATAGGATTCCTTCGACAAGGAACGGTTTACCCAAGCCTCATAATCCTGTTTTTTCACCAATTGAGGATGGCCGTTTTTTAAGAAATCGTCGAATGCCCCTTCGGCATAGGTGTTTAGCACCGATCCCTGTGTCATCAACAGGTGCTCGAAATCTTTTTCTGTCGCCGGCAAGTTATCCACCTGATATCCTTCGGCTTTCAACCGTTTCAGCAGGTTATAGAGGGCAGGCACAGTCTCCAGTCCTTGTGCCGCCAGGGTTTCCTGTCCCGCTCCTTTAAAATAGTAGATGGCGACCTTCTTCTCGGCGTTCTTCTTCTCTTTGAGGGCGATCATATTGTTGATGATCTCGGTGAAGCTTGCGAGCCTGTCGGGGATTGTCCTGAACACATACAGGCCGTCGCTGTTCTTTTCCTGTGCCACCAATGAATAGGGATAAATGGCACCATCGAGTTCGGGCATGACAATGGTCTGCCCCATAAATCCGCCGAACATGCCCATCGGATCTTTCATCCACTCTTCCTTCAACTGCAGGATGGTAATCGGTGCGAAGATAGGAATGTTCCGGCTTTTCAGCCACTCCACGAATACATCCGGCTGCCCCATCAGGAGGCGTCCGTGTGGGAAATAAATCACCGCATCGGGATTCACCTGCTCCAGGAAATCCATCCTTTTGGTAAATGAAGAGATGGGATAGACATTCAACCCCGAATGCTGAAGGGAAGCGATCAGGCTGTCCAGATGTTCTTTATTGCCACTGAACGGGTCATGGATACCCGCCACAATGGCGACCTTAGCGGCTCCTTCCTTGTAAAAGCCCTCCTTTTTGAGATAGGCCTCATATTCATCCACCTCCTCAAAGGATACATTCTCATCGATATGAAAAAGCGCGTCCGACACGCTCTCTACCACCGGTTCTGCTTCGGCGACAAAAAGAATTTTCCGGTCGATATTCCGGCGGATATAACGCGCCATGTTCCGGTAGTTGGTTTTATTGCCACTATTCAGGTAACCGGAGATCTGTTCCAGGTCCACACTGTCTAAGTTGCAGATATTATTCTGCGGATTGGTCACGGCAAACATATAAATCGGCGTACCCTTGTCGGCCGCCGACTGGATTTGTGCCCGCTGCTCTTCCGACACTTTCAGCCCCATGCCGAAACCCAGCACGAAATCGTAATTCTTCAGCTTACCGGCTTCCTCTGCCGCAACTTCCTCGAATTTGATAAATTTATCGCTGTTCGACAACGAGATGTTCGACACCTGGAAAGGCTGGAAGTTATAGAGTGCGATCCGGGTGGGAGAAGCCATTTTCTGCCAGACTATCCACCCTATCGCGATAATGACCAAAGCGCATAAAGCAATAAGTGTATATTTCTTTTTCATTCGATTTAAATTATTGACTTTCAAATGTATCGTATGGAACTCGCAATAATCATTCTTGGGTAAGAATGGTTTTTATGCTCGTTTCATATTGATATAGATGAACGCTTTATATATTTTGAGAATTTCTTTACAACTTCCATTTTAATCCGATGTAATAGGTCCTACCAGGCGATATACTCGAATAGAAACTTGAAAATTTTGTCTTGTAATCGAAGAGATTATTTATACCTGCATTTAACGTGAGGTTGAATGGAAACGCCTGCGCAAATGACAAGCGGCAAATAGTATACCCGTCGTATTCCACCTTGTATTCTTCGCTAACTTCCTGCTCTATCCCCGTTTCGTTATCTGTGTCGGTTATGTCTCCGGTTCCGTATATATCCATTCCGCTGAAGTATTTTCCGCTGAAACTGACCGTAGGACTATATTTTCCAAATACAGAAATGATATAATCTATCCGGGCGGTAAATGAATGAGGACGGATTATGGATCTTTTTCCAAGATTATCGTGCACATAGGAATAACCTCCTCGAAGGGACAGATTATTGTTTATCTGGCTGGTAACCGACAGTTCCGTACTCAGCACTTTGGCATCACCGATATTAGCATACAATACCGTATCCTGGTTTAGCCACAGTGTACTCACCATATTTTCGATAAGTGAATACTGGGCTATACCCGTGATAACTGTTTTGCCAAGAGATATTTCGGTTGAGAGGTTGAAATTATTACTTTTCTCCGCTTTCATATCCTTATTACCAATAATCTGGAACCCTCCACCGTCAGGATGGAACCAATCGGTGTATAACTCTTTAAGCGTAGGCGAACGGAAACCGCCTGAATACCCACCCCTAAGTGTAAAGCGGGAAGTAGGTTTAAACATCGCAGTTAAACGGGGTGTAAGGTGTCCCTTAAATTGCGAATGATAGTCGTAACGAAGACCGGTCACGAGTGTGAAATTCTCTGCCAATAGCCATTCCTGCTGAGTGTAAATGGCGTAAGTCTGCGCATCGCGCTTTGCCTCGCTCCCGTCATTCTCAAACATAAATGTCATCAGGTTATCGGAAAAATATTCGACACCGGCTACCAACGAATGCCCCGCTCCAAAAGAAAGAGTATACATCCCATTGAATCGTTGTTGGGAGTTTTCATAAGTTTTTTCCTTTTCGGTCAATAGTTTGTAATATTTGTACTTGTCATACCGATCGAAATTTCCGGAAATCTGTAAATGCTGGTCATCCGATATTTTGTAATCAGCTTTTAATCCACCCGAATAGTTGTAGTAGCGGTCGGTTACTTTTGTCCCGTCCAAACCTCCGGGATTTCTCTCCTTGTAATAATATCCCCCCTTTGTTTCTATATGCAATTTCTCAGAGATATCTATGCCTATCCGGGGATTAATACTATAATCCTTGTAACCGGCAATATAGGTTTCACTTAAAGGATATTCCACTTTATCTCCATTAGCAAACCATTGAGTCAGTGGCTTCCGGTCTTTCAGCAAATAGGGGTCCATGGATTTGAACGATGCCGTCAAATTTGCATATCCCCATTTTCTACGCGATCCTACCGAATAGCGGTAGTTTCGCTCATTATTACTACCCAATCTCATATTGGCTCCTGTCTCAAATGTTTTCTGAGGCTTTTGGGTAATTATATTGATCACTCCACCGACTGCATTGGAACCATAGAGGGAGGATGCCGCACCTTTGACAATCTCAATCTGTTGCACATTATCCATATCCACCCGGTTGTAGTCTATATTGTCGAATGTCTCACCCGCCATCCGTTCACCGTCCACCAGGAACAATACATATTTACCACCGAAACCGAGCATATTGATATTGGCGTAACCACCATTGTTCGTAAACTCCACGCCGGGTAATTCATATTCCAGCAAATCCCTGAAATTAATGACCTGCATACGCTCAATGGCTTTGGCCGAAATCATCTGGGTTTGTATAGGCACATTTTTCAGCAATCGCTCGGTACGGGTTGCCGTCACAACCACCTGATCCAGATCGATGGCTTGCTCACACAATGATATGGTGATTGCCGGATTGCCACTTCGGATAGGAATAGAAACCGGAATGCGTTTGTCCTCATAACCGATAGATGAAACAGCGAAAGTATATTCACCTTCCGGCACCCCTTCAATAACGAATTTTCCTGATTCGTCGGAAATAGCTCCTTTTGTTGTGCCAAGTATCCCTACGCTGACAAGATGTATCCCTTTTTGTGACCTGCAATCAACAATCCGTCCTTCTATCCGCTGGTGCTGAGCATAAAGTGTCACACCGGCCATAAGAAACATTGTCAATAGAATTATCCTCATACCTCTTACCTAAAAGACAAGATTGCCTGGACAGTAAAAACTATCAGACAATCTTGCCAATCTTTTCTTGTTATACTCTGTTAGAAATTTGTTGCTCCGCTTGCATTGTACTGATACCTGAAACTAACATAACCCGCAGCATTCTTCTCATTCTTATTATCGTATAACCATAGTTTTACATAGTTACCGTCTGCAGCTTTCACTACATAAATCCAATTATGCACGGTGTATTTGGGAGGTGGGTTGCTCGTATCAACCGTCAACCATGTTGTAACTGTCTGGGAAAAAGGCTGATCATCTTCCGTTATCCCATCTCCGGTAAATGCCGTTGTAATTTTTCCGACCTGATCTTTTATATAACCACTGGTGGGTGCTTCAGTTACAGCACTCCAACTTGTTTTTTGGGTATTGAACCCTTCTCCTTTTCCTTTACCTGATTCACCTCCGTTCAAGCGAACATCACCACGATGGAAAGCAATATCCCATGAAAGGTCGTTCTTATAGTCAGTCACAGTCACCACTTCACCTTTTGAAAAAGAGAAATACACCCAATCGGTATATGATCTGGTGTCAATAAATTGAATATCCTTCACATCGCCCGGAAGAGCAGGCTCTTTTTCATCATCATCACACGCTGTAATAAATAAAACGCTGAGCAACACTAAAAAACTGATCTTTTTCATTTACATTGAATTTATTATTGATAAATTTGCGACAAAGTTATCGGAAATTGTCCCCCTCCACAATCCCTATATATTATTATTTTTTTCAGCTTGTATCATTATTTTAGGGTATTGCGGCTTACAATCTGTTGATACCTGTCACACTTTTCCGCCTATTTTCCATATCCCTTCCTTTTTTCTCAGTTAAAAAATTTTATGTTGCTTGCTGATTCAATTTTTTATTTATATTTGCGCATAAATCATAGCAATGCTCTTACAATTAGGATTATCTCGTCGATATACCGCATCAGGTTCCAGCGGTATTCCTGTTATGACAAAAACGGGGGTGATCCTGCTTGTTTTATACTTCACTCTTTCATGCGCGCAGAACAACAACGAGTGGCAATTTCCGGCGGAGAATAAGAAAAAATGGGAAGATAAGATTTCACCGGATTTCCCTACCGACTCCATTCGTCTATTGCTGGATCGAAGCGTGGCTTCGCAAGACGAAGTGGCAATTTCAGTACTGTGCATAGAACTGGGAAGACGGTTGCGGGAGTCGTCCGATTTCTCGAATGCCATCACTTACCATCAACAAGGATTGGCTGCCGCTTACAATCTCAATGACACCACAGGTATTACGGAAGCCTTGAATAGTTTAGGCACTGATTTCCGGAGGATCGGCGCTTTTCCGGAGGCCTCCGGTTATCATTACCAGGCGTTACAAATGGCCGAAGCCTATTCCGGAAGATATGAATACAGGGGGAGAAAAAACCGCGTAATGGCGCTGAACGGCATCGGCATCATCCATCTTTCATTTGGCAATTATGAGGAAGCGGAAAGGCTGTTCCGTGAGGCACTTGCCGAGGAAAAAGCACTGAACAGCCCGGTGGGACAGGCCATGAATTGGGCCAATATCGGCGCCATCTTCCAGGAAAAACAGATGTATGATTCGGCCTTTGTCTATTATCAACATTCCATGGAGCAAAACCTGATTGCCAAATCGCAGTTAGGAATCGGATTATGCCATATCCATTTCGGCCATATTTATGAACTGCAGGAACAATATGATGTAGCTGAACGCGAATATCAGCAGGCTTACGAAATCATGGGAGATATCTCCGACACATGGCACTGGCTGGAGGCGTGCCTGGCAATAGCACGCATCCGGTTGGCAAAAAATGATTTTGCAGAATCGAAAAAATTTATTGATCTGGCAAAAGAAGCCGCCAGCAACATCCAATCCCCGCAACACCTGTCGGAGACATATGATCTTTTGCATAACTACAATCAGAAAAGGGGCAATTTTGCCGAAGCGCTGCATCATTACAAACTCAGTGAGGCCTACCAGGATACCGTCCGGAATATGCAAAATTTAAACCATGTTATAGATATGCGTATAAACTACGAACGCGATAAAAACAGACAGTACATCGCTCAACTGAATATCCGTAACGAGATGGAAAACCGGCAGAAAAAAATCATCCTCAACGCTTCCATCATCTTTGTCTTCCTGCTTGTGCTGTTATCGGCATCACTTTTTTATGCATACATCCATCGCACGAAGAGTAATAAAATCCTCCGTAACCTCAGCCAACTAAGGACCAATTTTTTCACCAATATCACACACGAATTCCGTACTCCGCTCACCGTAATACTCGGGTTGAGTAAATACCTGCGGGAACAGAAAAATCTTACGCAAGCCGAATCCAATCATTACCTGAAAGCCATAGACCGGCAAGGTAGCCATTTGCTTGCATTAGTGAACCAATTGCTGAATATGGCAAAAATAAACGCGGGAATGGACAACCCTGAATGGAGAAAAGGGAATATTGTGGTGTATGTACGGATGATAGTAGATTCGTTCCGGCTGTACGCACAGAACAACAATATCAAATTATCTCTTTCGAGCAGCGAACCGGTTATCGAAATGGACTTCATTCCACATTATATCGATGATATTCTACAAAACTTATTATCAAATGCTTTAAAATTCAGTCCCCCGGGAAGTGAAATTTCGGTATCGGTTTCATCAGTGAAAAACAAGGAAATCTCGTTGGCAGTAGCTGACACAGGTGAAGGAATTCCGGAAGAGGAGATTGAGCGGATTTTTGACCTCTTTTATCAGGGAGGGCAATCCGACAAGAAAATGGGGAGTGGCATCGGATTGAGTTACACACGTCAGTTAGTTGAAATCATGCATGGGAAAATCACAGTGGAAAGTAAAGCAAAGAGAGGTTCAACATTCACGGTGAGACTGCCGTTGAACCAATCTACAGAAAAGATATTGCCGGCATGGAATCCGGGACATGAAACAAAATCTTATCCGCCGGAGACAAGCAGAACCATGCGAAAAGACGATCAACTTTTCGTACAAGACAAAAAAGAATTGATCAGGACAGACACTCATACTAATATTTTGCTGATTGAGGACAATGAGGATGTAACACTTTATATAAGGGCCCTGCTTTCACCCCAATACAATACCACAACGGCACGGGACGGGATTGAAGGATTGAAATTAGCTACCGAATTGGTACCCGACATCATTATATCGGATATCATGATGCCCAATAAAGACGGGTTGACTTTTTGTAACGAGATTCGCGAATCGGAATTATTGAATCATATCCCGGTGATACTTTTGACGGCAAAAAGTGGGATGGACGACCAGTTAAAAGGTTTGAAACAGGGTGCCGACGCGTATATCCGTAAGCCGTTCCATCCAGATGAGCTACTGATACAGATAGAAACCCTACTTGAAAAACGCCGTTTGCTCAAGAAAAAATACATGCGCTCTATCTTCAAGAAAGAGGAGGCTCCCGTTAAAGATATCAACATGGATTTTCTTCAAAAAGCAACGGATATCATCTATCTTGAGATGCGTAATCCTCATTTTTCTACCGTATCGCTTGCCGAAAAACTATGTATGAGCCCTTCTCAATTGAACCGGAAGCTGAGTGCCGTTTCCGGCTATACTGCATCACTTTATATCAACAACCTACGAATTGACTATGCCAAAAAGAGGCTGATATCCGAGAACAAATCGGTCGCGGAAATAGCCGCTGAGTGCGGGTTCTATGATGTAGCCTATTTTTCACGTATCTTCAAGAAATATACCAGCGTTACTCCTTCCCAATACCGTCGTTGGCCAAGATAGCATTTATTTCAAAAACCGTAGAATTGTACTTTTTCTTCACTATCAACCAATAAGTTAACGCTTTCCAATGCATAAATAATACAAAAAAAATTATTGTTAATGCTTATTTTTTACAAATTCATGATCGAAAAATCCTAACAATCCTGCCCCTGTCATATGTAAATTTGCGAACAAGATTTTGGATAAATAATAAAAAATCAAGCAAAGTGAAAAAAGTAATTCAATTTTTCAGCATGACTGGATTGTGCACATTACTCGCCATGTTCGCAATTCATTGGGAGAGGGCCGAGCCACAGGGTCGACAAGAAATCCAAAAGATACAGGACATCGAAGGTGGAGACAGGAATGACATTGAGGGGGATACGGTAAAATTGATCACCGACATCAGCCGTATGGATGATTACGCCCTGTTTACAACCAGATAAAACGACCTTTATGTTTAACATACAACTATAAGTAAACCTGTCATTTTTCATTATTCCATTAAAAAATCAAAGCGTATGAAACGAGCATGAATATCATTACACCCTGGTGCATGATTATCGCGAGTTCCATACACCATAATGTAAACAAATAAAATAAGCGTATGAAAACTTTAAAATCGGTTTTGGAGCAAGATTACTCCAAAAAAACAAAAAAAGAATTGATTGAGATGTTAACAGGATTGGAGACGGCATTGACTCCATCTGTCTATGAACAGGTGAACGGGATAGCTCCTTCGGAATTGCAAAACTTCACGAAGAAGGATATCCTCGACATCATAGATAGTTTTAAAACCGGATACGATCCCCAGTGGGAAAATTCATTTGCCAGAATCTCTTCCGACACCATCAAACTCATTTTTGGACAAATGGCTGCCGACGACGATTTCTTCAGGACTGCCGACGC
This sequence comes from Proteiniphilum sp., assembly GCF_040307845.1. Lineage (GTDB taxonomy): Bacteria > Bacteroidota > Bacteroidia > Bacteroidales > Dysgonomonadaceae > Proteiniphilum. The sequence goes on from NZ_JAWRIS010000020.1 coordinate 28,760, forward strand.
ATCAGGAGCCAATTTTGTCGCCGAACTGGGTAGTATCGACTTCGCAAAGATCATTGGCGGCCCGCTGGACGCGTGTGTGAAAGCACAGACAAACGCGTCGGTTTCCACAGTCAGTTTCATCAACGAGGTCGGTTTCGAAACCGTGGATGAAACAACAGGAGAGAAGAAATTGAGAATGGTGGAATTCAAGTACAAAAGGAAAGCCCCCAATCCCGATTATGTGAATGAAGACGAAACGCCCGATGAAGAGCCTTTCACGGAGCAAGACGTGGAACTCTCCGTTCCTTTTATCGCACTGCTAAACGTGCCTTCTTTCAGGATTGATTCGTGTGAAATAGATTTCAACGTGAAACTGAAATCCACCTACACCAGGAAGGTGGACGACGAGTTCGGCATTAAAACCAGTACCAGCGGCGGTACGGGTGGCTTCGCAAGTTTATTTGCCAAAGTAAATTTCAGTGTGGACGTATCTTATAAGAGATCAACGTCGACCGGCGTGAAAATAGAGAAAGAATATTCTCTGGGGGTAAAAGTGCGTGCCACTAACGATGAAATGCCAGCAGGGTTGGAGAAAGTGCTTGGCATCCTCTCACAATAAACTTTACCAAAATGATTAAGCTGTCTGATTACCTGAATTATCTCAATAAGGAGATAATTCAGGCTCGTAAAAAAGCCGATGAAAATGCGATCCTTGTCGCCAAGGAATATGCAAACCATGAGTATTTGAAATATTTCAAGACGCCAAGGTATGCTTTTCCAAGTGTAAAGATGGATATTCCACTAAAAATTACGGATATCAGTTCGTCGTCGAAATATGACTTCAAACTTGATGAGTCGAAATTTCTGAACGACGTAAATGAGAGAATCGAGGCAGTGAATAAGGAAAAACAACTTAACATTGCCCCAATTACCAAGGAACAAATACAAAATGATGAATTCAAACAACTCTTTAAAACGCTTGAAGCAAAAGATCAACGATTGGTTAAAAATATTGATGACGAGATAAAGAAGATTGATTTGTTTCCGCAAATAAAGTCGTTGTCAGTCGGCAGGTTCAGACCTCAGGACACCACTGCAAGCGCAGAGGATACGGAAATGAAGAAAATCCTTACAGACACCATCAGCCATAATTTCTCTCTGGTATCCACCAAGATAAACGACATTTTCATCGACCCCAACACATCCAAGGCCGAAGACAAAGACAAAGACAAGCTGTTCATCAACCTTCATGTGGAAATGGAAGAAGAGGGATTGAGGCTGGTAATATTCACCGATAAAGACGGAAAACAGGTGGAAGAAATTATTTTTGAATAGATGCAGGAATTTATCCATAATAAGGTTAAAGTGATCGAAGCGTTTTTTGCCGAATTCAATCAGACGCAAAAACTCTATGCCGACAAGTCGTTCGACTTCGATCAGCGATTCACTGTTTTTCTGAATAAATTATCCGGTTATTTCAAGGACAGGGGCGAAAATGCCAGTGAATCGGAAATACTGCGGATAACAAGTATGCTTCATACGGTGAGACGAGGTTTCGACCCCTCGAAAATGGAAAAGATAAAATCAGGCAAGCGCGAGCTATTGTGGGGATTTTCCTATCACGGAATTGAGACCGTTGATACACTGTTACAGGAAATGTACAGAAAAGAAATTGTAAAACTTGAGGAAGGAAAAGAGATTCTCTCCAACTTAGTGCTCAACCTCTATCAGCAAGGGTTTCTGACCGATGAACAGTTGAAAGGGCTGGATTCGATTCCTAAAATAGAACTGTTCTGGAGTTCACTACTCTCCCAAAACGGGTCTATTTCGTTTATTAACAAGAAATTGCACGCACATCTCATTACAGAAGACATTTATCTCCTGCTGGACGAAATCATCAACAAAGCATTATGAAACGAGCATGAACATGACTTCACCCAAGATCATGAATTACGAAGTAATCGACGTAGTCAATGTCGCGAGTTTCATATGATACATTTGAACTTTTTCGATAAGTGAATACAGAGACAAAACTTGTTTTGACTCTGTTGAGCGTAGAAAAATCCGGATGAAATTGAAAATCAATAATTTTAACCATATGAAAAGGAACAGATATATAGTCCTGCTGGACAACCAGCATGAATCAACGATCAGAAGCGTGGAAAAGGAGTTTGCCGTGAGTGTCACATCGTCGGAACTCCTATCGAGAGATAACCGTTCGTTTAACATTATCGACAACAGCCATGCCGTACTATATAAAAACCTCAGCATGATGGTGGTAGACGATGTGGATGAAAAGCAGCTCTCCCTGTCGCTGACCGACAAGAAAAGCCCTATCGTCTATTTCGAAAAGGAACGGGATTTCTATGTGGCGGACGAATTATCCCTTATCGAAGAGCTGAAGATGGATATTGACGCGTTAAAAAACAAAATTCTGGAACTGGAAAGCACCATACGCAAGAAACCCGCTCAACAGCCATCGGTATCTGCCACAGAACTGGAATGGGGATTAAAAGCCATCGGCATGGGCGATACGCTGTTCTCCGGCAAAGGGGTCAACATTTGCATACTGGATACCGGTTTCGAGATACAACATCCCGATTTTGCGGGTAGGGAAATCGAAGGAAAATCCTTTATAGAAGGTGAGGATTGGGATAGAGATCCTAACGGGCACGGCACACATTGTGGCGGCATTGCCTGTGGCAATGTCCGGAACGATACCGGCAAACGGTATGGTATCGCCAAAGACAGCAACCTGAAAATAGGCAAAGTACTTTCAGACAAAGGCAAAGGGAGTACCAGCAGTATCGTCGATGCCATCGATTGGGCGATTACGAAACAATTCAGAATTATCTCCCTCTCGCTGGCAGCACCCGCAAAGTTGAATGAAAAACCTTCCATACTTTTCGAGACCATCGGTAAAAAGGCGTTGGACAACAATTCTCTTCTCATTGCCGCTGCCGGTAACGACAGCAACCGGCCTGCATCGCTCGCTCCTGTCTCAGTGCCCGCCAATTCGCTTTCCATTATGGCGGTCGCAGCCATCGACAAAGAGATGCAGATTGCGCGCTTCTCCAATGCAGGAATCAATGCCGCTACCGGTGGGAATATCGATATATGTGCACCCGGGGTTAATATCTTGAGCGCATATCCGCAGAAAAATGGGAGTTCGGATAACTACGAGTCGCTTAGCGGAACAAGCATGGCAACCCCATTCGTGTCGGGTGTGGCAGCATTGTATATGGAACAGTTCCCCAATCTAACGGCACGGGAAATATGGGGATTACTTGAGAATAATGCGAAACCGATAGAAAAGCTGAAATATAGGGATATCGGCAAAGGGTTGATACAAGTAATAAAATGATGGGGACATGAACACCTATTTTGCGGTTCTGAAGGGGGGAGTTTCTTTTGCGAAAGTCAGCAGAACATTGAAGGCTTCCGGAATAAAAATAATCAACTACTACCGGAAGTTGGGGGTCGTGAAATTTGAAACTGAAAAAAGTATATCCGATATCGATTTCGATTTTTTCATTTCCATAGAAGAAGAGAACAACAACTTCGGCATTTGACTATTGAGCAAATCACAGGAAAATTCTTTGTGCCATCATCATTTTTCCCTACCTTTGAATCGATAAATATTGAAATGTATGGGTACAATTGTAGCGCCGTCCCTGTTGGCGGCTAATTTCCTGAACCTGGAAAGGGACATCGAAATGCTGAACCGCAGCGAGGCGGACTGGATTCATCTGGATATAATGGATGGCGTTTTCGTACCCAATATATCTTTCGGATTTCCGGTAATCGACCGGCTGAAAGAAGTAACTTCCAAACCATTGGATGTACACCTGATGATCGTGCAGCCTGAAAAGTTTGTCAATGAGATTGCTGCCACGGGAGCTACCTACATGAATGTGCATTATGAAGCCTGTACGCACCTGCACCGTGTAATACAGGAGATAAGGAAAAAAGGGATGAAACCGGCTGTCACATTGAATCCTCATACACCTGTATCGCTACTCGAAGATATTCTTCCCGACCTGGATATGGTGCTTCTGATGTCGGTGAATCCTGGATTTGGAGGGCAACAATTTATCGAACATTCCGTCAGGAAAACGGCCATGCTTAAAGAGATGATACTGCGACAACGGACCTCTACCCTGATTGAGGTAGATGGCGGGATAAATCTGGAAACAGGCAAACGGTTGGTGGATGCAGGCGCCGATGTGCTGGTGGCCGGGAGTTTTGTATTCTCCTCAGCACATCCTGAAGAGACTATCCACCAATTAAAAATGCTATAAAACTATTTTTCCCTGATAACAAGGAAACATTCGAAAGAGTCTAATTATTATGAATGCAGTGATCGGAAAAACACCCTTCTTCCGGCTCTTGCTTCCCCTGATTGCCGTCATCATTACAGGAACGGCTTTTCCCGGAATTCTATCTGCATCCCTACTAATAGCCTTGATAGGATCGTCGTGTATGCTTCTGTCATGCTTTATCCCGCACAACAATCAATACAAACTCAGATGGCTGTTCGGTGCAGGGGCATGCTTTTTTATTTTTTCCCTGCCTCTATACCAGATTCGGCAACATACTGAATCCACTCAACTCACACCTCCCGGTTATGGACAATATGACCTCGGCATCGTGCTCGACATCCCCCAGGTGAAACCACGAAGCATTGCGGTGAATGTAAAAACATCCTCTCCCGGAGAAAAGAAATTGGTTCTCTATTTAGAGCAAACCGATGAGGCCAGAGGATTAAATCCCGGTGATGAAATAGTCTTCCTGTCGAGAGTGGAACCATTCAGGAATTTTGGTAATCCGGATGATTTTGATTATGTCGGATATATGAAGAACAAAGGTTTTGCGGGATCAGGCTATATTCCCGCGGTTGACTGGCAGAAAACCGGAAGGGAAATGAAGAGCATTCCTGTTATGGCCCAACGGTTAAGAGGCAAAGCGCTTGATTTCTACCGCTCTTTTGACCTGGAGGGTGACGCTTATGCGTTTATCTGTGCGCTTACCCTCGGCTACAAAGTCCACCTGTCCAATGATCTACAAGAGGCATTCAGGGCATCGGGCACGGCTCATGTGCTGGCATTAAGCGGATTGCATGTAGGCATCATCTACGCGGTTATCAGCTTGTTATTTTCTTTTTTTGGAAAAAGCGGCTACGGATTTATTATCCGCCAATGGTTAGTCATTATAGCGTTGTGGGGGTTTGTTTTTATGGTGGGGATGTCACCCTCCGTAGTCCGCGCGGCTATCATGCTCACGCTATTCAGCATAGGAAATCTGCATCATCGCAACGGGTTCTCCTATAATTCACTGGCTGCGGCTGCCTTTTTTATTCTTATCTTCCGGCCATCCTCCCTGTTCGACGTAGGATTCCAGATGAGTTTCAGCGCCGTATTCTCCATCCTCTATTTCAATCCAAAGTTACTCCAGCTCTTCCGGACCCGGAACAGGGCCGCGAAATACACCTGGAATTTATTCTGCATCACCACATCCGCACAATTGGGTGTTTTCCCGCTGGTACTCTACCATTTCGGCACATTCCCCACCTGGTTTTTCATCACCAATATGCTGGTGGTGCCTCTGGTCGGCATGATCATTTATGCTGTATTCCCACTCATCATTTTCGGATTACTCCGCTCCCTCCAATGGGATCTCATCACGGTGTTATATACTTTCTTTGAATGGATAGAAAAAAACCTGATCGAACTATTATTGAGGATCGTCTATATCTCCGAATCGATCCCTTTGGCCCAGATATCCGACAAAAAAATATCTTTTCTCCAACTTATACTCCTCCTTCTATTTATCTATGCTGTTACCCGGTTTCTTTTTTCACGGCGACCCCGGCCATTGATCATTTCACTGACTGTCTTACTCTTTTTCCAGTTCACAATCACCTATAAAAATATAACCTGCCCGGCACCGCAACTCACCGTATTCAATAGTCCCGGCCAAAGTGATATTGCCGTTTTTCACAACAATAAACGCCACTACCCCAATATTCCCGAGAATAGCTTTATTCCCCACCCTGAAAAAAGTATCCTACTGATATCGGAAACCAATTTTCCTGCCCACTATGCCGGAAAACCATTTCCATTAGATATCCTGATCCTGTCCCGACAAGCATCCTTTGATACCAACAAAATATTTGCGCTGTTCAGCCCCGCAATGATTGTCCTGGACAGTTCAATACCGGGATATGCCGCAAAAAGAATAGAACGGGAGTGCCATCTTCAAGGTGTGGCAATACACGATGTGGCGAAAAAGGGAGCATTTCTACTAAATTTTTAGCATAAACAAGATAGAAATACCTCTTGCCACCCGACAATATGCGGTGAAGGGATGTTCTGAAATCTCTTCGATCAGAGACAATACCTTTATATAAACATTTAACTCCGGTTTGAACAAACTCACCATATCTTTCTCTGCCTGTTTGGATAGTGCGTTCTTAGAAATTGAGTAGGATTCAGGAGGTTGAACTATCAATATTTAACAATGTATTGCCGTGAATTATCAACACAAATATATTGACTAATCAATTTTTTGTTTATATTTGCAGCCATGAAAGAAAGAAAACAGACATTGGGATTTTTGCTTGCCCGTGCATCTTATGCAATGGCGGCCAGTCTTAACAGTCTGGTGAAACATGAGGGAATCGATCTCCCCCATTCGCAATACATCGTTCTCAAAGTCCTCTACGAGAAAGACGGTTTAAGCCAGCAGGAACTGGCTACAAAGGTGTACAAGGACGTGGCAGCCATTAAACGCACATTGGACATCCTCGAAAATAAGGGATTGGTCAAACGTATTCCGGTTACCATGAGGAAAAACAGTATCCTCATTACCGACGAAGGGAAAAAGTTGATCCCTCAAGTATTGGACTGCATTAAAAAATGGGAAGATTCCATTTTGTCTGATATTGACGACCAGGAATATGAAACTTTTGAAAATGTGTTGAATACGATTTACAACAATACACAATAATTTTTTTACACCTAATATTGATTAGTCAATTATTCGTAATATAATTATAGATATTGGTTGTATCAGATATAGAATTGATAAAAATTCAGGATATAAATACCGCATATGAGCGCCTATTGAAAGGAGACGTAAAATATCGTTTTGTCATTGATATGGCATCCTTGAAATCCTAACAAGATGTCAATTCGATGGTCAAACAATAAGCGTCATCCATTATGCATGAAATCCACACGTGTATGATGATGTACGTAAGCCGGGGCCGTCTCAGAACGGGACGGCCCTTTTTTAAAAGCGGAAGGTAAAAGTTCTTTGCCGAACGATTGACATGATACCCCATAAGCCTCAAATACGAAAAAATGACCTATAGTGGCAGTCTGAATATGATTATTGATGCCGATTAAACACGATTGGGAGAGAAATCAATTTTACGAAATCAATAGCATTCAAAATAATACAATTTTTCCAATTCATAAAAACAGCGTACATTTGCAAATTAAAAGAGTAATCGCGCGGCATAATAAAAGAGTATATACTCTACGTAATACAAGAGTATTAAAACGGCAATAAATAAGAGTAACATTTCAAACAATATAGACATGGCATCAATTCAAGAAAGATTAGCGGAATCGCTAAAAGAGTTACAGAAACTGCAAACTGAAAATGGTCTTGCTGTTATAAAGTCATCTGACCTGTCTCGCACTCATCTTAGCAGACTTCTGAAAAATGGTTTTATTCAAGAGGTGATGAAAGGTTGGTATATTACATCACGCCCGGACAGCTTGTCGGGAGATACGACAAATTGGTACACTTCATACTGGTATTTCATATCGGAGTACGCAAACTCAAGATTTGGCGAGGAGTGGTGTTTGTCCGCTGACCAGTCTTTATCCATTTACAGTGGAAACAGAACAGTTCCAAAGCAGGTTATAATTCGTGTAGCCAAAGGGACGAACAATATTGCCAATCTACTGTATGGCACATCAATGCTGTATTTTAAGTCATCAATAGCCAACCCTATATACAAAGAACCTCAATTAGGTCTGAACTTATATTCCTTGCCGGAAGCTTTACTTGAATGTAGCCCCGATTTCTTTCGATTGGATAGCGTGGCTGCCCGAACTTGCCTGGCAATGGTGTCTGATGTTGGCGATATTATGAAAAAAGTGCTCGAGAATGGGAATACAACAAAGGCCGGAAGGTTAGCAGGTGCGTTTCGGAATATCGGTCATACCTCTGCTGCCGACGAGATAATCAACACGATGAAAAGTTTGGGGTACGACATCCGGGAAGAAGACCCTTTTAAAGACCGAAGTTCTATTGAGTATTCCCGCATTACCTCCCCTTATGTTATGAGGTTGAAATTAATGTGGAATAAAATGCGGGAAGTGGTTATTTCCAATTTCCGCGAAAGCAAACATACCCATACAGACATTGACGCTTGCTTGAAAAATATAGACGCACAATATAAGTTGGATGCTTACCATTCGCTTTCTATTGAGGGATATAAAGTTACGGATGAATTAATAGAAAAAGTAAAAATAGACAATTGGAAACCCGATGAAGATTCTTCCGATGCTGAACAACGTAATGCCATGGCTGCACGGGGGTATTGGCAAGCGTTCCAAGTCGTAAAAGAAAGTACGAAAAAGATTCTTAAAGGTGAAAATTCGGGAGAGGTTGTGGATAATGACCACAGGGTATGGTATCGTGAACTATTTGCACCAAGTGTTTCTGCGGGATTGCTAAAACCAGCTGATTTGGCCGGCTATCGCACCAACCAAGTTTATATCCATGGATCCATGCATACACCCTTAAATCCCAAAGCCGTTAGAGATGCCATGCCTGTCTTGTTTGAGTTATTAAAGGATGAACCGGACGCACGAGTCAGGACGGTCTTAGGACATTTTATGTTTGTATATATTCACCCATATATGGACGGGAATGGTCGTATTGCCCGCTTTCTTATGAATACAATGCTAATTTCGGGTGGTTATAATTGGACTGTGATTCCTGTAGAAAAGCGACAGGAGTATATGGCTGCATTGGAAAAAGGCAGCGTAAACGAGGATATTACTGATTTTACCTTGTTTTTAGCGGGGTTGGTAAATAAATCCATTTCAGACTGATATGGAATTGCATCAATGACCAAATATCCAATTACTTGGATGAAAGCCAACGTAAAAAGAGAATTGATAATATCATACAGAATAAGAGAGACGATACTATTGTAAATCTTGGAACTCATAGTATACCTAAATGGGTAATAAAAAAGATCAAGATATTCATTTTTTAGTTATTAGACGATCCTTAAGTATAATATTGAGAATCTCTTCTTTGTAATTTCTGGATATTGGAATTTTATGAAAGTCAACGTTTAATACATTCCCGTCAATAGCATTTACGTGATTAATATTCACAATATATGAGCGGTGAACTTGTTGAAAGATTTGTGGAGGTAGTAAATCATATATTTGTTGCAAGGTAGTATACACTATTTCTTTGGATGATGCTGTTTGAATGACAACATAATTTTCCATACTCTGAATAAAAAGAATCTCTTTGAGAACAATCCTTTTTAACTGCTTGTCACTCTTCACAAATATATAATCATCACCTTCTTTTTGTGCTGATTGTAACTGATCATGGACCTTGTTTACTGATTTCAGGAAGCGATCAAAAGAAACCGGCTTCAGAAGATAATCTATCACATCAAACTCATAGCCTTTAAGAGCGTATTGCTCATAAGCTGATACGATAATTACTTTAGGCGATTTTGTCAGGTTCAACAACAATTCCAGTCCCGACATCTCAGGCATTTCAATATCAAGGAATATAAGGTCGACTTGTTGGTTCTTCAGCATTGTGTTGAGCTGGATAGCATCTTCACACTCTCCAACCAAAGTAAGAAAATCTATTTTTTCGACATACCCTCGCAAGCCTTTTCTTGCCATAGGCTCGTCGTCTGCAATTACACATTTTATTTTCATATCAATCTATACTTATGGCCAATTTAACGACAAATATACTTTCTGTTTGTTTAATCTCTAAATTGTATTTATTGGGATACAAAAGATCGAGCCTCCGTTTCAGATTTTCAATACCGATTCCTTGCTCCTTTTTGTTGCCAGTATTTTGAGACTGGGATATTGAATTTTTTATCTCGAATTGAATTTGGTTTTCTTTTAACTTCATTTCCAGTTGTATGTTGTATTCACCTCTTACATATTTAAAGGCATTTTCAATCAAAGGCTGAAACAGAAGTGGATGTATTTTTTGCTCTTTCAATTTCGGGTCGAAATACACCTTCAAGACAAGCCTTTCACTCATCCGCAACTGTTGAAAAGCGATGTATGACTTCAGATAATTTATCTCCTGTTCCATCGTCACCTCCTGTTCTATATCATAAAGCTGATATCGTAACAAATGAGATAACAGCTCAATACTTTGTTTTGCATCCTTGTTATTCTCATCTATCTGAAAATAGATAGTATTTAAAGCATTGAACAAAAAATGGGGGTGGTATTGTGATTTCAGGAATTTGAGTTCGGTTTCCAACTGGTCGACTTTTATTTTTTCCAATTGAAGGTTTTGTTCCGTGAAATTTTCGGATAAAATCCGGTTGCGTATGATTATATAGTATAGGAATAACAGAAGAGCCCCAACAATATTGACCATCAGCGATTCTCTCGGTCTAAAATGCATCTGGGTTATATACTTGATACTAAATAGATGTATGATATTTATGAAAGGGAAATTTATCAGAAAGATAAATGCGTATTCTTTCCAGTTTCCTTTCTTTGTATCCTTGTTTTTATTGATAAAATACCGGGATATCCGCCGGTACATATAACTTGCAGCGTAGAATACGACAATCATCATACCTAAAGACAGCAGACGTGCCCTTAATGCGAAATCTGAAAATTCCCATATTCTCTCATTATAGACAATATCCGTAATAATAAAGAAACATATCACAAGCATTATGGCGATAGACAAGGTGTTGCCCCATCCACTCTTTGCATTCATCTGTTTAGCATTTATTGTTATAACCCAATCCGTTTACTTTCCTCTATTCGATTGTCATTTTGAGATTTCTTTATCTCTCTGCCCCGATTAAACCGATAACCGAGAGATATTCCAACCATTCTGCTATCCCTCTTTTCTTTGGATGTATAATAGAGGTAGTTGCTGTCTACTGTCACCCGAGGGCCGCTGGAATCAAAAAGATCTTGTGCGTAAATATAGAGATTAAATCTGTCATTAAACAGATTTTTGCGAACGCCGAAGGATACCGTCCACAATGGTTTGAGGGTGGTTTGTCCTTCAATCATCTTGCCGCTATAAAATCCGTTGGCTTCTCCGCTCCAACTCCATGGTAATACGAATTGATTACTGACAAATATCATGGGAGTTGTCGCTTTATTCGTATAAGTCTTTCCCGGAATCATCCAGTCGAATTGTTTATAAGTCAAGGATCCGTTTATATGACTTGTCCACCAGTCAAAAGGTTTCAAATTATTCAATCCTATTCTTAATCCAAATGAGTTGTTGTTGGATAAATTTCGTGGCATAATCAGGACACGGCTATCCTCGACCAAAAAGCTTAACGAAATGGGGTTGCTCCTGTGAGCGTAAAATGCATTGAATGAAAATCTTTTTTTGAATAGCCATGAAATTTCCAGATTGTCTATCAGCTCAGGTTTCAGTTGAGTATTTCCCTGTTCATATAAGAACTGATCCCTAACCTCGACAAAAGGATTCATATTCCGGTAATTCGGACGGACAATACGGCGACCATAGACTACAGACAATCCATGATTATCAGAAAGCTCATATTTTGCCATGAAAGTCGGAAAAAATTGCAGGTAATTTTTATTGAAAGTGGAATCCTGATTGGCTGAACCATACCTATTTTTGGTGTATGTATTTTCCAATCGTAAGCCTGTTTCTGTTGAAAATCTGGAAGACCATTTGGCGTTCAATTGAAAATATGCCGCATTGATGTTTTCCTTATAATCAAAATTACTACTTAGATTATTATCCAGCCAATTACCGGCAATTGAATTTTTATATAATCCATTGGTACTTATATGTACAAGAACAGATTTAAGTCCGATCTGTAAGCCAAACTTATCGGATATATCATAGTTCAAATTGGTCTGTCCACTGTATATTTTGATATCACTTTTTGTCTCGCCGGACAGTGTGTCTTCTTTTAAAGAACGGGTGCCGGTATCAAAGACAGATTGTAACAACTGATCATCATTCTGGTCAAAATGTTGGAAATCAAAAGCTGCATCCCATTTTCCTACCTTTGTAAATTTATAGAGTATGCTGGCCCCTCCTATGATGTTGATATAATGATGATCCACTGTGTTGAAGGCTGTCAGAGTAGAGTCACTTTGCATATTGTTGTTGGTAAAAAAGTCTGATATGATTCCTTCATTTTTATCTCGATCAAACCAATTTGATGATAGGTAGGTTCCAATGGCTATCTTATCCGACAAATCATAATCAATCCCTGTTTTTAGATAATGTCCCATATATTTCCATCCGATATCATCTACAAAATCTTTTCTCAGGTCGAGCGGTTTTGAAGTTGCCGGATCCAGGTAACGTCCAGATACCGACAACTCTACAGCTTCTTCACCCCAATAATTAGCGTAGTCGATATACATGTTCAATTTGTTATGACGAAAACTCAGTGATAGATTGTCACCTCCTCTTATGCGCTTTCCTCTTTCCAAAGAGGCCGATGCTGCTATATGAATGCCTTGTTCTTTGATTTTCTTCCTTTGGATATTGATCATACCCGAACTACCCGAAGCATCGTATTTGGATGAAGGCTGGGATATCAATTCGATATTTTCGATCGTATTTGCCGGAATAGAGCGTAGGTAATTGATCAGATTTTCCCCCGACAGGTATGTTACCTTATCATCTACCAATACACTGGCACCGGATTTGCCATTGAGTATAATGGTTCCGTCGTTTTGTATTATCACGCCCGGTAGTTTACGAAGCGCATCCAGCGTATTGGCATCTGCACTCAACAGTGCAGAAGAGAGGTTTACAATTGTTTTTCCCGGCTCAACCCTAAAAGGCGGACGTTTGCCCGTGACTGCTACTTCCGAAAGCATGTGTGTGTCATCCTCCAATAGAACGTCTCCTGTTTGAACGGTTGAATTTTCTTTTATTTGCAGTGGAACATCTATCTTCTTATACCCGATCATGGACAAGGTAAGAATATAGTTGCTTGGCTGGATGTTCAATATTGTAAACTGTCCGTCCATATCTGTTGTAGTGCCTGTTATATAAGTCGTGTCAGGATCGCTTAACAGCAGAATTGTTGCACTTGCCAGAGGTATACTGTCCTTGTCTATTATCCTGCCTGATATTACAGATTGTGCTGATATACTGATTGTCTGAATTACCCATACAATCAAGATATATACTTTATTCCATTTCATAGCCATATTCCTTTTTAAATTTTATGCTCAAAACTACTTAGGAATAATAGGGTTTTGAAATTTATATGACGAATGGAATGATTTACTTGATGAATGACAAAAATTATGCCTCCGCCCTGCGGACGCAATCGGAAAGTTTGATTCAAAAGTTGTCCAATTGAACTACTTTTCATATATTTGTGCTACGGATAAAAAACGGGAACTTTTTTTTCTTTAAAAATTACTTTGAGGAATTTTACGAGAACCAGTCGGATAAAGTCAAAAAGAAAATTGTTTGGACGCTAAGGGTCATTGAGGAAATTGACCAGATTCCCGAGATTTATTTAAAACATCTAAGTGATACGACGGGGCTTTACGAAATTAGGATTCAGGTCGGAAATAATATATACAGGATTTTCTGCTTTTTCGATCTGGGCAATATTATTGTTGTTGGTCACGGTTTTCATAAGAAAACGCAAAAAACACCTAAACAACAGATCGAAAGGGCAGAACAGATAAAAAAGGAATATTATGAAAGTAAAAAATAAAAACCTCAAAAGTTTTGATCAGTTTGTCGATGAGAAGATTGGCAAAAGAGGCACTGAAGTACGCGAGGAATTTGAAACGGAATATGAAGCTTTCAAACTCGGAGTTTTAATACAGCAAGCAAGAGAGGAAAAAGGGTTGACTCAAAAACAATTGGCTGAATTGGCAGGAACGAACAAGTCCTATATTTCAAAATTGGAGAGAAATTTAAAGGATATCCGGTTCTCAACCTTACAAAGAATTATAAATGAGGGATTAGGTGCACATTTGGACATTTCAATCAGGTTTTGAATAAAAGCTAACGCTTCCATTGTTACTTTCCGTCTATATTTTTCGTGAATTCTTCCATCTGCCGTGGAGGTACCACTTACCTTGTTTATCCGGATTCTTCTCAAAAGTGGGAAATTTTTCATACTTTTGTCGCTCCATTACACTACAGAAACTAAAATGAATCATACTCCATCCATTTCAAATGTAATTCAACCCTGGAAAGTAGAGCAGGTTATGGAAGCCATCGATAGGGCAGAAAAGATCGTGATCACCACGCACCGTTCTCCCGATGGCGATGCATTGGGATCTTCACTTGCACTCTACCATTTCCTGAAGAGAAGAAATAAGAATGTAAGAGTTATCGTACCCAACTCATTCCCTTATTTCCTGAAATGGATGCCCGGAGCCAGGGAGATTGATATCTATGAATATAACCCTGCCGCAGGACAGCATATTCTCATGCATGCCGACCTGATTTTTTCATTAGACTATAATATCTCCAAACGGGTGGGTGACATGGGATCTTTCCTGGATCAGTCCCCGGCAAAGAAAATCCTGATAGACCATCATCTTCTCCCGGGAGAGAATTTCGACATTATCATATCACATCCCGAAATATCATCCACAAGCGAAGTCCTGTTCAGATTATTCTTGCAGGCAGGAAAATATGACGAGTTGACAAAAGGTGAAGCCGAATGTATCTATTGCGGTATGATGACCGACACAGGCAGTTTCACCTACAATTCGAGCGATCCTGAGATTTTTGAGATCATCAGCCTGCTACTACGAAAAGATATCAATAAAGATGCCATCTATTCACTCGTATTCGATAATTACTCCGAAGAGCGATTCCGCCTGCTTGGCTTTACCCTGTCGCAACGGATGGAAGTATATCCTGAACTGCATTCAGCACTTCTTTATCTCTCTAAGGAAGACCAGGCCCAATTTCGTTTCAGCAAAGGTGACACCGAAGGTTTTGTGAATTATCCGCTCAGCATCAAAGGTATCTTTTTCTCTACCTTTATCCGCGAAGACGATGATCTTGTCAAGCTTTCGTTCCGTTCCCAAAAATCTTTTCCCTGTAATGAATTTGCAGCCGATTTCTTTAACGGCGGGGGCCATTTGAATGCCTCGGGGGGGGAGTTCTATGGCACTTTCGAAGAAGCAATCCGCGTTTTTAAGGAGGGATTGAAGTCTTATGAGACGAAATTAAAAAGTGTGGCAGACAGCCTTTAACCCATTTTTAAGAATAGATAATGTTTATTTCAGCACAACCCCTGTTTTTTTGGAGCAGATTATGTATTTTTGTAGGCTGTTCGTGAATAATGAAATTTGATTTTTCACTTACAAAAGTCTTGGATCTTGATTCTTGGATCTTGGTTCCATTCGAAGTTTCTCATTTTTCACTTTTAATTTAAGAAGTCTTTACTCTTTATTCTTTACTCTTTACTCTAAAAATATGAAACTATTCAAATCCATAGTTCTCATCCTTGTCAGTGTATTAACGCTGACCACCTCCTGTAATAATAGGAAAACGTATGCCGAATATTTAAAAGATGAAAGAAAGGCTATTGATCTCTTTATTGCGAAAAATAATCTCAAAATTCTCAAGGACTTCCCATCTGACACAGTATTCGGTGACAATGAATTCTATAAAGATCCGGCAACCGGTGTCTATTTTAACATAATAGAACGCGGCAACTATGCCGTGAAGCCGGTATGGAGGGAAAATATTTCTGTCCGCTTTAAAGGATTGCATTATTTCTCTACCACAGATACCATCTTATACTCCAATAACCTAAGCACCTACCCGGAAATATTGGAATATATAGGACCGGTTACCTCTTTGACACAAAGCAGTTATGACAATGCGGGGTGGGTTGTACCCCTCTCTTATGTGGGACACACGGGAAAAGTGAAATTGATCATCCCCTTCGAGATGGGGTCATCTTATGACCAGTCTCAATATACCCCTACTTATTACGAACAAGTGGTATACAGGTTTGAAAATCAGTGGTGATTATAAATATAATTTTTTTATGGCATTAATCAAATCCATATCCGGGATAAGAGGGACAATCGGCGGGACAGTCAACGAAAACCTGACTCCGCTTGATATCGTAAAATTTACAGCTGCCTATGCAGCATTTATCAAAAAAATATCAGGAAAGGAAAATCCACGTATCGTTGTTGGGAGAGATGCCCGCATTTCGGGTGAGATGGTACATCGTATCATCACCGGCACGCTTATAGGTATGGGATGTGATGTGACCGATATTGGAATGGCTACGACCCCTACCACAGAAATCGCCGTTGAAAAGGAAAATGCTGCCGGCGGTATCATTATCACCGCCAGCCACAACCCGAAACAGTGGAACGCCCTGAAACTGCTAAATAGCAAGGGGGAATTCCTGAATGCGGCAGAAGGAGAGGAAATCCTGTCCATCGTTGAATCGGAAGACTTCTTATTTTCTCCTGTGGATAAACTCGGGAAAGTCATCCAGAAACAATACCTTCACGAACATATCCAACAAGTACTGTCGCTGGAGTTGGTAGATAAGGCTGCCATAGCTGCCTCCAACTTCCGTGTGGCGATAGATTGCGTAAACTCTGTGGGAGGAATTGCTATCCCGGAACTGTTGTATGCATTGGGGGTGAAAGAGATCTTTAAATTGCATTGTGCGCCCCACGGCAATTTCTCCCACAATCCGGAACCACTTCCACAGCACCTGACCGAATTGGCATCGCTGACACGAAGTTCCAAGGCAAACGTAGGTTTTGCCGTGGATCCGGATGTAGACCGGCTGGCGATCTATTGCGAAGACGGCGAACCGTTTGGGGAAGAGTATACGCTCGTGGCTGTGTGTGATTATGTTTTACAGCACACGCCCGGTAATACGGTATCCAACCTTAGTTCCAGCCGCGCGCTGAGGGATGTCACACGTGCCCGGGGCGGAGAATACAATGCTGCGGCAGTAGGAGAGGTAAATGTGGTAACCAAGATGAAAGAGACCCATGCGGTGATCGGAGGTGAAGGTAATGGCGGCGTTATCTATCCCGCTTTACATTACGGCCGCGATGCACTGGCAGGTATCGCACTTTTCCTCACCTATCTCGCCAAATCGGGTAAAACTCCCTCGGAGTTGAGAAAATCATATCCGGCTTATTTCATGGCGAAACAAAAGGTGGAGCTCACACCCGATATTGATACGGAAATGATCCTGGATAAGGTGAAAGAAAAATTCAGTGATCAACAGATAACCGATATAGACGGAGTAAAAATCGACTTCCCCGACAAGTGGGTGCATTTGCGAAAATCGAATACAGAGCCTATCATACGTGTTTACTCCGAAGCACCTTCCCTGGAAGAAGCGGAAGAGATTGGCAAACAGGTTATAAAACTCATACAAGAATTCTCATAATTTTCACCTCAAAGCCATATCCCGGATGATGTGGCTTTTGAATTAAATAAACTAAACAGGTCCGGAGTTAATGAAAGATACACTGATCAGTCGCGAAGAGTTGCGCAGTCTGCACCCTGCATTCAGGGGCAAATACGGAGACAAATTGATAGACTTAGGGATAAAAATATCCGCATTGAATGTAGCAAATGAAGTTTATAACCGGTCTAAACATCTTACCGGCCCTGCTTTTTGTAAAGACCTGCTGGATAAACTCGAAATCACCCGTACGGTAAGGAATGCAGAGGTGCTGGATGAATTCCGGGACCGCCCCTTTATCACGGTATCCAATCATCCTTACGGGCATATCGACGGGATTGCGGCGATTGAGACCGTGGGTAGCCGGGTACGGAATTATAAGATGATGGTGAATGTTATTTTAGGACTTGTGGACACCATGTCTGAAAACTTTATCACGGTAAACCCTATGCAGTACGCCAACAAGAACAGCATCAATCTCGCGGGTATCAAAGAAAGCATAGCCCATGTAAAGGCCGGTCATCCACTGGGTTTTTTCGCCGCAGGGGCAGTTTCCAATCTTATTTTCAAGAGAGGAAGAATGACAATTGAAGACCGGGAGTGGCAGCCGGCAGTTATCAAGATTATCCAGAAAACAAAAGTACCGGTTATTCCAATGCACATTTCCGGACGCAACAGTCTCTCTTTTTATTTGTCCAGGATATTTGGCTATCAAGTACGTACACTCAGGTTGTGTCACGAATTCTATAATAAAAAAGGAAAAGAGATGGTGATTACCTTCGGTAAGCCGATCATACCGGATAGGATCAAATCATTTAAAGGCGATGTACCCGCTCTGGCTCATTACCTGAAGGAAGAAACCTACGCTTTAGGATATAACTGACGATAAACCGGACCCAAAAAACAAACTTGTTTGAATTTTGGTGAGGTATTTATTCTGTACTCGCGTAACGAAAAAGTTCTTATCTTTGAATATTCAAAAAAACAGCACGCTTATGGCAAAACATTCTTTACAACAGGTGAAGCAACGTTTTGGGATTATTGGCAATGATCCCAAGCTGGATCGTGCTATCGACATTGCTTTACAGGTAGCTCCCACCGACTTATCGGTACTTATTACCGGGGAAAGCGGAACCGGGAAGGAGAATTTTCCGCAAATTGTGCATCAATATAGTAACCGCAAGCATGGCCCCTTTTTCGCCATCAATTGCGGTTCAATACCCGAAGGCACCATAGATTCGGAACTGTTCGGGCACGAAAAGGGATCGTTTACCGGTGCCATGGGTACCAGAAAAGGTTATTTTGAGGTGGCCGACGGCGGTACGCTCTTTCTCGACGAAGTGGGTGAACTCCCTCTTCCCACACAGGCACGCCTGCTTCGTGTACTGGAGAGCGGAGAATTCATTAAAGTGGGTTCCTCCAAGGTAGAGAAAACCAACGTACGTGTTGTAGCAGCCACCAATCTCGATATGGTCAACGCTGTAGAGAAAGCCAAATTCAGGGAAGATCTTTACTACCGCCTCAACTCGGTACCCATCCGTATTCCGCCGCTACGTGACCGCTCAGAAGATATACCGCTTTTATTCAGAAAATTCGCAGGTGATTGCGCCGAAAAATATATGATGCCTCCTATCACCCTGACCGATGAAGCAAAAGAGAAACTGAAAAACTATCGCTGGCCCGGGAATGTGCGTCAACTGAAGAATATCACCGAGCAGATATCTGTCATTGAACAGGAACGTCTCATCACGGCAGAAATACTTCAAAAGTATCTTCCCAACAACGAAGTAGGAATGTTGCCCGTTTCAATCCATCAGATCCATGAGTCGGAACAGAAATCATTCGCCAACGAACGGGAGATACTCTATCAGGTCCTGTTCGATATGAAAAAGGATATCACCGATTTGAAAAGCGTGGTGAAAAGCATGATGGAAGGTTCCACGCAACATTCTCCGTACAATGCATCCTCAAACGAGATGCACCACTCCCCTTCAATCATCACAAACGATAATACCCGCGTCTCGGTTCCTGTAAAATATGAGGCCATGCAAAAAAAAATCACTTTGGATGAGCCTGAGAGGAACAATATCCAGGAAGCTACCGAATATGAAGAAAGTGCATTATCGATCAGTGATGTGGAGAAGGAGATGATTATGAAAGCGCTGGAAAGGCATAATGGAAAAAGAAAATTGGCTGCCAACGATCTGGGCATTTCCGAACGTACACTTTACCGCAAAATTAAAGAGTACTCACTCTTAGGTTAGATTATGAAGAAAAATATTTTCATTCTCCTGTTATTACTCATTTCCGTCAGTTCGTGCAGTGTATCCTACTCTTTCAGGGGTACATCCATCAATTATGATCTCACCAAAACGCTCCAGATAGGCCATTTTGTCAATCAGGCCCCCCTGGTATATCCCCCGCTTGAGCAACAGTTCAATGAGGAGATGAAAGATATGTTCACCCGCAACACACGACTGCAATTGGTGAATCAGAACGGCGATATGGAGATCGAAGGAGAGATTGTGGGATATGAACTGACGCCGATGGCAGTACAGGAGGACGCATTTGCTTCTGAGACACGTCTGACCATGACGGTGAGGATGAGGTTCCGGAACAACAAGACAGATGATCCCGAGATTGAGGAGAGGATCTCTGCCAACCGCACGTTCTCCAGCGATCAGGTATTCGACTCTGTACAGGACCAGCTTCTTAACGAGCTCATCGATGAAATCATAGATCAGATATTCAACGCCACCATGTCAAACTGGTAATTGTATGCAAAAGGAAGATCTATACAATTGGATAGAAAATCCGGAAAGCTTGGACGCTTCTACGTTGGAAGAACTGAAAACGGTTGTGGGGGAATATCCCTTTTTTCACACGGCCAGATTACTCTATACAAAAAATTTAAATCTGGTTGACAATCAAAGGTATGAAGAGGAGTTGGGCAAAACTGCAGTTTTGTGCAATGACAGAAGGAAACTGTTCTACCTCATTTACCGGGAAGAATACGGGAAATTGCTGGGTAGGGATAAGAGTATTCATTTGAACAGGGCTGACAGGACGGAACAATTACTGGAGTCATTCCTGTCCTCGCTTGGAGAAAAAGCTTTAGGAGAAAATGAGATAATTGAACCTGCCACAGATAACATAGAATATAATCTGGCAGCGACAGACTACTTTTTGTATCTGAAATCGCTGGGAGGAATGGCCGGCAATCTTGATCAGGACGAACAGCAAAAGTTACAGCATCAGGATATAATTGATGCATTCATCGAAAAAGCAGAATCGGATGTATTGTTCGTCCCCGGGGATACAACCCCATCCGGAACGAAACAGGAGCCGGAAGAAAAAGAAGAAGGCGGTGAATTCCTGACTGAAACACTCGCCAGAATCTATATCAAACAGAAGAAATATGAACAGGCACTGACAATAATTAAAAGGTTAAGTTTGAATTTTCCAAAAAAAAGTGTTTACTTTGCGCACCAAATTCGTTTTCTCGAATTATTGATTATGAATGCAGAAAAAAATAAAGACAAATAAGATATGTATATTTTCATCACAATCCTTATTGTACTGGCAGCGATCCTGATGATCTTTGCCGTATTGGTGCAAAAATCCAAAGGAGGCGGACTGGCAAGCGGTTTCGCATCATCAAACCAGATTATGGGTGTTCGGAAAACAACCGATTTTCTGGAGAAGTTCACCTGGACATTGGCAGGAACAATCATTGTTTTAAGCATCCTGACAGCCAAATACACTACCACCCGCTCACACATCCCGCAATCACAAATAGAAGTTGAGCAACCGGCTCCGTTAAATCCTTCCACAGCCCCGAACGTGACTCCGGAAATACCTGTTCCGTCACAGATTCCCGCTCAACCTCAACCGGAAGAAGAAACACCGGGAGAGTAAATGATAATTTGCCATACGACCTTGGCATTAAAAAATATACACATTGTCGTATGAAACAACGTGTGCTATTCTTTTTTTTTCTATTATCGTCCCTGTCCGCAGGGGCGCAGACCATTACATATGATACGATCAGGGTATCTCCCAATGACGAGCGGAATATCCACCGCGATCGTCCGGTAAACGTAAAGCCCGGGAAGCCTTTGGGAAGGGGAAATGTAAGTGCCGGGAAGCAACCGGCCACATTCGACAAAAGTAAACTCCGGTTCGGTGCGGACCTCGGCTTGTCGATAAGCAATAATTACACCAATCTGGGGTTTGGGCCGCAAATAGGGTATCAGTTTAACCAGTACTTCATGGCAGGTGCGGGGATCAGATACTATTATAACAAATCGCGCACCTATGATTACGAGATAAAAAGCAATTTATTGGGAGCCAACTTGTTTGGATATGCTTACCCGCTGAGTTTCATAGCCCTCTTCGTACAACCCGAAATAAACTATATCTGGTCCAACTTGAAGCCGCGGAGAGACATGGACCTGAACTCGTATAAGGACGACGGAGTTGTTCCTTCATTGGTGATAGGGGCCGGCTTCCGTTTGGGCAGGTCGCATATCACACTGAATTATGACCTGGTGCAAGACGACAAGTCACCCCATCCCGATGGATTGTATTTAGGTGTTTCCGCCTTCTTCTAAATGCACTTAATTACCTATAACCACCCAACCTGATCACTCAAACACCTAACCACTCAAACACCTAACCACTCAGGCACTTAACCACTCAGGCACTTATTCGATCAACGAAACATAATATCATGTACAACGGGCACTCCCGCATGATCATTCAGTTTTTTAATCAGTTCCTCTTTGCTCATCATCAGTTCGGCGCGTAATACAGCAGAAGTAAGATGGACGTAAAGGGTGCCACGGTTGAAATAGAGGTTACCGGTGTACTTGGCAATCCCCTCCCCCAATAATTCACTCCATCCCCTGATAACTCGTTGTTGGGACATTTTAATCTTCAGCGCACTATTCTCATTAAAAAAATCGGAGAGCGCTTCCGACAATGATTGAGCATTTTTCTTCTGCATACAGGCTAACCTTTCATCAGGAGATTATCTCTCCATTCATTACCGAATAGATATGCGAGTTGTTATTAATCCTCGCCAGTATTTTATCAAGTGATCCCCTGTTGGTATCCGATATGAATATTTGTCCGAATTCCGCACCGGAAACCAATTTTACAATCTCCTCCACCCGCTTCGAATCGAGCCGGTCGAAAATATCATCCAATAACATGATAGGAGTTGTTTTCCCTCTTTTCAACAGAAAGTGAAACTGTGCCAGTTTCAGCGAAACAAAATAAGTTTTATTCTGCCCCTGTGAACCCACCTTCTTAATGGGATAATCATCGAGCAGCATCTCGAGTTCGTCACGGTGAACACCCACCGAAGTATGACCTAAAAAGACATCACGTTGCCTGTTATGTCTCAACTTCTCCAGAAAATCAGCATTATTCAATTGAGAGGTATAGCTGAAAGAGACTCGCTCTCCGGATTGGCTGATACGCGTATAGAATTGATTGAAGATAGGAGTGAATTCCTCAATAAATTCTTTCCTTTTACTATAAATAAAGGTCCCGGTTTCAGCCATCTGCTCTTCCCAAAGATCCAACAAGGTGAAATCAATAACCGATTCCTCATTTTTCAACAGCACATTCCGTTGTTGCAATGCCTTATTATACCTGACCAATGCACGTAGATATTCCTTGTCAAACTGGGAAACAGCCATATCCATAAATCTGCGGCGCACTTCACTCCCGCCTGTAATCAATTCATTATCCGCGGGAGATATCATCACCAGGGGGAGCAGACCGATATGGTCTGAAAGCCGCTCGTATTCCTTCTTATTGCGCTTGAACTGTTTTTTTTGTCGACGACGTATAGCACAAAAGATCTCCTCTTTAGTCTCATCTTCAAACTCATACTTTCCCTGTAACATACATACCTCTTCACCATGCCTTATAATTTGCGAATCTACAGGATTCGTGTAACTCCTGCAAAAGGAGAGATAATAGACGGCATCGAGCAGGTTGGTCTTCCCCATTCCGTTGTCACCTATGAAACAATTCATCTTAGGAGACAATGTGAGATCTGCCTGAGTCAGGTTTTTATAATTGATAAGGGAAAGTTCTTTCAGAATCATTTTTTTAGAGTCAAGATTCAAGAGCCAAGATTCAAGACTATTGAATTTCTTGGGCTTCTCTATTTCTTCAATTTTTCACATATCACATCAATATCACTCTTCCAACAACAACCGTTGGAGATCTTCGGGAGAAATATTCATTTTGAGTCGTCCCTGTGAAGCAAATGATATCTTACCTCTCTCTTCGGAAACAATAATCACCTTCGCATCGGTTTCCTGGGATATTCCCAACCCTGCTCTGTGACGTAATCCAAGGTGGGTAGGAATATTGGGGTTTTGTGAGATGGGCAAGATACATCCCGCAGCCTTGATTTTTCTCCCCACAACGATCATAGCACCGTCATGCAACGGACTATTTTTAAAAAAAATATTCTCAATAAGCCGTGACGATATGTCGGCATTAACAAGTTCACCCGTCTGTTCATAAAGTCCCAAATGGAGATCACCCTGAATGGCAATCAGTGCTCCTGTGTTGGTTTTCGACATATTCATGCAAGCAAGCACGATAGGCGTCAAATACGACTTGTCGTTCTTCTGCTTATCGCCGGGAAAAAAGAGTTTTGTGATGAAATGCCATCCTCTTTTAGAACCAAGAGACATCAGAAAACGCCGGATCTCATCCTGGAAGAGGATTACCAACAAGAAAAGTCCCACGCTCACAAACTGATCAAGGATAGATCCAAGCAATACCATATTAAATACCCTTGAAACCAGGATCCAGATTACCATGAAAACCAGGATTCCGAGAAAGAGGGGACGCATCCCTGAAATTTTCACCAACCGGAACAGGTAGTAAAGAAGTAGTGCCACCAGCACTACATCAATGAAATCTTTTATTCCAAAATGTGCGAGCATATATCCTTATGAAATTGAACCGTGTCTACCGTGTCTATATCGAGTAAGACTCAGATGTCCACCTTTTAATTTTTAACTTTTCACTTTTAATTTTTAATTCTCAACTATCTTATTCCTTCATCAATATAATGCCTAACGTTTTCGATGATTTTCACACACTCTACAGCCTCTTTCACATCATGTACCCGTAGAATATCAACTCCTGAAAGCAATGCCACTGTATTGAGTGCAGATGTACCGTTAAGGCTTTCTTCCGGAGTGATCCCAAGCAGTGTATAAATCATCGATTTACGAGATATTCCTACCAATATCGGTTCCTCAAAGATATGAAAATATTTCAGATAAGCCATCAATTCGTAATTTTGAGATATCGACTTACTGAATCCGAATCCAGGATCAATGATCACATCTTTTACCCCAAGATGGTTCAGTTTCGCCTTGCGTTCCGAGAAATAGTAGAGGATATCCTGCATAAAATTGTCATAATGGGTGAACTGTTGCATCGTTTGTGGCGTACCACGCATATGCATCAGGATATAAGGCACATTGAGTTGTGCCACCACAGGAAACATCCGTTCATCTATCTGTCCACCCGAGATATCGTTGATGATATTCACACCGTATTCTTCTACAGACTCCTTCGCCACATCGGCATAGAAAGTATCTACTGAAAGGATTACATCAGGAAATTCGCTACGTATCAACTTCAGGACAGGCATCAGCCGTCCGGCTTCTTCCTTGGCATCGAGAAAACGGGAGGCGGGTGAAGTGGATTGAGCACCCACGTCGATCATCGTCCCTCCCTCTTCCAGAATTTGGGTACATCTATCCACAATTTCGTTTGCAGACTGTTTCCTGCTCCCCGAAAAGAACGAGTCGGGAGTAACATTCACAATCCCCATTACATGGGGCGTGGAAAAATCAATCAACGTACCGTTTATATTGATGGTTTTCATTATTTCGATAATTGCAGAACTGTGAAATCAACATTTTTCACTTTTCATTCTCAATCCTAAAAGTCTTTATTCTTTACTCTTTATTCTTTACTCTATAAAATCGAATCCGGATTCCGTCCCGGATAATCAACGGTATAATGGAGGCCTCGGCTCTCCTTGCGCGCCATAGCCTGTTTAATGACCATATAACCCACTTTGATGACGTTTCTTAATTCACAAATATCACGTGATACTACAGAACGCTGAAAGAGATCCTCAGTTTCCCGGAAAAGGATATTCAGCCGGTTAAGGGCTCTTTGTAAACGTAAATCCGAACGGACAATACCTACATAGGACGACATGATTTGTCCCACTTCCCTGTAACTCTGCGTAATCAATACCATCTCCTCGGGAGAGGTTACTCCTTCGGCATTCCAGGGTGGAATATCTTCTTGATACGAATACTGCTTGAAAAGAGGGATAGAGTGCCTGGCCGCCGCATCCGCAAAAACAACTGCTTCAATCAAGGAGTTCGATGCCAGCCGGTTGGCTCCATGAAGTCCCGTACAGGCACATTCTCCGTTAGCATACAGGCGGCCGATACTTGTCTCCCCATCCATATTTACCTTGATCCCTCCACACAGATAGTGAGCCGCGGGAGCTACAGGGATCATATCTTTAGTTATATCGATCCCGTAGGAAAGGCATTTTTCATAAATGGTAGGAAAATGTTTCCTGGTCTCCTCAGGATTCTTATGGGTCACATCCAGGAAGAGATGGTCAAATCCCTTTTCTTTCATCTCGGTATCGATTGCCCGGGCGACAATATCACGTGGCGCAAGCGAACTCCGCTTGTCGTATTTGTGCATGAACTCCTTGCCGTCAAGCGTTTTCAACACACCGCCATAACCACGCATCGCTTCAGTAATCAGGAATGAAGGACGTGCACCGGGATGATATAAAGCGGTGGGATGAAACTGCACAAACTCCATTCCTTTTATCTCCCCTTTGGCCCGCGCCACCATGGCAATACCATCGCCTGTGGCCACCAGCGGGTTAGTGGTAGTCTGGTAAATGCACCCGATCCCGCCGGTCGCCATCATGGTGGCCCGGGCAAGAAAGGTATCAATTTCGTCGGTCTCCTGATTAAGGATGTAAGCCCCGTAACATTCAATACCCGAAGTATGTCTTGTGACCACCTGCCCCAGATGATGCTGTGTAAGCACTTCTATGGTGAAATGATGATCAAAGACGTCGATATTAGGATGTTTCCGGATAGCCTCAATCAGGCTGTCCTGTATTTCCGCACCCGTATTATCCTTATGATGCAAGATACGAAATTCCGAATGGCCCCCTTCGCGATGAAGATCGAAGTTGCCTTTGTCATCTTTATCAAAATCGACTCCCCATCTTATCAACTCTCTGATTTGATCCGGCGCCTCACGTACCACCTTTTCCACTACCTCCACGTCACAGAGGCCGGCGCCGGCATCCAAGGTGTCGGCTATGTGCTTTTCAAAATTATCCCATGGATTAGTGACGGAAGCAATTCCTCCCTGCGCATAATATGTATTGGCATCTTCCAATGAATTTTTTGCCACAATGGCAACCCTTCCATGTTTTGCCACCTTCAAGGCGTAACTCATTCCGGCAATACCGGAACCGATAACCAAAAAATCATATCTATAAACCATTTTCCTTTTTTTTAGGATTATTCAAATACAAATTTACAAGATTTTCCCGGAATCATCCCGTCATTTCCACAAATACTACCTTATATTACTTTTCCCCCTCCCCCAGTCTCCCAGTCTCCTAGTTTCCCAATCCCCCAGTCCCCCAGTCTTCCAGTCCCCCAGTCTCCCAATCCCCTAGTCCCATCCTTCTCCCAATCCAATCTAACCACTCAGGCTGCTTTCCCAACAAACAATAAAGTTAAAAAACGTTATACATCCCCAAAATCTCTTCTAATTTGCTTTCTTTGTATATTCAATAAACTGACTGTTAAACATCACTTTACGACTTGTCCTACACTTTTTAATTATTTTGGTATGAACAACTTATTCCGCCTGTTTCTATTTCTCTGCCTCCTATCGACTTCGAGCCTGTTTTCCGGAAATACAGCACAGCCGGATTCAACTTATCTGCTCAGGGGCAGGGTGCTCGGGGGTGATTCCAATGAGCCATTGTCCAATGCAAGTGTTTCGGTTCAACAGGTGAATGTATCGAGCGTCACCAATCAGGATGGATACTTTTCTATCCGGATACCGGCTTCTACAAAAAATTCACAACTGCTTATCCGCTATCTGGGATACGAGAACCGGGAGATCCCTATAATTACGCTGATCGATAATCCCAACAATCATATCACTTTAAAACCTTCTCCCATAGAACTAAGTGAAGTAGTCGTAGTATCGGGTGAGGGAAAAGAATTAATAAAAGAGGCATTACAACGTATTCCTCAGAATTATCCCGACAACCCCCACATGATGGTAGCATTCTATCGCGAGTCGGTAAAGAAGGGATCCAATTATATTTCACTGGTGGAAACAGTACTGGATATTTACAAAGCCCCCTACAGTTCCTACAGTAATGACCAGGCCAAGATCTATATCGGACGCAAGGCTACAGATATATCTCCCCGGGATACAGTCCTCCTGAAGTTTCAGGGGGGTATCAGCGATGCTTTGTTACTCGATATTGCCAAAAATCCCGAGATCGTTTTCGGCACAGATGCATCTGAATATCAATTTCATATCGAGGGACTGATCAATATCAACGACAAGCCGCACTATATCATTTCATTTGCGCCCCACCCGGGAATAAAAGAAATCCTGTTCAGGGGAAATATTTATCTGGATGCGGCCTCTCTCGCTTTTGCCCGTATGGAATTCAATATGAATGTGGAAGACCGGAAAGATGCAGCCAATATCTTTATCAGGCGAAAACCATCCAAGATGAGGGCAGAAGTAAGTAAGGCCCAATATGTAGTAGACTTTACAGAAAATAACGGAAAGTGGTTCTTTAATTACAGCAGTACCGAAGTGTCGTTTCGAGTACGGTGGACAAACCGATTCTTCGGTCTGTTTGCCACTACCTATACTATCGGCTCGGAAATGGCTATTACAGACAGATATGACAACAATGTAGTGAAATTCCCGCGCAACGAGCGGATCAGGTCTACCGATGTGATCGCGGAAAAAGTAGAACATTTCCTTGATCCGGATTTCTGGGGTGAATACAACGTAATCGAACCCGATCAGCAAATTATGGATGCCGTGAAACGATTGAGCGGGAAATTGCAACGGCGAAGGAGTGAATAATGCGGAAATCTGCGAGTGAGTGAGAACAAAGTAAGTTTACTTAAGTTTGCCGAACTATAGCAGATTGCGCGAAACGAAAGGTGGAACGGTGGAAAGGTGACCGGGGAAGACTGAGAGAGAGGGAGAATGGTGCGAAAAATGAAGAAAAACTCAAAACTATTTGGAATTAGGAAATTTAGGTGTACCTTTGCATCCCAAAAGTTTTATACAATTATATTATTTACAAAACAGTATGTATTTAGATTCTGCTAAAAAGAAGGAAATCTTTGCAAAACACGGGAAGTCCAACACTGATACTGGCTCACCAGAAGCGCAGATAGCATTGTTCTCCTACCGTATTTCGCATTTGACGGAGCATCTCAAGTCAAACAAAAAAGATTATAGCACAGAAAGAGCATTGAAAATTTTAGTGGGTAAGCGTCGCCGGTTACTCGATTATCTGATTGATACGGATATCGAAAGATATCGTTCTATCATCAAAGAATTAGGTATCAGAAAATAATTTTTTCAAAAAGAAAGAGTAAAAAGAGGATGGAACAACGGTTTTTATCCTCTTTTTTTTACAACTAATTTCCTATATTAAAGGAATTTAAGCATCAAGAGAGTGAAAATATGTTGCAAAAATATGTCTTATAACATATTTTTTTATTTTGCCGATTCAAAATAGCGCCCTATCTTTGCATCGATAACCTAAAACAATCTTTTTTACCTTAATGCTGATATCACGTTAACCGATACAAAAGAGGCCTTCTCGATCGAGGGGGCCTCTTTTTTTTTAAAAATTTTTGGTTATATAAAAAAATATCTATATTTGAGGAGTCAATTCAATATTTTTCGATATTTGAACGTTTTCATTATACCCTTCATCGCTATGCTAAAAATACTTATCCTTATCGATTATTCCAGCGAATTCAGTCGCCGGTTGCTCAGGGGACTCATCCAGTATTCCAAAGAACATGGGCCTTGGATCTTTTACCGATTACCCTCCTATTATAAAACGCTATACGGTAAAGAGGGGATTGTGGAATGGGCCAGGGAGTGGGAAGCCGATGCTATTGTGGCGAGATGGGATCACGAAGGCACAAATCTGCTGGAATCATTGAACATCCCTATCCTACTCCAAAACTACAAAAAACGCAGTCCCTACTTCTCCAATCTGACTGGCGATTATTTCGGCACGGGAGAGATGGCCGCACAATTTTTCATCAAAAGGCGCTTCCGGAATTTTGCATTCTACGGAAACAAGGGAGTGGTTTGGTCATGTGAAAGAGCGGAAGGGTTCAGAACGCAGGTAGAAAAAGCAGGAGGCAACTATTATTACTTTGAAAGCGAAAATCTGGACGGGGAAGAATGGGGAAGCAGTCATATTGAACTCGATGAATGGCTCTTGTCGCTTCCCAAACCTATCGGTCTATTCGCCTGCGATGATAATTTCGCACTCAGGGTATCTCAATACTGCAAAATCAACAATATCAAAATTCCCGAAGAGATTACCTTGCTGGGAGTAGACAACGACGAATTGATCTGTAATTTGTCCGACCCGCCGATCTCTTCCATTGTTACAGATGTCGAGAAGGGCGGATATGAAGCGGGGAGGCTCATCGACAGAATGACTAAAGGAGAAATGAAAGAACCGTTCAATATCATTATCCGGCCAACAAGATTTGAACTTCGAAAATCTACAGAAAAATATGATATCGGAAATGAATATATTTCCCAGATAGTAAATTTCATTGAAGATAACTTCATCTCCGATATCAACATTGAAGAGCTCACAGAATTGGTTCCCCTGTCCCGGCGTAACCTGGAAGTGAAATTCAAAGATGAAATGGGGACCTCTATCTACCAGTTTATCCTAAGTTGCAGGATCGATTATTTTGCTCATTTATTGGTAACCACCGAAAGGACACTCTTTGACCTGGCATTGGAATCCGGGTTTAACGACTGTAAGAATATCGCCAGGATATTTAAAAAAATGAAAGGCTGTACCCCTGTTGAATACCGCAGGAAATATAGTGATTCCCGTACGGCATAACGTTATTTGAAAACACAATTACGTTTTTAAAGCATTTCTGTACCATATAAAAAATAATTTTGCACTACAAGTACGTTCAAGCACTATCGAAGCATATTTTTTAATTTATAACAATATGAGTAACAGTCCTAAAATCAGTCATATACAAAACAGGAGCACCACCATCAAGTCGATGATAATACTGGCGCTGCTGTTTTTTATTTTCGGATTGGTATCATGGGTAAACACCATTTTAATACCTTATTTCCAGCTAACATTACAACTATCTAACTTCCAGTCATATCTGGTCACATTTGCCTTTTATATCGCTTATCTGATTATGGCAATCCCCTCCTCATTCCTGCTAAATAAGGTAGGATATAAAAAGGGAATGATGCTTGGATTATGGTGTATGTCGATAGGAGCTTTGCTTTTTGTTCCTGCAGCCTATTGGCGCATCTATCAAATATTTCTGTTGGGACTCTTCCTGTTAGGCGTAGGACTCGCCATCCTGCAGTCGGCCGCCAATCCTTACGTCACCATTGTAGGACCTATAGAGAGTGCTGCCAAACGGATGAGTATTGTAGGAACCGGTAATAAGTTGGCAGGAGTAATCGCCAATCTGATATTCGCAGCGGTGGTAATCAGGGAATCCGACAAAGTCCTCATGCGGGACATTGAAGCGGGAAAGTATACGGGAGTGGCGTTAGAAACAGCTTTAGATACACTGATAAAGGGTGTGATGACTCCTTATCTTATTTTGGCAGTTTTCCTGTTTATCTTTGGCATCATAGTCCGTTATTCCCCACTACCCGAATTGGATCCGTCGGTAGTCAACAAACAATCCGCCGAGGATGAAAATTCACGTAAGTCCATTTTACAATATCCGGCACTCATATTAGGAGTCGTGGCTATGTTCTTTCATATAGGCACCCAAATGATTGCGCTGGGAACCAGTATCAAGTATGCGGGAACCATGGGGGAAAGCCTTGCAGGGCCTGCACAGAATATTCCTTCCTATACAATGTTGCTGACATTCCTCGGTTATTTCCTGGGGATTGTCCTTATCCCCAAATACCTGAAGCAACGGAATGCACTATTAATCAGTGCATCTATCAACCTGATACTGTCCGTAATGATCATCACCACCTCAGGCACGGTACAATTCCTTGGTATTACTGTTGATATCTCCCTTTGGTACTTAGTAATGATGGGACTTCCCAATGCTCTGCTGTATGCGGGCATATGGCCGCTGGCCATCAACGGATTGGGCAAATACACCAACCTGGGGTCCGCCTTCATGGTGATGGCCTTGTGTGGAAGCGCTATCATGCCCATCGTCTATAATGCTTTTGTGGAAATGAATGCATCATTATCACCCTTCGAAGCAATGAAACAGGCATACTGGATACTTATCCCCTGTTTTGCTTACATCGTATGGTATGCCGCCAGCGGATATAAGATCAAGTCCTGGAGTAAGCACTAATGTGCTAATGTGTCAATATGCCAATGAGAATAATGTGCCAATATGCCAATCGAAACATAGTGAAGATCCCGGTTCGACGGGATGAGAATAATTTTCACTTTTCACTCTTAATTCTTAGTTAGTTTCTAATTTTTAATTTATATGAAAACCATCATAAAAAACGGAAAGGTCATTTTTCCTGACAGAATAGAAGAGAATATAACCATCGTATGTGAGAACGGAAAAATAGTCGATATCCTAAAATTGAACGAAACTATTTGGGGCGATGAAAAGATAGTCGGAGATGGAGATATAATCATTGACGCACAGGAAAAATATATATCTCCGGGATTCATTGACATCCATACCCACGGGGGTGGCGGACACGACTTTATGGATGGAACCGTCGAGGCATACCTGGGAGCGGCAGAAACACACGCCAAACACGGAACCACCGCTCTACTACCCACTACCCTCACCAGCACTACTGATGAGCTGATGAAAACATTCGATACCTATCGGGAAGCGGTAAAACAGAATAAAAAAGGAGCCAAATTCCTCGGCCTGCATCTTGAAGGCCCCTATTTCGCCTATAACCAACGGGGCGCACAGGACCCAAAATACCTCAGGAATCCGGAGCCGGAAGAGTATAATAAGATACTGGCGGCATCAGACGATATCGTTCGATGGAGCCTGGCACCTGAGCTGCCCGGAGCATTGGAATTCGGGAAAGTGTTAACCGCCCGTAATATCCTCCCGGCCATTGCCCACACCGATGCAATTTATGAAGAAGTTATACCTGCTTTTGAAGCGGGATTCACACTGGCAACCCATTTGTATTCGGGCATGTCAACCGTCACCCGGAGAAATGCATTCCGTTATGCCGGCGTTGTCGAAGCCGCTTACCTGATTGACGGAATGGACGTGGAGATCATCGCCGATGGAGTACATCTACCTAAATCCCTGCTTCAATTTGTGTATAAATTCAAAGGCCCCGACAAAACCGCACTTTGTACCGATTCAATGCGGGGAGCAGGCATGCCCGACGGAGAGTCCATCCTGGGCAGCCTCGACAAAGGACAGAAGGTAATCATTGAAGATGGTGTGGCAAAACTGCCCGATCGTACAGCTTTCGCCGGTAGTGTGGCCACCACCGACCGGTTAGTCAGAACCATGGTAAACATTGCCGAAGTCCCTCTGGTGGAAGCGGTAAGGATGATGACCTTAACCCCTGCCCGAATCATGAAGATAGACCGGCAGAAAGGATCTATCCAGAAGGGAAAAGACGCTGATTTCGTTATTTTTGATGATAATATTAATGTTTCACACACAATTTTGGGAGGAAATGTCATATACGGAAACTAACACAAATGTAATTACATTCACCAAAGGAATGTTGGAAGTGAAAATCTTCCATACGCGAGAGGAAATGGGTAAGGAAGCGGCCGTCAATGTATCGGACACGATCCGGCAACTGCTGAAGGAGAAGGAAGAGATCAATATGATCTTCGCCGCTGCACCATCGCAAAGCGATTTTATGAAGGTACTGATTGCCGATGAACGGATCCGGTGGGAAAAGATCAATGCCTTTCACATGGACGAGTACATAGGATTAGAAAAAGATGCGCCGCAGGGATTCGGTAATTTCCTGAAAGAACGTATCTTTGATCGAGTACCTTTTAAAAGTGTTCATTATATAAATGGCAGGGCAGAGAATCCTTTTGCAGAGTGCGAAAGATACGCAGGTTTATTGAGCCGATACCCTGTGGACATTGTTTGTCTTGGGATTGGAGAGAACGGTCACATAGCATTCAATGACCCTCCCGTAGCCAATTTCAATGATCCGAAACGGGTAAAAGTGGTAGAGCTCGATCTGGCTTGCAGGCAACAGCAAGTCAACGAAAATCTATTTACCAATGTAGATTTGGTACCCACTCATGCCGTCACGGTCACCATTCCGGCGCTGTTGAAAGCCAAATATATGTTCTGTATGGTACCGGCAAGAAATAAAGCCGAAGCAGTCTATCACACCTTAAACGATAAGATCAGCGAAAAATGCCCGGCCACTATCTTGAGAACAAAAGAAGATGCCAGACTCTATCTCGATGAAGAAAGCGCATCATTACTTAATTAAAAAAAGTCTTGGTTCTTGATTCTTGATTCTAAAAATCTATCATATTATGCAACTAAAAATTATTCTATCAGCTATTTTATCCGGGCTTCTACTGATTGCCCAGGCACAGGTAAAGATCGGGATTATCGGATTGGATACTTCCCACGCCATCGCCTTCACCAAATTTCTGAATGGAGAAGACAAAAAAGAAGAATTTAAGGAATATACAATAGTGGCGGCCTATCCTTATGGGTCGAAAACCATCAAATCGAGTTACGACCGTATCCCCGGCTACATCGAGCAGGTGAAAGAACTGGGAGTGGAAATCACCTCTTCTATTGCAGAGCTTTTAGATAAAGTAGATTGTGTAATGTTGGAAACCAACGATGGGAATCTGCATTTAGAACAGGCTTACGAAGTATTTAAAGCAGGAAAGATTATGTTTATAGATAAACCTCTTGGAGCCACTTTAGCACAATCCATAGCAATCTATCAATTGGCCAGGGAACATAATGTCCCCATTTTCTCTTCATCTGCATTGCGATTTGTTCCACAAAACCAGAAATTGCGTAATGGAGAATATGGTAAAATTTTAGGCGCGGATTGCTATTCTCCGTCAACACGTGAAATTTCACATCCTGATTTTGGCTGGTACGGCATCCATGGAGTGGAAACTCTGTACACTATTATGGGGACAGGATGTGTTGAAGTGAACCGCATGTCGTCCGAAGGAACTGACGTAGTAGTAGGTCTATGGAATGATGGTAGAATTGGGACTTTCAGAGGTCGTCGTACAGGAAAAAGTATCTACGGGGGTACAGCTTTCACCGATAAAGGAGCTGAGCCGGTCGGCCCCTATCAGGGATATGAAGTGCTTTTAACTGAAATCCTGAAATTCTTCAAAACCCGTGTAGCTCCTGTTTCGGAAGCAGAAACATTGGAAATATTTACCTTTATGGAAGCGTCCAATGAAAGCAAGCGTCAAGAAGGCAAAATTATTCTGATGGAAGATACCTATCGTAAAGGCCTGAAAGAAGCCAAACAACTGCTTCAGGAATTAAAATAATTTTCTATAATGAAAAGTTTTATCAAGATCATTGCAGTGGGACTAATGTTGCTATCCTGTATACAAAAAAACAATAACGTTTCAGGAGATCAAACTTTATTCACCGGAAAGGATGGAGAAATAAAATTAATTGTCTTGGCTCCGGAACATTTTCATGCTAATCTTCTTCAAAAGAGTAGTATTCCACAAGTGAACGATTCGGTTTTTGTATACGCAGCTACCGAAGATGTGGGACTAAAGCAATATCTTGCAGCCATCGAATCGTTCAACCAAAGAGATGAAATGCCTACCAATTGGAAGACAATCGTTTATACCGATGATGATTTTCTGAATAAAATGGTAAACGAGAAGAAAGGAAATGTGGTTGTACTTGCAGGTAATAACAGAGAAAAGACCGGATACATTCTCAGCGCGGTAAATGCCGGATTAAACGTGCTGTCAGATAAACCTATGGCCATTAACCGGGAAGATTTCCTTTTACTCGAACAAGCCTATACTAATGCCGAAGAAAAAAATGTGTTATTATATGATATGATGACCGAGCGCTACGACATGGTAAATATCATTGAAAAAGAACTCATCAATGATCAGGAACTCTTTGGCGAATTGGCTCAGGGAACACCAGAAGATCCTGCAGTCTATATGGAAAGCGTGCATCATTTCTATAAAGAAGTATCCGGTACGCCCTTGGTCCGTCCTACATGGTACTACGATGTGGAACAACAAGGTGAAGGAATTGCCGATGTAACCACTCACCTGATCGATCTGCTGTTCTGGAAATGTTTCCCCGGACAACCTATTGATTACACAAAAGATATTGGAAATATATCTGCTACTCACTGGCCGACTGAAATAACATTGGATCAGTTTTCAAAATCGACAGGAGAAACCTCCTTTCCCGATTACCTGCAGAAATATATCAACAACTCCATTCTGAAGGTTTATGCTAACGGAACCCTCCATTTCAATATTAAAAACCTGAATGCAGGGTTAAAAGTGATCTGGAACTGGCAGGCACCCGAAGGCAGCGGAGATACCTCCATGTCGCTGGTGAAAGGGACAAAAGCCATCCTGAAAACAGTACAGGACAAAGAACAGGATTTTGTAAAGCAGTTATATGTGGAAAAACCAGAAGGGGTAGACGATAATGAATTTTCCGGTAACCTGCTAAAAGCAATCAAAAAAATCCAAACGACCTATCCTTTCGTGTTTGCTTCGCCTACGTCCACCAAAGGGAAGTATCTCATCAATATTCCTATAGAAAATCGAGAAGGGCATGAATCGCATTTCAAATACGTTGCTGAAAGTTTCTTCAGTTTTCTCATAAAACGTGATATACCTGAATGGGAAAAAATGACTACTTTAGCAAAATATTACATCACTACAAAAGCAGTAGAAGTTGCAAAAGATAGGGATTGACACCGGCGGAACTTATTATGAGGAATCGAACATGTTCCATGGTTCGATGAAAGGGATCATGGGGACAAAATTCGATATACTCATTATCAACCAGAACAGGTTGAAGTCACAAGAGCTCTGGGGCGATATAGTTTTTGAACTTCGGCGGCTCGATCAACTCTTTAATCGCTTCGACACTACGAGCGAAACTTCAAAAATCAATAAAGAAGCGGCTCTTACGCCTGTTCAGGTAAATCCGGAGATATGGTCCGTCCTGAAGAATTGCCAAATGTATCATATACGCACTTTGGGATTGTTTGATATCACATTGGATAATTTTTCGAAAGTAGTGTTGAATGAAAATAATCATACAGTCTCTTTTTCAAAAAAAGATATTTCATTGGATTTCGGAGGATACGCCAAGGGATACACTTTATTGAAAATTAAAGATATTATCCATCAGGCAGAGGTAAAAGATTGCTTCGCAGATTTCGGGAATAGTTCTATCCTGGGAATTGGACACCATCCCTATGGAGATGTATGGAAAGTAAGTTTTGAAAATCCATACAACCGGTCTGTAATTTTGGACGAAATCTCCTTAAAAGACATGGCACTCTCGGTTTCCGGGAATACACCTGCCTATACGGGACATATTGTACGTCCTCATTCAAGGGAATCGGTGAACGGACGTAAAGCGATCTCTGTAATGTCGGAAAATCCGCTGGAAGCAGAAGTGCTAAGCACGGTTTTCATGATCGCCTCTGATGAAGAGAAAAAGCAAATTTCCGAGAATTTCACTATACAACGTATAGTGGAATATAATTTATAAAAACATCATGTCAAAAAAAACACCCAAACAGGTAGACACCAGCCTGCGACAATTTATCAAAGATCTGGGTTATATTTCAGGTGGAGCCGCACTACTGGCAACCACCCCGTGGCTGCAGTCATTCACGCCGGATAAAGCCAAGGAAATAAAGAATGAAAAAGCAAGGATCGGCTTTATAGGAACCGGATCCAGGGGACAATACAATCTACACGCCGTAATGGCAATACCGCATGCCGAAATTGTAGCCCTCTGCGACATCTATCCCCCTAACCTGAAAGAAGCATCTGCCATTTGTCCCAATGCGAAGACATATACCGATTACCGGAAGATGCTGGAATCTCATGACATTGATGGAGTAATCATATCCACCCCGCTCTACTTACATGCACCCATGACCCTGGATGCGCTGTCCGCAGGTAAACATGTTTATTGTGAAAAGGCTATGGCTTTAAACATGGAGCAGTGCAAAGCTGTTTACGATGCATACCAAAAAACCGACAGGGTGCTTTATTTCTGTGTGCAGCGTATGTTCGACAAGAAATATATAAAGGGGATGCAGATGATTCACGATGGGGTGATTGGCAATATCGTAGGAGAACGCTGTTATTGGTTCAGAAATCACGATTGGCGACGCCCTGTCCCCTCTCCCGAACTGGAACGTCAGATCAACTGGCGATTGTACCGTGATTATTCAGCCGGTTTGATGACTGAATTGGCATCCCATCAACTGGAAGTATGTTGCTGGGCCATGCAAATGGTACCTGAATCGGTAGTAGGAAAGGGGGACATCGTATATTGGAAGGACGGCCGGGAGGTATATGATAGTGTAAATCTGGTCTATCATTATTCCAATGGCGTTAAAATCAACTATGAATCCCTCATTTCCAATAAATTCAATGGGATGGAAGATCAGATACTGGGTAATAAAGGCACGATGAATCTTGCCACCGGTATTTATTACCTGGAAAATGAGGCCGGCGGAAGAAAATCAGGTATTGAGCAACTCATCGGACAGATAGGCAATAAATTATATGCTTCGGTCCCTGCGGCCGGTCCAAGTTGGCGACCGGAGACAAAAGAAAATTACATTCCCCACAACATCCTCGAAGGCGAGTTTCATGTGAATGACGGTTTATCCATGATTGGCGCATTAAAAGACGGTTCTGACGAGATACTGTCAGCATTTTGCCAGGCATGCATTACCGGTGAAAAAGGAAAGAATATTGTCGAAGAAGCATATCTGGCCACCATGCTGTGTCATTTGGGAAATCAAGCAATGGAAGAGCAAAAGCAAATTACTTTCCCGGAAGAATACAAAATTCCTTATATGAAATTCTCATAAAAAAATTTAGCGATCGTAATTTTTTCACTATTAATGGAACTATTCAGATGAAAGACTTAATCATAACGTCCAGTCGGCTAAAAAAAGAAATATATGTTGTCTCAGCATGCTTTATCACAGCATTTGCAACAAATATAGTTGCAATTATAATATTCAAAACCCCATGGTATGAAACATTTACCCAGATAGGTTATGTAATTGTCATAACGGTTGTTTTGTATTTGATCGTAACATTCTTCAGATTTGTAATTTATCTGATAAATAAACTTGTAAGACGATAAGCAATATTTTCATTTCAAACATTTGGATAAATTGGGTTTTCGCCTATGAGGTCTTCGAGGATGGGATTATCGTCATGGACATGTCTCACACCTCATTGTTAACAGAGTAAAATCAGTGGATGCAGAAACCTGCAGAAGGAGTTTCGGGGCTCGGTTTATTTTGATATAAATCTGAGCCCCGCGTTTTCATTGTTAACGATCTTTACAAACACCTCCGTTTTTTGAGGAAATGATTTCGTGAAAATAAACTATTATAAGCTATAACCTTACTTTCTTTGTACATGAAGAAATATTCAATCGTCTTCATCCAAGGGCAAGTCGCACTTTTAATACCGAAAAAAATGTATTTAAAATTATTGCCATTACTTCTTTGTATATTTTTCATGCATGGCTGCTCCACACAGTCACCACTTGACGCCTATTTTACTCCTCCAGAGGAGTTCAAGGACAATTATGGTGATTATCGCTCTCCGCTTATATTCTATAATGGAGACACGGTAAGAACAAAACAGGACTGGCAAAGACGACGGGAAGAGATCCAAGCCAGATGGATGGAGATGATGGGAGAATGGCCTTCAATCAGGGAAGACCAGCAGTTCGAAATATTAGAAACAGTACAACGTGAAAATTTTACACAACATCGTGTAAGATTTTTCTGGATCCCCAATGAACAAACGGAAGGATACTTGTTGGTTCCTGAAACAAAAGGGAAAAAACCAGCAGTAATCACCGTGTTTTATGAACCGGAAACAGCGGCAGGAATAGAGGGAAAACCCTACAGGGATTTTGCTTATCAGCTGGTAAAAAGGGGATTTGTCACTTTATCAATAGGCACAACAGAAACGACCAATAATAAAACTTATTCCATCTATTATCCGAATAGGGAAAATGCTGTTATCCAACCATTATCCACATTAGCTTACGCTGCAGCGAATGCCTATGAAGCACTTGCCAAAGTGAAGGATGTAGACCCGAAAAGAATTGGGATAGTAGGACATTCTTATGGAGGTAAATGGGCCATGTTTGCATCTTGTTTATATGACAAATTTGCTGCTGCAGTATGGATAGATCCCGGTATCGTCTTCGACGAAACCAAAGGATCAGGGGTTAATTATTGGGAACCGTGGTATCTTGGCTACTATCCTCCTCCATGGAAAAACATATGGCCCAAAACCGGGGAGAAAGCCAAAGGTCTCTACCCAAGGCTGCGGGAAGAAGGTTACGATCTGCATGAACTACATGCATTGATGGCACCCCGTCCGTTTCTTGTATCGGGTGGTTCTTCCGATCCTGTTGAACGTTGGATTCCGTTGAATCACACTATCGCTGTCAATCATCTTTTGGGGTATAAACATCGGGTAGCTATGACTAACAGACCAGAACATAGTCCCAATGCAGAATCAAATGAGATAGTGTATTCTTTTTTCGAGTGGTATCTGAAATAAAGCCAACCTTTTCCGGAATCAAGGATCTTAGTACAAATAAGAAAACAAACTGAATAAGATATGAGAAATTTACGAGTCGATATTGTCCGTATTATTCTTACCGGACTATTTGCCAGCCAATTTATAGTTTGTTATGGGGGAGACTTAAAAGTAAACATAGTACCCGACCATAATGATTGGATATACAATATCGGTGAAAACGTAACCTTTAAAGTATCTATCTCTGGGGATACTCCTGGCCAGTTCTCTGTATCCTATGAAATTGGTCCTGAAAAGATGACCGCATGGAAAGAGGATTCTTTCAATAGTAGCAATAAAGAATTCATTATAGATGGAGGCACCATGAAGGTGCCCGGCTTCTTAAGATGTACCATTACAATCTCTTTTGGAGATATCACACAGGAAGAATATGCAACAGCAGCATTCCAACCGTGGGAAATTGTACCGACTACAGAATATCCGAAAGATTTTTTATCTTTTTGGGAAAAGAGTATCTCAAAAGCAAGAAAAATACCGTTGGACACCCAACTGACTTTGATAAAAGACAAATGTACAGATACATACAACGTTTATCAGGTGAGTTATCTAAATGATGAATACAAAAACAGATCCTACGGTATTCTTACGATCCCTGTGAAAAGTGGAAAGTTTCCGGCGGTCATCCGCTTCCCTGGTGCAGGAGTACATCCGTCAGGAGGCAATCTTGCTATAGCAGATAAAAACATCATTACCATAGACTTATATATCCATCCATTCCCCGTACTATGGGAAAAGAAATTCTATGATAATTTGAGGGAAAGTCCCTATATTGATTATAAATTCTGGGGGGCGTACAACAGGGATGCCTATTATTTCAGGAGAGTAATATCAGGATGTGTGAAGGCTGTCGACGTGATCTTTTCGTTATCGCAATTCGATGGGAAAAACTTAGCTTCATGGGGATCAAGTCAGGGAGGAGCTTTATCTATCATTACCACCTCCCTTGATAAAAGAATAAACATGCTTGTTGCGTTATGCCCCGCAATGTGCGATTTTACAGGTTACTTACATGGCCGTGCAGGTGGGTGGCCCCATTTTTTTAATCAGGAAAATATGGAAAAATATAATACCCAAGATGTGCTGAACACTGTACCTTATTACGATGTCGTCAATTTTGCAAGAAATATAACTGTTCCCGGCTTCTACTCTTGGGGATTCAACGATGAAACAACACCTCCTACCTCCATTTATGCCGCATACAATGTAATAAAAGCGTCGAAGCAGGTTTTTATCATACCGGAAGGTAAACATAGAATTTACCCTGAACAACCTAAAAAAACCAATCAATGGATATTGGATTCTTTTCAAAAGTAAAATATATGAGTAAGAAAAAATATTTCAATTGGATACACTCTATCGGCCCCGGCTTGATTATCGGCGCACTGGTATTCGGTCCGAGCAAACTGACCATCACCTCGAAAATAGGGGCAAACTTCGGTTACGATTTACTATGGATTATTCTTATCGCCATCTTTTTCATGGCTGTATATACTATTATTGCCGAACGCATAGGTTTGGCCACAGATAAGTCCCTACTCACAGTAATAGGTGAAAAGTGGGGAAGAAAGTTTGCGGCAGTAGTGGGTATCGGTATTTTTTTAGTGTGTACCTCATTTCAAACCGGTAACTCGGTAGGCGTAGGCATAGCCATCGGGGAATTGACCAATACAAATAACAACATCTGGATAATATTCTTCAATTGTGTCGGCATAGCGTTGCTCTTCTTCCGAAACTTTTATAAAGTGCTGGAAAAAGTGATGATATTCCTGATAGGCTTGATGTTGCTGGCATTCCTTATTACCCTGTTCGAGGTAAGCCCCAGTATCGGTAAAATCATTTCCGGTTTTATCATCCCGAAAGTCCCAACCGGATCCATGGGGCTGATCATCGCTTTCATGGCTTCCTGCTTTTCTATTGTCGGAGCCTTTTATACATCCTACCTGGTACAGGAAAGAAAGAAAATAAACACAAAATCAGACGAAAAAGTATCTAAAAACAGTAGCCTGACCGGAATAATTGTCCTAGGAGTGTTGAGCGCAATCCTGATGATTTGTGCGGCTGCGATTCTCCAACCTTTAGGGATCGAGGTGAAAACAGCGACAGACATGTCCCTGGCACTGCGGCCCGCTTTCGGGGAAGCCGCTTCTGCCGTATTTTTAATCGGGCTATTTGCCGCAGGATTCTCCTCGATAGTCGGAAATGCCACTATTGGAGGAACTTTAATGAGTGACGCATTAGGATTTGGGAGCAGCTTCGATTCTCATAAAACCAGATTGCTGATAGCTCTTGTGATGGCTTTTGGTGCCATTATTGCACTTCTCTTTGGGAGTGCGCCATTGGAACTGATCGTTTTTGCACAGAGTATTACCATTTTTATAGTCCCTGTGATCGGAATTGCCATGTTCCTAATCGCAAACGATAAAAAAGTCATGAAAGAAAATAAAATAAGACCTTTCCTGAAAATATCGGGATTCATCGGACTGTGCATTGTAATGGTACTGGCCCTGTTTAACTTTATAGATATATTTTTAAAATAAGATAATCGTATGAAAACATTTGATAAGAATACCGTATTACAAGAATATTTGAAACCCTCACCTCGATTATTGAATGACATCGTTAAGATAGAGGGTGATATCCTTATTCTGGGCGCAGGTGGTAAAATGGGGCCTGCCATGGCCAAACTGGCCAAGGATGCCATCAACGAAACGAAAATCCGGAAACGGGTCATCGCCGCATCAAGGTTTTCTGATCCTGACGTATGGAACGATCTGAACAACCATGGCATTACAACCATCAATGCGGACCTGCTGAATGAAGATGATCTAAAAAAGCTACCTGAAACTCCCAACGTGATATATCTGGCGGGCCATAAATTCGGTACTACAGGGAATGAACCCTATACTTGGGCAATGAATACATTCCTGCCGGGGATGGTGGCTAAGAGATTCAAACAATCCAATATCGTGGTATTCTCTTCGGGGAATATCTATCCTTTATCACCTGTCACATCAGGAGGAATGCCAGAGGAGATGCCGGCTTCTCCCATAGGAGAATATGCCCAATCCTGTCTGGGAAGGGAAAGAATTTTCCAATATTTTTCTCAAAAGAATGATACCCCTATCCTGATATATAGATTAAATTATGCCAATGATGTATCCTATGGTGTATTGTTGGAGATCGCCAAGTCTGTCTACGGGGATAGGGAAATCGATTTGGCGATGGGGAATGTCAACGTAATCTGGCAGGGGGATGCCAATGAAATTGCCATCAGGTCACTTCTCCATTGTGCCGTGCCGGCCAAGATTTTGAACGTTACAGGTCCCGAAACAATATCGGTAAGATGGATTGCCCAAGAATTCGGAAAAACTTTCAATAAAATACCGAAACTTACCGGCATCGAAGAATCGAATGCTTTGTTAAGCAATGCCGCCGAGTGCTTCAACCTTTTCGGATATCCCAATATCAGCTTGAAACAAATGATCGAGCTGATCAGCCATTGGGTTATCGAAGGAGGAAAGATAAAAGAAAAACCCACCCATTTCCAAGAAAGGGAAGGAAAATTTTAAACTGACAACCAGATGAATGCTACAATAAATCCAGAAGTTTTAGAGCGATTAAGAGGAGGCGGATTCATACCTGCACATCCACTCGCCCTGCACGAAGATTTAACTATTGATGAAGAGACGCAACGAAGGTTGACTCGCTATTATATCTCTTGCGGTGTCGACGGGATAGCTATTGGCGTCCATACTACCCAGTTCGAGATCCGAGATCCGGAATATAATTATTATGAGAAAGTACTGGAAATTGCCGCTGACGAAATCAAAAAAGTAAATCCGGATACCTCATTTATAAAAGTGGCCGGTATCTGTGGGCCGACTCCACAAGCGGTAAAGGAGGCCCG
This sequence comes from Proteiniphilum sp., assembly GCF_040307845.1. GTDB lineage: Bacteria > Bacteroidota > Bacteroidia > Bacteroidales > Dysgonomonadaceae > Proteiniphilum. The sequence goes on from NZ_JAWRIS010000020.1 coordinate 73,583, forward strand.
TATTGCAAAAAACCTCGGTTACGACCTGGGGTTACTTAGCATGGGGGGATTAAGTTCCTTTTCGGAAAAAGAGCTTATCGAGCGTACCAAAGCTGTCGCACAAGTGATCCCGGTGTTCGGGTTTTACCTGCAACCCTCTGTGGGAGGAAGGATATTCAGCTATTCGTTTTGGAAGGAATTCTGCGATATAGATAATGTCTACGCTATCAAGACTGCCCCTTTCAACAGGTATCATACTTTGGAGGTAGTACGGGCAATCTGTAATTCCAGAAGAAACAAGGAGATTTCCCTTTACACCGGCAATGATGATAATATCGTGCTGGATTTGATCACTCCCTATAGGATCTATACAGGAGACCGGTTGGTTGAAAAAAAGTTCGTGGGCGGATTACTGGGACATTATGCCGTCTGGACAAAAAAATCGATCGGACTATTTCGCCATATAAGGGATGGGTTACAAAGTGACACCCTGAATTATGAGGAAATACTGAAAGTAGCCGTTGAAGTTACCGATATGAACGCCGCCATTTTTGATGTGCCCAATAATTTCAAGGGTTCCATTGCAGGAATTCATGAAGTACTGAGAAGACAGGGATTATTGAAAGGAATATGGTGCTTGAGCCCCAAAGAGAAATTATCGGAAGGACAAGCAGACGAGATCGGAAGGGTTATCTCCCAATATGAAAAATGGACGGACGACGAGTATGTGAAGGAATTTATTGCCAACGACAGATGACACTAAAAGATGAAATAAAAGCAATCGCTTCCGAGATCAAGGAGGACATCCTTGCCAAAAGAAGATATCTGCATCAATATCCGGAACTTTCTTTCAAGGAATTTAACACATCAGCATTTATAAAAAAATCGCTTGATGAATGGGGAATCCCCTGGATACCGGTTGCCGACACCGGAATAATAGCCACACTGAGGGGCAATCATAAAACGGGCAATACGATAGCCCTCCGTGCCGATATGGATGCCCTCCCCATCCACGAAAATACGGGTCTCGCCTTCAAGTCGGTCAACCCAGGAGTGATGCACGCCTGCGGACATGATCTGCATATTGCTTCTTTATTGGGTGCGGCATATATACTCAAAAGACTGGGGAAGAAAATCAATGGGACTGTGAAACTTATTTTTCAACCGGCGGAGGAGATATTACCGGGGGGAGCCATTAAAATTTTACAGGAAGGGGTTCTACAGAATCCCAAAGTCAATGCTATTCTCGGACAACATACAATGCCTTCCATAGAAAGCGGGAAAGTAGGAATTCGAAAAGGTATGTTCATGGCCTCCATGGATGAGATCAGGATAAAGGTGGAAGGAAAAGGAGGCCATGGAGCCGAACCCCATAACAATAATGACCCGGTTGTCGCCGTAGCAACAATGATTGTCACGTTACAGCAGATTGTCAGCAGGTATAATAACCCGAAAACTCCCACGGTCTTATCGTTTGGAAAAATAGAGGCGAACGGTTCAACCAACATAATACCCGATACCGTTTCCATAGAAGGAACTTTTCGCACCATGGATGAGCACTGGCGTGACGAAGCGCATGAAAAAATTATAAGGGTTGCAAAATCCATTGCCCATGGATTAGGTTGTGAATGCGATATCGACATCAAAAGAGGTTATCCATCCCTTCATAACTGTGAGGTACTCACAGATAAAATCCATTCCTACATGAGGGAATACATGGGCGATGAGAATATAATTGAAACTGACATTTGGATGGCTTCAGAAGATTTTGCCTATTATGCCCAGAATTTCAGTTCCTGTTTTTATCTACTGGGGACAGGTTATCCCAATAGGATAAATGCATCACTACACACAACCACCATGGAAATCAATGAAGAGTGTATAGAAACAAGTATAGGGCTGATGAGCTATTTATCCTTTCAATACCTTAATATGACAAGATAACGTTTTTTGAGAATTTAACTGCGGAAACTCAGCCTTTATATATTATTAATTTATCCATTTTTGCAAGCGAATACTATTTTTTTTATAGATTTTAGGGAGAATTTCCCGAAAAATAAAGAAAAAAATAAGCATACAATGAATAATATAACAATAAAATACATAAAAGAATTGCAATTTTCATAAATAATAAATGGGAATGACCTCACATAGATTCACTTTTTATCTTTTTAGTATATTTTTTATTATTTGTAGTTGTACAAATACCTCGATTAAAATAACCGGTAAAGTGCAAAACGGATTAGACGGTACAGTTATCCATGGAGCAAAGGTTACTTTAAATGGGACAGAAATAACTACATTTTCCGATAAGAATGGCTTTTTCACTTTAATCATTCCTCGGAATTTAGCACTAAAAATTGGAGTCAAAGAGATCAATTCCAATCAATACTTAGTTAAAGATTCTTACTCTCCGGAGATAATATTAACCATCAGGAAAGAATACTTTAAACAACTGAGATACCTTGTCTCAGACAAGATAAATGATCTTACCATCGGAATTCTTCCTACATCCGAAATATTTAATGCTGAATATTATTCATCCAACCATATGCCTTTTACACACCTGCTGGAAGATGAGGTGGAATGGAAAAAAATTATAGACGGCGTCCGGTTATTCCACGAGAAAAGACTGAAAGACCTCATACCACAAAGGGAACGTTATTGGAACAGGGACCTCTCTTCCGATGAGGCCTATAACATTTCCGTCGAATCAAACCGCGGAAATCTCAGGAATATTTTGGGGGCGATAGATGAACGGAAGCCGGTATCCCTAACAAAGGGGAATAAAGTAGCTGAAACCAGAAAATATATCGTCACTGAGGTTTGTTGGCCGGTGTTAAAGGAAATAATCCCCCGCTCTGCCTTACAGGACTGGCCGGAGTTAGATGTCCCGGGGCAGATATTTGGAGAAGGGCTCTTACTGGAACCCAAAGACAGGTCAAAAGGTTTTGTGGTTGCAATCCCCGATGCAGACCAGGAACCTGAAGATCTTGTCGGAATAAGGAAGGGTGTCGATTATCATTCGCAATTCGCCCGCCACCTGGTCGAGAATGGGTATACAGTAGTTGTTCCTGTTATTATTGACCGCTCAAACCGGTGGTCTCGGGGAACTAACAGGTCTTCACGATCCTGGATCTATGCCCAGACACATGAAATGGGACGGACTGTCACCGGCTACGAAATACAGAAGATGGAAGCACTTATCGATTGGTTCGACCAGCAGAGAGAGCAGGATCAACCAATTGGTGTGGCCGGTTATGGAGAAGGAGGACTTTTGGCTTTTTATACCTCGGCACTTGACACCCGTGTGGATGCAACACTGGTAAGCGGATACTTCGCACCAAGAGAAGAAATATGGAAAGAACCTATCTACCGGAATGTATGGGGATTATTGAAAGAGTTTGGAGACGCAGAAATAGCCAGCCTTATCGCTCCCCGTACACTAGTTGTCGAATACAGCCAGGTTCCTCATTATGAAGGAGAAAAAAATAACGGGACTAAAATTGATCCTCCGGGAGAATTATGGACCCATACCTTCAAAGAAGTGGAATCGGAGTTCAAGCGCATTGCTTCGCTAACAAGAAATATAGGAAAACGTGTACTATTAAAAAGTGGAGCAGATCAAACTTTACCCTTCGGTTCACGAGAAGCGATAAATACATTGGTGGGTCTGATGGGAAATGAATCTCCTCTTCCCCTTTCAGATAAAATTCCGTCCGATCTTCGTACGAATTTCGATTTCTCTGCACGAATGGGACGTATGGTCGAACAGATGGTCGGCCACACACAGCTCCTGCTTAGGGATAGTGAATATGTCAGAAAAGAGTTTATAGAAAGTTGGAAAAGTAAGGATCAGGAGCAACTACGCACTTTCTTTAAAGAAGAGATGGTAGGATGGACACATCAGGATTTTATGCCTGTCAATCCCCGGACAAGGAAAATTGAAGATCAATTGGGGTATGTGTGTTACGAAGTGGCATTGGATGTCCTTCCAGATATTGAGATGTGGGGGATACTCCTTATTCCTAAAGACATAAAACAGGATGAGAAACGGCCGGCAGTGGTAATGCAGCACGGAAGGGGAGGAAGTCCCTATACTTCTCTTAATGAAGATGGTACATATTCTGGTATTGCGCGAAGATTGGCCGATATGGGATTCGTAGTTTTCACTCCGTTTGGAAACTGGACAGGAGAAACCAGATTCCGCTGGATCGACAGGATAGCTAAACCCGGAAAGAATTCTATCTGGTCAACCGTGGGCAGGCAACACCAGCAATTGATGCGGTGGTTCCGGACATTGCCATTTATCGATCCCGACAGGATTGCCATTTATGGAAAAAGCATCGGGGGACAAGCATCATCGCTTATTGCATCCATGCTGCCCGAATACACATTGGCTATCAATTGCGCCTATTTCAATGAAAGCGCCCGAAAGAAATCGTCGGTCTACTTTTCCACAAGTTTTGTGTTTCATGTCGATTCCGAAATGCCCATGTGGAATAGGGGGCATACCCTTGAAGACGCAGAGATGGCCAACATGCTTATATTTCCCCGGCCATTCATGGTGGAGCACGGAAAGAAGGATGGCATAGCCCCTCCCGGATGGGTAGAACATGAATATGCCAAAATCCATGAGCATTATAATCAACAGGAAAAAGGTGAACTCACCGATATCGATCTACATGAGGGGGGACATATTATCAATGGAGTAAAAAGCATCCCGTTTTTACGCGAACATCTTGATTGGCCGGAATAAAAGCTTATGAAATCAATTGGCGAGAAGATGGCATATTAAATAGAGAAAAATTACACATTATTAAATCTTTATCACATGGACAGAGTTTTTTTATCTAAAAGAGAGTACATGAGAAAGTTCTCCTTTTTCATACTTGTATCGCTAGTGTCATTGAACTCCTATTCCCAGGATTTCAGTGTTCGGGGAAAAGTTTCAGACATGAATGACGAACCGTTAATAGGTGTGAATGTCGTGGAAGATGGAACCTCAAACGGGACCGTCACCGATATCGACGGCATGTTCAATCTGACCGTTTCGAACAGGAACACCGTGTTAAAGCTAACCTATATAGGATATGAGACCATGGAGGTCTCGGTTGCCGGCAAGACGGTTCTTGAGATTACTATGGAGGAATCTTCCAGCGAACTGGACGAGGTCGTGGTCGTCGGGTATGGCACACAAAGGAAAGTGACTCTGACCGGATCCGTGGACGCGATTTCGGGAGATGAAATACAAAACAGGTCGGGTGTGTTGGTGAGTGACCTGATCAAGGGGGCTTCTCCTAATTTGAACATCACAATGGGAATGCGCGGAGGAGAGCCAGGAGCCACATCCTCCTGGAACATCAGGGGACTAGGTTCAATTAACGCAAATGCCAGCCCATTAATCCTGGTAGACGGGGTGGAAGTAAACATCAACAACATTGATCCCGAATCCATAGAAAGTATTTCCGTGTTGAAAGACGCCTCCGCTTCTGCCATTTACGGCTCAAGGGCTCCTTTTGGAGTTGTTCTAATTACCACTAAGAAAGGAAAGCAAGGGAGAGTGAATATCGAATATAGCAATAACCTGGGGATGAATTCTCCCATACGTTTCTCAAGCTTTGTAGATGCATTGACATGGGCAACAGCTTATAACCAGGCAAACGCAAATGCAGGTTTAACGCCAGTTTATTCTGACGAGCAAATGAATCGGATAAAGGGATATATGGACGGAACCTTCCCTTACGAATATGATCCTGAAAATCCCATAGACAATATCTGGGCGGGCCGGAGAAATGGAAATGCCAATTACAACTGGCCTAAAAAGTTACTTGCCGATCACTCATTCAACCAGAAGCATCATGTCAACATATCGGGTGGCAGCGAAAGGACGAGTTATTATCTCTCCGGCGGATTTGTCGACCAGAATGGTATTTACCGGTACGGGTACGACAATTATAAGAGATTTAATTTCCTCTCCAATTTAAACTCTCAGGTAACGGATTGGTTGAACGTGAGAACCGGTGTTAAATATGCCAAGGGCATGTCAGACTATCCCGTGGGCCAAACAACCGTGGGAAGAGAACATATGATTGGCGAAATGCTCACCTTTGCCCCGATGATGCCTATGTACAATATCAACGGAACGATACAGAGTCCACTGGTTAGATGGCAACAGGATTCCGGAAGGGATAAATGGGATTCGGGCGATTTCTTCGTGAATCTTGGGGCTGATTTGGAGCCCGTCAAAGGTTGGGTCACCAGTTTTTCCTATAATTATAACGCGATCAACACTCGGTCATTTTCTCATCCGAAGCCGGTCATGGTAGAACTAGGCACCGGACAGTTTGGCAATGTCGGAAAACCGGAATCAAGCTGGGGAGTAGGCTATTCGCAGGCCAATTACTCCTTGATAAATGTCGTTTCATCATATGAAGCCACATGGGGCAATCACTATTTCAAGGGTCTGGCGGGATATGAACAAGAGGAAAGGAAAAACACGTCAATCACCGCTACGGGAACAGGGCTGATAACCGACGAGGTGCCTTCCTTAAAAACAGCTCTGGGAGGCAAAACAGTCTCTGACGCGATGAACCATTGGGCAACCCAGGGTGTGTTCGGGCGTATCAATTACAACTACAAGGAAAAATACCTCTTAGAGGCAAGCGCCAGATATAACGGTTCCTCACGATTCTCGCCGGACAATAGGTGGGGATTCTTTCCTTCCGCCTCCGTGGGTTATCTTATCTCCAACGAAGAGTTCTGGGAGCCCATATATCCTTTTATCAACAATTTGAAAATAAGAGCGTCCTATGGTTCCCTGGGAAACCAGAATGTGGGTCTCTACTCATACTTGTCAACGATCGGGGTAAGCAACGAGTTGAACTGGATTATCGACGGGGAAAGACCCCAATACGCAGCCCCTCCGGGTTTAATCAGCGGTGATTTGACATGGGAGACCATAACTACTACCAATATAGGTATTGACGCCGTTTTCTTAAAGAACCGGTTACAATTGACATTCGATTTGTACAACAGGAAGACCACCGACATGCTGGGACCCACCGAGCAATTGCCCTATCAACTGGGAGTCGGGACACCCCAAAGGAACAATGCTGAATTGTCCAACAAAGGTTTCGAACTTATCCTCTCATGGAGGGATCGCGTCTCATCAGATTTCTCCTATGATGTGAAGGTGAGTTTGGGGGACAGCCAGGCAAAAATACTGAAATACTTCAATGAAAAAGAGTTGATCGACACTTGGTACCCCGGCAAGAAGGTGGGGGAAATCTGGGGTTACACCACGGACGGCATCATACAAAACGAGGGGGAAGAAATGCCCGATCAGTCCAAATTCTATGCAAAATGGGGCCCCGGAGATATCAAATATAAGGATTTAGACGGTGACGGGAAAATCAATGACGGCACGAGAACACTGAATGATTACGGGGATCTGAGGAGAATTGGAAATACGACTCCACGTTATAATTATAGCATATCCGGAGGATTCAACTGGAAAGGTTTTGATTTCAGCATGTTCTGGCAAGGGGTTGGAAAACAGGATTATTTTCCACCCAATGGCATGATGGTTTTCTGGGGTATGACGACAGGAACCGGGGGCTCGGGGCTTTATAAAAATTCAAGGACCATGGATTATTGGAGACCGTTGAACGAGACCAACATACTGGGTCCCAATACGGATGCCTATTTCGCCAAGCCCTATTTTTCAGCGGAAACTAATAAAAACAGACAGGTACAGACAAGATATCTCCTGAATGCGGCCTATCTGCGATTGAAAAATTTACAAATCGGGTATACACTTCCTTCTCATATTTCTGAAAAAATATTATTACAGAGGTCCAGAGTTTATCTATCAGCAGAAAATCTCCTGACTCTCACCAAACTCCCTGACAATTTCGATCCAGAAACAACGATTGCATCAGACCCCGCAAATGATGGCTATCAGGTAGGACGTATTTACCCTGTCTCAAGGATCCTTTCCATAGGAGTTAATCTAACATTTTAATTTAAATATGTGATATTATGAAAAGAAAATATTTATATTTCATCTTATTGTTGATTATTGGCTCAACATCCTGTAATGATTTTTTGGACCGGTATCCTTTGGATGCGATCGGGGAAGTGAGTTACTTCACCACTCCAAGTGATTTGAGAACTTATATGAACAGCTTTTACAGCACCACATACTTTGCAAAGTATCCCAATCATGGGGGTGATTTTAACAGCGACAACCAGGTAGGCACCAATGTAGACACACGTCTGCAGGGAACAAGGGTGGTGGCCACCAGCGGGAGTATTGGTTTCGGTTGGATTAGGCGTGTCAATTATTTCTTTGATCAATATAAAAGAGTGGAGGAGAATTATGAGCTAAAAGATTACCAGCAATACTTGGGAGAAGCTTATTTCTTCAGAGCATTATCATACTATACAATGCTCCAGCAGTATGGGGACATACAATGGATCGCCCATGCACTGAATACTGATTCACCTGAACTATATAATCCGAGGGATTCACGTGATATCGTGGCTACAAATATTATCCTAGCGCTGGATTCGGCGGCGATGTACCTCATAACTGACAAAACCAAAGGGCAAGGACGTGTAAACAAATGGATGGCATTGTTAATCCAGAGCAGAATTGCGCTATATGAGGGAACCTGGCAAAAATATCATGCGGAAACCCCTTTTGGTGTACAGGGTGCTAATCCCAATAAATACCTCCAGAAAGCAGCTGATGCAGCTCTCGAACTTATTGAATCAGGACCTTATGATATTTATACCACAGGAGATCCCTTAAACGATTATTATGACCTATTTGCTTTACAGGATTATTCCAATAATCCGGAAATAATGTTTTGGAGGGAATATAACAATGAACTTTCAAGGGGTGATACAAATTTTACAAATGATCGAAATCATCGCATGGAGTTTCCGAATAATAATTCAATCACAAAACAACTCGCCGACTCTTATCTCTGCCATGATGGACTGCCAATCAGTGTAAGTCCGTTGTTTGAGGGTCACGAATCCCTTAAAGATGAGATGAAGAACAGGGATCCTCGTTTTTTCCAAAATATCGCGACGCACGACAGAATCTGGAGAATTCAAAAGGATGGAACGATTGAGTATTGGAAGCAGGTATATGACAATTTGAATACTAACGCAGCCCATAATTCACCAGGTGGATATATCAATATCAAAGGTTACAATCCTGATATGAACTACCATGTGCAGCAATACGAAGAATCACCGGGTATCATCTACCGATATGCGGAAGCTCTTTTAAATTTTGCGGAGGCAAAAGCAGAACTTGGCACTATCATTCAACAGGATCTTGACATAAGCATCAATAAACTGAGAAGAAGGGTGGGAATGCCTGATCTGAAAGTGGACAATATTGTGACCGATCCAGACTGGGATTTCCCGATACTTTCGCCTCTCATTAACGAGATCAGGAGAGAAAGACGAGTAGAACTGGCATGTGAAGGATATCGATGGGATGATATTGCCCGTTGGGCTGCTGCTGACGAATTAATTGTAGGAAAAAGACCTAAAGGATTCAAAACATCACAGTTAGTAACTAACCCATTTCCTGTTGACGAAAATGGATTTTTGGATCCTTTTCGAAATGCGATACCAAATGGCTATGGTTTTATTTTAGGACGAGATTATCTTAATTCAATTCCTATTTCGGAATTGGTGTTGAATTCGAACTTAACCCAGAATCCGGGGTGGGAAGGAATTGATTAAGCATCCTATCAGTAAAGTTGGGGGAATTCTTCCTCCAACTTTACTAACTAATTCAAAAAAACAATATCACTTTTGTCGATTTATTCTACAATGGCATCTCGAAGACAATTTATAATAAACAGTATTGGCACATTAGGAGGAATCTCATTTTTTAACTCAGGCTGCGTACAAAGGATGAATAAGAACACGGACACCAGTCAGCATTCATGTATAGGTTCTCTTAAATCTTTAGAGGGAAATATTAGAATTACTCATGTCAATTCTCAATTCGAAAGGGAACCTCTTCTCAGCCCTTTCGGTTTTAAAGGTGGATATTTATCAGAGTTATGGCAAACAGTAAGTTATCTGCAGAGTGAGAACGGCAAACATGCTATTGGACTGGGAACACAAAGTGTCTTATGGTCGGATGAGAAGGTTTTTTCTTCTAATTCTGAAGTGGGAGGAAATACCTTTATGTATGCCTTGACAGAGCGGGCACTTCAGCTACTGAATAACATCTCGTTCAATTCCCCTATGGAGTTGATCGATCCACTTTTTGAAGAAATCTATGAATATGGGAAATTGGTAACATCCAACCTCAACCTTCGTAAAACATTCGCACTAAATGCCCTGGTATCCGCAGATAATGCACTCTGGCTCCTTTATGCCAAGGAAAATGAGATTACCAATTTTGACGAGTTGATACCACAGGATTTTAAATCCACGTTCTCCGAAAGACATGAGAAACTGGCAGCAATCCCCCTGGTCTCCTATAATGTAAGTTCTGAAGAATTAAAGAGAGAAGTGGATATGGGATATTTCTTTATGAAAATAAAGATTGGACAATCAGGAACTCAACAAGAGATGCTCGAAAAAGACAAAAACAGGCTCATGCAGATACACGATATCCTAAAAGATATTCGTACTCCATACACAAAAAACGAGAAGTTACCCTATTATTTTGATGCCAATGGCCGGTACGAGACAAAAGATACGTTCAACAGATTTTTAGATTATGCCCGAGAGATAGGTGCATTTGATCAAATTGTGATGATTGAAGAGCCTTTTCCTGAAGAAAAGGAAATAAATGTCTCGGATATTCCTATACGTTTGGCAGCGGATGAAAGCGCGCACACCGATAAAGATACCATTGAGCGCATCCAAATGGGATATAAAGCAGTAGCACTTAAACCCATTGCAAAAACTCTCAGTATGACAATGAAAATAGCCAAAGCGGCTACAGACAGAGATATCCCCTGTTTTTGTGCCGACCTGACGGTCAACCCTGTACTGGTGGAATGGAATAAGAATATAGCTGCAAGATTGAAATCATTCCCCGGCTTGGAAAATTTAGGGTTGGTAGAAAGCAATGGACATCAAAACTATCTAAACTGGAATAGAATGCAACAACACTTTCCTCGGAACGATGCTTCATGGGTAGGAGTGAAAAAGGGATTTTATCATACAAATGAAGCGTATTTTAATACCGGAGGTGGTATTTTTGACCCCCTTCCACATTATGAAGCTATGTTCAATAAATAGGCAATCACACATAAAAAGAATAGTTATGAAAGAAAAAACAACGCGCAGAGATTTTCTCAAAAAATCATCCATGGCTGCCGCGGGATTGTCAATCTCTGGAATGGACCACAAATCAGCTGCTGTTCCAATAGTAGATACAAAAAAGAGAGTAATAGGGGCAAACGATAAAGTACGTGTAGGGTTTATCGGAGTCGGTAACCGGGGGACTCAACTACTGCACTTGTTCATGGAACAACCAGACTGCGAGGTGGCAGCCCTATGCGACGTGTACGAACCCTATGTAACGAGGGATTACTCGGCTGTTAATCCTCGCTACATACAAGATATGCCCAGGCAAATCCCGAAAATGGAGGAAAACTTCCCCACTAGCGTGAAACAATTCAAGGATTACCGTCAATTGTTAGAAGATAAGAGTATTGATGCCGTATGTATTGCAACCCCGGATCACTGGCATGCGCTACAAACAATCGATGCTATCAATGCAGGAAAAGACGTTTTTGTTGAAAAACCCCTGTCGAAAACAATTGCTGAAGGACGCAGGATGGTCGAAGTAGGGAAAAGTAGCAGACAAATTGTAACAGTCGGTTTAAATAGACGGGGAGCACCCACGTTCCAAAAATTGGCAAAGGAAATTCCTGCCGGAAAAATTGGTAAAATCACATTTGCCTCAGCATGCCACGTAAGTAATATGTTTCCAAATGGTATCGGGAAATTACAACCTGAAACTCCGCCTAAAGATTTCGATTGGGACATGTGGTTGGGACCAAGAGCTTACAGGTCATACCAATATAATATTGCTCCTTATATGTTTCGTTGGTGGGAAGATTATGCCAACCAGATATCTAATAATGGAGTACATTATTTAGATCTTCTTCGTTGGCTACTCAACGAGGAGGCCCCCATTGCCGTCAGTGCTCACGGTGGTAAATATATTGTCGACGACGACCGGACCATTCCCGACACAATGCATGTAACTTATGAATTCAAATCGGGGGTATTGGTTACACTGAGTATTCTGGAAGCCAGTTCCGGCAGTTTTATCCCCCATGGATTCCTGGAGTTTAGGGGAACAAAGGGAACATTGCACACTGGAGAAAACGATTACAAGATTACTCCCGCCTCTGCAGGACAGTTCCAAACCTGGAAACCAATGATAAATCAGGAGAACTATTCTCTGGAAAAAGATGATACACTCCTGATTGATGGAAGTTATAAGAATAGTGCTTATAGTCTGATACGGAATTTCCTTGATTGCGTAAAATCACGTGAAGAGCCTTGGGCCACCTTGGAAATAGGTCATCGATCGACTACAATGGCACATCTTGGGACAATTGCCATGATGACGCGTGAAAGACTTGAATGGGATGCAGTTAATGAAAGATTTACAAATTCCGATATTGCAAACAGGTATTTATCCTATGAGTACAGGAAACCCTGGAAACTGTAAAATGTAAATAAAGATATTTCCAACTATATAAACTTATTTTATAATAACGAATTATGAAGCTATTGAGGAGGGATTTTTTAAAAGGGTTGGCAACAGTCCCTTTTTTAGGATATTTTGCTTTTGGATTTAAAGACAATATCAATAAACAAATCAGGAAAAAAAGTATTGATTACAACCAGAGATTAAACATAGACAGACTTGAAGCACCTTATGAAAAACTGACTCCTCCTACCGGCAACCAAGGAAATAAGCTCCGGATCGGACTGGTAGGAAACGGTTGGCGCGGCGAACAGTTGCTGCAGAAATTCGGATACCTCCATCCGGACGTGATAGAACAACATACCAAGAATGGTGAACCCTCAAAATGGCTAAGAGATGTAATGGCACAGGAAGACCTGAATGTTGAGATAACGGGGATCTGCGACGTTTTTGATGTCCACACCGAACGAGGAGTGGAAATCTCACGCCACAATGTCCTCAGGGGAAATACCCAGGTAGGGAAACCTGCCGAAGTATTCCAATCCTATCGCGACATGGTAAAAAGCGACAATATCGACGCAATCGTGATAGCCACGGCAGACCACTCCCACGCTCCCATCGCCATAGCTACTGCCAAGGCCGGAAAACATGTCTATCTGGAAAAACCGATGACCCACAGTATAGAGGAAGCCATCGAATTGAGGGATACCATCAAAGAGACCGGAGTGGTCTTTCAATTGGGACACCAGAACAGGCAGCAGATGAGTTACAAAGTGGGACGGGAACTGGTAGAGAAGGGCCTGCTGGGAGAAATAACACAGGTTGAAACTTTCACCAACAGAAACACTTTGTTCGGAGCATGGATCAGGGATGACGCCTTCGATCACAAGCTCGGTAATGAGAGCAATATAAACTGGGAGGAATTTTTGTGCAACGCTCCGAAGCATGAATTCGACCTTAAGCGTTTCTTTAGTTGGCAACGTTATAGCGATTATGGAACCAGTGTCACAGGAAACGACTTTGCACACTGGTACGATTGCGTGAATCAAGTGCTGGATCTCGGAATACCCGAATCAGTGGTAGCCTTGGGAGGACAATATTATTACAAGACACACGGGGATATGCCTGATGTGCTCAATGTCATCTTCAGTTATCCCGAGAAAGGCTTATCCATGACATATGATGCGACCTTGAAGAACGGGAACTTCCGACAATCCCGTATTTTGGGCTCCGAAGCATCATTAGATATTGATAGTGCAGTTCGAATGTCCAAGGATAATAATTCGGAAATATATAAGGATGTAAAAATAGACACCGGGGAACACCTTTATTATTATGAGCCAAGAATGGATATAGATGCGATCTCCACAGCTACTTCAAGAACCTATTTTAAAGGCGGATATGGCCCCACGCTCATAGATGGGAAAATAATTGATGTTACCTTCCTGCACGTGAAGGAGTGGATTGATGCCATCCGTGGACACGGAGAGCCGAGTTGTGATATTGATAAAGGTTTTGAGGAATCGGTCACTTTCAACCTTGCCAATCTCGCATATGTGCATAAAAAACCCGTAAGGTGGGACAGAATAAACGAGAAGGCGATTATAGGCTAATTATCCATACTGATAAAATTTAAATGAAATGAAGCATAATAGTAAAATATTAGATTATTCAAACAGGCAAATAAGTGCTTTAACGATATTAAGGGTCCTTATTGGATGGCACTTCCTATACGAAGGATTGGTGAAGATCTATACTCCTGGATGGAGTGCCAAAAGTTATCTGCTCAACTCTGTAGGACCGTTCTCCTCCTTTTTCAAATCGATTGCACAGTCAAACCAGATATTGAACATTGCCGACACTTTGAATGAATGGGGATTGATCCTGATTGGATTGAGCTTATTTGTCGGCCTATTCTCTAAATTTTCTTCTTTTTTCGGAATACTTCTTCTGGCTTTTTACTATCTATCCTATCCTCCTTTTGCAAATCTGGGTATTGAGGCCTATGTTGAAGGCAATTATTGGATTGTCAATAGAAACCTGATTGAAATAGCGGCACTCCTTGTGCTGGTGGTGTTCCCTTCAAGCCATATCACGGGAATAGATCGATTTATTTTCTTGAACAGGAAGAAGAAATCGGATAATAGCCCTTCTTGATGAGACTATTCCTAATATTAAAAGTGATAATAAAACATCTCAACAAAAGGATAAGATATTAGAACATAAATAATTAAAGAGAAAATAATTAGAAATTCTAATCTTATCCTCACATATGATCTTATGATGAAAGATCTATGGTGTCTTTTTGTTTGTTTTTCCACTAAAATATCTCCATTTTGCGTTTATTGAGCATATTCTCACGTTTTGTTAATCACACCTCCCTTTTTAAATAATTTACTTTGTATAAATTATATTAGTGAAAAGCAATGACAAAATATTCCAGATATGGAACAAATTCATATTGTCTGTATGGATATTTTGATTAGAACCGAGTTGTATCGCCATAGGATTATGTTTTAAAACGAAAACTAAGATTACTTTGAATGATTAAATTTTATCAACAATTTAAATAATTAGATTATGAAATGGTTAGCAAGACTTTTCTTTTGCTGTATTTTGTTCATATTAACTACCTCAACACCACTTTTCCCTCAAGATCAAAACATTAAAATAACAGGAAAAGTGCAGGATGTGAATGGTGAGCCTCTAATTGGAGTGAGTATCCAGGAAGTCGAAACGACTAACGGAACTGTCACAAATCTCGATGGAGAATATGAACTTACTGTACGTTCATCAAATTCTATCTTACAGTTCTCCTATATAGGATTTGAAGAAGAAAGAATTAATGTGGGCAATAGAGATAAAATAGATGTCATACTGACAGAAGCCTTGAGTGAACTGGATGAAATTGTAGTAGTAGGATATGGCACCATGAGAAAAAAAGATCTAACAGGCTCTGTCGCATCATTACATACTTCAGGACTTGAAAAAGAAAGAAACAAAAATCTCCAGCAAATATTAAGAGGCAATATCCCTGGTCTAAATGTGGGGATATCAACAAGTGCCAAAGGAAATGCCGATATTGGAATTAGAGGTAAAAGGTCGTTGAGTGCCAGTTCTTCTCCCTTAATTGTCCTGGATGGGGTAATATACAATGGAGATATATCAGATATCAACCCCAATGATATCGAAACTATCGATGTATTGAAAGATGCAAGTTCAGCAGCTGTTTATGGAGCAAAATCGGCAAACGGTGTTGTTATCGTAACAACTAAAAGCGGTAAGACAGAAAAACCAACTATCGGATTTGATTTAAGCATTGGTACAACTAGCTTGTTCCGCTCAGAAAAAGTTTATGGTCCAACAGGTTTTATAAATTGGCGTTCCGATGTACTAAAAAGCGTCAACAGAAATGCTCCAGGATTTGTCTTTGAGAACCCTAATAACTTATCTTCTGGACAAACATTGGAAGAGTGGCTTAAATATGATAACGCCCAGGGAGATCCTCAAGATATATGGTTAAGGAGACTCGGACTCTCACAGGTTGAAAGAGACAACTATTTTAAGAATCAAAGTACAGATTGGATGGATATGGTTCTCGGAACGGGTATTCAACAAAGTTACAATGTTAATCTATCCGGTAAAACCGACATGTTTAATTATTACTGGTCTTTAGGATTTGAGGATAATGAAGGCGTGATAAAATATGATGAATTCCAGACATATAGAAGTAGAATTAAATTGGATGCAAAAATCACAGATTTTCTCAGTGTAGGTATCAATACGCTCTTCTCTATGCGAAAAGAGCCGGGCGCGGCAGCTTCTTGGGCAATGATCGACAATTTATCACCTTGGGGGCAACCCACAAACCCCGATGGCACCATGAAAATATATCCTACAGATGATGCCGTGGCTGCCAAACATCCGCTTATAGACAGGGCTCATACCTACAAAGATTACACATATAAATCATTAGACAATATTTTATATGCAAAAGTTAAGCTACCGTTTGACATCGAATATGAGTTGAGATATTCACCTCGTTTCACTAATAACGAGCTATACCTGCATAATTCTTCGGAACATCCTGAATATGGAATGTATGGAGGGAAAGCAATCAGAAATACCTCCAGTTCGATGCTGTGGCAGGTTGATAATATCTTAACATGGAAAAAAAACTTCAATAATATGCATGAGTTTAATGTAACATTACTGGCAAATGCAGAAAAGAACAAAGATTGGTCACAAATAATGAACGGGGAGCAATTTGTGCCGAACGATGTTTTAGGATGGCATAATATGGGAGCAGCTGCTGTTACGACTATTTCCAGTGACGACACCTATTCCACGGGAGATGCCTACATGGCTCGTCTATTTTATTCGTTTAAGTCAAAATATTTATTAACCGGTACAGTCCGGAGAGATGGGTATTCCGCATTTGGGATGGGAAATCCAAGAGCGACCTTTCCTTCTTTAGCGTTGGGATGGGTATTTAGTGAAGAAAACTTCATGGATAAACTGACATGGTTAGACTATGGAAAATTTCGTTTTTCATGGGGAAAGACAGGTAACAGGTCGATTGGAATCTACAATGCATTGTCTACGTTAAACAATGGAATGATCACATACGTAGACAATACAGGAAATGTGTATCAAGAGTCATACCTGAATGCAAACAGGATGGGAAATCGTCTCTTACAATGGGAAAACACTTCATCATTGAATATGGGACTAGATTTCAATCTTTTAGGACAGCGGCTGAGTGCTAGTGTGGATCTCTATTCCATGAATACGACCAGTCTTTTAGTAAACAGGTCTTTACCCTCCATGACAGGTTATGCATCCGTCACCAGCAATTTGGGTAAAGTCAATAACAAAGGTATTGAGTTCACATTGAACACCGTAAATATTGACAATCCAAACTTCACATGGAATACATCATTCAATATCTCTTATAATAAAAATAAAATAGTCCGCCTTTATGGGGATATGGAAAATATCCTAGATGATAAGGGAAATGTAATTGGACAAAGAGAAGTCGATGATATAAGTAATGGTTGGTTCATCGGTCGTGCAATAGATGAGATATGGGATTTCGAAGTATTAGGCGTATGGCAAGAAGGAGAGGAGGCGGATGCCGCCAAATATAAATTAGCTCCCGGTGATTTCAAACTAGCAGATGTTAATAATGATGGACAATTCACTAACGATGACAAAACATTTCAAGGATATCAAACTCCTCCAATACGCTGGTCATTAAGAAATAGTTTCACATTTTACAAGAACTTTGATCTCTCTTTTCTCATATATTCTAATTGGAACTACAAAAGACAATTCAATGAAGCGAAACATAATCCTACAATGACCCTTGAAAGGTTTAACTCATTTGTGATCCCATATTGGACGCCAGAGAACCCTACTAATAATTATGCGAGACTAAATTCAAATATGGCTGGAGTAGCTTACAATTATTGGCAGGATATGTCCTTCATTCGTTTGGACAATATTTCTCTCGGATATACTTTACCGAGAGAATTTGCAAATAAATTAAAATTGTCCGATCTCAGACTCTCCGTTTCTGCCAAAAACGTGGCGCTATTTACAAGAAAATCGGTACTGTGGGATCCCGAATATGCAGGGCCAACTCCTTCATATATCACTTTTGGATTAAACTTTTCACTTTAATAGATGATTATTATGAAATACAATAGATTTTATCTCATATCAATATTATTCACTTTGGTTATTAATGGATGTTCTGATGACTTTTTAAAACCAAAACCGTTGTCTATTTTAACCACGGAGGCCGGACTGGTCAATTCCACCTCAATGTATGCAATGCTTTCATCAAGCACAAGATTGATCAGGAATCAATACATGGACGGTACATTTGCACCGCCTATGTTTACCGAGTATCTATTTACAGAAGTTATGATTGATGGAACAACAGACAAAACATTTCCGACAAGAGACATGAATAGACTTGTGGTTCCGGACGGCGTATTAACCGATGCAAGCTACAATAGAATTGGCCACTGCTGGAATCACGCATATGAGGGGATTAAAAGCGCCTCTATAGTTATCTCAAATATTGATCAACCATCATATAACAGCGAACAAGAGAAAAATGAAGTGCTGGGTACAGCATACTTCCATAGAGCCTTTTGGTACTACTTGCTAGTAAACAGATTTGGAGATGTTCCATGGATTGCCGAACAGGTATCAGAACCCAAATTGGATTTTTATTCAGCTAAAAGAGAAGTAATATTGGAACAACTAAAAGAAGATCTAGAGTTTGCCGTGGAATGGGTGCCGGAAAAAGTAGATAGAGGCAAAATATCGAAAGGTGCCTGCAACCATTTACTAACAAAAGTATATCTCTCCCTGGGTGAATTCGAAAATGCCATTCGTTCCTCTTCTGCCGTTATCAACGGAAGTTATTCTTTAATGCAGAATAGATTTGGGGAAGACAAAAATGACCCGACAAAAAATGTAATCTGGGACTTACATAGACCATTGAACAAAGTCTCTCCGGACAATACAGAAGAAATTTTTTCTGTAATAGACAGATATGGAATGTCTGGCAACATCTCTCAAGGTATGACATCAATGTATATTTTCGTCCCAAACTGGGGAAACCAGACCAACTCAATAATGACTCCGACAGGCTATGTAGGCATGTCTGAAGAATTAAATCTGGAGATACCTATAATAGAACAGATAGGAAGAGGGGTCAATAAGGGACGTGGAACAAGTTATTATACAAGGTATATCTGGGACGACAAAGATGATCTACGTCATGCACCGGGTAATTGGATGACAATGGAAGACTTGGTATACAACAATCCGAAATTAAAAGAATTAAACGATCCTTATTACGGCAAGCCTCTACGTTTGCATGATGATGAAGGTAATATTTTAACGAGAGATACAATCAGAAACTGGACAGGAGGTTGGCCGCATTATAAACTTTTCATTCCGGATCCAATAAGGGTACAACCTCGGGGTGGTAATACAGATTGGTATATATTCAGACTTGCCGAAACATACTTGTTAAGAGCAGAAGCATATTTCTGGAATGGACAAACAGAATTAGCGATGGCTGATGTAAATGCGGTAAGGAATCGTGCTAACGCAGAATCTTACACAGACCCGTCATCATTTAACTTAGGAACTATCTTAGATGAAAGGGCAAGAGAATTGTTCTACGAAGAAACGAGAAAATGTGAACTGACTAGAATTGCGTACTTATATGCAAAAACCGGTAAAGAATGTTATAACGGCAAAACTTATAATTTAGCAAATTTCTCAAAATCCAACTTCTGGTACGACAGGATAATGGAAAAAACCGAATTTTTCAATAAAGGAGTACAAACAGTAGCAGGTGATGAATTTACTATGAGCCCTTTCCATATACTATGGCCTGTCCCACAAACAGCAATAGACGCTAATTCACTAGGAGTAATCAATCAAAATGAAGGTTATAGCGGATTCGAAAACAATGTTGAACCTCTGAGTTTCACAAAATAAATAATGGGAAATGAGATAGAGAAAATTATATGCATTTTTCTGCTATCTCTTCTTGATTATGACACTACAGTCCCATCTAGCATATCTGAAACCATATATCAATTTCAAATTATAAGGCTAAATGGGACTGCCTTAATCTCCTTTATACAGCTTATTTTCAAGAAGAGATTTTATTCCTATAAAGCTGTTTACTAAAGAAGTAAAGTTTCATAAACTCAAAAATGAATCACATACAAATAAAGAAAAAAATGAAAACATTAAAAATCACCCTTCACAACATAATTATATCAATATCTTTCACTGTTCTTCTCTTTTTTAATAGTCCGTCAGCATTCAGTCAAAGTCCCAAACAACTACAAAATAATTATCCGATAATTGCCGAAGATGCAGCTTGGTGCTGGTTTTCCGATTCAAGAGCTGTATATTACAAGGGTATGAAAGAAGCGATCTATTATGGATTTATAAATTCAAAAGGAGATGTGATGGTCAAGTCTTTTGATTTAAAAACCAAAGAAGAAATAACTCACACACTTCATGCGTCCTTACAGATAGATGACCACAATGTGCCAACATTCTTATTTCTACCGGATGGAAAAATACTCACTTTCTACAATCATCATAATGGGGATATTTTTATGAAGAGAAGTAAAAATGCCGAGGATATTACTGAATGGGAGGCAGGAGTTGTGTTACTAGAAAAAGACAGCATAAACAGATATTGTTACACAAACCCCATTATGTTGAGTGAAGAAGATAACCGGATTTATCTTTTCGGTAGAAATACAGTCCAAAATAATGAAGGTATTTATACAGATACCAGAATATACTGTATATATAGCGATGACTATGGGGAAACTTGGAGTCAGGAAGTAAATTTACTTTACAATAGCGGCAGGAATAATCCTCAATATATAAAGTATACTTCCGATAATAAATCAAGAATTGATTTTCTCTTTACTAATGGACATCCTAAACTCGGGGAGGATATATCAGTGCATCATATTTATTATCAGGATGGGTATTTCAGTCAAACAAACGGTAAAAAAATTGGCACTTTTGAAAATCTCCCTATCTGCATAAAGGAAACGGATAAAGTATATAATGCCAATAGTATAGGAGTTCGTGCTTGGATCTGGGATATCGCTTTAGATAAAAAGAACAATCCGGTAGTTACTTATGCACGGTATCCTGATGAATATAATCACGAATACCATTATGCCAAATGGGATGGCAATAAATGGATAGACAAGAAAATAGTTAACTCAGGATCATATATAACAATCATAAGACCAGGTGAAAAAATTAGGGAGGCTCATTATTCAGGTGGAATCGTATTAGACCATAATAACCCGAATAATATTTATTTGAGTAGAAATATAAATGATAAGTTCGAAATAGTAAAATGTGAAGTCAAGAAAGGGGGTAAATTGAAAATGCAAAGTATTACTTCAAACTCTCAGCTCGATAATATTAGACCCTATATTGTTGATAGAAATCCTACAAAGACACCTATTTTACTATGGATGGCAGGACACTATTACCACTATACTGATTATAATACGGGTTTAAAGATACTTATCAAATAATCCCTGCCCGGAAATAAATAACAACAAGATTTTGATAATTAATCAATTTCACCTACATTAGAGCCTTCGCAAATAAAACAAAAATCAAAATTATGAGTAAAATATCACGAAGGTCATTTTTTAAGGCATCATTAACAACAGCATCTGCTCTAGCCTTGTCTCGAACAAAGGCATTTCCTTATGAAGCGGCAAAGAAAAATGAAAAACTAAAGTACGATGCAAAAGGACTACCCACCATAGTATTAGGGAAAACAGGGGTTGTTGTGCCTCGATTAGCATTCGGACTGGGAAGCCGTTTCTGTAATAATAAAAATGAAGACGAAGCAATCGCTCTATTGCAGAAAGCCTTGGATGAGGGTCTATATTACTGGGACACAGCAAGTGATTACAGCAGCAGCGATGGAAAAGTTATCAGTGAAGAAAGAGTTGGTCGGGTTTTAAAAAATCAAAGGAGTAGAGTATTTCTGTCAACGAAGGTTCTTCCAAGAGATTCCAATGAAGCATTAAGAAGTATAGAACTCAGTCTGAAGAGATTACAAACCGATCACGTGGATGTTTTGAATATACATGCCGTGAGCACTCTTGAGGACAATAAAAATATCCTTAAGAAAGGAGGCATACTTGATATTTTGTATCGGATGAAAGAAGAAAAAGTGACTCGTTTTATTGGTTTTTCAGGTCATGCTGACCCGTTAGCATTGACTGATTTGATCGAAAAAGGGAATTTTGACTGTATGATAGTAGCAATGAATCATTACCCCAAAGGTCCGGATACAACTACTATCAGAATAGAACAGGTTGTTCCGAAAGCCAAAGAGAAGGGCATGGGGGCTCTCCTTATGAAAATAATACGCCCGCTAGATACCATTGATGGTATAAACCTAAATGCAGAAAGTCTGATACGCTACGCCCTCTCATTAGAGAATGTAGACGGTATCACAGTAGGAATGGACAATATGAGAGTATTGGAGTCAAATCTAAAGACACTTAGAGAATTTACTCCTATGAACGCCCAGGAAAAACAGGAAGTAACTCTTGCGCTAACTCCTTTTTTTAATCATGAGAATTTGCCCTGGATGAACGAAGGGTATCGTGATGGTAACTGGATGTAGAACTGATTCTATTTAGATATGAAACCTATTTTGATGTATCCCTTGTTCTTATTATTTTTATTCTTTCAAATCGGAATTATGAATGCCGAGGAATCATTATCATGCGACAATGATTCCAAGTCTATTTGTGTAAAACCCGAAGATTTTGAAGGTCGTAACACCTCTGAGAAAATATCGAATGCTCTTGATTTTTTAAAAAAATGTGATGGCGGGATCATCCTGTTTAAGGATAATTCATTATACCTGATCTCTGAATCAATCTGCCTCCCTTCCAATACAAAAATGATCATTGATGGTTGTAAAATTAAACTTACAGATCATGTGTTTGATAATATTATTCGTTCCGACAATTTCGAGATAGATGAAAATAATCCCAATGGATATGTAAAAAAACTACTACCTGCACAAAATATCCATATTGTAGGACTGAATGGAGCAATCGTAGAAGGAGCCGATTCTTTCTATGAAGGAATTAATCCCAAAACAGGTATAAAAGAACATTGGTTAGGGGATTTTTGGGGATGGCGAAATTTTTCCATATTATTTTCATACGTAGACGGTTTTGAAATCTCCGGATTGAAAGTAACCAAAACGCACAGTTGGGCTATCGTTATGACGAATGGATGTAAGAATGGTCATATTCATACAATTGATTTTAAAACTACTGTGAAAAATGGTGATGGTATAGATATCATACAGGGTGGCTCTAATATTCTGATTGAAAATATTACTGGTGAAACATCAGACGACACTATTGTATTTGGTGCTTTTGATGAGTCTAGATGGAGTAATGAGAAATATATCTTTCCTCTACTTCCTGTAAGATACTCAGATTATTCTTACGGTGCAGAACTGCATGATATTGTTTGTCGTAATGTTAATACATCGGGAAACCATCATGTGCTGATTATTCTTCCCTCAAGGACAAAGATATATAATATTTTCTGCTCTGACATTTCCGATAATCCGAAAGGTGGAAAAAGGAAGATAATACGTATCTACGGAAACGGACAATATGGGCAAGGGTTTAAGGCTGGAAATATGTATAATATTAACATGAATGATGTCCGTTCATATAAGGCCGATATTGCATTAGAGCTTCTTGCTCCCGTATATGATTCGCACTTCAATAAAATCGTTCAACTCAATCATACGGGATTGGATGTTAAAATGGACTCGACTTGTATAAACACGAAATTCACAAATATCCAGAAAACACAATCAGGAAAGTAAAATAGACATAACTCAATAATAATTAATCTGATAATTATTATTTTGTCTTGAAAAACTTTTACATGAATTATAATCACCTCAACTATCTATGAAATAAACAGCTGAGGTAATTCATGTATTTATGGAAAAAGCCGGAGAAAGTATGTTTCATATTTTACATACCTCTCCGGCGGAATAAAAAGAGAATTATCAAAAAACGGTGTTTATATTTTCATCTCCCAGCCTTTTTGGTATTTCCTACTCCAAAGTTTATTGGCTACATGATTATCAATAATATGTGCATTCTCAGGATTGGTTCTGAAAGTAGTTTTTGTGCGTTGGGAGATATTACCCAAATGGGCCAGGGTTGTGCTTATACATCCCACGCTGATATCGGCATTCAATGAAGTTCCTTTTCTGATGCCATCGAGCAGATTTGAGAAATGGAATGAATCGAGTTGCGCCGTTGGATTCATGGTATCGCCAGCCTTAAACGACATCTCACTAGTCATATCTTTCACCAGTTTATTTTTTAAATCATAAATCTTATAGGCATTTCCTCCACCTATAACCAATGTACCGGCCTCTCCATAAAAAGCACAGCCTACGGAAGAGTCTTCAATATTACGTCCGTTACAGCTACGGCCTTCCCATGTGATCAACTTGTTATTTCCATATTCAAGGTTTACTACCTGCGTATCCGGGAACTGCCAGTCATCGTTATACACATATCTCCCTCCGGAGGAATTCACATGCGTAGGATAAGTCAACTCCATCCCCCAACGGAGAATATCAAGAAAATGCACTCCGTTATTTCCGGCTTCACCGGTTCCCCAATCATAGAACCAATGCCAGTTATAGTGTAGATAATTGTCTTTATAATCGGATACCCTCGGTGCGGGTCCCTGCCATAACTCCCAGTCGAGCCAGTCGGGTATAGCGGTAACTTTACCAGCTCCTATAGAAGGCCTGTTGTTTACATACCATGCTTTACCGAAATAGACTTTGCCAATGGCTCCATCTTTTATCTCCTGTATCGCATTGATTATATTAGGCCACGACCTGCGCTGCATACCGGTTCCTGCAACAACATTGTATTTCTTTACTGCTTGCATCAATATCTCATCTTCGGCAGGATTATGACTGGTCGGTTTCTCAAGATAGATATGTTTTCCGGCTTTCATCGCCATCAGTGCGGCGGGGGCATGCCAATGCTCAGGCGTAGCGATGATAACGGCATCAAGATCTTTTTTCTCCAACAACCTACGAATATCCTTCTCCTCTGCCGGAGTATTACCCGCTATTTTTGTCACGTTGGCAATACATTTCTCCATAGCCCGTTTGTCTACATCGCAGACGTAAGCTATTTCGCAACCGTACTCTTTTGCAAATCCACCGGCCAACGCATTACCACGCGCGTTCACACCGATAGCACCCATCTTAATCCTATCGTTAGCACCTACGATATTATTATAACTTTTTGCACTAAAACCCGGCAATACACCCCCTACAGATACTGCCGCAGTTCCGATTGCAACATTTTTGATAAATTCTCTCCTTGTAGTCATAGCTTTTATAGTTTATGGAAATACAAATTTACAGAATATAATCCTGTATGGCTTTCCATTTCCGACCGAATATCATCAAAAAACGCAAGACATAACCGATTATACAACAAAAATGAGATTGACCTTCTTACACCCGGCACTTTTATCAAATCCCATAGGGGGAATTCTCTCGAATCCCCCCTATGTTTTCATATTTTCACTATCTTTACATTCTCCATTTCACATAAAAAGACATGAAAAAAGCGACAACGATAGAGGAACAGATTGCAATCATACAGAGTAGAGGGATTGAACTCGACTGGGGAGAAGAAAAAGCGAAAGAAATATTAAGTGACATTGGTTATTTTAGATTTGGCTTTTATTGCTTTCCTTTTGAGAAAGATTATCCCAACAAGAAAAATAGAACTCATCAGTACAAAAAAGAGACAAAGTTTTCTGATATTGTTAGGCTTTACTACCTGAATGTTGATCTGAGAAATATTCTTTTAAAATACACGGCCAGGATAGAAATCAATGTCCGTACATCGATAATTTATTCTGTATCTAATAAATTTATTGATTCTCCTACTTGGTTTGCAGATCCTAAAGTGATGCATCAAGATTATGTGAGTTCATTTGAAAAAGAAATTTATAATGGACTGAGGAATAACTATCAGGTGATAAAAGATCATCATAGAAATCATATTAATGATCGTTATGCACCGGCTTGGAAAACTATTGAATTTTTATCGTTTGGTGCAGTTCGAAAGCTATATTCAGAAATTAAGGATTTTGGTGTAAAAACTGCAATTGCTAATATTTATGGGATTACCGGTTCATCAACATTTGAGAACTATATTAAAACCATTATTGTTATACGAAATTTATGTGCTCATTCAAACGTATTATTTGACAAAGATCTTCCTTTATCCATTTCTCGAGGTCCGGCCTTATTTATTGATAACACAAACAAGCACAAGCTGTATTCATCAATTAAAATAGTAGCGTATTTTCTTGGTAGAATATCGGAATCTCGAAAAGTAGAAATGATGAAAGAAATTCATAGTTTATTTGAAAATCATAAAAAATATCCTATGATTAGGGAGATTATTGAAAATAATATTGGATATCGTTTTTCATAGCTGTTGATCTTTCTCAAGCAGTTCCTCACCATGGCCATTTTGATGCTTTTGAAGCACCGAAATATAAAGATATTCTTAATTTGATTGTAAAATATTTTTTTAGAATAGATTTTATTGCTACTTTTGCAAGTACAAATAGTGCCCTTACAATTTTATCATTGTAATATGCACTTTAAAAGTAAAAAATAAACCCAAGCACGTCATACGGCGCTTGGGTTTTTCTAAATAAAAGGAAAGTGATATGAAATGTTCAAATTCCGAGATAAATCTATTCTTTCATAAATGTTATTGAATGGTACGGAATAAATTGACCGAACTCCTGATTTTGACCTTCATCACCTTTACTTGTTTTCCACGGCAGAATGACATTGGTAAGAGTATGGATTGGGGATATTGCTTTAGAGAAGGTCATTACCGAAGTTTTGCCGAAGTTGGCTCTTTCTAGAAGAACGCTGTTTTTGAATTAATTACGCATTGCCGTTGTACCGGACGGCAGTACCGTATAATTTTGGGTAACCACCCGCATTTATGTCGACTTGGTATTTTATCACCGTATTCTTAAATGCTTCTTATAGATATAAAAAGGGAAGAGGCCGAGTATGGAATCACACTTAATAACATCTTTCACCATACTGCTTCCTGAATTCTATGACAATAACACAAATTATTTCCTAGAAATGGAAAGCCATTGGAAACAATGTTGAACAAGAAAGTGTCATTTCCTGTTGGCAGGGTGGAATATATGGCAGTTCGCCCCTGTGTTTTCAATGAATTTCTCCTTGCTACGGGTGAGACACAGTTGGAAAAATCCTTACACAACTGTCATATTCCCGATGCTTTACATATCAAGACAATGAATTTATTCAACACCTTCACTCTGATTAGTGGTATGCCGGAAGTAGTGGACGATTACGCAGAAAATAAGGATTTTGTCGGATTGAATGCTATTTACGAAAGTTTGTTGACAAGTTTCCGTGATGATATCGAGAAATATTGCAGTATGATAATAAGGTCATTCTTGTTGAAGTAAAATCAGGGCATAATACCAAACTCCATTCCTTACATTTGTTTATGGACGAGACTCCTCACGATATTGCCGTGAAAGTCTGGTCCCAACCTTTTTCAATCGATAAAGTTATGACAAAGAACAACAAAAATTCAAATTGATCAATTTACCATTTTATTATATTGGCGTGCTCAAAAAAATATTGCAAACAGAATTAGGGTAAGTTATTATTCGATTAAATATCTAACCAAAAGGGGTAACTCCTTTTTTCAAAATTATATTTCCATATTTTGCAGTTTCGCCTGTAATGACCACAGCATAAGCCGATTTTGTCCGTTCGTAGAAGGCAAAACGGTCAATCCGTTCTATGGGTGCCGCATCGGGATTGGTGATACGGATACTTTCCAGATATGCTTTTTCCACATTGGGATCGAGTGTGTCTCCTTCCACGGCATCCATCATTACCAATAGATGTGGCACATAAGCATCCAATTCAAACAGGGGGAGGATGGCAGCCAATAAGTCGGGAATACGGAGTCCATCGGCTCTCAATACTCTTCCATTAAATGATTCTCCGGGAAAATACGCGTCGGCGAGAACAATTTCGTCGCCATGTCCCATACGTGCCAAAACAGACAGTAACTCGGGACTGATCAGAGGTGAAATTCCTTTTAGCATATATATTTGATTTTTATGAACGGATAATTTGTATGCAAAATAAAAAAGCGGCATCTTATCAAAGATAACCGCTATTCCAATGTGACCCCGGAGGGGCTCGAACCCTCGACCCATTGATTAAGAGTCAATTGCTCTACCAACTGAGCTACGGAGTCATTTTTGGGAGGACAAAGGTAGGTATTTTTTTTTAAAAAAGGAACAAATGCGTCAAATTTGTTCCTTTTTTTATTCTACAATCAACCAAGATATTAGAGGTTGGATAATTCTGATCCGGCTTTGAATTTAGCTGTTTTTTTCGCCGGAATATTGATTGATTTTTTAGTACGGGGATTGATACCTTTCCTGGCACTTCTTTCAGAAACAGAGAATGTCCCGAATCCTACCAATACTACTTTACCACCACCTTTTACTTCCGCAGAAATAGTTTCAAGGGTAGCATCCAACGCTTTTTTGGCGTCCACTTTGCTAAGGCCGGATTTATCGGCAATAGCGCTAATTAGTTCTGATTTGTTCATAAGAAAACGTAAATAAAGAATTAAACATACATTAAGTCAAGGCTGAGCCTCATTTTGCCGTCAAATATAAGCGATAAATCGAAAACAATCAAGAAAAAAGATAAAAAGTATTTGTTTTTGGTAAAAAAAATCCTTTTATGAGGCAAAAATCCGCATTCTCAACGAAATAATACGTATTTTTGCGCTCCAACAATGAATTATAAAAATGGATAATACAAGAAATAGCTTTGCCGGGGTATTGCCCACGGTGACAAAAAATATTCTCATAATAAACGGAATCATCTGGCTGGCGCAGTTCGTCCTGCTCAGAAGAGCTGATATCGACCTGACACAACAGTTCGGATTGCATTTTGTTGCTTCCGATCATTTCCGTATCTACCAGCTTGTGACATATATGTTCTTGCACGATCCTTACTCTTTCTCCCACGTCTTTTTTAATATGTTTGCCGTTTTTATGTTCGGCCGGACACTCGAGCAGGTATGGGGATCAAAGCGTTTTCTTACCTACTACCTGGTCACCGGTATCGGTGCGGGATTAATACAGATGCTTGTCCTCTTTTTAAGAGTACAGGCAGAGGTGCCGGTGGAGATGTATCCGATGGTGAACAGCGTTACTGTAGGAGCCTCGGGAGCTGTTTTTGGTGTACTGTTGGCATTCGGCATGTTATTCCCCAATTCCCAGTTATTTATCATCCCCTTTCCCTTTCCCATCAAAGCAAAGTGGTTTGTTATAGGGTACGGCCTGCTGGAATTGTTCTTCGGTGTTGCCAACCGTACTGGCGACAATGTGGCGCACTTTGCCCATCTGGGGGGAATGCTCTTTGGAATTTTCATGATTTTATATTGGAAAAAAAAGGACCGGAAATATGGCAGATTTTATTGAAAGATTGAAGCAGAGGTATAAGACAGGCAACGTAATGACGAGGCTTATCTTTATCAACGTATTCGTTTTTATTATATTAAAGATTATCAATGTCATTTTTACGCTGTTCAATATTTATGCTGTCGACCTCATCACTTTCCTTGGCGTTCCATCCCATATTCCATTATTACTGAATAGAATATGGACGCCCATCACTTATATGTTCGTGCATGAAGGATTTCTTCACCTGCTCTTCAACATGCTCTGGCTTTATTGGTTCGGACAGATTTTCATGCAGTATTTTACAGGGAGGACACTCGGCAGCCTCTACGTTTTAGGAGGACTGGCCGGAGCAATACTCTACATAATTGCTTTTAATACCATCCCATATTATACGGGAATGGAGAGAGGATGGATGATTGGGGCATCGGCCGCAGTAATGGCCATAGTGATGGGTGCTGCTTTTTATCGCCCCGATGTGCAGCTGAATCTTCTGTTTTTAGGCCCGATAAAAATTGTCTATATTGCCATCTTTGCTTTCGTGCTCGACTTCCTTTCATTGGGAAATCCCATGAATCCCGGCGGACATGTGGCACATATAGGCGGAGCATTGTTAGGTTATTTTTTCGCTATCCAATATAAGAAAGGAAAAGATATTACCCACTGGATGGGTGGGGCAATCGATTGGTTTTTCGGCTTGTTCAAACCGCGCAGATATACATCGAAAATGAAGGTCAAGCATGCCCGTCACGAAACTGATTGGGAATATAACCAACGTAAGCATACAGAACAGGACGAGATTGATGCCATTCTGGATAAGTTGAAACAATCGGGGTACAGCAATTTATCATCAGAAGAAAAAAGGAAACTTTTTGATGCGAGCAAAAAATAAAAAAACAAGATTAAGAGACATGATTAAATGGGTCATCTTCGCGACCAACGTTGTGGCCATTATTCTGCTTTTTTGCTCATTTCTCTCATGGAGCGTCTCTCCTTTAAAAACCAACCTGTTTTCATACATAGGGTTGGGATTTGGGTTTATCCTGCTTGCTAACATCGGTTATCTGGTTTTCTGGATAGTTTTTTCTAAATGGAGACTCGCTTTAATTTCTTTATTGGCCATCCTTTTTTGTTATAAACCCGTAACTACATTCTTCCCGATACACTTTATCAGCAAAAAGGAACCGGAAAAGAGTATCAAAGTACTGACCTATAATGTGCAGGGATTTCCGCATGAAAGAAATAAAGATGCGTCGGAACATCCCATACTCGATTATATCGCCGAGACCGATGCAGATATTGTCTGCCTGCAGGAATACTTCGTCAGTAAAACAGGACAGTCTCTTTTTTCTCAACGCGATGTAAACAAAATTCTTGATCAATATCCCTATCGGTCAATTACAGGTTTGGAATCTTCGGGAAAATATCATACCTTCGGACTGGCATGTTTCTCGAAATATCCGATTGAGGATACGCATGAAGTGGTATTCGATTCCTCCTACAACGGGGCAGCAGTGTATACTATCAATATTGATGGGAAAAAATATACGGTAGCCAATGTTCATCTGGAATCGAACAATATCAAGGCTGAAGATAAAAAGCTATATAGCGATTTCCTTCAGAACGTAGACTCGGTACGGCTCGAGCAAGTGACGAGTAATATCCGTAACCGGTTGGGAAGAGCCTACCGGATACGGGCGCAACAGGTTGAGAAAGTGAGACAGTATACCGACAGGCAGGATACCGGGGGTATTATCATCTGTGGCGATTTCAACGATACTCCCCTATCATACGCCTATTACAGGATGAAGAAAGGATTGAAGGATGCTTATGTCTCTACCGCTTTCGGACCGGGTATCACCTATCACGAAGATCTCTTTCTTTTCCGCATCGACCATATCATGCACAGCGACAATATAAAAGCCTATCGGGCGCGAAGGGATAAAGTGAAATACTCGGATCATTACCCACTCAGGGCTTTTTTAAAAGTGGAAATCTGCGAGTAAGTGAGAGCAAAGTAAGTTTACTTAACTTTGCCGAACGACAGCAGATTGCACAAAGTGAAAGGTGATAAAGTGGAAAGGTGGAAAGGTGATTAGGTGCCTAAGTGGATAGGTGAAAAGTGAAAAAAGGTGAAAAGGGATCTAAACGAAAAATTAAAAATGAGTAGTGAAGAATGATGCCAGAGTCAAGCTTCTCAACTTCTTAACTTCTCAACTTCAGACTTCTAGCTTCTAATTTCTAACAAATCAGCTAATCAGTAAATCAGCAAATCAACCAACATGTACAAGATAAGTAAACAGTTTTCTTTTTCGGCGGCACACTCCCTTTTTGGGTTGTCCGACGATCACCCTTGCAGTCGCCTGCATGGGCATAATTACGTGGTGACCGTCCATCTTCGGTCGAAAGAATTGAATAAACAGGGATTTGTCCGTGATTATACCGAATTGAAAATGGTAAAAGAGTATATCGACACACAATTAGATCACAGGAATCTCAATGATATTCTTTCACCGCTCAATTCGTCCGCCGAGAATCTGGCAAAAATGTTATACGACGTATTCAAACCCCGGATTCAGGAACTTTACGCCGTAGAAGTAAGTGAGACCCCCAAAACATCAGCGATCTATGAACCTGAATGTGAATGAAATATTCTACTCTCTCCAGGGCGAAGGCGGGCGCTCGGGACAACCTTCCATTTTTATCCGGTTGGCTAAATGCAACCTGACATGCAGTTTCTGTGATACCGATTTCGAAAGAGGCGTGAAAATGACAACAGATGAAGTGCTGCGTGAAATTGAACCATACAGATGCAAATGGATTATCTGGACTGGGGGTGAACCTACTCTACAACTCAATGATGCTATAGTATCCCTCTTTAAGGGGAAAGGATACCTGCAGGCCATTGAAACCAACGGTACAAGGAGGGTTCCCCGAGGTATCGACTATATAACCTGTAGCCCGAAGCAACATTTTGAGAAAGTCAGGGAATTAATTCCGGAAGTGGACGAATTGCGGTTTCCCATCCAGAAAGGAGATCCCGTACCGGATGCTACTATCCTCCCTAAAGCAAAGCATTATTTTCTAAGTCCTATTTTCGACAATCAGCAAATCATTCCTGAGAATATAGATTATTGTGTTTCGCTCGTTAAGGAAAATCCAATGTGGGCATTGAGCCTCCAGATACATAAACTTATCGGTATCCGTTAATATGAACAAATTCCAGGTAACCATATTGGGTTGCGGTTCTGCCATACCCACTACCATGCACCATCCACCTTCGCAATTAGTGGATGTGAACGAAAAACTGTTCATGATCGATTGTGGGGAGGGAACACAACTCCAGATGAGGAAATTCAAGGCACGGATAAGTAAACTTCACAGCCTGTTCATTTCCCACCTACACGGCGATCATATTTTTGGATTACCCGGATTACTCTCCACGCTCAGCATGTTGGGGAGAACAGCCGATCTGCATATCTACGCACACAAAGAAATCAACTTATTGATAAAACCGTTTTTGATTTATATGGGAAAACACATGTCATTCAAGATAAAAGTGTTCCCTTTAAATCCTGAACGGCAGGAATTGCTTTTCGAAAATAAGTCTATCAGAGTATTCTCTTTCCCGTTAAAACACCGCATTGCCACCAATGGATTTCTTTTTGAGGAAAAAGAATCACCCCGGCATATTGTCCGCGAGATGATCGATTTTTACCAGATTCCCCTGAAACAAATTCCTGAGATTAAAGAGGGTGCCGACCTCGTCACACCTGACGGCTCCGTGATCCGTAATGAAATACTCACTGCACAAGGTAATCCTCCACGTAAATATGCTTACTGCTCCGATACGGCCTATGCACCCGAGATCGTCCCCTATATAAAAAACGTAGATCTGCTGTATCATGAAGCCACCTTTGCCGAGAGCGAACTGGTACGCGCGGGCGAAACTTACCACTCAACAGCACGTCAGGCGGCAGAAATTGCAAGGGCAGCCAATGCGAAGCAATTGGTAATCGGACATTATTCTTCCCGCTACAGTGAATTGGAAGTCCTTTTAAAAGAAGCCGTCGCTGTATTCCCGAACACCGAACTCGCTACGGAAGGGAAGATTTTCAAAATATAGTGATTTTTTTAATTTGTATTACAAAGTGCCAGTCCTTACTGTTACACAGATAAATAAATATCATACAAAACCAATAATCAGTAGGAAATCACATGAAGAATTTTATATTTGTATTATTAAGTTGTATCACATTTTTATTCAGCACCTGTTCGCAAGGAGACCTTATATCGGTGAAGGGATCGTTGCGCACGGCGGTGTGTGGGAAGGTCGCGACCTGTTTCCCCTCACCTACGACGGTCAGACCAAATGGTTTCTTTTTGTGAGTATCAATCCCGGCAGTCCAAACGGAGGTAGTGCCACGAACTGAAACTGGCACATAACGGCACGCATCTTATTCTCGCGAACCCGCCGGTTGAAGAGGTGGACAGCTTGGGTGGAGAGATGAAAACGACTGCTCCGGTCACTGTTAATAAATCATATACGATAGATAACCTCACAGATGGGAATATGGGTACTTTTGAGATCGAAATGGATATCGAAACAGGCAATACATCTGCTTTCAGCTTCGTACTAAGCAATAAGAAAGGCGAAAAGACTGTGTTCAGTTTCGATTTTGAAAAAGAAATATTTAGTGTTGGCAGGTCTCACAGCGGAATTATCGATTTTCACTATAAATTCGCGGATAGAATCAGCGAAGCACACCTTGAAAAGAAGAAAAGTTATCATATCAGGCTCTTTGTAGATAAGTCATCCACAGAGTGTTTCATTGATAATGGAGAACTGGTGCAGACTAACACGGTTTTTCCTTCCGAGCCCTATAATTCTCTCTCTTTCGAAAGCGAAGAAGAAACAACAATCAGTATCAACGTCTATCCGATTTTACTTGAAAAAATCTTGGTTTTTAGTTTTCAATTCTTGGTTTTTAGTTTTTCACTCTTAACTATAATCATATGAACAAAATAATAGTAGGTCTTGGAGAGATACTCTGGGATGTGTTCCCGGAACGGAAGGTATTAGGCGGTGCCCCGGCTAATTTTGCCTATCATGTATCACAGTTTGGATTTAACGGTTATGCACTCAGTGCTGTGGGAGATGATTTCTTAGGAAGGGAAATAATCAGTTCCCTGGAAGAAAAAAATCTCAATTATCTGATTGAAACGACCGATTATCCGACGGGAACCGTACAGGTAACTCTTAGCGGAGCCGGCATTCCACTGTATGAAATCTGTGAAAATGTAGCATGGGATAATATTCCGTTTACCAATCGCACCGGAAATCTGGCAAGAAGTACCGCTGCAGTCTGTTTCGGGTCTCTTGCCCAACGAAACAAAACATCGCGTGAAACGATAAGAAAATTCTTAAAAACCGTTCCGGCAGACTGTATAAAGATCTTCGACATCAATCTCCGCCAGCATTTTTACAGCAAAAGTATCATCGAAGAATCTTTGGAGATAGCCGACGTGTTAAAGATAAACGACGATGAAGTAAAGGTTATAGCTGATCTCTACGGTTGGAATAAAATGGATGAACAGGAAATATGCATTCAGCTACTCAAGAAGTTCACACTCGATATTGTCGTTCTGACCAGGGGGACTGACGGCAGTTTCGTATTCAATAGCGAAGGTACTTCCTATCAGCCCACACCTAAAGTGCATGTGGCCGATACGGTAGGTGCGGGAGATTCATTCACTGCGGCGTTTATAGCTGCATACATGAATGGCAAACTGCTCACGGAGGCGCACCAATTCGCCGTGGAAGTATCAGCATATGTATGTCAGCAACACGGAGCTATGCCTAAATTGGCCGATGCTCATATCGAAGCTTTTCGCTAAATAGCAGTTGCACTTTTACATATTTTTTCACTCCTCTTGACTTCTATTTTTTAATTATTCCAAAACCGGGAGGAGTTTCACATTTTTTCTCTAATTTTGTAATTGAGAGTTCAACTTTCAATAGGTCAATTCATACATCGCGGACTATCGCAATATATAGAAAGATCATACCGAACTATCAATAAAAGAAACGGGTGTTATGAAGAAATGCTATTTCCTCATTTTGATAATATGCCTTGTCTGTGGGGCCGGTTTTCCTCTGTATTCCCAGGAAGCACTATTTTCCCGGAAAGACTCCACTCGTCTCACAATAGAAAATCCAGAGAATATAAGAGAGTTGCAGCAACAAGCTGAACCGCAAAAAAAAGAAGAACCGCAAGACAAGACCAAAGTCAAACTAACCGGGAGCCAACTTGTCATTGAGGACCTCCCGGAAGATGGAGTACTCGAAATATACAACATCATGGGAGCAAAAGTATTTAACCGTCGCGTAAAGGCAGGTACCAACCAGTATATCTTATCCCTTCCGAAAGGCTATTACATCATAAAAATCGGGAAATTCACCCGGAAAATCGCTATCAGGTGAATTTCCACGATCGTTAAATCTCTCCATTTTACTACATTTATGTGCTTTTTTATATCTTTGCATAAGATAAGATGCGCCTCGGAAATCTTTTGAGAGTAAACTCTCACGATTTTTCTCGGCTTTCACTATCTTTGTGGGGTAAATTAATAATATAGGGCGTTTTAGGTTCAGTTTATTACTCT
This sequence comes from Proteiniphilum sp., assembly GCF_040307845.1. Lineage (GTDB taxonomy): Bacteria > Bacteroidota > Bacteroidia > Bacteroidales > Dysgonomonadaceae > Proteiniphilum. Next base: position 110,136 of record NZ_JAWRIS010000020.1, read on the forward strand.
TTATTTTTAAAAACTTATAATCATTATGAAGATTGCTATTGTAGGTACCAGCGGAGCTGTAGGTCAGGAATTACTCCGCGTGCTGGATGAAAGAAATTTCCCGTTGGACGAACTGCTTTTATTCGGTTCGTCGAGAAGTGCCGGAACATCATATAATTTCAAAGGTAAACAGATCGAAGTAAAAGAATTGCAACACAACGACGATTTCAAGGATGTGGATATTGCATTCGTATCTGCCGGAGGAGGTACTTCGCTGGAATTTGCTGAGACCATTACCAAACATGGGACTATCATGATCGATAACTCCAGCGCATTCCGTATGGAAGATGATGTGCCTTTGGTCATTCCGGAAGTGAATGCGGAGGATGCGTTGAACCGCCCTCGCGGTATCATTGCCAATCCTAATTGTACCACTGCGCAATTGGTGGTAGCGTTGCAGGCAATTGAAAATATATCTCATATCAAAAGGGCACACGTAGCTACTTATCAGGCGGCTTCGGGAGCCGGTGCCGCTGCCATGCAGGAACTGGAAGATCAGTACAAGCAACTGACGAACGGTGAAAAACCGACCGTCTCCAAGTTCGCACATCAGTTGGCATACAATCTGATTCCACAGGTGGATATGTTTACCGATAACGGATATACAAAAGAGGAGTTGAAGATGTACAATGAAACACGCAAGATCATGCACTCCAATATTGAGGTCAGCGCAACTTGTGTGCGTGTGCCGGTGATGCGTACACATTCGGAAGCTATCTGGATCGAGACCGAACGTCCCATCTCTGTAGAAGAGGCACAGGAAGCATTCAGCAAAGCTGAAGGCGTTGAATTGATAGACAACCCGGCCAAGAAGGAATATCCGATGCCGTTGTATCTCTCCGGCAAGGATCCTGTCTATGTAGGCCGCATCCGTAAAGATCTTGCCAATGAAAACGGGTTGACTTTCTGGAGTGTTTCAGATCAGATCCGAAAGGGAGCCGCATTGAACGCCGTCCAGATTGCAGAATACCTCATCAGGAATAAGCAATAAACGTCCTTGCGGCAAAGCTGTCGGGCTACAATTGGAGATCAATTTCCCGGATATATGTCTTAAACCGGCTCTCCACTTGTATGTGTATTTTTTGCACTCCTTTTGATGGAACAACCGTGAAAATATGGTCGGTTTTGTTTGCCGTGATCCATGTCCTTCCGGGAACCGTATTGTCTCCTTTTATTCCGAAATATTCAAGCGCTACCGGATCATATACGCGGTTCCGCTCATCATAGCGGAGCATTGCCTTGAAAGTGTTGCCGTCGTCTTCGGAATAGGTAACCTTCCATTCCGTATCCCAATCCCATACGTTTACCAATAGTTCATCGGAAGGAGGCGCCAGTACGGCTCTTGCTTCTCCCGGTTTGAATATGGAAAACGGTGTTTCCGGATCCATATAATCACGGTATTCCCATTGGATATCCGTTCCGTTCACTTCAAATACTTTATACCCTAATCTTGTTCCGTCCAGACAAACAGGACCCTCCCAAAAGCCCCCGCATACAGCTCCCACATTGTGCTCAATAATCCCATTTCCGTTATCCATCACGGAATTATAATGGGTGTGTCCGCTGATAAGATGTACATCGGCGTAACCGTCCAGTAATTTATGCAGATCCGCACTATTGCCGTAGGTCGCCTGGTAGCGCGACATGGACGGGGCATGGAACATCACTACCAACGCTTTTTCTTTTGGGACGTAAGAAAGGTCTTTTTTCACCCAATCAAGCTGTTCCTGCGTGAAGTAAGTACTGTATTTTGTGTCGGGGCCGCCTTCAAATAAAATGTTATCCAATACGATATAGTGCACTTTTCCCCTGTTGAACGAATAATAGGTCGGTCCGTAATGCCGTATATAGGTGGAATCGGAGGTCTTATCGTTGAGGACGGTTGCACTGGCCGCTTTCAGGTGGTCGTGGTTCCCTATCGCATAATAAGCCGGCTGTTTCACGGCGCTGAAGTATTCCTTACTGGCATCGTGCATCTCCGGCGTATCGAAAACAATATCCCCGGCTACCATTAAATGGACCGGATCTATTCCCCCGCCAGTTATATTGGCCGTCATTTCCGACAGGATAGGCTTGAGCAGATCCAGTTCTTTCCTGTTCCGTACCTGCGGGTCTCCGACCGCTACAAAAAAGTGCCTGTTGTCCGGGACATTCATTTTGCTCAATGTGAACTCAATGTTTTTCCGGTCTTTTACCTTTTTGAGGTTTATCCAGAACATCGGCACGCTCTTCTCTACAGGTACGCTATATCCTGCCGGGGAAGAGATGTAAACATGTGTGGCGGAAGAATTATAAGGCAATGAAAATTTTCCGGTTTCATCCGTTTGTACCAGGTCTTTTCCGTCGGTAACCACTACTCCGGCAATACCTTGCCCGTTGGAACGCACATAACCTTCAGTCGGGAGAAGTACATTCTCTTCAACTTCTTTGCCGTTCTGTGCCTCCGGTTCATTTTGTCCACAGGCCAAAACAACCAATAAAATAAAAATGAAATGCAGCATAAAAATCAATAGTCTCATATAAAAATCACGATTTTACTTTTCATTCGATCTCCGGGAAATTAAATTATACAGGCCACAATAGATTATCCGATAAAAACGGAATAGGTCTCCGTTTTTATCGGACGGGTCCGGTTGTTTTCCTGTGAGTTAATAATTTGGATTATTACCCAGATCAGGATTGATTAAAATCTCGGAAGCCGGTATAGGCCATAAATAATGTTTTGCAGGGTCGAATACACGCTGGCTCAGGACCCTGTACCTGGATATATTCGCCATTCGGGAGAAGTCGGGGCACCCGTTCCCGTCAATTTCAGGTGTACCTCCAAAGAACCAGAGTCCGTCGGTTACCAGTTTCCGGCAATCGGCAACGGAAGTCGGCAATCCGTAATTGGACCTGTTCATGACCGTTTCAGCGATCCTCCAACGGATGATGTCGTCATAGCGGAGCGCTTCAAAAGCAAATTCCATACGGCGTTCGATACGTAATATACGTCTCAGTCCGGCCTGTCCGGTTTCCGTTATCCGGGGGTAGGTGGAAGAGGTATAATCTGTTTTATAGGCCCTTGCCCGGACTTTATTCATTACATCCAGTACGGACTGGTCTATATCGTTCAGCTCTATTTTTGCTTCGGCATAGATCAATAATACATCGGCATAACGCATGATCAGCTTATCATTATTGACATAAAAGTCATCGTTCCAGTCTTCATCGATCCCTTTGCGCAGCATCAGACCGTTATACGAAGCGTATTGATCGCCCGCTTTGGAGTCTTTGTTGGGAACCTGCCTGTTGAGCTCATAATTCCAACAGGTTGTGCTATCGGGATGAGGTGTATAATTATATCCGAAATAATTGGAGTTGAATTCCACGATTGTATAATTACAACGGGGATCACGGTTCAGGAACGGTTCATTCGGGTTGTACAATGGTGATTCGTCGATTGTTTTCCCATCCGTGCATAGAAATGAACAGAACAGATCCCACGAGGGTTGGGCGGTAGTGGATGGGGAAGTGACGTTCCTGCTTAGGTAGGGTCTCACGCCATTGGGTGGGATGGCCGATCCGAACTGATGATCCCGTGGTATACCGAAGACCGTTTCGATGGAATTCTTGGTTTTACTCCGGAATAATTCCCCGAAATCGGGATAAAGTTCATACACGCCGAGGTTGATACATTGCAGGGCGGCATCGCGCGCCGTCTCATAGTCTTTGAAAAACAGTGCGATACGCGCTTTCATCGCGTAAGCGGCGCCTTTTGTGGCACGTTTTGTTTCTGCTCCCGTATATTCGACGGGTAATTTCTCGGCCGCATAGTCGAAATCGTTGTAGATATGCTGCAATATCTCCATTTTATCGGTCCGTTTCACATGGTAAGCATCTTCCAGATCCATATTCACTTCGTAATATATTACATCGCCGAAGCGGCTTATCAGGCGGGAATACATGCATGCCCGGACAAAACGCGCATCTGCCATATAACGCTCATAATATTCATCCTTGATATTCTCTTTGGAACGATGTATATTTTCCAGGATCGTATTGGCTCTGCTTATGGCTTTGTATGAATAACTCCAGGTGTTTTTCACAAAGGTAGAGTTGTCGCCGTTGAGCGTACCGTTTGTAAACGGTACCAATGTAGTGCGGTTCATCCAGTCATCAGACGCTTCATCTAAAGACATGATCGCCGTCGTGCCCCAGTCGCATTTGAACATGGGCCAGAATTGGTGCAGGTATAAGGTGTTTAAGCTCATTTCGACCTGTGTCTCATCTGTGAACCACGTTTCGCCTGAAGCCTGGGAAAGCGGCTGTAGATCAAGGTCGTGGCATGAAATAAGCACAAGTCCCACGACCCCTGTTATCAGTGTATATAATTTTCTGAACTTCATATTTCTTTATTTATTGGTTTCAAAATGTGGCGTGTTGGTTTTAAAATTTTACAGAAGCACCGAACATGACGGATTTTGTAATGGGGTATCCCGTGGAACTGACTTCCGGATCCCATCCCTTCGGGAAATGGCTGACGGTGAAGAAATCCTGCAAGCTTGCATATAGTCTCAGGTTGGCGATTGTTGCCTTCTGTAACAGTTTCCGGGGGACGGTGTAACCCAACGTGATGTTTTTGATGCGGAAATAGGAACCGTCGATCAACCAGAAGTCGGATGCCGCGTAGTTGTTTGAGTTGGCATCGCGCATGATACGTGGATATTGTGCTTTTGCGTTTTGTTCGGCGGTGTTGTAATTGCTCCAGTATTTTCCGAGGATGATTTCAGGAACATTGTACCAGTCCCCGCGTACGGGTTGTACCATTTGTTCCGTCAGGATCGCGTCCCTTTTACCCACTCCCTGGAAAGCCAGCAGGAAGTCAAATCCCTTGTAATCCATGCCGATACTTCCTCCGTAATTGAACCGGGGGAGTGATGATCCGATTGTTACCCTGTCATATTCCGCAGAGATAATGCCGTCAGGCTCACCTTCCGGGCCACTGATATCCTTGTATCTTATATCTCCTGCCCCTACTATGGAAGAGGTCACAGCCTCCAATTCATCTCCTGTTTGATAGATACCGTCACTCAGGTATCCGTAATACGAGAGGTATTCTTCCCCTTCCATGATGACGGTCCAGTTCGAACTGTCGTAATCTCGGGTATCTTTCAGGTATCCCATAACTGACCGATAATCGTAGAGATTCAACCCGATATGGTATCCGAAATCGTTTATCCTGTCATTCCATGACAATTCGGTTTCCCATCCTTTTGTATTCATCGTCCCGATATTCTGGTACGGGTCCGAATATCCCATAAAATCGGGGATATCCACAGCAATCAGCATGTCTTTTGTCTTTTTCCAGTAATAATCACCCGAAATACGCAGGCGGCTGTCCAGTAAATAGAGGTCGAACCCTATATCGGTTGTGGTTGTCGTTTCCCATGTATTTTCCTTGATGGCGTACTGGTAAGCCGAAGCACCTTGTACTGAACTGGGTGTGTTGCCGATATAAAGCGTCGGGTTGTTAAAACTCAGGTACGATTGATAGGTGTAGTTCCCGATGCGTTCATCTCCCAATTGTCCCCATGATCCCCGGAGCTTTAACATCGAAATGGCCGGAACATTATTCTTCATAAAAGGTTCCTCACTCACGATCCAACCGGCCGATACCGAGGGGAATGTTCCCCAGCGATGGTCTTTATGAAAACGGGATGAACCGTCCCTGCGCAGATTGAACTGGAAATAGTACTTCATGTCCCAGTTGTACATGATCCTGCCGAAGAAAGAGCGGTAACTGTTTTCATAAGCGTCACCGTCATTCTTCATCAATGTACCGGGACCGGCCGTCAGGTAAGGATAATAAGGCAATGCATACTGGTCGCGTGAAGCCATGAGCGATTCATAAAAGTAATAATAGTCTTCGTAACCGACCATCGCATTGATATTATGTTTCCTTATGTTCTTTATGTAGTTGGAAAACAGTTGGGTATTATAGGAATGGTTGTCGTTCCGGTTTTCTTGCAGGTCCATGTTTGCCGTCCCGTCCATAGTCCCTGAAGGGATCTCTTCATCGGGACTTGTATAATACATTACTCTTTTTGTGAATTGCTTATTCTTCAGCATATTGAAGGTTGGGGCGAAGACCATGGTGAGCGAGAGGTCTTTTGTGGGGTTGACCGTAAGGCTGGCTTTGGCATTCGCCACGTAGTTATTGGCCGTTATTGTCCCCCCGTGGAGCATTTTTCCGTAAGGGTTCGTACCGTCTTTGCCTCCGGCCAACCGCCCGTCCGAATAGGTTGCGGCATAGACAGGGGCGGCATAACGCATCTGGAACGATGGGCTGTAAGCCGGGTTTACAGACGAGGTCTTTCTCATGTTGACATCTATTGATGCTTTGAGCCAGTTTTTTATCGTAATATCATTATTAACACGCAGGGACACTCGATCCCATGAGAGGTTTTCTTCAAACAATCCATCTACATTGTCATACCCCACACCTACTTTGGTTTGATGCCTCTCACTTCCGGCGGTAATCCCTATTTGATGGCTTTGCCGCGGGGCATAGTCCTTCAATATCAGTCCCACCCAATCGGTATTCGGGTACAGATCCGGATTTTGCTTGTTCAATGTCCAGTAATTATCGATAAGGTCTTTGTCGTAAATGCTGTATTCATTGACTTCGGGTACGGCGCCCGAACCGTTCCATTCGCGCTCGTTCACGACTTTCATGTACGTAACGGCATCGGCATAATCCGGCATGTCGGTCGCAAAGTCCATTGAATAGCTATAATTGTAATCGATGTCAATATCTTTTTTCGAACCCCGTTTCGTTGTGATGAGAATCACTCCCGAAGCCGCCCGTGCACCGTATATGGATGCCGATGCCGCATCTTTCAATACCGTCAGGTTCTCGATATCGTTGGGATGCACATCATTGATGCTTGATGTGGCAACCCCATCCACAATAACCAAAGGGGCATTGTCCCTCATGGAGGTGATTCCTCTTACCCGGATACTTCCTCCCGCTCCCGGAGCCGAACTTGATCTTGTTACGGTCACACCCGGCAAAACCCCTTGCAAAGCTGCGGATATCTGTGTTGTCTGACGGGCGGCTAACTCGGCACCATCCAAAGAAGATACGGCTCCTGTCAGGTCTTTTTTCCTTGCACTGCCATACCCGATCACCACTACTTCCTCAAGGGCCTGGTTGTCTTCCTTAAGGATGATCTTCAGTTCGTTTTTGTCATCTATCTTTGCCTCTTGCGTGACGAATCCTATGTAGGAAACTGTTAAGACGGCACTATCGGGAGCATCCAGTACGAATCGCCCGTCCATATCGGTAACGGTTCCCGTGGAAGTCCCCTTGATGACAATGCTTGCCCCGATAACCGATTCCCCATCCTCATCCGTTACTGTTCCCGACCGGCGTTTTGCAACTTCCGCCTGTTTTTGAGCAATTTGCGCCTCTCCCCTGATAATAGCGTATGTATTATCGGAAAATTTCCTATAGGTAAAACCAGTGGAGAGAAGGGTTTGAGATAAGGTTTGTTCCACATCCGCCTGTTGCAGTTCCAATACAGACACTTCCACGCCTTTAATTAAATTGTTATCGAAAGAGATATTCACTGAATACCGCTCCGATATTTTCTGGATACGTGTTATCAAACCTTCTTTCGGAAAAGTTAAGTCGTATTGTTGTGCAACGGTACGGACGGGAAACACGACCCATACGAGGAGCACTACTACCGGCCAGATGCCGGAATGAATACTTGTCCTGATCTTTTTTTTCATTGTCGTTTTCATTTAAAAATACCTATATATTATTATATCTTTGTTTATGAGTCTATTACCTGTCTGTTTACTCGTTTTTAAAAGGCATAGGAAGAACCTTTCCCTTTTTCAGAGGAAAAAATTTCAATTGCTAAAATCAAAGATGATTTGTTACCCTAAAGGGAGAACGGGAAGAGAATTAAAAAAACCTCATATAATTGTTCTAATCATATAAAATTACTTGTGAATGTGTGATGCGGTAGTTTACGCCGTACATCGCACTGATGATCTCCATTACCTGCCCGAGCGACGTTCCTTTTTCAAAGGAAGCGGTAAGCAACATTGTATGAAGCGCCGTTCCTTCTATCGTTACCTCTTTTCCAAAGTGTTGTTTTATCCTTAGTTTCAACTCGTCGGCATTCGCCTTGTTCAACACTAACCGGTCATCCATCCACCCGCAGGCGTCATTCCATTTCACGTCCGAAATATCCGCACTCCTATCGTCCAATTTATAATTCAGTTGCTTATTCGATGTGAGCGTACCGTATAATTGACCTGCGGAACCCACTTCCACTTTTCCGCTACGTACGGATACTACATTTTCGTGAAGGCTTTTATAGGCTTTTATATTAAAACTTGTCCCCCTTACAACCGTTTGCAAATCCCCGTGATATACGATAAATGGTCTTTCGGTATCCTTGGCCACCTCGAAAAAAGCTTCCCCTTCTTCCAACCATACTTCCCGTATACGACGATTAAATTGATCCTGAACGATATACAAGCTGGTCTCTTTATTCAGTTGTATATTGGAACCATCCGGCAAAGTAATTCTCATAACGGGCCTTTCCCCCGTTGTCTGATAATAGGTTTTGTCCGCCTGCGCCATAGTAACACCTGAATAGTCATCCGATAATCTTGGAACCATATACCATAAGCCGCCGATAATCAAAGCTAGCGCTACGGCGGCAGCGGCATATTTCGTAGACCGGCGGATAACAAGTTTCGGCCGGCGATCCCGTCCCCTATGTATTTGTTCAGTTATCTGCTTCCAGACTCTCTCTGTAGAGACATCCACTAGAGGATTATCCTGATCGACGGTATTCAGCATGCGCTGATCGGGGATCCACTCTTCGAGCATCTCGCGTTCCTTTTCACTCACGTCCCCTTGCCGGTAGCGCCGGATCAGATCCGTAACGTACATCAGACTACTGATTTTCTTCGTTTTTCCTTGCTTCATCATTATAACTTGTTCAATTACATCAGCAGTTTTCCCGCAATAGCATAATACCAATGAATTTATCTTCTGTTCATTTCTCTTATCCCTTCCGGTTCTTATCCCCTTCTATTAGATAAAAGGAACGAACAGGATAAATCTACTTGAAAAACCGATTAAGATTTTGTTAAGATTCTATCTTATCCTTATTTTCAGCCATGCATATCTACCCTATATTCCTTTTTCCGGGCCATCAAAATTAACTGGAACGTAACAAGTCGGCAGGAATTTATACATAACTTTGCAACAAAAAATGACGGATAAACAATTATTGGAACGAATATCCCAAAAGGATGAGGAAGCTTTCAGGATGTTGTATGACCGTTACCGTAGATTATTTTTCGGATGGGTACTTTCACGGCTGAACGATGAGGATGCATCCTGCGATCTGACTCAGGAATTCTGGATAAGCGTATGGACGGCTCCTGAGAAGATACAGTGTGATGATACCGGGTCTGCCAAAAACTGGTTATTGCGCCATATTTCATTCGGTATCATGGATTACATTCGTATTCAATGTAAGCGTCTTGAAATCACAGATGAGATGTTGATTGAGCAAAAGATACGGGTTATGGCTTATACCCATGTACAGGAAGATATAAATTTTCTTGAGTTACAACAACTTATTGATGACATACTGCGCAACTTACCCCCTCTTATTCGAAAGGTATATGAACTACGTTGCGTCCGGAATTTCTCGGCAAAGGAAACGGCTAAAGTACTCGGTATTGCAGAAAGTACGGTTTATAACAATTTGTCATCTGCGCTTATCTGTCTCCGTAATGAACTCACCTTACAATACACTACTAACGATTCCGGTAAGTTGAAAATATTACTGCCGATATTACTGTTGTTGCTGAATTAAATCCGTTCAATAAAAGAAGCCATCTGCGATTACACGTCCAACTCTTACACAACAAGCGTCTTTACGAAAAAGAGGATAAGTAAACCGACCGTAACCAATTTGAGCACAAGCCCCGCAATATAACCGACAAAAGCACCCGTAGCCTGTTTCACAGCGTGTATGAATTGTGTTCCGGAAAGCAGTCCTCCAGCGAACGCACCGATAAACGGGCCGAAAATAATCCCCCAAGGCCCCAGGAAAAAACCAATCAGTAAGCCGATGGTAGCCCCCCATACCACCTGTTTATTGCCACCCAGTCTTTTTGTGCCCCATACCGGAAGCACATTATCAAGGATAGTGACCACTATCGTCAATACCCCCAGGATAATAATAGTTCTCCAGGAAATATCGTCCTGTGTGGAGGGGATGAACTTCAATACCAGCAAACCGCCCCAACTCAGGGGGACACCGGGAAGAATCGGGGCAATGGTACCAATAGCTCCCACGAGCACCAGCAAGCCTGCAAAGATGATCCAGATCGTATCTCCCATTTCTAATTGTGTGTATGTGATTCCTCTTCCGGATGATCATGTTCCAGATGATTGTGCTCCATCAGCACACGGTGAGGCAATGAGCCATGACCGAGTATTTCTATGGGACAAGATTCATAAGCATTCAGCAACCACTCCTGCGATATATCAGTGCCTGGATGGTAATGTAACCCCTGATTCACACAAGCAATATTCTTTACAAGTGAAATGATCGTGCCCACATCGTGCGAAACCAGTACAATAGCTATATCTTTATTGATATCGCCCAGCAATTTATAGAAATTGGTCTCGAAAAGCTTGTCCACATAGGTACTCGGTTCATCCAGGATAATCAGTTTCGGATTGTCGATAATCGCCCTCCCAAGCAATACCCGTTGCAGTTGCCCCCCTGAAAGTTCTCCGATCGCACGTTGCAACAGTTCTTCGATTCCAAGCCGTTGTGCGACCTCCTTGACTTTTTGCTTATCTGCATGAGAATAGCGCTTGAAAATATTCGTCCCGGGAGTCAGGCCTGACAGAATCACTTCCGATACGGAGATAGGAAATTTTTTATCAATCTGGTTGATTTGGGGCAGATAACCGATATTGAGTGAAACCGTTTTTTCATCTTTATTATAGAATGTAATGGAGCCCGATTGAGGTTTTATCAATCCCAGAATCGTCCTCAGAAGAGTAGTCTTCCCTCCTCCATTAGGTCCGATAATACCAAGGAAATCATCCTGATAGATGCTGAGATTAACATCCTGCAATACATTCGGCTTATTGTCATAGCCGACAGTAAGGTTTGTTATGTCGATCAGTTTATTCATTTTACTTCCCGGGCTAAAATAGTGGCAATCCTCAACAGTTCCTCATCCCACTCATACCTGAGCGGATCAATCTCGAATACCTGGGCACCGATTTCCTGGGCGACAACTGTCGTATTCTTCGTATCAAAACTACGCTCGATAAAAATAGTATTGATTTTTTCCTTACGGGCAACGTCTACAATTTCCTTGATCTGAGAGGGAGAAGGGCTCTTTCCCTCGAATTCGATACTAATCTGGTTCAGGCCGTAATCACGGGCAAAATAACCCAACGCCGGATGGTAAATAATAAATGATTTAGAGGAAACATCCTTCAACAAATCCCGGATCAGGCTGTCCGTCTTTTCTATCTTTGCCAATAATATATCATAATTCGCTCTATATGTCCCTGCATTATCAGGATCCAATTCCATCATTGTTTCCAACATATTGCGTGAGAAAATTTTTACTGCCCGGGGCGACGACCATACATGGGGGTCTATTCCACTGTGGGAATGCACATGTGCGGGATCATCCGCTTGAAGATCGTGATGATCGTGACCATCGCATGACCCATCGGCATGACTATGGTCGTGATCATGATCATGGTCGTGGCCTTCCATCCTCACGATACCTTCCGAACAATTTATAATAGTCACGTCCGGGTTATTTTTTGCGAGCCGCTTGCTCCAGACATTTTCGAAACCGAGATCACCTACCATAAAATAGACATTGCTCTTTGCCATATCGACCATTACAGACGGCGCCGGTTCATACGTCTCCGGGCTGGTTCCGGGCGGCACAAGCGTATTGATGGTAAACGCATCGCCCACAATCTGGTCGAGAAAATAACGTTGGGGTTCAATCGTTACCGTCAGTATCCGGGTCCCTTCCACATTGTTTTTCTTCGTACCGGAACCACAAGCCAGTGTCAATGCCGATAATAAGATGATATACAGATATTTTTGCATAAAATGGTTTTAGTAGACAAATGTAGTAATTTTTTTTCTGACGCTGCTCCATTGCAAATACTAAAATCAGTAGCCGGCAATGGATACAATAAACAAATAGTTTCTATTTTTGTTGTGATTTTGAATAATAACTACCTGCTTCATCCTGAATCGGGTCAGACTCAACGTACATCAGCGGAAACTGAATATATAAGCGCATAAGAAACATATGCAACATATTATAGAAATAACGGAAGACGGATCGCATACATTATATGTACCGGAATTGGATGAACATTATCATTCCACACACGGAGCCATTCAGGAGTCGCTCCATGTTTATCTGGAAGCAGGGTTACACCATTGCGGTAAATCGGAGATCAATCTATTGGAAATAGGTTTCGGCACGGGACTGAACGCGTTCCTTACCCTACTCGACATTGAAAAATCGGGAAAGAGAGTAAAATACACCTCTCTTGAACGATATCCGGTATCGTTTGTGGATGCACAGATGTTCAACTATGCCAAATTGCTGGATCCGGCGCAAGAAGAGAAGTTTATGCGGCTTCATTCCTGCCCTTGGGGAGATTGGGTGGGGATAACCCCCAATTTTCATCTAAAAAAGGACCAAATGGACGCAAGCAATCTGGATGATTTTCAACCGGAAGCGCCTTTCGACGTGATCTACTACGATGCCTTTGCCCCGGAAAAACAGCCCGCACTGTGGACACAAGAGATATTCAACCAGTTATACACCCTCAGCAATCAGGGAGCCGTACTTACCACCTACTGCGCCAAAGGAGCCGTAAGGAGGATGCTTCAATCCGCCGGCTTCCAAGTGGAACGCCTTCCCGGCCCTCCCGGAAAACGGGAAATACTACGGGCCGTGAAATAAAATTTGCCAATCCATGTAGAATTCATATATTTACACACATAAAAAGTAAGTCATGGATATAAAACCAACATCGGACAAGGATCTCCTCAATTCTCTTTCCAATGATGAAATGGATAATTTTAAAATTTTCCCTTTCGTCAAAAGTATTTTAAGCGGGAACAAGTATTCCGTCAAATATTGATGATCAAAAAGTGAGAGAAAAATACATTGATTTTTTAGACGAAAAATATCAATGAGATACAAAAACGGATATCCACAAAATAATAACTATCTTTGCAGCACAAATCAATAAGTAAGATCCAATGAGATAAAATAATTTCTTTCCATCTTTTAATGAGGTAAATCGCAAAAACGGTTTGCCGGGTTACTCATCTATTTAAAGAACGTTTTCGTTAAGCAGTACGAACAGAAGACAAGCTTGCTTGAATTATGTCGTTGCGAGAACCATTTCGATAAGCGAAGACAAAGGCAAAACTTGTTTTGACCATGTTGAGCGTAGAAATAGTGTAAATAATTTGAAAACGACTAACTTTAGTGAAAGAAATTATGCTTACAATTCAAAACCTATCCTATACACATCCCGATAAGACTCTATTATTCAGCAATATCAGTCTGACAGTCAATCCGAATGAGAAAATTGCGTTGATTGGCAATAACGGTTCCGGCAAAACCACATTGCTGAAAATCATCGCAGGGGAATTGCAACCCTCCGACGGAATATTGAAAACGGATGCCAAACCCTACTACATTCCCCAGATCTTCGGCCAATATGACCATCTCACAATTGCCGAAGCATTGCAAATAGACCATAAGTTGGATGCTTTGCACGAAATACTGAATGGAAATGTTTCTGAAAAGAGTTATGAATTGCTTGACGACGACTGGACAATCGAAGAACGTTGTACGGCTGCTTTGAACGAATGGCAGTTAAGCGGCTTGGACTTGTCACAAAAAATAGAGTCACTGAGCGGGGGACAGAAAACAAAGGTTTTCCTGGCAGGTATCTCCATCCATCAACCTGAACTGGTACTATTGGACGAGCCCAGCAACCATCTGGATATTCAGGGAAGACTATATTTGTATGATTTTATAGAAAATACAAAGTGCACCTTGCTCGTCGTAAGCCACGACCGGAAATTACTCAACCATTTGAACGTGGTCTGTGAGCTGACCAAGCCCGGAATAACCGTCTATGGTGGCAATTATGACTTTTACAAAGAACAAAAACAGATAAAGGCGAATGCTTTGACGCAAGACATCCAAAGTAAAGAAAAAGCATTGAAAAAAGCTAGAGAGAAAGAGCGTGAGACCATCGAACGCCGACAGAAATTGGACGCGCGTGCAAAGAAAAACCTGGCAAATGCGGGATTGCCCAAAATAGTAGCCAATACATTGAGGAACAACGCAGAAAGAAGTACTGCCAAAATCGAGAGCGCACACTCTGAGAAGACTGGAAATATTTCACAGGAATTGCAAGAGTTGCGTTCTTCCTTACCCGGGATCAACAAGATGAAATTTGGGTTCGACGATTCGGGGTTGCATCAGGGGAAAATCCTGTTTACTGCCACCGACATCAATTTCAGTTACGAAAACGGAAAATATGTCTGGAGTGAACCTTTGAACCTGCAGATCACGAGCGGCGAACGGATAGCCATTAAAGGATCCAACGGTTCGGGAAAGACAACGCTGATCAATATAATCCTCGGGAACCTCATACCCCAAACCGGAACTGCAATTGCCGCGGAAAACAAATCAATTTATATCGATCAGGATTATTCGCTGATAAATAACGAACTGACAATCTATGAACAGGCTGTCCGGTTTAATAGTTCCACTTTGCTCGAACATGAAATAAAAATCAGGCTGAACCGCTTTCTGTTCACGAAAGAAGATTGGAACAAACCTTGCACGACATTGAGTGGCGGAGAAAGGATGCGGTTAATGATATGCTGTTTAAACATAGCCGACAAATCGCCTGACATCATCGTTTTGGACGAGCCGACCAACAACCTCGACATCCAGAACATCGAGATACTGACCCAGGCAATCAACGAGTATCAAGGAACATTGCTGGTGATTTCCCACGATGAAATATTCCTGGAACAGATAAACATTGAAAGAGTAATCAGTGTTAATTAGAGATAAATCATAAGAAATAAATAGCGAATCGATAATTCAAAACAGTATGGTAATAAAAATCGACAATGATATCGAACTAAGACAGTTGGAGCAAACAGACGCAACTGATATTTTTGAAGCCATCGATATCCAACGGGAATATTTAGGAAAGTGGCTACCATTTGTAGCGTCCACCCAAGAAGTATCCGACACACAGAAATTTGTAGACTCAGTCGTCAATGCCCCGAAAGAGAGATTTGAGCTGCAATTTACCATCCGAAAGCAGGATCAATTCATTGGATTGATCGGTTTTAAGGATACCGACAAAGCCAACAAAAAGACAGAAATCGGATACTGGCTTTCAGAGAAATACCAGAAACAGGGAATTATCACCCAATCCGTCAAACAACTTTGCGATTTTGCCTTCAACGAGTTGGGCATACACAGGGTTCAGATAAAATGTGCCGTCGGCAACCAGCGCAGTATCAATGTTCCCAAAAGATTAGGATTCCGATTCGAGGGAATCGAACGGCACGGAGAGCTACTCACCGGAAATATTTTTACTGATTTGGAAATCTACAGCAAACTACAATCGGATAAATAACGATTTTAACATCCATACTACGCTCATTTGGATCGAAATCTTTATCTTTGCTTCATTGCCAAGTGGCATAAAGAATATAAATAAAACTTCCCAATTATGAATACATTTCCAGTAAAAGCATTCGGGACAGAAGCTCCCGAAGCCGACTTGAAGCAGATGAATATCGACCGTCGCGAAGTGACAAGAAAAGATGTGGAGATCGATATCCTATTTTGTGGCGTATGCCATTCCGACCTGCATACGGCAAGGAATGAGTGGCATGGAACCGTATATCCCAATGTGCCGGGACATGAAATTGTGGGACGGGTCACCAAAGTGGGTGACGGAGTGACTAAATTCAAGGTGGGTGACCTTGCCGCCGTGGGTTGTATGGTCGATAGCTGCCGGGAGTGTGAGCAGTGCAAACATGGGAACGAGCAGTATTGTGAAAACGGGAATACCATGACATACAACGGAGAGGACGTCTATCTTAACAAACAGACATTCGGCGGCTATTCGGAACGTATCGTGGTAAATGAAGATTTCGTGTTACATGTCCCCGAAAATCTGGATCTGGCGGCTACTGCTCCATTGCTTTGTGCGGGAGTAACCACCTGGTCTCCTTTGAAACACTGGAATATCGGACCCGAACACAGAATAGGAGTTGTCGGTATCGGTGGATTGGGACATATGGGTGTCAAGCTGGCCAAAGCGATGGGAGCTTATGTGGTGGTTATTACCACCTCGCCGTCGAAAGTAGATGACGCCAAACGGCTTGGGGCTGACGAAGTCATTCTCTCCACAGACAAAGAACAAATGAGAGCCAACTACAACTCGCTGCACTTCATATTGGACTGCGTTTCGGCGCAACACGACGTGAACGCCTATCTGCGTCTACTCAAAGTGGACGGTACCCTTGCATTGGTAGGGGCACCCGAACATCCTCTGCCAATCGCGGCTTTCAGTCTGATCCCCGCCCGGAAAAACTTTGCCGGATCAACCATCGGAAGCATCAGTGAGACTCAGGAAATGCTCGATTTCTGCGGCGAACATAATATCACTGCCGATATCGAACTGATCAACATACAGGATATCAACACCGCCTACGAACGGTTATTGAAAGGTGATGTGAAATATCGTTTCGTGATTGATATGAACTCTTTGAAGCATTGACCGGGAATTAAATCCGATTTGACAACTGATTTGCATCTGGGATTTATCGTAAACATATATCGATGAAAGGAATACAACGATGAGCTCACTTTTTATCAAAAACATGGTCTGCAACCGTTGTATCATGGTGGTGCGGCAGGAACTGGAGAAACTGGGGATGGACGTGAAAAGCGTCACGCTGGGCGAAGTAACACTCGGTAGAGAGCCTACATCCGAAGAAAGGATGCGGATAGAATCGGTTTTAGTCCCATTGGGATTTGAGGTGATTGATGACAAAAAAAGCAGGATCATCGAAAAGATTAAAACGATCATTATCGATCTTGTACATCATCATGACAACGAAACCAAAACAAACCTGTCGGAACTGTTGAGCAGTGAGTTGCATCACGATTACAACTATCTGTCCAACCTCTTTTCGGAAGTCGAAGGCATCACCATCGAGAAATATTTTATCGCCCAGAAGATTGAGAGAGTCAAGGAGTTGTTGGTTTACGATGAATTATCGTTGAGTGAGATCGCCTATCGACTCAACTATTCAAGCGTTGCCTACCTGAGCAATCAGTTCAAAAAAGTAACCGGACTCACACCGAGCCACTTCAAACAGATCAGAGAAGACAAAAGAAAACCGCTGGATAAGGTGTAAGGAGGTAAAAGAAACAAATAAGAACCGCAACAAATATCCGACATCTGTAAATATTACAAATCAAATCCATAAAACTACAATAGGATAACTCCATTTTATCGCCATCTTTGCATTGTCAACAAAAAAGTAAATCTTTTCGTTATAGCAGACAGCCCGATAGCCAACGTATTTGAGGCATGCCATAACGAAATGCTGATGAGAAAGCTATGGCAACAAACAATACAAAAACAATAAAGCAAACGCTTCCCGTACTGGGCATGTCTTGTGCATCCTGCGCCAGCAGTGCCCAAACTATTGTACAACATGAACCGGGAGTAGTGAATGCGTCCGTCAACTTCGGTACGGGCAACCTCACTGTTGAATACCAACCCGATATCACCGATATTTTAAAGCTGCAAAAAGCGGTGCAAGGTGTCGGTTATGACCTGTTGATCGAAGACGAGTCCACACAGCAGGAAACATTAGAAAATATCCATGCCGAGAAATTCCGGGAACTCAAAAAGAAAACCATCTGGGCAATCATACTGGCACTGCCGGTGGTCGTGATCGGCATGTTCTTTATGGATATGCCTTATGCCAATGAGATCATGTGGTTATTCGCCACTCCCGTGGTGTTCTGGCTGGGTAAGGATTTTTATGTCAACGCCTGGAATCAAGCTAAACACCGCTCTGCCAACATGGATACATTAGTCGCTTTGAGTACCGGCATCGCCTACCTCTTCAGCGTCTTCAACATGCTGTTTCCCGATTTCTGGCTCCAAAGGGGATTGCATGCCCACGTCTATTTCGAAGCAGCGGCGGTTATTATCGCCTTTATTCTGCTGGGGCGTCTGCTCGAGGAGAAAGCCAAAGGCAATACCTCCACGGCACTCAAAAAACTGATGGGGTTGCAACCCAAGACTGTGGTAATCATACGATCCAACGGAACAGAAGAGCAAGTCGCCATCGACAATGTAAATGTGAACGATATCATCCTCGTCAAGCCGGGAGAAAAAATAGCGGTGGACGGTATAGTGACTTCCGGTAATTCCTATGTGGATGAAAGCATGCTGAGCGGCGAACCCGTTCCCGTATTGAAAGAGAAAGACGAAAAAGTATTTGCCGGCACCATCAACCAGAAGGGAAGTTTCCGGTTCAAAGCGGTGAAAGTCGGCAAGGAAACGATGCTTGCCCAGATCATCAGGATGGTGCAGGATGCGCAGGGAAGCAAAGCCCCCGTCCAGAAACTGGTTGACAAGATTGCAGGGATCTTCGTTCCCGTGGTGATCGGCATTGCCATCGTCACGTTTATCCTTTGGGTGATTTTAGGTGGCGACAACGGTATCGTACATGGATTACTCGCCGCCGTCACGGTGTTGGTTATCGCCTGCCCCTGCGCATTGGGGTTGGCCACGCCTACCGCCATCATGGTCGGTGTGGGAAAAGCCGCCGAGAACGGCATTCTGATTAAAGATGCCGAGAGCCTCGAGCTGGCAAAGAAAGTGAATACCGTCGTACTGGATAAAACCGGCACCATCACCGAAGGAAGGCCGCAGGTGACCGATATCCGGTGGCTGAACAATGACGATTCCACCAAAGATATCCTGTTCAGCATCGAGAAACAATCGGAACATCCATTGGCCGAAGCGGTGGTAAAACATCTGGAAGGTACCGCCACCACTCTACTGTCCAAATTTGACAGCATCACCGGGAAAGGAGCCAAAGCCGATCATAACGAAGAAACCTATCTCACCGGCAACAAGAAACTACTGACGGAAAACAATATCACCATCGCCAACGAACTATTGCAGTATGCCGATGAATGGGGCAACCAGGCCAAGACCGTTATCTGGTTCGCCAATAGCCAACAGGCACTTTCAGTGATTGCCATTTCCGACAAAGTCAAGGAGACCTCGATAGAAGCCATCCGGCAGATGCAGGAAATGGGCATCGAGCTCTATATGCTGACCGGAGACAATGAAGCCACGGCAAAAGCCATTGCGCAACAGACGGGTATCCATCATTACAAGGCGGAAGTATTGCCGCAGGACAAGTCCGAGTTTATCACCGAGCTGCAACAGCAAGGCAAGATTGTAGCAATGGTAGGCGACGGCATCAACGACAGTACGGCACTTGCCACTTCAGATGTGAGTATCGCGATGGGGAAAGGAAGCGATATAGCGATGGATGTCGCCAAGATGACCATCATCTCATCCGACCTCACCAAAATACCACAGGCAATCCGGCTCTCCAGGCAAACCGTAGCGACCATCAAGCAAAACCTGTTCTGGGCGTTTATCTATAACACGATCGGCATCCCTATTGCAGCAGGCATCCTTTACCCCATCAACGGCTTCCTGTTGAATCCGATGATTGCGGGGGCGGCCATGGCACTGAGCAGCGTAAGCGTGGTAACCAATAGCCTGCGATTAAAATGGAAAAATATAGGCAAAACTGATTGATCATGCCAACCCATTATCTGTCACGTATCCTGATGATCTTGTCAGTAATCGTCAATTCAACTAATAGTGTATTATAAGCAACAATTAAAATAATGAACAATATGGAAACAAAAGAACTTCAATTCAAGACAACCATCAATTGTGGCGGATGTGTTTCGAGGGTAAAACCCGGACTGGATAATGCAGAAGGCATGCGCAGTTGGAATGTGGATATCGACAATCCCGATAAAATCCTGACCGTACAATCCGAAGGAATTACCGCAGATCAGGTAATCGCCATCGTCCAAAGCAAAGGATTTACGGCAGAGGTTTTGGGTTAATCGGAATTAGAGCGACTTAAGGTCATTGTTAAGCCAAACTCAGCTGGGTTAAACAGAATTAAGCGACCAGATTGAGAAACAAAGACAAAAAAATGGATAGCATCCTGCACCATTTACTTGACATTCTATTTTACAACCTTACCCTGGAAAAGTGAACAAAACGATTATATAGAAATATCGCATCTTCATATTCGTGATTTTTTTCTGCCATTTTATTTTGTAATCTAAAAATATTTTGTATATTTGCGATGCGTATGGGATGAGTCGCCAAGCGTCTCAATTATGGGAATAATTCCCTGAAACCATTCGCTTTTTTTATACCCAAAAGTCTATTCGCTATGGTATATTTCTGTTATATCGATGAGTCTGGAACGCCTGATATCCCGGGTAATACAAGCCATTATGTATTAGCAGGATTGTCTATCCCAATCTCACACTGGAAGAAATGTGAAAAAGCCATTGCCAAATTGAAGAAAAAATACAATTTATCTGATTGTGAAGTCCATACTGCTTGGTTGATCAGAAAATATATTGAACAGTCCAAAATAACAGACTTCGATTCTTTAAGTTATGCCCAAAGAAGAAGTGAAGTAGAAAAATTAAGAAAAGCAGAATTGCTAAAACTACAGAAAGGGAAAAACACTGCGCACTACAAGCAGACTAAAAAGAATTACAAACAAACGCAGGCCTATATTCACTTAACGTATACAGAGAGAAATAATTTTATCCGTGATTTAGCAGACACCATTGGTAGTTGGTCGTTTGCAAGAATATTTGGTGAAGCCGTCAATAAAATCCATTTTGACACCTCTAAAGCAAAAACCACCGTAGATGAACAGGCTTTGGAACAGTTAGTTTCAAGGTTTGAACAGTATATGAAGATTCTCAGCAAGACAAAGGATCAGGATATTTACGGCACATTGATTCACGACAATAATGAAACTGTTGCAAAGAAACATACCGAGCTAATGAAAAGATTTCATCTTGATGGCACGCTTTGGACAAGTATCGAGCACATCATAGAAACTCCCTTTTTTGTAAATTCCGAATTAACCAGTTTGGTACAAATAGCTGATTTATGCTCTTATGCTCTGAGACGTTACTTCGAAAACAACGAAACAGATTTGTTTGACAGGATCAAACCAAGATTTGATAGAAAAAGAGCAAGGATAGTTGGCTTCAGGCACTTTACCGATTCATCCTGCAAATGCGAGATATGCTCATAAACAGCACCTGTTTTACCCTATAGAGGTTATAGACAGAATTCCAAATCACTGTTTCGTTGCTTGAAGCATATTCTGTAGATAGTTAAAAAAAAGTATATTGTTATGACATTGAAAGAATTGCTATTGGGATGTGATTTCGACAATGTAGCTACATGCATCAGAGAAATCTACGATTCACAATCGACCATGATCCTCCATTATAAAGAGGTATTCGATAAGCTACGCCATACAGAAGCAATACCCTCCGAAGGAAATATCCGCATCGGAATGGCAGAATCCGATTGGGAAGACGAACCTCCCTATATCAGCGTGGACGGTTGTCATGGGGCAACTGTCGAAGAAACGCTGGGGAAAGAGTTGCAGGTAGAAGTAGAGATTTCTCCCGAGGAGACGGCTGCACGTTTTCTTTGGGAATTCACTTTCCTCGGGTTTTCAGATGAAGATATTGAAGAAAGGTTAGGCATTGGGAGAGAAAAAGGATATACCCATTTTGGGCGACAAGCATTCGAACTGGGGCTAAGACATTATGAGGGGTTGATATACTCTAAAAATGAGAATAGGCGGGATCGTCTCAAGCTCATCATGAAACATGGTATTGCCTATACCATGGAAACATGGGACGAAATCAGATTGCACAAAAAGCGATGCAATAAAATTAGACGCAAACGCAATTATCGGCAGAAAAAGCGGATAGCTGATTTAGAACGTAAGGACAAGATTGAACACCTGATCCGGAAACTCACAGCCAATCCGGCATCACAACCATTTTTACGCAACGACGTAGAGTTCCTCTTCTCTACTTCAAAAATATGGGAGGTGAAGTTTCACACCTATGCGTATGATGTAAACACCCGAGTTGACTATTTGCGAGAGTTGATAGAGGAATACTCTACTTATGATTTTCAAGGTTACGACCAGTACCTTGTACTTGCCACTACTGCCCCCGTCCATCCGTTACGGCCAGAAGAAGCTCTTGATTTTATTGCCAATGGATTTACGCCGGGAAAGGATATACTGTGGGGTTACAATTATGATGAAAGCCTTGGAGAAGAAATAAAGATAAGGATCATAATGTGTGAGTTTAAAGCTAGTACAAATGCAACATCTATATCAACTGTCACGGAGTAATCATATCCACTCGTTGATATCATTTATTGGCGACATTCCCTGTGCGTCGTCTTCAGTTCCCGGACCAATTCTCTTGTTTCCAACCGCATGATAGTGTCATCCGGGTTTACATCGTCGAGCAACCCGATGCTTCCATACCACACGAGTTGGTTATCTATGATGATATATTTCTGATAAATGTCAGCTTCTGTCTTTACGGTTACTTTTTCTTGAAGAGCTTCAACACATTTCCTCACCCTCTCTTGCTGCCGGTATGAGGCTACTGGTCGGGTAATAACTGTAACAGGTATATTTTTCGACAAAGGAATATGCAGCAACTCCAATACCATATCGACTTGTTTTTTCCGGATATATGGACATACTATCAATATCTCTATTGTTGCTTCCTCGAAATCCCTTTTCAAAACAGATAGAAATGTGTCGGAATCATAAAGCATACTGATCGTATCCGGCATATTCTTTGAAGATAGGGCTTTATACCCAATTTGTGCATAACCTGTAAGCCGTTTATGATACATCCGTTCCAATACAGGAATATGAATATCCACATAGTCATAGACAATTACATCTTTCTTCCCGGGGTATTCCCGATGCAGTCGACCGGCATATTGTGCCAGTGTCTCTTTCCATGCTATCGGCGAAGCAAGAAACAAAGTATCTAATCGAGGATAATCAAACCCTTCACCAATATACTTCCCTGTAGCCACGATAATGAGCTTTTCAGCGGGAGAGATGTCTACCAACAATGATGCGTGCTCTCTTTTCTTTTTTGCTGAATCCGTTCCCACAAGCACAATGACATTCGCATTCGTCCGGGTTTTCAACATATCAGACAGTATGGTTACATGATCTTTGCGCTGTGTTAGAATAATGGGAGTCCGATTATTTTCAACAGCATCCAGCACATCTCTTACTATTTGCTGATTACGATCTTCATCTTCAGCAAGGGTACTATATATCTTAGTAATATGCCAATCTGACTCCGATTGTGTCAATGGTTTTCGAAATGAAGTGAAGCAAGGGATTATAAAATGCGCAAAACCCCGTCTATCCGCTTGTTCCTTTGCACTGACACGATGACGGATAGCTCCGCATTGCATAAAAACAACCGGATGTTGTCCATCCTGCCGATTGGGAGTTGCCGTCAGCCCATAGACATACCGCGCATTCACGTTGCCAAGCACTTTTTCGTAAGTGAGTGAAGAAGCGTGGTGACATTCATCTACAATCACCATCCCATAGTTTTTCACGACCTCTTTTACCTGATCATCATGTATCAGACTCTGTATTAAAGCGATGTCTATAATTCCTGATGATGTATCCTTTCCCGCTCCTATTTGTCCGATAATCGACCGGATTTTCTTTCTTCCCTGTTTCTGTTCCGGTTCAGGTAACGATTCATTGATTTCAAGAAATTGTTTCAGCGATTTTCTCCATTGATCCAACAACGTCTGCAAATGAACTATTATCAAAGTATTGCATTTTCGTTCCGCGATCAGTGAGGCACCGATAACGGTCTTGCCAAAAGCGGTCGGCACCAATAATACTCCGTTCTCATGTTGAAGGAGGGCGGATGTAGCTGATTGCTGTTCTTCACGAAGAATTCCTTTGAAATGGATATCGATCTTTCTTCCTGTATCTCGTTTATCCTTGACTATATATTCTGTCTCAGACTCTTCAAGCAAATGAATAAGAGAGGGTTTACATCCTCTCGGAATACCAACATATTCATCCGTTTCGTCCAATGACCAGATGATTCTCGGGATACCATACGTGGACATTCGCATCTTCTGTGTCTTATAAAATTGCGGATTTTGAAAAGCTGACAGTCTTTTGATCCGATTAATTGCTCTTGGACTAACTCCTTCTTTCTGAACATACAACCTGTTTGCTTCAATGATAGTCAGATTGTTCGGAAAATCATCACATTCAAGTGTCGCAATCTTTTCACCTTCCCACGGTATCGTGATTTCTTTTTTCTCATCGGGCAAATCGCCAAATTCACCTAATCCGTTTCCTACACACAATTCAACCAACAATTTATCAACTTCTTCTTGATCCATCTTCCGTATTGAGTCCAGATAAGCCCATTGATCAGGATATCTCCGGAAATTCTCATCCACAAATTCACTATTCCCATTTTCACGAACTCCTTTTTGTAAAGGTAATGCTATCAGGTTTCCGAAGCCTCCCTTGGGCATAAAATCCTGATTCGGGAACATACGATCGTAGGAAGAGAACTGAATTTCAGATCTTACAGACATCGCTTTTGTCAAAAGGGCGTTCCCTAATTTTCGCGCCGAAATGGCAGGAATAGGCTCTTCAAAGAATAACCAGGCATGCGCGCCATTCCCGGAACGGGAACGTTCGATCGCAACCGGAATATTCAAATTATCACAAACTGAACGGAATACATCAACATCCTTTTCCCATTTTGCCTCATCGAAATCCACCGCGAGGAAAAAACAAGTTTCATCCGGGAGTAAAGGAT
This sequence comes from Proteiniphilum sp., assembly GCF_040307845.1. GTDB lineage: Bacteria > Bacteroidota > Bacteroidia > Bacteroidales > Dysgonomonadaceae > Proteiniphilum. The sequence continues at coordinate 135,354 of NZ_JAWRIS010000020.1, forward strand.
AAATGCCGACGACACCAATCCCATTTTCATTTTCGTTTCTTAAATGTGTATCAATTACATTTACTGTCAAGGGAGATAACTCCCGACGTTTACAATCTTTGCATTTGATACGGGGCTTTTCGCAAATCCCTCTTACCCATTCGTTTTCACAGGCAGGGACATAATATGAGCTGTCATGTTTTTTACTGTAACACCGTTTAGCGTACACATCTGTGCGACCTCTGAACAGGGACATGAACAATGCTATTTTTTGTTCGGGGGTGCTGTGTTTGTTGATAGATGATGTTGAAACAGATCCTTCTTTCACCGAGATCTTTTCATCCGGCAAACCCAACATCTCACGTAGTCGCCTGTTCTCAGCAAATAACGTCTGATTATTCTCTTCTAATTGGGCGATACGTTTATGGAGATCGGCATTACTCAAAATCCATATTTTTTAAATCAATCTGTTCTTTCACCCACTGGATATAACACATCTTCTTATAGTCAAACCATTGTTGTCGAAACTTACCTGAATTATCAATCTCCCACTTAAAGTGCTGAAATGGTTTTCGTTTGTTTAATGCATCAATCAGTCTATTTTGTAATCGATGATCCTCGATACTCTCGGCAAAATCTGCCATTATCTGAAAGGATTCATGAGATTCAAATCCTACAAATTCAAAATAATCATTCCAATGTTCATCTATCTCTTCTAATTCTTCCTCCCACGGTTCTTCATCTGCACCAACCCAGCTATTAAAATTGAGAATAGACTTAATTTCGCCTGATCTAAGATTATAAAAGCATCTCATCCCTGACTCCAGATAGTCAGCAATTTTTTCTATTTGTTTTTCAGTCAGTTCCATGTTTACGGATCTTTTTAAGCGGACATATTATATTCACTTTCATCTTTCTCCATAGTGAAGAATCAACTTATCGCAAAAATAATAAATCTTTCGATAACAGGAGCAGTGACAGCCTCTTGAAATTTATCATCAACTTCGCCTCATCGGTCTCTTTTTAAACTATTACATTACCGGGTAAAATCCCAAAATGCGATTTCATCATCTAAAGATTCATACTTTTTCATTTTTCCAAACAGGTTGTTTCTCCAAAAAAATGATATTCATCTGGGGATAGGTTTTCCAATTATACGGTTCAGGTAGAAAATTGGTTTTATGTCCTGATTGATTAGCATTAATCCAGGTCAACAGCAACTGATGCCATTCATACAGATGCACCAAAACATCCCGGATATTTTTATCCCTGTCTTCAAACGAAAACAATTTTTCCTGTTCTTCTTTGCTCATTGAATGAATAAGTGAAAACAGTTCCGTGAAATTATCTTCACTCATTTGCTTCAATTGTTCTTTGGTTGTTGCTCTTGCCATGTTATATTAGAAAATTGATTTTGTTTCGTTATTTCTTAGTAGCAATCATTCAATTTCTTTCTAAAGAAGTATTTATTCTATCTATCAAAAGAGATTTAAGCACACAAATATACGCAAATAGTCATTAAAAAATGACCGATTTTTACACTAAAGTTAGAAACATAGATTAACTATATTCGAACACACTTAACTTCACAGGAAAACGATCTTCATATTACTGGGGCGTTTGTGCTATTTCTAAATTACCCCCAACCCATTGAAAATCTTCCGTGTTGCTTGGATAAAAGAAAATAAACCTGTAATTTTGTCGCAAAACGGATTGGATTGAAGAAGAAGATTGCCATATCACCCATTGTATTAGCGATATTGATCGTGCTGGTGACGGGAGCGATACCGCATCATCATCACGATAATGGGGTAATCTGCTTTCATGTGATACATTATGCCGAAAATCATGGAGGAAATGATGGGCATGATGCTACGAACGATGCACACCACTCGGCACAAAGTGGCCATAGCTGCCACGACGATCCGAACTGCATCGCAGAAACAACCTATTATACTAATCCGGATAGTGAGATAAAAATCAAGGCACCTTCATTCGAGAATGGTGATAATCCGGTGTATAACCCGTTTTTCCCGTTGCTTTATCTTGTTTCGGACTTCCTGATAAACCCTGCTTATAATACCTATACAAAACCGAAGCAGGGGGAATACCTGCTATTCTACACCTCAGCCGAAGTAAGCCGTTTCCATGGTTTGCGCGCTCCGCCTTTTATCCTTTCCTGAATTAACCTGCTGCATTTCATCACAGGATTGATGGCTATACTCGAAATAGCTGTCGATGCATTATTCCTCATTCATCATCACGGAGCAATAAATTTATCAAAAATGAAGACTTATATTGTAGGCTCATTGATCGCAATGGCCTTGCTTATTTCGGGTTGCCATTCCGGAAATAGAAACGAATCATCTGCGGATGCGAAAGAGTCACATGAGCATCTGGATGAACACGACCATGATCACAGTCACTCGCATGATCATGACCACGACCACTCATCCGGGGATACCGATGAAATCCACTTTTCCCGCCAACAGGCCGAAGCGGTCGACTTGGAAACAGAGGAGGTCGCTCCCGGCCCGTTCAGCTACGTGATCAAGACCAGCGGACATATCCGGGCGGCACAGGGTGACGAGGCGATTATCGCGGCGACTTCCAACGGGATTGTCTCATTTACCAACCCTTCCCTCACCGACGGAAGTGCTGTCAAGTCCGGCCAGTCCATCGTGACGATATCCGCCAAAGACCTTTTAGAAGGAGATCCATCGGCCAAAGCCAAGATTGAGTTCGAGACGGCTGAAAAGGAATTCCAGCGGGCGGAACTGTTGGTCAAGGACCAGATTATCTCGACCAAAGAGTTTGAACAGTCCCGCCTCCGCTACGAAACCGCCAGAACGGCCTACAACGCGCAGGCGTCGAACATGACCGCCCACGGCGTGAGGGTGACCTCCCCCATCAACGGATATATCAAAAACCGGATGGTAGGGCAGGGAGAATATGTGTCGGTGGGGCAACCCATCGCGACCGTCTCCCAAAACAGGCGGCTGCAATTGCGGGCGGAACTGTCGGAATCCCATTACAAGACGCTTAAAAACATCACCTCAGCCAATTTCAAACCGGCTTACGACGATCAGGTCTATAGACTTTCCGATTTGAACGGTCGGCTATTGTCGTTCGGCAGATCAGCGGACGGACAGTCATTCTTCATTCCCGTCACTTTCGAATTCGACAACGTGGGCGACTTCCTTCCGGGTGCTTTCTCCGAAGTCTATCTGTTAGCCAATCCGCAAAACGATGTGATATCGGTGCCGACCTCATCCCTCACCGAAGAGCAGGGGCTTTATTTCGTCTATCTGCAACTCGAAGAGGAGCATTATAAGAAACAGGAAGTCACCCCGGGTCAAAGCGATGGCACGAGGGTGCAAATCGTTTCGGGGCTGAAACCGGGCGACAAGGTGGTTACCAAAGGAGTGTATCAGGTGAAGCTGGCGGCGGTTTCGTCGGTGATGCCGGAAGGTCATACCCACAATCACTAACCGCAAAGACGAAATGCTATGCTGAATAAGATAATCAAATTTTCGTTGAACAACCGGATGGTTGTGCTGGTCGCCGCAGTTTTGCTGATGGTCGCAGGATTATATACCGCCGGCAATATGGAAGTGGATGTGTTCCCTGATTTGAACGCGCCGACTGTTGTGGTGATGACCGAAGCGCAGGGGATGGCTCCCGAAGAGGTAGAGCGGCTGGTCACTTTCCCCATAGAAACTGCCCTGAACGGGGCAACCGACGTACGCCGTGTCCGCTCCTCTTCCACAACGGGATTCTCCATCGTATGGGTGGAATTCGACTGGGGAACCGATATTTACCTCGCACGGCAAATCGTCTCCGAAAAGCTGTCCGAAGTGAGAGACGCCCTACCCTCTTATGTCGGAAACCCCACGTTAGGCCCGCAATCGTCCATTCTGGGCGAACTAATCACCATCGGATTGACATCCGATTCCACTTCGCTTAGGGATTTACGCACACTGGCCGACTGGACTATCCGCACACGACTGCTGTCGATCGGCGGCGTGGCGCAGGTGACCGTCATCGGCGGCGAGATCAAGGAGTACCAGATATTGCTGAATCCCGAAAAGATGAAGCATTACGACGTCAGTCTGGACGAGGTGATCAACGTGGTGCAGGGCATGAACCAGAACGCTTCCGGAGGCGTATTGTATGAATACGGGAACGAGTATATCATCCGCGGCGTCCTTTCCACGAACCAGGTGGAAGCATTGGGGAAATCGGTGGTAAAGAGTGTGGGCGATATGCCTGTCCTGATTGAAAATATCGCCGACGTGCAAATCGGCGACAAGGCACCCAAACTGGGGGTCGCCTCCGAAAAAGGGAAACCGGCCGTACTGGTGACGGTCACCAAACAGCCTGATATCAATACAATGGAGCTGACCGACAAGATAGACCATGCGCTGGCCAATCTTCAACAGTCGCTTCCCGCCGACGTGAAAGTCTCTACCGACATTTACCGACAGTCCCGTTTTATAGAGAGCTCCATCAGCAACATCCAGAAAGTGCTGTACGAAGGGGGTATTTTCGTGGTGATAATCCTGATTATCTTCCTGATGAACGTCCGTACGACCATCATCTCCGTGGTCACCATCCCCCTGTCACTGGTCGTCTCCATCCTCGTACTCAAATATATGGGGCTGACCATCAATACCATGTCATTGGGAGGTCTGGCCATCTCCATCGGGTCATTGGTAGATGATGCCATCGTGGATGTGGAGAACGTGTTCAAGCGACTGCGAGAGAACCGGCTAAAGCCGAAGGAGGAGCAGAGGAGCGTGATAGCGGTGGTGTACGATGCATCGCGAGAAGTACGTATGCCGATTTTTAATTCAACACTGATCATGATTGCCAGTTTTGTCCCGCTCTTTTTCCTCTCAGGAATGGAAGGCCGCATGCTGGTCCCGCTCGGTATCGCATTTATCGTGGCGATGATCGTCTCCACATCGGTCGCCCTCACCTTGACGCCGGTATTGTGTAGTTACTTATTAGGGAGACCCGGGAAAAGAAGTGCCAAATCAAAGTTGAAGAGTGATGTGCCGGTGGAAAAAGAGTCTTTCGTCGCCCTGAAACTGAAATATCTCTATGAGAAAGCTCTTAGGTGGACGCTAAACCACAGGAAATGGGTGCTTGGCGGAACCGGAGTCGTGTTGATCGTCACCCTGATCCTTTTCTTTTCGTTCGGCCGTGATTTCCTTCCGCCGTTCAACGAAGGATCGTTCACCATCAGTGTCAGCACCATGCCCGGCATATCGCTGGAAGAGTCGGATAAATTAGGAAGGATTGCCGAAGAGCTGTTGCTTTCGATACCGGAAATACAAACGACAGGGCGCAAAACGGGACGTGCCGAACTGGATGAACATGCCTTGGGCGTAAACCTGTCGGAGATAGAAGCACCGTTCATACTCGACAAGCGTTCCAAGGACGATGTATTGGCAGAAGTAAGAGAGAAACTGAAGCTCCTTCCGGGCGTTAATATCGAAATCGGACAGCCGATCTCCCACCGTATCGACCACATGCTTTCGGGTACAAGGGCCAATATCGCCATCAAGATATTCGGTCACGACCTGAACAAGCTGTACAGCCTCGGGAATCAAGTCAAAGCATCCATCGAGGATGTCGAGGGGATTGCCGACCTGAACGTGGAACAGCAGATCGAGCGTCCGCAATTGAAGATAGAACCCAAGCGGGAACTGTTGGCCAAGTACGGGATATCCTTACCCGAATTTGCAGAGATTGTCAACGTGATGCTGGCCGGCGAAGTGGTTTCTCAGGTTTACGAGGGTAATAACTCATTCGACCTGACATTGAAAGTGAATGACGAAAGCCGCTCGACTGCCGACATGATCAGGAACCTGATCGTGGATGCCAACGGCCGGAAAGTCCCGCTGGAAAACATTGCCGAGATCACTTCATCTACCGGTCCCAACACAATCAACCGTGAGAATGTATCCCGAAAGTTAGTCGTTTCGGCCAACGTGGCCGGTCGTGATTTACGGGGAGTCGTCAACGATATCCAGAAGAATGTCGGTGAGAAAATCACATTGCCCGAAGGCTACCATATCGAATACGGCGGACAATTTGAAAGCGAACAGGCGGCATCACGTACTTTATTAGTCACCTCCCTGTTTGCCATTATGATCATCTTCCTGCTTCTGTTTGGCCAGTTCAAAAGCATCAACCAGGCTGCCGTCGTGCTGCTGAACTTGCCATTGGCCCTGATTGGCGGAGTCTTCGCCATATTCTTCACCAGCGGTACATTAAGCATACCGGCCATTATCGGTTTCATCTCCCTGTTCGGCATCGCCACCCGGAACGGGATGTTACTGATATCACGTTACAACGACCTGGAGCGTGAAGGCTATTCGAAGTTTGAATGTGTGATGCATGGTTCTTTAGACCGTCTCAACCCGATATTGATGACGGCTCTCTGTTCCGCGCTCGCCCTGATCCCTCTCGCTTTAGGGGGAGACCTGCCGGGTAACGAGATACAAAGCCCGATGGCAAAGGTTATCCTGGGCGGATTGCTCACATCCACTTTCTTGAATGGTTTTATCATTCCAATCATGTACCTGATTACTAAAAGGAAAGTGACTAAGACAGAAATTGTAAACGATGAAGAGATTTAAAAATAAAATCCAGATGAGAACAATCATAATCACCCTGTTGATACTGTTCATGTGCGTCACTTTGAATGCCCAAACAAATATCAACTCCGTGTTGACTTCGATAGAAGAACACAATACTACCTTACAATCCCTCCGGGAAAGTGCCGAAGCGCAGAAATTAGAAAACAGGACCGATATCTATCTCGAAAACCCGGAAGTCGGGTTCGACTACCTTTGGGGAAATCCTTCAGCGATTGGCAACCGCACCGACATCAGCGTGATGCAGTCATTCGACATGGCGACCATTACCGGCGCGAAAAGAAAAGTGGCCGACAGACAGAATGTCCTGGTCGACTGGCAATACAAAGCCGACCGGATGAATATCCTTTTGGAAGCAAAACAATACTGCATCGACCTGATTTACTATAATGCACTAAAAAAGGAACTCGACCTGCGCCTGCAACATGCCGAAACGATTGCCGCCGGTTACGAAGGACGTCTTAATTCAGGTGATGTGAGCCGACTGGAATACAATAAGGTGCAACTCAACCTCTCCACCGTTCGGGGAGAAATATCCCGTATCGACGTGGAACGCAATGCACTGCTGGAACAACTCAAAAGGCTCAACGGAGGAACGGATATCCTGTTGGAAGATGTACGCTATGATGACATTTTGCTTCCGCCTCGTTTTGACGACTGGTTCGGACAAGCGGCAGAGAAAAGCCCTGTGTTGGCGTATGCCAGGCAGGAGATAGAGGTAAGCAAGCAGCAGGTTTCTCTAAGTAAAATGAAAGGACTGCCCAGTCTCTCCGCCGGATATATGAGTGAGAAGGTGGTAGGCGAACGCTTTCAGGGAATTTCAGTCGGCATTTCCATCCCCTTGTGGGAGAACAAGAACCGTGTAAAGCAGGCAAAAGCATCGGTAAGGGCGGCCGAATCACGGGAAACGGACAGCCGCTTACAGTTCTACAACCGGCTGCAGATACTCTACAACCGTGCCGCAGGCTTGAAGGCAGCATCAGAAAAGTACCGACAATCGTTGACAACTGCCAACAACACAGAGCTGCTGAAAAAAGCCCTCGATGCGGGAGAAATATCGCTGCTGGAATATATGGTAGAGATGGGGTTATACTACGAAACCATCAACCAGGCATTAGAAACCGAAAGGGATTACCAAAAGGCATTCGCGGAATTATCAGCCGTGGAACTTTAGTAAGTCGCATCTCATTTATTTTTAATTTGGCAATTCCCCTTTTTCGTACTATTTTCGTAGGCTAAAACGAGAAAAATAATGCAACTGACAGCGAAACTAATTCAAATTCTGCCGCTTCAATCCGGCACGGGTAGAAACGGTGAGTGGAAGAAACAAGATATTATTGTGGAGACACAGGACCAATATCCTAAAAAGATTTGTGTTTCCTTATGGGGAACCAAATTCCAGCATGTCCCACTCAATACCGGGGAAATGTATACCATCGATTTTGATGTGGAAAGCAGGGAGTTCAACGGCAGATGGTACACCGACGTGAAAGCATGGAGAGTGGAAGCGCAAACTACACAAAAAGCCGCCCCGACTACCTATCCAAATGATGACTATGATGAGATACCCCCACCGGAAAATCCATTCAGTGATGCTAATGAGATTGATGATATACCGTTTTGATATATTCCGGATTCATAGCAGCGGAGTGAGAGGGGTCTCGTTTGAACACCTTATATCTGTTCTAAGTTTCCTGAATCAGCTTAAATGACTGATTCATTGCCTCATTATTAAAAAACAGCAACTTGTTAATTTTATTTCACTATGTATGGATTCGTGTCCATGTCGGCATTTGTAAAATAAAATTTTTCTGTTCTGATCGAAAAGATATAAATTGAAAAAACTGAATTGTTGTTTTAATAGATAAGTTGGATGTGTAGACTAAAGTATAAAAGCTTAAAATGGATATTCAGCAAATAAACTTGTAATACTCAAACCAAACTCTACAGTCAGCAAATTAATTCCGTTTCTTTCGAGTTTTGAACAAGGGATTTTTAAATCCTTCCCTTTTAAGAATATTTATTAATTGAAGTTTTGTTTTTATATTCCGATCTTTCAGCATCCCTTTTTTAAGAATATATTTTACATCCTCCTCTTTGGCATATTCAATAGGTAATCAACTCTTGGACAGATCATTATTTAAAAGTATATATTTTATTTCTAAAGAGGCTCCTAGTAAATTTATTTCTTGTACCACTCCAATATACTGTTTGTTTTTACACCATTCATCATCTACAAAAATAATATCATCTAATTCAACTCCAACTTTTTCGGATTTCTGTTTTATAAGTATTTGCTTATCCAGTTTTTCCCTTTCCTTTTCATAGATTTTTTGAAGAATCGATTGAGGATAAATCTCTTCGAAAGAATATTTAGGGATATAGTTTTGTATTTTTTCTTTCAGTTTCGGAACATGAATATTGATTTTATCAATTACTTTTAGGTAGTTATTAAAAGTATAAGGAATCTTCTCATCAATGACAAACCTTCTGATATCATCAATATTTCCTCCTGATGCATTGAATAATTCTTTATCTGTTATTGTTTCATAATCTACGGGCTCTCGAGTTGCATTCTCAACCAGTATTTTATGATAATGACAGTCAAAGTCAAAATCTCTATGATTCAACTCAAAATATTTTTTCGAGAAAGAGGTTTCTTTTTCATTGTAATTACCGTGACTAATGTATTCTCCTATATAATTGAAAAAAGGTTCTTTCTCTAATGATTCTATTTCCAGTACGCACCTTTCATTAATAATATTTTTGATGAAACCTTCAAAAAGATTTTTAGCGAATGAATAATTGGCAATAAAAGCTTTGATCATCTTGATATCAATATCATGGTCTCTTTGAGACTTATAGATAAAAGAGACGAATTGGCTTCCAGTTTCACTATTAGAATTATAAAAGTATTGATTTGCCTTATCCTTATTCTCTTTTGATAACTTTTTAAAATCAAACAAATCAATATCTATAGAAAAACGGCATGCGTGATTTGAATAGGCATTGGAAAGATAGAAAGAAACTGCGATTTTCTTGATTTCTTCTTTTAATAACACTATACCCGTACAATACCTGTTGAGATAATGAGAAAATTCAGCGTTAACGTAATCAATATAATACATAAGCTATATAATTAAGATTCATAAGTTCTAATATAAAATACAGGGCTATCATCATCTTCATCAAGAGATATAGATTTCCAATCAGGATTCCCGTCAAATTCAAGTTCACAATATTCATCATAACAGACTTCTGCGTTAAAAATATTCATCATGGTCATTACTGAAATAGAATATAGCTCCATATCATCGATGTCACATGCTAATTTTATTGCATCTCCACAGTCATCATAACATGCCATATATACTTGAAATTGTCTCCAAGAATGCTGCTTTAATTCATCTAAGTGGTTTGTTTTTCCTACACTTTCCCTAATTTCTCGATATTGGTTATTCCAATACATTTCCCACTGTCTTAAAAATTCTGGCAAAAAAACATGCTTTTCAACACCTACATCAGTATATATTTCACTCCATATATTTTTATCTGTTTCAGTATAAATTTCACCATATGATTTGTTTTTAATAAACGATCTCAATCTAGACGTTAGTCCTTCATAAGTATCCATTTCGTAAATATCTTCCTCCGTATGAAAATGAATAATTTCTCCAATTGTTTCAACCTTATAATCTCCTTTTTTTAACCCACTAAATTTCTCAAAGGCCTTTATAAATTCTGCATATTTGGGCAACTCACTGTCCTTGTTAAAATAATCGAACATTCTTTCAGCAATTCCATCTATACCCTTTTCTTTTGTGAATAAGAGTGCTTCGTTTTTCAATCGTATCAATACATTATCTTTATCTTCATTTTTTAATTCATGGTATTTCCCTGTAAGATATTTCTTGAAATCTTTCAATGTAAAATAAGATATATCTTCGATATCAACTTCCCCTTTTTTTAAATTCCATTTATCTGGTTCGACTGAATAATCCAGACTAAAGGTTACTCTTTCTGATCCATCGCTAATACGGCAATATAGATTCTTTTTTCTGCCTTCATTTAAATAATATACTATCTTCATAATCCATAAATTTGTAATACAAATAAAAACTACACTTCAAATGTAATAAATAAATATATTACAACAAAATTTTATAGGTTTATTTCACTATAAACCACAGAAAACTGCTATCACAAAAATACTCTTATCTGGGATTGCATTTGATTATGTATGCATCACAACACCAAACCACACAACTCAGGACTTAAAAACTACGTAAGAAAATCGATTTTCTTGAAAGAAATAAATTTCCTGTGCGGGAGTTTTCACAGGGCATGGCCACAAAACTGGCTAATAGAAGTAAAAATGGTATCTGATACAGGAGGGAAATTTTGCAAAAAACAGGTGAAAAATGTTTTTAGTTTAGAGTGAAACCTTTAATTTTAAATGAAATAAATAACACCCGGAATTAAAGCTGTGTGCTTACATCTTTTTTATCTGTTTTATTACAGCCAAAAGAGGAGAAATATCATTTCGCAATGTGTCAAAAATCACATCAGTATCAATTTCAAAATAACCATGCGCAAGGCGGTCTCGCATACCCATAATATCACTCCACGAGACCGAGTGGTAATTTGGCAAGAGTTGTTTTTCGGTATATTTGTCAAGCCGTTTTATTTCTTCACCAATAATGATGAAACTCATACAAATGCCATTTAATGAATTCTTAGTTGATAAAGATACAACCTTTTCAAGGTCTATATTCAATATAAGGTCACATCATTCTCAAAAAATGAATGTGCCTAAAACAGACAAAACCTACAAGTTATTGAACTTGTAGGTTTTGTCTGTTTTTTATCGCCTTTTGGCTTTGTATCTCCGCGGAGATAGAGGGATCAGGTTCGAACACCTCATTCCACTCCTAAATTTTCTCAACAAACTTAAAGAATTGATTTACAGAAAATAACCAATAAGTAATTTATTTTGTCTAAATATTAAAACAATATCTCTCAGAACTTTGCAAATACAAGAAAGACGTTCGAATACAAAATAGAAGTCGTCTTTTGAGTAATTTTCGGAAGTTTGAATAAACAATCTGTAATAATAGATTCGATGCAATGGTGATATTCTTTTCCTTTACAAGCTGATATTGGACAGTTTTCTCTCCCGCTTGTTTTTATTCTTCCTCTCCTTCTATTTGTTTCTGAGCTGTTTTGTCTTGTAGTCCGACCTTCGCATTCAGAGATGTTACGATTCTTTTGCCGGTTTGAGATTCAATTTCTTTCCGGGTATTCCCTGCGATTGTACCCCCTTTTTTAGCTATCGATTTACTTTGGAGAAATGTTTTCGGTTTCTTCTCCTTGCTGATTTCGGTCGTAGTAGCTTCTGCCAGCATGTTAAGCACCAGTTCAAGATTGGTCATATTATCCCGAAGGCTTTCCTTCTTCAATCCCTTATGAACTTTATACTGTTTCACCGAAAGTCCACTCCATGCTTTTGTAATCTCGTCACTGAGGATGGCGTATTCCTGCCCTTTTTTTACGCCCCGTTTGTCCCATTCGTCGGTGAGTTCTTTGCGAACTTCGATACTCTTTAAGCGTTGATTGATCCAAGCCACGCTATAGCCTTTTCTCAGGTAAGTCTCCATCAGTCGATCTATACCAATCTCAGGGTCATTAATTTCGTCAATACGTTCTCTTCCTACTTTTGCAAGCCATTGTTTGAATGGCTCTGCTTTTTTTGAGGGGATTGATTGAATAATTCTTAATATGCCTTCTGTGTCGGCAGCTTGTATTTTCCTTTTTTTCCCGTCGGCAGCGATCATTACAACCGGGGTACAAATTGTACCCCAGTTGACATTTAGTTCGGTATCACGTGAACGCATTTTCTTGATGTATTGTTTCACGTCTGTACTTTCAGATAATATCTGAACTACGTCCGATACGGAAAAGTACCATTTCTCCTCTTGTCCGTCCCAATGGGTACGAACTTGCTTTTGTTCAAATAACTGAATATTATTTCCTTTAGTCATAATATTATATTAAGTACCTTTACAAAGATAACCCCAACTAAGTGATTTTATCCAATTCTAATTGAACAAAATTCTTTTTCCATTAGAAATACTTAGAATTGGGGATGATAGAAATTACCCAACCCAACAATCCGAACACCCTCATTCAAAAATACAGATTGACTGAAAAGCAAAAAAGGATAAAGAATAAATCAACTTCTTTTCAACAAGTTATACGAGTTCGAAACCCTCCGGCTATAAACGTTAAAAAATAATATGCTAAAAACAGGAATTTCAGACAACAATGCAGGCATATCCGTAATCATTTAAATATAAACCAGTTGTCTTCAACTCATAATAAATCGATATCGTCAAGTAAAAATAGGAATAAACAGTCTATTTCTGGTATCGAACACACAAAACAAAACTATAATAAGCTAATAATCAATACATAAATAAACAAAAAAAAGAGGAATATTAGTATTTTACCCCTAATTTCCTCTTTCAGCGGAAAGAAAGGGATTCGAACCCTTGGTACCCGTGAGAGTACAACGGTTTTCGAGACCGCCCCGATCGACCACTCCGGCATCTTTCCTAATCAGGTGCAAAATTACGCTATTTTCCCGTAAAACAGTGTTAATCGTTCACTAAAGTTAGACATTTTCTGCGCTCGGCAAAACAAATAAATTTGGTCTGCACTTGCTTAACGAAAATGTTCATTAAAATTAGTCGTTTTCTCGCAACAGCAATATCCAAACAAGTTTGGTTTCCGCTCGTATTGCTTAATGAAATAGTTGAATAAAATTAGCGTTCTCCTTCGATCATAGAATACAATCAAGGTTGGATTACGTACATCTAACCCTGAAAAACAGCCCGATTTTATTTCTTCAACGCTTGTAATGCCTCATGGGTTGCGGCAAGCAATGGCTCTATCGAAATAGGCGATCCCACGGCATTCTTCATCCAATGCTGGGGAATAATGCTCCCCTGCGTATACATGCGGTACATTTCGTCGGCAAGGTTCTTACCCCGCACCTGCTGCTCGATCTGGAAAGCGATCAGATGCCCCATAGGATAGTTGGGCAAATAGAGCGGATAGTCAATCATGTGCGAGTAGATGCCAAGCAGGGTTTCATCCTTTCCTCCCAATATGCCGGCATAATAGGTGTTCCATACCTCTTTGGCTGCATTGATCACTGCCTCTTTCAGTTGCTCCGGCGTAGCGTTCGGGTTGGCATACAACCATTCCCATACCTGTATATCTACAAGCGAGACACCCATGATCTCGTAACAGGACCAGAAATTATCCAACGCTAACCAATATTCATCTTCCGGATTGGGGTTTTTCAGTCCCAATAATTCCAGATCCCTTTTCTGGAAAAGGAATGCGACTGCTTCGGTAAAAGCAGTATTGGGTACGCCGTTCAGCATATAATAATCCACATCGTTCATGGTGATGGTCTGTTCCACATTGTGACCAAACTCGTGCACGGCAATATTGTAACCCTTATAATCCAGTCCTTCCGCCCCGATCCGGGTACGCAACCGGGCGACATCATTCCGCATTTCAGCCCCCCAGGCATGGCCTGCGCCACGTGAAGCATCGACGGTCACAAGGGAAGTGATTTCCTTTGCTTTGGCCGGTTTCCAGCCCAGTTTCACTAAAATATTGGGCAGATCTTCCTCTAATGCTTGTGCATCGGGATACTTCCGTGAAGTGATGGCTGTCAGTTCATCTTCGGGAATGCCTTCTCCCGATTTGAAACCATTATACCAGATATCGAACGGCTCCAGTTTACGCCCCAACCGTGATTCGATAAAGGATGCCACTTCTTTCACCTGCGGAGAAGAGAGTAATCCCCGAAACAATTCTTCCACGTCTTTTTGCGGTACTTCCATGGTACCATCGAACGCGCGGACAAGTTGGGTGGGATAATCCGGAGAATAGGTATCCAACTGGCGCATGGCATGAAAATTTTTCAGAAATACCCCATATCGCCGGGTATCTTCGGGTTTGGAAGCAACAGTTCCTCCATTCTTGTCAAACAACTCATTCGTTATCGGATTCCATGAATAATTATCGCTGTTGATCACCTGTAGAGGAATAGACTGGTCAATAATACGTTGCATTACCTTGTAAACCATCCGCTGTTTTTCCAGCCCTCTTTCCTTATCAGCATAATTTGATTTCAGTTCGTCGCGTAACCCCCAGTGGGAGATCAGTTTCATAGTAGGAGGAAACAGTTGTTCCCCGGCCTCATTCCGGAGCTCTCCCATATAAATATTGTAATCGGAGATATAAGCATCCGCCTCTGTAATGGTTCTGGAAATATCCTGTAAAATAGCGGCCGGCACACGCGCAGTAAACCGGTCTCCCATCCGCGCATAGGCCCATTCCTTACGGCTCCAGTTTTCACCCAGTCCGGTTTTTTCATCCAGCGTATAAAAGGGGAAATTCAATGCCGTAATAAAAGCGATTTGATTGGCATACAGGTCATCTGTCAGATGTGCCGAAACATCGTACCCTCCAAACATCATGTCCACCGGTGTGATCTCAGGCCCTTCCAGTTGCAGGGGAGCTTTGAGCATCACATCTATCTTGTGATAGTAACCGTAAATTATCTCCAAATTACGTTCCAGCGTATTGAACATCCGGGAAAGTTCCGCCGTATCACTGATAAACGAGTTCTTACAAAAGTCGGAGAAGTCATCCACCGTGCCATCTGTTTCTCTCCAAAGATCAGCCACTTGCCATACGCCCCGCTCTATACGGAATGCGTGAGACTCTCCAAGAGAGTCTTTGAGTTGTTTAACTACGGTCTCTACCTTGGCTTCAGAAATAAAATCGGTTGTCTGCATTCTATTTTTGTTATTTTGATCGGAACTGTTACACGCCACTAATCCGATAAGAAAAGTAGAAAGAATAAAAGATAAGAATTTTTTCATGACTTTATTTTTAGTTGAACTATGCTGAGACGCATCTTATATTATACAAAGATATAAAAATCAATTAAAAAACATCTTCAATATACCCGATGTTACAGAATTTTTTTATAGTTTTACACCACGACATTTGTTCGGAGAAAATTTGTTTTACGGAAGTAACTGCCGAGTTGCTATGTGGATAAAGCAAATCAATCAAATAGTTTTAGTCGTATGAAATTAATAAATACCTTGCTTTTATTATTAGTCACTGTCGCCATTGTCGGGCAGGAGTCAAGTATTATTGCAGAAAACGCAAAAGTGATACAGGCAGGTACGGGCTATGCATTTACCGAAGGCCCGGCTGTTTCACCTGATGGGAAAGTTTTCTTTACAGACCAACCTAACGATCGCATTTATGCATGGGATGAAACCCGGGGAATTGAGTCGTGGTCGGATAGCACCGGAAGATCCAACGGCATGTATTTCAATGCTGACAGCCAGCTAGTTGCTTGCGCCGATCTGTATAATCAACTTGTATATTTCGACCGCGATAAAAAGAAACATCTTCTCTTTGAAAATTATGAAGATAGATATCTGAATGGCCCTAACGACTTATGGATCGCTCCTAATGGTGATATCTACTTTACTGACCCTTATTATCACCGGGACTACTGGAAAGAGGGACATGCACCAGCACAGGATGTACGGGGTGTCTATCATCTTTCACACGAAGGTGTGGCATCACGTGTGATAGATGATTATAAACAACCCAACGGAATCATAGGGACACCCGACGGCAAGATATTGTACGTGGCAGATATAAACGATCGGAAAATATGGAAGTATGGAATCCAGCCTGACGGAGCCCTCTCCGGTAAGACTTTCTTTGCGCCTGAAGGTTCTGATGGAATGACTATCGATGACCGCGGAAACATCTATCTCACCATGGGTAAGGTCTGGGTTTATTCTCCGGATGGGGAAATGATACAAGAGATCGAAATACCCGAAAGTCCGTCCAACGTTTGTTTCGGCGGAAAAGACCGGGATATTTTGTTCATAACGGCACGCACTTCGGTCTATATCTTAAAAATGAATGTGAAAGGTGTCCAGTAAATATCTTCAGGAAAAATCCGGGAAACGACTATTATTACATTAGACTCTGTATTGATTGAAGACTAAGATAATTGATAGTCAAATACATAAAACACTATTCGATATAAATTCTATTATAAAATAAAAACAATATGAACGAAATCAACAAGTACGTAGAAACACACAAACAGCGGTTTTTAGATGAACTTTTCGAACTGATCCGCATCCCGTCCATCTCATCCCTTCCTTCACACAAACCCGACATGTATCGTGCCGCCGAAAAGTGGAAAGAAATCCTGTTGGCAGCCGGTGCCGACAGAGCAGAGGTGATAGAAACCGATGGGAACCCGGTGACTTATGGGGAAAAAATCATAGACGATAAGGCACCGACCGTGTTGGTGTACGGTCATATGGACGTGATGCCGGTCGATCCACTCGACCTCTGGAAAACCGATCCATTTGAACCGGTAATAAAAGACGGGAAAATATGGGCGCGTGGCGCAGATGACGACAAAGGCCAGTCGTTCATGCATGCCAAAGCGTTCGAGTATATGGTACAATCCGGAGAACTGGGATGCAACGTAAAATTCCTTATCGAAGGCGAAGAAGAGGTGGGATCCCCCAATCTTCCCAAATTCTGTAAAGAACACAAAAAAATGTTGCAGGCCGATGTAATCCTCGTATCTGACACCTCAATGATTGCCCCTGACGTGCCCTCCATCACTACAGGCTTGCGCGGTTTGGCCTACTGGCAAGTGGAAGTGACGGGACCTTCTGCCGATCTCCACTCAGGGATATTCGGCGGAGCGGTAGCCAATCCTATCAACATTCTCTCAAAGATGATCGCCCGGACTATGGATGATGAGGGACATATTCTCATTCCCGGTTTCTATGACGACGTGTTAGAGGTCTCAAAAAAAGAACGGGCTATGATGGCCAAAGCGCCTTTCTCCCTACAGGAATACAAGAAGTCGGTCGGCGTGAAAGAACTCTCCGGGGAAAAGGGATACACCACCAATGAACGCACCGGCATACGACCTACTTTCGACGTATGCGGTATCTGGGGCGGCTACACCGGTGAGGGAGCCAAGACAGTTTTACCTTCCAAAGCTTATGCCAAGATCAGCACCCGGCTGGTTCCAAATCAGGATTATAAGAAAATAGAGAAACTATTTGTGAAATATTTTGAATCCATCGCCCCGAAATCGGTAAAAGTGAAGGTAGAATACCTCCATGGAGGGCCCTCCTACGTTTGCCCTATTGATCTCCCTGCCTACAAAGCGGCAGAAAAAGCATTGAAGGATGTGTACGGAAAAGATCCCGTACCGGTTCGCTCCGGTGGCAGTATTCCCATCATCGCCACTTTCGAGGAGATATTGGGAATTAAGTCAGTATTGATGGGCTTTGGACTGGGATCGGATGCCATTCATTCTCCCAATGAGAACTTCCCGCTAGAACAGTTCTATAACGGTATCAGAACACTTCCTCTCTTTTATCAGTATTTTAGTAATATGAGTGTGAAGAGCTAAAAAACGTTTACATAGGCAACATAACTCGTGGTTTTGGTAACGGGAGTCAACGACAGGTAGCCGGAAAGTATCTTTCCGTTCTCTACTTTGAGAGGGGATTCCCGTTGCATTTTCTCATTGAACGACAAAGCGCTTTCCGGTTTCTTAAAATAATCCACTACGAACTTCCCTTCTCCACCGGGATGCATGTACCGTTCATGGAAGAAACGCGCAACCAACCCCATATTCATTCGCATATTGATCTCCACACAGGGTTGGATACGATATCCGCAGGAGGTCTCACATACCATCATGTCGACTCCCGCGTAACCTGTATAAAGCGGGAAACGGTGGGATAATTTTTCTTCTATGGAGTATCTAAGCCGGTGTAATAATTCAATTGAAGCAAATTTACCAAGCTTTTCCTCAATCCTCGCATCGCTAAGCAACTCATTTCCGGTATATGCGCCAGAAGCAGCTGTCCTAAACAAGGAATAACCGGCAAAATCGGCCTTGCCTTCATGCAAGTAAAATTCCATCGCGAAATCCTGTACTTTGGATAGCACAGGCTCCGCTACTACCCCACCTTGCTCCCGGACAACTCTCCGACACCAGTCACATTGTTTATCCGTAATTCCGCCCAATATCCATATCAACCCTTTTCCGCTACCGGAGAGAGGCATCTTCAGCACCTTATTCCCGGATGAAGACTCCAACCAATTATACAATTCCTCCGTATCCGTGAAGAAATGCGATTCTCCGCAAACACCTGCTTCTTCGGTTTTCAATTCACTCAATATCTCTACGGCATGTCTTCTGCTCGAATAATGCCTCAGACATATTAATTCTTCCGGTGAAGGCAATACTTCCTCATTTGCGCCGTACGATACAAGTTTTTTCCTTAACGTAGGATTCCATCCCCAGGGAACAATTTTGAGATGAGGGTATAACGCTATATCAGAAAAAGGGATCAGTGATGCATGGAGCGGTAAAATTTTCTTGATTGACGCCAGAAATGAATGGTTCAACTCTCCTTCGGCAATTACTACCGCTTCCTTATTATTCCTTCCGAAGGTCCTTCGATCCATTCCGGCATACCAAATGGGCAGGATAGCCAACTCTTCCGTCATCCGGTTCGCAGACGCGGGCGGGGTATAGTTCGCAGTGAAATGAGCCAGTGCGAGATCGTTCTCGGGATTAAAAAGATACATCTACTATAAGAGTTCGGTTCCGGCTGAAAGTTCGGTATATCACGTAAATCTATTGATATTCTTTTATCTCGATATCACCGTTAATCGCAAGAAGGGCGTTCTCTGCCAGAGCACCCATCTCATCCTGTCCCGGATAGACATGGACAGGAGCAATACGATATACCCGCTCGATGACAAGGTTACAGAACCATTTGCTATTGGCAATCCCCCCGGTGATCAGGATCGAATCCACTTCACCCTTCAGCACGGTAGACATAGCTCCTACCTCTTTTGCCACCTGGTAGGCCATGGCTTCCAGCACCTCCTTGCATTTTTCATCTCCATCTTTCGCTTCCCGTTCGGCCAGATAGGCATCATTTGTTCCCAGATAGGCCATCATTCCGCCTTTCCCCATAATCATGGCATACATCTCTTCATAAGTGTACCGGCCGCTGAAAGCCGCTTTCAAGAGCGCTCCCGCGGGGAGTGTCCCCGATCGTTCCGGGGAGAAAGGGCCATCGCCATCCAACCCCTGGTTCACATCAATGACTCGTCCCTTGCTGTGTGCCCCAACCGTAATGCCTCCTCCCAAATGAACCACGATAAGGTTCAGATCCTCATATTTCTTCATGATAGAGTTGGCGTGTGTGCGGGCAATTGCTTTTTGGTTGAGCGCATGGAAGATGGAACTCCTCTCGAAGTCGGGGTGTCCCGAATATCTGGCCAACGGATTGAGCTCATCCACCACCACCGGATCGGCAATAAAAGCTTCGGCCGACGGGAGTAGCTTTGCAATATCGGCGGCTATCAATCCGCCAAGGTTACTGGCATGTTCCCCGCGTTTGCATTCCAGCAGGTCTTTCCTCATCGCCTCATTCACCCGATAAATTCCGGAGCCGATCGGTTTGACCAGTCCACCGCGACCAATCACCGCATCAATCGTCTCTACCGGCACATCCGCATTCTTCAATTCTTCATAAACAACCTCCTTGCGGTATTCATATTGGTCTGTGATCCTTTTGAATTTGCTCAGTTCTTCCAGTGAATGTTTAATCGTTTTCAGGAAAATCACTTTTTCCTGTTGAAAGATAGCGATTTTTGTGGAAGTGGAGCCGGGGTTAATCACTAAAATACGTGTATTTATTGCCATATCTATATTTTATTTTATTGGTTTAGAATCATTTTTCGAAGCTGCCCTCCATTAATCTATCAGCGTGGACAGAGCGATAGAGAGCAATTTACTCCGTTCATCATCTGACCGCGAAGTCAGTACGACCGGCACAGCGGCACCCATTATCACCGCAGCCGAGGAAGCCCCTCCCAAGAAATTGAGCGCCTTGTAAAACATGTTTCCCGCTTCGATATCGGGTGCAAGGATTACATCACAGTCGCCCGCCACCTCCCCGCCGATGCCTTTATGTCGTGCTGCCGCCGTACTCACCGCGATATCGATGGCGAATGGGCCATCAACCACACACCCTTTCACCTCACCTCTTGCATTCATCTCTTTCAATAGAGCAGCATGTACCGTTGCCTCCATCTTTGGATTCACGGTTTCTACTGCGGCAGCCACTGCCACCTTAGGATTCCCGATCCCGATTCCCTGACATGCTTTCACCGCATTGTGAATGATCTGGACCTTTGCTTCCAGATCGGGAGCAATATTCATTGCGACATCCGTTACACAAAATATTTTATGGTAATAAGGAGATTCAAAGAAAGCCACATGGCTCAACAACTGGTCCGTACGTAATCCTATATCTTTATCCAGTACCGCTTTCAGGAGATCACCGGTACCCACGAAACCTTTCATGATAATATCTGCCTCCCCGTTTTTTACTTTCGATACGGCTATCCGGGCAGAAACAGCCGCACCCTCCCTATTATCAATTAATTCGATGCCATCCAGGGAAAAACCAATCAGTTGTGCTATTCGTTGAATTTTCTCTTTATCACCCACCAGCAAGGGAATGATAATTCCCTCTTTCATAGCATCCTGCAAGGCTTTCAAAACATGTTCGTCTTCGGCAGCGGCGACAGCCATCTTTCGGATGGGTCGGTTTTTCGCTTTCCGGAGTAATTCGGTCAAATCGCGGATCATAGCAACTATTATTTTGCGTCGTTTTACTTGCAAATAAACAAAAAATATAGCAATCCGCAGCTATAAATCAAGCGTTTTTTTGACAAAAAGTAAATAAAGGAAGTGATAAATATAGATTTGGGGCATTCTTTATGAAAACTCGCTGGGAGAGACGCCAAATTTCTTTTTAAAACTTGAAGAAAAATGAGAAGCGGTACTAAACCCGGTCAAGTCGGCGATCTCCGACATCGTATATTTGCGTTCACGGATGAGTTCGGCAGCCCGGTTCAATTTATAGGTCTTAAAGAATACATTCGGATTCTCACCCGTGAGTCCTTTCACCTTATAATAGAATTTGGTACGGCTGATATGAAGTATTTCCGTCATACGGGAGATATTCAGTTCAGGATTGGACAGTTCTGTCTCCATCAGGTTATACAAGCTATCCATAAATGCCATGTCCTGCGAATTAAGCATCTCTTCCGAGAGAGTATTCGATTTTGTGGATCCGGAGAGTATCTCTCTGGAGTAATCCCTGTTTTTCAGTTGTGACTTCACCAAAGCGAGTAGATAAGAGGGGTCGAACGGTTTGGTGACATAGGCATTGGCGCCAACATTCAAACCCTCTATCTGGTCATTGATGGTGACTTTGGCAGTGAGCAGGATAACCGGAATATGACTGGTGGAGATATTCTCCTTGAGCCTGAGACAGAACGACAGTCCATCAGTCTCCGGCATCATCACGTCGCTGATAATCAGGTCGGGTTCCACATCTACAATCAATTTCCACGCCTTCTCTGCATCAAAAGCGGTGACAACATTATAGGCCGGCGAAAGTAGTGCTTTGAGGTAATAGGTGATTTCGGTATCGTCGTCCACCACCAAGAGTGTATTCTTGGGCTTTTCGTTCGGTTTCTCCTGTTCTGTTTGGTAGAAAGAGGTGTCAAGAGGCGGTGTGGGTTGTCTGGATTCTGACTCCGTCCCGGTTTCATAATTCAGCTCCGAATTCGCATAAGACTCCATATTCACGGGTAGGATAAATGAAAAGAGGGAGCCTCCCTCGAGTTTATTGGCAGCTTTGATATAACCATGGTGCAATTCCACCAGTTTACGCGAGAAATACAGCCCGATTCCGGTTCCCCAGTTCACATGTCCCGAATCCCCGTTTGATACCTGATAATATTTTTTGAAAACATCTTCCAGTTGGCTCTCCGAAATACCGATACCCGTATCTCCCACTGATATTTGAACATACTCCTTATCCCTGTCTTCTTCGGTCAAAGGATAACTATCGGCTGCATCCTCCCGGGATACGACATCGAAACGGACATCGATCACACCTCCCGGTTTTGAGAATTTCAACGCGTTCGACAGAAGATTGCTCAGTACCTTTTGCAGCACGTCTGTGTCTGCCCACATCCGGAAAGGATTTTGCAGACCGGAAGTGATCATCGAGATCTGCTTTTCTTCCGCGTTGATACGGAATATTTCAAGTTGTTCCTTCACGACGGCAGTGACCTCCACAAAATCGATCTTGAGACTCAGCACATCACTTTCCAACTTGTTAAAGTCCATCAGCTGATTGATCAGTCTCAACATACGATCCACGCTCCGCTGCACGATCATTAGCAGGTTCCGGTTTTCATCGTTGATGTCCGGATCATTACCCAGTTGGTTGATGGGGCCGGCAATCATGGTTAATGGCGTCCGGAACTCGTGGGAAATATTCGCGAAGTAACTCATGTTCACCTGGTTTATTTTTTTCTCCTGTTCCTTTTCATAGACCGCCTGACTAATTTTTCTGCGGTTTGTCCTCAAACGGATCACCAGGTTGAATATGAAGAAGACCGTAGTTAATATTACCAGCAGATAGAAAACAAGCATGGGAATTGTTAGCCAGGGGGCACGTTTGACTTGGAGGGAGATCGATGTGGTGACCTCCTCCACCGAATTGTCGGTGCTCATGCTTTTTACCTTGAATGTATATTTTCCCGCCGGCAGGTTGGAGTAAAATGCCTGCCGGAGTGTATTTGCTTCAATCCAATACGGGTCAAATCCTTCCAGCTTATAGGCATACTTCACACGATGGAACTCACTGTAATCAAGTGCCGCATAGGATATCTGAAAACTGTTCTGATTATATGCCAGCGTAACCGGGGGATTCATGATCATTTCAGTTTCAATGATACCCCCTTCCTCGGGCACCACCTTTCGGTTGTGAATCTTCATTTCTTCAATAAAAAGAGGGATCCTGCTACGGTTGGTCACATCAATGGGGTCGAATATGGTGAGACCATGGGTGCCGCCCAATACCACCGAACCATTATTCAGTCTGCACGAACTGCGTTCATTGAACTGGTTCCCCCCTATCCCGTCGTTTTTGTAATAGGAGGTGATCTGGCCTGTCGTGGAATCATACTTGCTCAACCCATATAATGTGCCGATCCACAAATTACTTTGTGCATCTTCGATGATACTGCTCACGTCGTTGCAGGCCAGCCCTTTGACAGGCTCAATCGTTTTGTCCCGCAGGGAGAATCTAAACAATCCGTTGCCATAGGTGCCAATCCACACATCTCCCCTCGAGTCCTCGTATGCTGCTATGGGGAAAAAGACACCCGAATGAATATGGGACAGGATGTCAACCTCTTCCATCTCTTTGGTTCGTGGATCAATGATACGCAAGGTCCTTCCGAAAGAGGCGATCAGTAATTTCCCGTTCGAAAGAGAGATCAGTCCGTTGGTGAAATTGAAACTTTTGGGGTAAAGTTGGATCGACTCAAATTCATCGGTTTCATTCAGGAAATAGAGGTATTCACCACTTCCCGCGGCCCAGATGGTGCCAAAATAATCCTCAGTCATACTGTTTATATTCAATCCCAGATTGAAAGTCTTATCCCGCACCAATTGGTTATTACTGTACCTGCAACGTATAATCTTGCCGTTTGTCTGTAACCAGACAGTATTTTTCGAATCTATAAAAATGGCATTTACACGATCCTGAAAAAATTTGTCTTCAATGAATAAGCTACTCATGTCAATATCCCTCAACCGCTGCTCCAACGGGCTCCACACTTTCAATCCATGGGTCCGGGTAACAATCCACAGGTTCTGTTCTTGATCCACCGCGGTAGATATCACCGATTTCTCTTCCATCTGCACCCGCAAATGATCATTCGCGTTAAAGCGCTGCTTGTACTCATAGTGAACAGAAAAACCCTGATCGTATGAACCGATCCATAAATTCTTCTTCTTGTCCCGGTAGATAACCGTGATGTCCGTCTCAGGAACGGTAAACGGGAATCTTCCGTCAGACTGATGCGTGATCTCCCCCGTGTATGTGTTGAAAAGAAACAGCCCTTCTCTTTGGGTATTTATTAAAAGTGACACATCGTCATAGGGGTAGATCATGGTAAGGATAGCACTGGATAAAACAGGGTGATCACGTATTGGGGAAGGCAATGGAATGAACTCCGCGCTCTTCGTATCCAACACAAAAGTCTCATTTCCGGCGGCCAGCCAGAGTTCCCCGTTTTTCCGGAGAAAAGAGTAATGGATAGCCTTGGTGAGTGGAAAAGTTGAAATCAGCGAGAATGTCTTCCCGTCATGGCAGTACACCATAGAAGGACTCACGCTCCAGAAACGCCCCGCCTCATCAATATGAAAACCATATACGGCCGCGTTCTCATGGGGAAATGCAATCCGTGAAACAAATCTGTCTTCTTCGGTATCATATTCACAAATATCCAAAACGGTGTTTACAAAAACCCGCTTGTCCTTGTCCTCTCTTATATATACAATATTCTGACTGTAGCTTTCAACAGGAACAGGCCGGAAGACACCTTGCTTATTGAACAGGTTCACCCCAAAGGTGGTGCCTACCCATAGCCTGCCTTTCGAATCGCTGAAGACACTTTGTGCTTGGTTACTCGAAAGGGTCAGACTATCTTCCGTGTGGAAGAATTGTTGGAAACTATATCCGTTATACTTGTTTACGCCCCGATTGGTCCCGATCCACATATAGCCAAACTCATCCTCTTCAAAACAGGAGACATGCTGGTTGGAAATATTGTCGGAGGCAATTGCAGAAGGTAACTCCGTATTTCTCACGTCCGGATGTTTCCCACATGCCCCAAAAAACACAGAAAAACAAAAAAAGAAATAATATGCTTTCAAAATACTCATCCGTTTAATAAAGCAAATATAACAAAAAAGAAAGAATTTTTACAGACAGAATGATCGAGACGCTATGTTGTTAAACAGCTTTTAACCAAACAAGACATCTTTTGAACAAATCGGACAGGTTGATAAACATATTGGCAAACCCAATGAATAAAGCGGACAGCCCTCTTTATTATAAACCGGTACGTTTGCATCGGGTTTTATGTGAAATTTAACTTTATCAAATTAAAAATGTGTATTGTGAGGCATTATTATTCAAGTCTTGTATTCATATTCGCCTTTATCTCTTGCGTGGCAGATCCTTCCTCCCGTGAAGCATCCGCTACCTATAGAGGAGAGATTATCACGAATGGAAAAGATCTGGTAGTACAAACCAAATCCGGCAAAGTGGCCGGATACAAGGAAGAGGGAGTTTATATCTTTAAGGGGATCCCGTACGCCGAAGCCGACAGGTTTATGCCACCCCGGGAACCGGAGCCGTGGGAAGGTGTAAGAAGCTCGCGGGCTTATGGTCCAACCAGCCCCCAGGGATTCCGGAGCGGGTGGCTGTCGGACACGCAGGCATTTGCCTTCGACTGGGACGATGGGTATCCCGGTGAAGATTGCCTGCGGATAAATATATGGACGCCCAAGACAGGCAATAATAAAAAGCGGCCCGTCATGGTCTGGCTTCACGGGGGCGGATACGCCGCCGGCTCAGGGCAGGAACACCCCGCGTATGAGGGATCCAATATGGCTCGCCGGGGTGATGTGGTGGTGGTTTCATTGAATCACCGTTTGAATGTATTGGGATTTCTGGACTTGTCGGCTTTCGGTGACAAGTATGCGCAATCGGGAAATGTGGGATTGCTCGATCTGGTTGCCGCGCTGGAATGGGTCAAAGAAAACATCGAACAGTTTGGAGGAGATCCCAATAATGTGACCCTGTTCGGACAATCAGGTGGAGGTGGGAAAGTGACCACCCTAATGGCAACGCCCGCCGCGGAGGGTCTTTTCCATAAAGCGATCGTGCAAAGCGGATCGTTGCTCAGAACTATGGAATCCAAATATTCCCGCCGGATCGGCGCTGCCACAATAGAGGAATTAGGACTTAAAGCGTCACAGATAGAGGAATTGCAGCATATTCCATACGAGCAACTCCTGGCCGCTGGAAATAGGGCGATCACGAAAGTGAAGGAAGAGAGCCTCAAAGAGGGATTCAACATCTTTCTTTTCAACTGGTCGCCCACTGTCGACGGAAACATATTGCCTTCACAACCATTTGAGGGCAAGGCTCCCGAGATATCGAAAAACGTTCCGATGATGATCGGTTCCACGTTGCACGAATTCATGATGAGCGGCTGGAGACCGGAGTTGAAGACTCTGAGCAGGAATGAGGCCAAGAAGGAATTAGAAAAGACCTATGGCAAACAAACTGATCGCTTTCTTGAAGCATTCGCCAGGGCTTATCCTGATCATACAACCGCAGACCTGTTTGACGTTGACTTCCGCTTCCGTCCGGACGCGGTGCGCCAGGCAAAAATGAAACATGAGCAACAGGGCGCTCCGGTCTATATGTACCTGTTTACTTGGGAATCCCCCGTGCTTGACTACGCGTTACGCGCGAGCCATTGTATGGAAATTCCTTTCGTATTCGACAATATTTATCGATCAAGGAGCATGACTGGAGGAGGAAAAGAGGCGTATGTGCTGGCAGAAAGAATGAGTACGGCGTGGATTAATTTCGCGCGTGCCGGAAATCCGAATACAGAATTATTGCCTGAATGGCCGGCATTTGACCCGGTGGATGGCGCCACCATGATTTTCGACAACCGGTGTGAGATATGGAATAATCACGACCAGGCGGTGCTCCAACTCATTGACACCATACCGTATCGAGGACTATAAACCCTTTCTCTGGGGGTTACGCGGAGATAAAACAGAATTATAAATATTAATAACTAGTATCGTATGAAAAAAGTAACTGTGCATTTGTCACAAACAACTGATCGAAACGCCAGGAAAAGACTGGCTTCTCTTCTGGGAGTTTTAATTTTCTTTTTTTCAGCCGCTTACGCTCAAAACGCGCAAGTTGCCGGAAAGATAACCGATGTCGCCGGCGATCCATTGATTGGCGTGAGTGTAGTACAAAAGGGAACGACCAACGGAACCGTGACCGATTTCGACGGTAATTATCAACTTTCCCTACCCGCGGGCAGTGTGATCAGCTTCTCTTACATCGGCTATACAACTCAGGAAGTGACGGTAAATGATCAAACAGTGGTCAACATCATACTCGAAGAAGATACAAGAGCATTGGATGAACTTGTTGTAGTGGGGTATGGCGTGCAGAAGAAAAGTTCTGTTACCGGCGCAATTTCTCAGGTGAAACCTGAAGATATTCAGAACCGGACTATTAGCAACGCACAACAGGCATTGCAAGGTAAAACCGCGGGAGTACAAGTCATTCAGACTTCGGCAGCTCCGGGATCATCTCCTACCGTACGTGTCCGTGGCTATTCATCGAATGTGTCATCTAATCCTCTTTATGTTGTAGATGGCGTTCGTTTGTCGGATATCAGTGGTATTGATCCAAATGATATTGCTTCCATGGAAGTGCTGAAGGATGCTGCTTCTGCTGCTATCTATGGTGCTGAAGCGGGGAATGGTGTGGTACTTATCACCACAAAGAAAGGGAAAGCCGGTCAAGGTAAAATTTCTTATGATTTCCAATACTCCTCTCAATCACTGGCAAACATTCCTAAAATGTTGAATGCAGAACAGTACATAGACTATATGGTAGAATCGAATACCTTTACACAGGATTATCTTTTACAAAACTGGAATGGCGTTACCAATACAGCTTGGGCGGATGTGGCTTTTGAGAACAGCAATATGCAGCGTCATAACATTGCATTCATGAATGGGAACGAAAAAAGTAACTACTACCTGTCGCTTTCCTATTTAGATGATGATGGCATTGTAAAAGGTGATGCTGATTCATACCAACGTTTGACTGCCACCATCAATTCTGAAAGTGAGATTAAACCTTGGCTAAAAGTAGGAACGACTAACCAAATTGAAAAGTACAATGTCCGGAGTGTGTCAACTAATAACGAATATGGCAGCTTGCTCACCTCTATTCTACAGCTGGATCCTTTGACACCGGATACCTATAGTTATGAGAATTTGCCGTCTCAGATGTTAACCGCCCTAAACAATGGCAAGCATTTACTACAGAATGAGAATGGAGATTATTATGCCGTATCCAAATACTACGCTGGTGAGCAGTATCACCCTATGATCATGCGGGACAACAATATTGGTAAAAACAGCGGGTATAATGTCAACGGCTCTGTTTATGGCGACTTTAAGCCTCTGAAGGAATTAACCCTTACTTCCCGTTTCGGATATAGATTATCCGGCACCCGCAGCTCGAATACCACCCTCCCATTCTATGGCAATGCCACACAGAGCCGCGATTACGTGGGACAGAACAATACCTCTTCCACAACGATTTATTATCAATGGGAAAACTTTGCCAATTACATGCAAACTTTTGGAGACCACACGGTAACGGGCATGTTGGGGATGTCATACCAAGAGTCTTCTTATGATTTCGTATACGGCAGTCTTGCGGCTAATGAGGAAGACGCGTTGTTGAAGAATGATCCACTGTTCTATTATCTGAATTATGCTTCGGCTTCTGCCATTAAAGGGGTCGGTGGAGAAAAAACACGTACGGCCAAGCTCTCCTACTTCGGACGTGTAGGCTATGAATTTGTGGGGCGTTACTTCCTGCAAGCATCGCTTCGTGCTGATGCTGCCGACCTTGCCTATCTCCCTTCTACAAATCGATGGGGATATTTCCCTGCAGTATCGGCAGGATGGACAATCTCAGAGGAAGATTTCTTCGCCCCACTGAGGGATCAAATCAGCAGCCTGAAACTTCGTGCCAGTTGGGGCCAGAATGGCAGTTTGGCCGCATTGGGAGGCTATGCATATAGCACAGACATGGCATTAGGCGGACTTTATCCTTTTGTGCCGGGAAATACCTACATTACGGGCACCTCTCCGTCGACGTTGGGTAATGATGAGCTGAAATGGGAAACCTCCGAGCAGATAAATATCGGGATCGATGCCCGCTTCTTCCGTGACAGGCTGACTTTCGGCATGGACTATTTCGATAAGAAAACCAAAGACCTGTTAGTGTCAGGTACCACTCCTTCATTGATTATCGGTGGATCTACCTCTCCAATGAATGCCGGTGATGTGAGCAACAAAGGATGGGAGTTTGAGTTAGGTTGGAGGGATCATATCAACGATTTTCACTATAGCATCAGTGCAAACCTAGCCACGTTGAAGAATAAAGTGACCTATATCGATCCTTCCATCACTCGTCTTTCAGGTGTGAACTTTCATACGAATACCATCACCTATTTCGAACAGGGATACCCCGTCTATTATTTCCGGGGATATAAATTCAACGGTGTGGATCCGGAAACAGGCAATCCTACATTTGCGGATTTGGACAATAGCGGCGATCTAAACGATGGTGACCTGACATATATCGGTGATGCCATTCCTGACTTTACGTACGGTATTACTTTGACTGCCGGATGGAAAGGACTTGACTTAACAGTGTTTGGCACTGGTTCTAGTGGAAATGACATCTTCAATGCAATCAATCGTCCCGATTATGCGGCATCCAATAAAATGAGGGAAGTGTTCTATGACAATCGTTGGACAACTTCCAACACAAACGGTTCGGTACCACGTGCCGGTGCCACTAATATGGATAAATACCAGGTCTCTGATGCATTGGTATACGATGGCTCGTTCTTTAAGATTAAACAGATCCAGTTGGGGTATACCATTCCTAAAAACATCACGAACAAAATCAATATCAGCAATCTCCGACTGTATGGATCGTTGGACAATTTCTTCACCTTCACCAAATATCCAGGGTTTGACCCTGAAGCTGCAGCCAACTCTACATCGGGGATGGGCGTTGATAAAGGTTCTTATCCGAGTTCTAAAAAAGTGGTGTTCGGTGTTAATCTGGAGTTTTAATAACCCTCAAATGAATAATAACAATGAAAACTAAATATTTTTACATACTGATATTAGGATTCCTATCTGTTTTCAGTACAGGTTGTGAAGATCGTCTGAACATAGAAAAGCATGGAAATATGGGAAGCCAGGAGGACTTTTACAAGACTGATGAAGATGCCTTGCAGGCACTGGCTTCCTTGTATACAAGTTGGGCTGCCAATTATTATAATTGGTTTTACACGAAAAACTTATTAGCTGATGATGTGTGGGCTGGTGGCGGTTCTCGGGGTGACAATCCCCAAATGGAGCAATTAAATGAATATACATTCGACACCGACCATAGCATGATACAAGGTATATATTCTGGAACGTATGGTATCATTTACAAATCGAATCTGATTATTGATTTGCTGGAGCCGGATACGGATGTCAAAAAACGTGCCGTCGCGGAGGCGAAATTCTATCGGGCATGGTCGCACTTTGAATTGGTGACGCTGTTTGGAACAGCTCCGGTTGTCGACCACTTGTTGACTCCGGGAGAGTATCGTCTTGGGAATAGCACTCCTGAGGAACTTTGGGAGATTGTAGAGAGTGACCTCAACGATGCGATCAACTCAAACTCGCTTCCCTCCAAAAGTAGTGTCAACGACAATGTAACCGGTATCAGAGTTACAAAAGAAGTGGCGCAGGCCATGTTGGGAAAAGCTTATTTATTTCAAGGGAAATACAGTGAGGCGGCCACAATGCTGGATAGAGTTGTTGATTCCGGCAAATACGAGCTCTATACGGGGGACTATGACCAATTGCTGCATGCTGTTGCCGACGGAAGTCCCGAATCTATGCTGGAGGTACAAAAGCGCAACGATTCTGAACAAGCCTGGAACCAATATACCATGACCTTCATCATGCAAGGATGGCGTACGGATAAGCTGAACATTACTGGCAGTGCCTCCGCGCTTATAGCCTCTGGCACATATGGGTTCATGAACCCCAAGAAGGGTTTGTACGATGCCTTTATGGAAATGGAGGGCGCGAATGGTTATCGATTCAATAGCACTTTGCGCACTGCGGAACAGATGGAAACTGCCGGCATTTCACTACAGACAGGGGCGAACTTGGTAGGACACGAAGGTTATTTCATGTGGAAAAACCGGGCACTGCAAGCCGACAATGTGTATGACGCCTCTTATTTTCAGGTATTACAGTACATAAACCTGCGTGTGATGCGATATGCAGAGGTCCTGTTGATGGCTGCGGAAGCCCACGTGCAAAGTGGAAATAACGGCAAGGCACTGGGATATATCAACCAAATCCGTACCCGCGCGCAACTGCCCAACTTAACCTCTGTAACACTGGAGGATGTAAAGAAAGAAAAACGATTGGAGCTTTGCCTGGAGAGTGTTCGCTTCCAAGATTTGGTGCGGTGGGGAGATGCCGAAACAGTGTTGGCCAATCAAGGAATGGAGATTCCAAGTTATTCTGCTACCGGTGTTGAAATTTTGTTTAAGAATTCAACTTACGGGTTCAAATCGAAACACAAATTGTTGCCTATACCCCTCAAGGAGATAGAACTGAATCCGAATATGGATCAGCATGCAGACTGGTAACCTCTATTATTAACGCTAAAAAGATAAGATAATCATATGAAAAAGATACAACCCTTATTGATATTGCTGATGCTCTGTTTTGTGGGTGCGTGCAATGAAGATTCACTAGACTCGCTGTCTGGAAAATATGACATGGATAGATATGTGTTCGACAAAGTTGAGCAAGCGACAACCGAAAAAATAGGCGGGGGCATCAAGGTTTTCCCTATGACACTTTCTGACGGCACAAACACCATGACACTCACCCTCGGAAGTAGTGAATGGATTATGCCTGCTGGCGTGTATACTCCTGCGGCTGCCGTGAGCAACAAAAATCAGTTCTCGGCCGTGATAAATGGCGATATTGTGGTGGCTTCCGGCAATTTGGAAATAACTCTTCTAGAGAGCACCTACTATATCTCCGGTTTACTGTCTGATGCCTCGGGTAATCGTTTCAAAGTAGATTATAAGGGAGTCCTTTCTTTTGAAGTAGGAGAGGATGATCCCGAAGCAAGCGGCTACACCATTTCTATTGTGGAAAATCAGGTGGTGGATGAAAATGAAACGGTGTATCCCGAACTCACGAAATATGCGATCACCGTCTCGGATCCCAACGGGGTTGCTGTGTTCCATGTAGATGCTGTCAACAACGCGGGAATGACATTGGCCGACCTGGTAGGCACTTATACTACTGCCGGCTATCCAACCGAAGCGCGGCTGGCGGACAACGGCTGGGTGGTGTATTTTCCTGAATGGGGGGTAGAAATGGGTGGTGGCACCTATTTTACCGATGCGAACAATAAAAAACAGTATGTTACCCAAGGGAGTATTGTGATTACAGCGGCGGAAGACATGAACGGAAATCCTCTGTACAGCTTCAGTGGTGAAAACCTGGTTACACTGACAGCACAAAATGAACCTGGTACAGACGGTGCTTTCAGCATCATGTTTGCCTCCGAAGTGAATAATGGCGGTACGGTGCTAAAAGACCAAACCATCACCAGTGAGGTGTTGGGTATGGATATGAAATACTCGGTTTATTTGCCCGAAAGCTGGGATGGCATAAAGACTTTCCCTGTGCTTTACCTGTTGCATGGTGCTGACGGCGGGAACAATGACTGGATCACCGGTGGCAAGATTGATGTGCAAGTAGCAGCAGCCGTCGCTGCCGGCACAGCCCCTGAAATGATTGTCATCATGCCTAACTGTACAGTAGACGGCAAAAATCTGTTCTATGTAAACGGTTACCAAGGAGATGCCCAATACATGACCTATTTCTTCGACGAGTTCCTCCCAACAGTCGAGGCGCTATATAAAGTGAAAGGAGATCGGGAAAACCGCGCCATCGGTGGCCTGTCAATGGGAGGATATGGTTCACTCTATTATGGCGGAATTCACCCGGAGATGTTCTCTTACGTTTACGCTTGCAGCCCTGCTGTAATGATAGACGGAACACCCAATTTGTTCGACATTTATGGAGCTGCCGTGACAGAGGGAGCAACATTACCGGGTATTACCTTGGAGATAGGAACCGGCGACTTCTTATATGAGACGGCTGGCTGGTTTAAAGGATTCATGGATAGCATGAGTATTGATCACGAATATATCACCCGTGATGGCGCGCATGACTGGGCATTTTGGATGGCTTGTACCCCTAAAATTGTAGCAAAACTCGGTACACTTTTTTCCGAGAATTGAATGTGTGTCTTTTCCTGATATAGGTAGAGTAGTTTTTTCCATGCAGCATAAAATATGCTGCATGGAAATATTCATTACTGATGTGTAAATTCTTAATAGAATGAGTATGAAAAATATTTTGACAGCTCTCCTTCTTTTAATTGTTGTGGTTCCCAAAACAGCGGCACAGGAACTTTTCAAGAATGGAGAGTTAACCATAAGCAAGCTTGAAGAAAGAACATGGGTGGTAGAGACTGCCGATATGACCACTATGTATATCCTTGAAGGTGACGACCGTGCAATGCTGATCGACACCGGTACCCAATGTGAAGATCTAGACAAGATTGTCCGAAAAATCACACAGAAACCACTAATAGTTGTTCTTACTCACAACCACAGAGATCATGCAGGAAACATCCGTTTCTTCGATAAGGTTTACATGCATCCTGCAGACACCATCATACCAATCGACATAATTTTTGAAGGAGAGTACAAGTGGCTGCAAGAAGGAGATTCATTCGATTTAGGTGGCCGACATATTGAGGTCTACCTGATGCCCGGACATACACCCGGCTCTATCATTCTGATGGACCATTCCATCAATGCCTCTTTTACTGGTGATGCTTTCGGATCAGGACAAGTATGGCTGCAGTTGAAACCGCATGTACCCATGAACGATTATTATGCCTCCTGCGCGAGAATGGAACAGTTGATGAATGGACACAACATCACCAAACTCTACGTAGGACACTATCCCTACGTAAAACGTCCACTCGACATAAATTATATCCTCGACATGAAGGTATTGGCAAAGCGGCTGAGTGAGGGAGACACAACAGGAGCAAAAGATTATCCCAATATGGGAATAGATATCGCCTGTAAAAATCCGATGATCGTTGCCAATGGGCAAGCCATGATCGTGTTCGACCCTGAAAATATAAATTAAAGGAGTGATTAGAATGATCGTGGGAACTCCCCATTTTCAATTATTTCTCTATAAATAAACTACTTAATCTATGTATAAAAATAGAATTTTGTTACTCGGTTTTTTTGTATCTGTTTGGCTATGCGGTTTTGCACAGTTCCCGAGCACAGGAAGGGTAGAATATAAAAAAATGCCCAGTGACATACTGAATCTGGAACGAGAATATGCCATTTATCTGCCGGCGACATATGATAAAAACGTGGACAAGGAATATCCTGTCCTTTACTTGCTTCATGGTGGAGGCGGTTCCCATACCGATTGGGCAAAAGCCGGACAGTTGCAGGGAATCGCCAATCAGCTGATTGCTGCCGAGGATGCCAGTGAGATGATTGTGGTTTGTCCCGAAGCAGGGAAAGACTTCATGAACTATTTCAACAACCCCGATTGGAGGTACCAGGATTACTTCTTTGAAGAGCTGATTCCTTATATCGACACTACCTATCGCACGAAGAGCGACAAGCAACACCGTGCCATTGCGGGACTTTCGATGGGGGGTGGTGCCTCAGTGGTATATGCCACCGCACATCCCGAATTGTTTGCCGCGGCCTATTCCATGAGCGGTTATTTTTATCGTCATGACAATTTGTTCTGGATCAACTTCAATGATCCTGTGCAGAAAAAGATTCATCAGCTTGTGGAAGATAATAATTGCGTAAAGCTTATTCTGGAGGGAACACCTGAACAGGTGGAAGCCTGGAAGAGCGTTCGCTGGTTCGTGGATTGCGGCGATGATGACTTCACCTACGATGCCAACGTCGCTTTTGTGGCAGCCTTGCGTCAACAGCAGATTCCTTACCAGTTACGTATTCGCGACGGTGGCCATACCTGGGAGTATTGGACAAGCGCCCTCTATCTTGCGCTTCCCTTTGTGTCTCGCTCGTTTGAAAAATAGTTAAGGGACAGCGTTCGATTATCATACACTGTCATTTTTATTGCATATTTGATTTTTTTAAACAACAAAAAATAATCATTAGATGAAACAAGCAATTCTATCACTGTTCATAGGCCTGCTTCCGCTCATGGGAATGCATGCCCGGACACCTGTTTTGAGAGTGGAGGGAGGAGAGATAACAGGAGTAGCCTGTGACCTGCCCGGATTGATGGTATATAAAGGGATTCCCTACGCTGCCCCTCCTGTGGGGGAGTTACGCTGGAAGCAGCCTCAACCCGTATTGCCCTGGCAGGGAGTGCGTTCATGTGACACCTTTGGTGCGGCATCCTTGCAAGGAGACCAAACGGTAGGCTCTTTTTATTGGAAGGAGTTTTATCAGGGTGGTAATCCGGAACGCAGCGAAGACTGTCTCTATCTGAATGTGTGGACGCCGGCGGCAGGGAAAGACGCCAAGCTGCCGGTAATCTTCTGGATACATGGCGGTGGATATATGGCCGGCTATGGACATGAACTCGAATTCGATGGCAATGCCTATGCAGGAAAAGGAGTGATATTGGTGACCATTAACTACCGGTTGGGAATGAGCGGTTTTTTGTCGCATCCGCTCCTGACGGCGGAGAATAAGGGCAAAGGATCCGGCAATTATGGACTGTTCGACCAACTGGCTGCCCTGAAATGGGTGAAAAACAATATTGCGGCATTTGGAGGCGATCCCGGCAATATAACCGTAATGGGACAGAGTGCCGGTGCGGGTAGCGTGCAGGCGCTCATCTCCTCTCCGCTGACCGAAGGCCTTATTCAACGCGCCATCATTCAAAGTGGTGGAGGGCTGGGTGGAATCATTGCCGCCAAACCTCTGCGGGAAGCAGAAAAGACTGGCAAGGAGATGTGGGATGGGGCGGAAGCGACAACGTTAGAGGAGATGCGCCTCTTTCCTGCCGATAAGTTTCAGGAGGTGATGATAAAGTACCTGATGAAACAGCAAACCTTCGGGGGACTTCCTTTTGGACCCTCTATCGACGGAGAACTGCTGACAGCTTCACCGGATGAGGTGGCGAAAGCGGGGAATCAACTGGACATCCCCTATATGATCGGTTATACGTCGGAAGATTTGATGCCGGATGTGATGAAAAAGGCCGCCGTGGATTGGAGCCTTCTCCTTGAAGAACAAGGCAAGGAACCGGCTTACGTTTACTGCTTCAGCCACGATTTGCCGGGAGAAGATATGCCTGCCGGACCGCAAATGGGTGGTTTTGGCGATATGAAGGGAGCGTTCCATTCTGCTGAACTATGGTATATGTTTGGAACGCTGGGCAAGAGCTGGCGACCGATGGAACAGGCCGATTTTGAACTGAGCGAGCGAATGGTGACCTACTGGACCAACTTCGCTAAAACCGGGAATCCGAATGGTGAGGGTGTGCCTTTGTGGGACCCTTGCACCAAATCAAATGAGCATATTCAGACCTTGGATATTCAGGTGAAATAAAGCGTTACAATAGTCCCCAGGTGTGGAAACAGGTAAATAGCCCTGGACGATATGTGACATTCCTAGTAAATTTGAGCACTAATTCAATAAACATAAAAAAACATGAAGAGAACTATTCTGACATTTTTTGCCGCAATTGCCATACTGGCGGCGCATGCACAGTTCCCGGGATGGGGACCACAAAGCAAGATAGTGACGGACAGCATCCATAGTGAAATCCTGCATGCAGACCGGGCTTTCAATATCTTCCTGCCACAGAGCTACGAGGTAGACAAGGAGAAAGAGTACCCTATCCTCTACTTGCTGCACGGCATGATGGATACCAATCAGGGATGGACCATGAGGGGACACCTGAAGGATGTGATGGACCAGCTGGTGGCTTCGGGAGAGGCGACAGAAATGATTATCGTTACGCCCAACGCCGGGGGGAATGTGTATGCAGGCGACTGGAATGGCTATTTCAATATGCCGGGATGGGCATACGAAGATTTCTTCTTCCAGGAGTTTGTCCCGTATATTGAGAGTACATACCGCGTAATCGGCGACAAACAGCACCGTGCCATCGCCGGCCTCTCAATGGGCGGAGGCGGAGCAACCAGCTACGCGCAGCGCCATCCCGACAGGTTCAGTGCCGTGTATGCCATGAGCGCGCTGATGAGCATCCCCGAGGAAGGAGCCGCACCGTCACAGAATCCCGACGACAAGATGGCCATCCTGACCAAGTCGGTCATTGAAAACAGCTGCGTAAAATTTGTGGAAGAGGCCGACGAAGCACGAAAAGAACAACTTCGCTCCATCCAATGGTTTGTGGATTGTGGCGATGACGACTTCTTGCTGGACCGCAATATCGAATTCACACAAGCCATGCGCAAAGCACAAATACCCTGCCAGTTCCGTGTACGCGACGGAGGGCACACCTGGGAGTATTGGCACTCGGCGCTCTATGTGAGCTTGCCATTCATCTCCCGCACCTTTGGAAAATAGAGTTGACATATTATAACAATGGTTCGTTATAAAA
Organism: Proteiniphilum sp.; assembly: GCF_040307845.1. Lineage (GTDB taxonomy): Bacteria > Bacteroidota > Bacteroidia > Bacteroidales > Dysgonomonadaceae > Proteiniphilum. Next base: position 173,676 of record NZ_JAWRIS010000020.1, read on the forward strand.
TAAAATAGATGTCTGATTATCAATAAAATAGCTGCTTAAAAATTTGGATAATTCGTTGATTATCAGTAACTTTAAGGATTTTCCACAATCTGAGAAGTTATGTCGATCAACGAATATCCAAA
>NZ_JAWRIS010000021.1:0-8640 GCF_040307845.1 Proteiniphilum sp.
AAGTAGGTTCATAATCTATTGATATTTAGACTATAAATATACTACTTTTCTATCATATGAGAAAATATATATCGTTAATTATCAACCGATTTTCCAGCAATTATCCTAATAAATGTTTAGGACTGATTGCGGATAATCATAAAATTTAAAAATCTGGATGGGGATGATGTGATCCATCACGGACTAAACCGTGTCGGCAATTCCGGAGATAAAACAATCATTGGAAATAAGTCGCCGCGCTATATTTACGGCTTGACTTTAGGCGCTGACTGGAACGGGATCTTCCTTACGGCATTCTTCCAGGGGGTAGGAAAACAGCAATGGTACCCTTCACAAGAATCCCGTTTCTGGGGACAGTACAACCGTCCGTATAACGACTATCCCAGATGGCAGGAAAAACACCAGTTCCGCCCCGAACTAAATAATTTCGATGCTTACCTGCCTCTGCTTTCGGGCTATACAGCCCAGAATGCAAATGGACAGCTTGCCCTGCCAAACGACCGCTATCTTCAGAACGTGGCCTACATCAGGCTCCGTAACCTGAATATAGGATACACATTCTCCAAAGAAATAGCGTCGAGGCTCCATGCAAACGATCTGAAAGTACACCTGTCCGCTGAAAATCTGTGGACATGGTCACCTTTATATAAATGGACAAAAGATACTGATGTTACTAACATCTGGGGAGCCGGCACCCAGCTCACCGACTTCAACAGCGATGATATACGTACGGATGGTGACGGATTCAACTACCCCATCCTTCAAAGTCTCACAATCGGTTTATCTATTAATTTTTAATAATTGGAAAAATGAAAAAATATATACAATACCCGCTTGGTCTTCTATGTATACTCCTGGGATTTGGCAGTTGTGACCTGGATGAGCTGCCCCAGGACACAGGGTCACGTACGGCCATTTTCGGATCGGCCAGCGGACTGGAACTTTACACTAACTCCTTTTATGAAATGCTCCCCACGCCTTATGACGGCGTATTCATGATCGATGACAATTCCGATTTGATAGCCCGTAACGGTGTGGATACCCGGTTCCTGCCCAATGCATTAAGTCCGGTCACCAGTTCCGGTTGGTCATGGGGTAATCTGAGGAATATCAATTATTTTATTGAGAATTGCGAGAACAGTACGGTAGCAGAGAAAGATCATTACCTGGGACTTGCCCGTTTGTTCAGGGCTTACTTCTATTTCGGAATGGTAAAGCGTTTCGGAGATGTACCCTGGATTGACCGCACCATCGATGTGAAAGACGAAGCCACGCTTTACGGTTCCCGCGACGACCGGTTCGAGGTAATGGAACGAGTGCTGGAAGACCTTAATTATGCGATTGAGCATATCACCACGATTACCGATCCATCCTGCACGAAAATTACGAAAGATGTAGCCAGGGCTTTCAAGACCCGGGTTTGCCTTTACGAAGCTTCTTTCCGGAAATATCACACCCAGTATGGACAGCAAGGCACAGCCAACAGATGGTTCGAAGAGGTAGTGAAAACAGCAGATGAGATCAGGGGTTTTTCACTGCACCAGGGAGACAATGCTTATCGCAACCTGTTCCTTCAGCAATCACCTTATGCCAGTGAAACCATTTTAGCCGTAACATTGGATGCCAATCTACAGGTATTCAGCTCCAGAAACCGAAGGACTATCAGCCCCACTTACGGAAACCGCCCTGCGCTCACACGACGTTTCATCAATACTTACCTGAATATCGACGGAACCCCATTCACGAATGATCCGTCATATAAAACCACTCCCTTTACCGAAGAAGTCAAAGGACGGGATTTACGTCTGCAACAAACAATCCGCATGGGCAATTATCATCGTACGGAAAATGGTGCTCCTATCATTGCACCTCCCAACCTCGATCAGGCCCATACCGGATACCAGATTATCAAGGGTTGTTACGACGAACGTTTCCCGTATGATGATGAGAGCCGTAACGAAAATGCCCATCTGATCTTCCGCTATGCCGAGATACTCTTGAATAAGGCTGAAGCTTTAGCCGAATTAGGCACTATGACCGATGCTGAATGGGCTGCCACCATTGGCGCCCTGAGAGCACGCGCAGGCATACAAGGCCCCACACTCACACAAAAACCCACAGTCGCCGATCCCTATATGATTGAATTCTATAAGAATAAATTCACTGATCCTGTTTTATTGGAAGTACTCCGTGAACGTGCTGTTGAACTGATAACAGAAGGATTGAGACCGGACGACCTGATCCGTTGGCATTTGGGAGAACTGTTTGCCGACGCTCCCATGAACGGAATGTACATCCCTGCATTAGGAGAATACGACCTGAATGAAGACGGTATTATGGATGTCTGTTTCTACCGTGGTGAGAAACCGGCTTCAGCAACTGCTCCCGTTTTTGTGGATGTTACTTCAGAAGGAGTGGGAAAAAGGGTTTTATCCGAAGGCAATTCAGGTGAGATTCTTTGGAATCCCGGGCAACGCGAGTGGTCCGACAAAAAGTATTTATATCCTATTCCCGAAGCAGATAAAATCAAGAATCCTAATCTGGGGCAAAATCCCGGATGGGAATAGCCCTGTAACCGGTAGTTTCGGACAAGCCTGTGAATAAACGACAGGCTTGTTTGCTTTTCTTAATCAGATGATGTAATTTAGGGGCTCAAAAAAGATAAAAGAATAAAGAACAAAGAGCCAATACTGTACGGATATTTTGTCTTGATTCTTGACTCTACATAAACTAACAAAGATATGACGAAATTATTAATTTTAGGTTTGTCTCTTATGACAATGACAACAATCTGTGCAAATAACACAGGGGAGAAGGAATGCAATTTAAAAGTAGCATCATTTAACCTGAGAATGGACACACCCAATGATGGTGAGAATGCCTGGCCAAACAGGAAAGAGATGGTGAAAGGCCTGATAAGATTTCATGACCTCGACATTATCGGTACGCAGGAAGGATTTAAACACCAACTTGATGGTATCCTCGAATTGAATGACTATACTTATGTGGGCAGTGGACGCGATGATGGTAAGGATGCCGGTGAACACTCGGCCATTATCTACCGGAAAGATCGTCTGGAATTGCTTGATAATGGTGATTTCTGGTATTCCGAAACACCGGAAGTCCCGGGAAAAGGATGGGATGCCACCTGTTGCAATCGTATTTGTTCATGGGCAAAATTCAAAGATATCAAATCCGGGAAAGAATTTTTTGTGTTCAACTCACATTATGATCATCAGGGAAAAGTAGCACGCAAAAATTCTTCATTATTACTGGTAAAGATGATTGAACAAATAGCGGGAGACAGCCCGGTATTCGCCACAGGGGACTTCAATGCAACTCCCGATGACGAACCTATCCAAACCATTTACAATGCAGGCAAGCTCAACGACTCCTATCTGGTAACGCAAGAACCACCTTACGGCACAGAAGGCACTTTCAATGCGTTCAACCCGGATGCTCCTTCCAACAGCCGGATCGATTATATCTGGGTTACTCCGGATATCACGGTCAAAAAATATGGAGTACTTAACGACAGGCCATACGGACGGTTTCCTTCCGACCATTTTCCGGTAGTAATCAATGCAATATTGTAACACGGAACCGACCTGAATAACACGGAACCGACCGAAAAAACTGTAAAAAAACCCCGGCCAATAATTGAGCCGGGGTTTTATATTGAATGTAGTATGCTTTAATAAACATCCGCTGTCGGGAGTTCAATGAAATCGTAGAGACCTACGACAATTTCTCCAACGCTTTCTTAATTCGTGCAATCGCTTCAGTGATACTTTCATCGGAAGTGGCGTACGACAAACGGATACATCCGGGAGCACCGAAGGCGTCCCCGCCTACGCAAGCCACATGAGCCTCTTCCAACAGGTACATGGCCAGATCGGTAGCAGTCTCTATTGTTTTGCCGTTATACGACCTGCCCAAATAGCCCGAGCATTCGGGAAAGATATAGAAGGCGCCCATCGGGTTGTTCACCTTCAATCCGGGGATTTGCCCCAGCAGTTCCACGATAAGGTTCCTTCTCCGTTCAAAAGCTATCCGCATCTCGCTCACGCACGATTGATCCCCGGTATAAGCAGCCACGGCCGCTTTCTGGGAGATAGAAGAGGGACCCGACGTATATTGTCCCTGCAACATGCTGCAAGCCGATGCGATCCATTGCGGTGCGGCAATCCATCCTATACGCCAGCCGGTCATGGCATACCCTTTCGATACGCCGTTGACCACTATCACACGGTCGCGAATGGCAACGAATTGCGCTATCGATTCATGTTGTCCGATATAGTTGATATGTTCATATATCTCATCTGCGATCACATATACCTGTGGATATTTTTCCAGCACACCGGAAAGTGCCGCCAGCTCATCCTTGGTATATACACTTCCGGTCGGATTCGACGGAGAGCAGAGGATGAGTGCCTTTGTCTTCGGCGTGATGGCATCCTCCAATTGCTGAGGTGTGATCTTAAAGTTCTGCTCAATCCCGGCATACACGAATACGGGAATTCCCTCCGCAAGTTTCACCATCTCGGGGTAACTCACCCAATAGGGCGCAGGAATGATCACCTCTTCACCCTTATCCACAATAGAAAGGATTACATTGCACAACGACTGTTTTGCTCCTCCGGAGACGACAATTTGTGCCGGTGTATATTCCAGTTCATTTTCGCCTTCCAGTTTCTCGCAGATAGCTTTCTTCAGGTCGGGAAAACCGGCCACCGGAGAATAAAATGAAAAATTATCGTCAATCGCTTTTTTGGCTGCCTCCTTTATATGGTCAGGGGTGGTAAAATCGGGTTCACCCACACTCATGTTAATCACATCAATGCCCTGAGCCTTCAGTTCATTGCTCTTTTGTGCCATCGCGAACGTTTCAGAGGGCGATAAGGCAGTCAGTCGGGCTGATAATAAATCTTTCATAAATTGTAATAATGATTTCTTGTTAGATAACGATGGCAAAGATATACAAAAATACTATTCAAAAGGGCGATACATTGGAAAAATGACCGTTATAACACCATATAGCTTTACAAAGCAAAAAGGCTGCCCAAAGCAACCTTCGTTTATATTATATATTGATTAGAATGAATTTTTTAAACAAAGCTTTCGTAATCCCTTTCGGATTACTCAGCTTCAGACAATTGTCCGTTTCATCAGCTTGCCATACGCAAGCCGGCTCTCAAACTCCTGAGCCTACTCACCCTGTTTGCACGGTATGAGGCAGACCCGTTTGAGATATTCTGCTCCAGATATTTTATCTGAGCCAGAATTTCTTCTTTAGTCAGGCTTTTGATAGTCATAATTCTCTTTTGTTTAAAAGTTATGATTTATCGGCAACCGTTTTGAAGGACCTTTGAAGTCCCTGTCAGTAAATTAATTGATAACCTAAAAAATGATTCCAAATAACTCGCTTGCCATTTAAATCGATGCAAAGATACGACAAAAAACATGTTATACAACATATTTTTGATAGATTTTTGCATCATGAGATAGAACAGGTCTATCATTATAGAAAAATGGGGAATAATGGAAATCCGCAGCCAAATTTTGTTAAATTAATTATCCCGATGCAAGGTTTCCATGATTTCAGGATTTAATATTATAGGACGAGAGAAATATGAAAAGGTATAACTATTTATTAATATTAATGTTATGAAAATTTTAAAACCACTTTTATTGACAGGAGGTCTTCTTTGGTTCCTCCTTTTATTTCAGTCATGTTTGGATGATGATTCCTCGGAAAACCGTTATTGGCCGAATGCGCTTGTGACCGTCAAACCTGTCGGGGAGAATGCTGTGTATCTGCAGTTGGATGACAAGACAACGGTACTGCCTGTAAACTTCACCAAATCCCCCTTCGGCACCAAAGAAGTCCGGGCCTTAATGAACTTCAAGGAAGTCGACGAGCCCAGCGGAATCTATGACAAAGCCGTGCATGTGCACTGGATTGACAGCATCCGGACAAAACCGATGGCTCCTGATTTGGGAGATGAAAATGATGCTGAATATGGAAATGACCCGGTAGAGATTATCAACGATTGGGTAACGATTGTTGAGGACGGTTATCTGACCTTGCGTTTCAGGACCGTATGGGGAGGAGACCGGATGAAGATTCATTATATCAATCTTGTGGAAAGCCCGGATCCCGGGAAACCATATGAAGTGGAACTCAGGCACAATGCTTCCGGTGACGTATATGGAAATATGGGAGATGCTTTGGTGGCATTCAAACTGGATAAATTGCCCGATACGGAAGGACAAACAGTGAAATTGAAATTAAAATGGAATTCATTCAGCGGAGAGAAATCGGCAGAATTTGACTATAACTCCCATGCTTCAACACCCGCCCAATCAGCTGTAACATACGAAAGGAGTGAGGTGAATATAAAATAGGTAATATATATGGGAATGATAAGGTCAAAACAACGGGACATCGATACGACTGTAAAATTATAAGATTTTTTACACTCAGAACAATGATGAGGTTGTACTTTTGTAAAATGGTACAACCTCTGATTTAGAAAGTTTTTTGATGTCAATGTTGGACGAAAAAGATAAGGAGCAAGCGTTACTGAGGAAGATCTTATCTGGCGATATCATTGCCATGAAAGAGTTCTATGATAATTATTCTGGGTATCTTACCACAGTATGTTCCCGCTATATCTCTAACAGGGACGATATAAAAGATGTTTTACAAGAAAGTTTTATAAAAATATTCAAGTCAATATCCAGATTCACCTATAAAGGAGTGGGGTCTCTAAAAGCATGGAGCAGTCGTATCGTAGTGAATGAATCATTGAAGTTTCTCAAAGAAAATGAGAGACTGAATATCATCAACAGCCCGGTATGGGATTTACCGGATATCAGTGACGAAGCGGAAGCTGACTTTGAAGAAATTCCGGCATCTGCCATATTAGAGATGATTCGCGCCCTTCCGGTGGGATATAGGACAGTGTTCAACTTGTATATTTTCGAAGAGAAAAGCCATAAAGAAATTGCATCGATATTGAATATTACGGAAAATACTTCAGCATCACAGTTGCATAGGGCAAAAAGTTTTTTAGCAAAGCAGATTAATGAGTACAGGTCTAAAATAATGAAGTCATGAACAGTCAGTGGTCCGATAATCTGCGCAAAAGGATGGAAGCTCATGAAGAACCTTTCCCAGAAGGGTTATGGGAGGATATTGAACAGATCGTAACGAAAGAACTCCTTTTCCAGACGGGAAAACACCCTGTTCAATCCGCATCAGGACAAAAAAAGAGCCTGTTATGGGCCAAAAGGATCGGTGCGGTGGCAGCCATTATATGGATGCTGTTTTTTATCGGAGATTTTTTTCTGAAAGAAGACACCCCATACTCCCCTGCCATCACTCAGAAACCAGGAGTGGAGCACAAACAGGAGAACACCCCCTCCATAGCTCAGGATCATAAGGGGTTTCTTCTCATGGAAACGGAAAAAGGGCATCGGCCCCCCCTTGCCCCTGATAACAATACCGTAACCTGGGCGGCATTGGCTCCTACAGCATCTACAGACAAGAAAACGGATGATTCCCTTATGGATAAGGAAAAGAACAGGAGAGATAAGGCAGACGAAGAATCCGACAGTGCGGACCTGAGCAAACAACCCGGAGAAGATCCCGGCATGGGGGAAAAAGCAACTGATCCCAATATGCATTATCCAATAATTATACGACAGAACAAACCTGCAAGATGGCAGACAAATATCTATGCGTCAAATATCTCATCAGGCTCTACAAAGACCTACAACGGTTATAGAAGTTTTTTATCCGAAGAGATTGCTGTACGTGAAGGGGATATGGCACCTCTTTTAGTAAAAAACCCGCATGAAGGAATTGTTGCTGCCAATAAACAGAATATGGTTTATACTGAGATGAAACACAGGCAGCCCGTGACAATGGGAGCCTCCGTAAAGTATAATGTAAACGAAAAATGGAGCCTTACCAGCGGATTAACCTATACTATATTATCCTCGCAACTCCGGTCGGGAAGTGGCAGTCATTATTATACCAGTGAGCAAACCCTGCATAATATCGGCATTCCCCTGGGCATTAATTACAATTTCTGGAGAGGTAAGGATGTATCAATCTATGTCTCAGGAGGAGGACAGGTAGAGAAAAATGTCCACGGCAAATTAATCACGGATTATGTGGTGAATGACAAACTTGAATCCACCGAAAAAAATCATATATCCATCAACCGGTTACAATGGTCGGTCAACTCCTCGATAGGCATAGAATATAATCTTTTTTCAAAGATCGGGTTGTATGTGGAGCCGGGTGTGATTTATTATTTTAATAATGAAAGTGAGGTTGAGACAATATACAAGGAAAAACCAGTAAATTTTAATCTAAGGGTGGGTCTCCGTTTTTCATTGGGAGAATAATTGATGCCTCTTTTAATTGAGTAAATTTATGCACTATATTGGAAAATCCATAGCGCAGTGACCCCGTTCGCCAGTCGTCGTTGACCCTCTTGACCATTTTATCATTGACCCTTTCCGCCAAAATAAAAATGCCCCTGTCAGGTTTAATACTTGACAGGGGTTTTTATGTAATTTCGGTTTTCGTCTTGGCCGACGGTATAAAACTGATAATAGAATGAC
>NZ_JAWRIS010000022.1:0-94088 GCF_040307845.1 Proteiniphilum sp.
ACGTAATAAAAGTCCTGCCGTACAGCTCTCTCTGGAGTTGTGACGCAAGAGGGTAGGATTTTAAAAGAATAAAATAGAGATTGATAATAAGCAAGTTATAAGAATAATCCGACTAATTTTATTTTTAGTCGGTTAATAGTGAATAAATTTATCTTTCCTGAAATGGTGCGTACCGGTTCTTTTTCTTTCACAAATGAGATATCCATGTTTATATTATTGGCGTCGAACAGTTTTGCTGCTTCATTTTCAGGAATGGAATCCGCCACATAATGAATTTCAATGATACCCGGTTTGATCTGTTTTACCTGAATAAATTTCGAATAATTAAATATTTCATGGTGCCGCCCAAAAATTAATCCCGTGAGATTAATTCTCTTGCCGTCCCTGTCAATCACAACTTCACCCGATCGGCCTCCTTTCATCTGGAAGCTTTTTAATATTCCGTTCTCAATGACCGGTTGTGTGACTTCATCGTTAGTGTTGTATCTGATCAAAGGAGACGCCTGGTTATAATAACCGGTAGCGACTAATTCATCTATTCCATTCTTATTAACCACCTCGGTATAGCCATACGTTTGAAATGGTTCGTATACGAATTTTTGCTTTTTCTCATACGCTAATATACACCTTTCGGTGTGCCCGTACCACGATATAGTATCAATGCCGAATACATTTTCAATGACCGCCCTGTAATGCGGATGTGGAAATTCTGACCCCATGAAAGCGCCTTTTAACTGTGTTGAAAGTAAGTCCTGTAGTTCCTTATCCTGTTCTTTGCAGAAAATCGAGAAATCATAGATAGAAGAGGGGTATCCGTGCAAATATTTCACCGTATGTGTTTTTAGAATCTCCTTCAGTTTTTGGGAAACCTTTTTGTAATCGGAATAAAGATCCAATCCAAAGGTGTTCCTTACAGGGTCATAATCCACATAATTGCGAATATTGCTTCTGCCACCGAAACCCAATTTAAAATCGGACACTTTATAACCCAGTTTGTTCCAGATGGTATGCATGTGCGCCCACTCATGTCCTATAGAGCTTGGCTCAATATAAAAACCGAATGGGGTTCCGGAGGAACCTCCCGTATTGACAATATATCTTCCTTGTTTGGGAAACGATCTCTCTTCCAAAGGATACTTATTCAATATACTCTTGCTTGTCAAAGGGATTTTTCGTAAATCTTCAAAACCCCTTAGTTCTTCAGGACGGAAACCTTCCTGATCATAATACCTCTTATAGGCGGGGACATTTTGATAAGCGAAATCCACAATTTCTTTCATACGTTGAAAGATAAATGATTGTTTCTCTTCGGCAGAAAATGCTTCGTACGATGTAATTTCTTTTTCCCTTCGGCTGTAAATCGCTCCGATTCCCGGCCTGTACTGGTATGGAAGTCTGTTGATAAAACGTCCCATACCGGGCGAAATATTTTTCAGGTTGTTTTTTAAATATACTGCTATGCTCATCTGTCTTTTTAACAAGTAATCCTATCGTCGTATTAATTGTCTAACCCCAACTTGTCTTTCATCTTCGTTATAGTGGGAGATGCGGATATTTTTTGATCGATTTCTCTGCTTAAATCACCATTCAGTGTTATATAAAGAGGAATAGCACTTAATTCTTCTCGCAGTTCTTGCAGTCTATCGACTTTGTTCTTCTCTGATTCAATTGTCTCGTCCGCTTCAATTTTTATTTGCTCCACCTCCTCTTTTATTTTGAGCATTTTATCTAATAACGCACCTAACCTGGCAATGAGTGTGTCCCGGTTTAAGTTTTTCCAGCGCGGGTCATTGACCTGAATATCTTTATATCCATTATTCTTGTATAATCTCCACACAGTACGGGCTTTATTTACTCCCGTAAGTTGGTCTTTATCGTGTGCGAATAAGTACTTTTCCAGTTCTTCAGGATTTTTTTGAAAAACTGGCTCCCAAGAAGTTGACGGGAAAATATTGATTTCATTGTTTATAATAAAAACCGACATATATCCTTGGGAATCAATATCTACAAGTTCCCTCAACTTGGCTGACGCTTTGTCATTCCATAAGAATTTCTGGGATGTTGGTTCAATATCGGCACAATTTACAAACAAGGTTATGCAATCTTCATCCACCATTCCTTTTTCAGCATATTTCATAAAATAAGAGAGTTGCACTTCCTTGAGTAGCGTTTTTTCGAGCACCAAAGGAGAATCGTTGTCCGGATTTGTATAATCGTTGAGTAAATTCGACATCCGGGTCAAATTCTTACATTCTCTAAGGAATTCCTCTATTTTATGTAAACCATCTTGGGTTATTTCTCTCCTGATTTTAGCTTGCAAATTCCCTTTAAACAGTATTCCAGAGATAATGGCAGAATCTCTGACAACTTCAAAAGATGGAATTTTATCCCATAACTGCAATATCTCAAGGTAATAATCCAAGTTCCCATATATCGATTGGGTGAAAATAGGGGAACATGCAGCGGTTACTTCCTCTATCAATTCCTTTTTCTCACTATTCATTACCGCGGATAAAAAAGCCAAGATAGTTTTGTAATAAAATGGTAACTGTTTTTCTTCTTCTTTAGGTGTAGCCTCCCACTTAGAAATAAAGGACTCCACCATGTGAAAAATCTCTCTTTCTCTTTTGTTCGAATAATAATCCTCTATCTGCTGCAACTGTTTTGTAGCATTACTTTCTTGGAGGAGGAGAATCGCCTCCGATACAGTAATATTCTTCTCATCGTAGCGGTACCGGAAATACTGGTCGAATGCTCTTAATCTGGAAATTGAATTATAATCCAGTAACGGTGTTTTGGGAAAGAGATTATCCATACAAACTGAGACCACATTTTCGGGACTTATATATTTGTGCCTCTTATCCGGAAGAATTTTGCTTTCTACAGGAATCTTCTGTAATTTTTCATTTAATGCTGATTGCTCATTCTCTTTTATCTGTCCCTTTTTATATCGATATGTGTCATTATAGATGCCTAATTCCGACAAAGGATCTTGTGAAAGAAGATCATAATAAGCCGGATACCTGTACCTGATTAATTCCAGTTTGAATAAGTCCAGTATATTTATCTCTTGAAGTGATTTAGACAAAGCCTCTATATTTATAATAAATGCATTGGTAAAACGGATTACGTCTCTACGTGTCCTGATTAGTTTCTCGACAGGGAATTCATCTTCAAAACTCTGGAGGAAGCCTCTAATAACATCTTTATATGCCTGTTTATATGCCTGGTTTATTAACTTGGAATTCACTTCCTCCCACAGGAACTCTCGGATAACCCCGGAATCGAATGTGGGCAATGTAATTTCCAGATTAAATATCTTTTCCATATACTTCTCTGGATTGGCAACCTTCAAAGTTTTGATTAAATAATCACGGTCGTATGTGATTACAAATTGCAGATAAGGAAAGTTGGCCGTATTCCTTACTAACCGGAATAATTCAAGTATCTCCTCTTCGGAAAGCCTGTCGGTATCATCTACAAAAATGAGCGTTTTTAGTTTTGACTTTTCAAGTATTTCTTTGATTTTTTCGTACCGGTTTACTGTTGATTCGGATAATCCACGTCTTATTACTTTAAGACCGTTATTGAATATCGGCTCTGTGGCGGTCAAATCAGACAGCGCATCAACATACTTAGTCAATTGATTAGTAAAATTGGGGATATAACCAGATACATCCTTGGATAGTTGTGCAAAAAAATCGGTGATGATATTGTTAGCGGAAGAAGAGAGCCAAGGCTTGAATTCAAATATCACATTCATTCCACTGTTATTATCAGCCGCCGCCCCGACGTCATGATTATCAACATCCGGATGTCCTAATTTTAGTTTTATTAGATTAAGGAAACTGGTCTTTCCTGAACCCCAGTTTCCCGTTATGCCGATTACAAAAGAGCCCTCTTTATGGAAATTATCATTTATTTTCTGTGCCACTATCTCTGCGTATTGTCTCCTTTTGTAAGAGTCCTCTTCTTCTTTTTTAACGGGCGTCTCATAAATCAAAGAACAATTAGAATCCTCTCGTCTTTGTAGAGTATGTCTTCTTTTATAAAGGTACAATTCACCTATCAGGGAAATTGCATATAATAGTGTTACATAATAGGTCAGCATGTTTTTTGAATCGTTGAACGATTTATAGAACCAACCATGCTCATTACTTGTACAACTGTAAATAACACTGGACAAATAAATTATAAACAAGGTACCAAGAATGAGAATACGCGGCTTGGATATAACTCTTTCCCGACAGCAGGATATGTAATATATAATTAACACCAGAGAAGCAGCAATAGAATAGCATAATGCATCTTCGTACATCTTAGACATAAACGGTTTAACCCATATTTTATCGAGTATATCAGCCATAAAGTCTCGTGTGACAATGACAAATATAAGCAACAAAAAAAATATCAGCCAATTATTCCTGTTTTTTAAAAGCCATTCCCGAATAATTTTCAGCCTCTTATTTAAAACCGTAGCGTCCATTATTTCCCTTTCTTAAAACTCACTTTCAGCATCTTGTCCCTTGTCTTGTTCCATTAGATTTCGATCATACTCAAAAAAATGGGAATCGATATTTATCAATTTTAAAGTCCTATTCCAATGCTAATTATTTCAGCAAAGAGACTCATATATTTTTCAGCCCTGCTCTCTGATGTCTCAAAATCTAATATCTGTTTCTTTCCATTTTCAACCAAAGAAGTATATAGCTCTTTATCTTCTGTGAGCTGTATTATTTTATTAGCAATATCCTCAGGATTTAACGGATCAAAATAAAGTGCCGCATCTCTGCAAATATCTTTTGCAAAATCTAAGTCCGACGTAAGAATTGGTTTTCTCATAATCATCGCTTCAGGATAATTAGCACTAAATGTTTCAAGTAATGTGGGTAGAAAGAGAGCATCTGACTTGTTATATAATTCTGGACAGTTTTCGATTTTTTGTGGTCCAAGATTAATGATGTACTCCGATTTTGAAAAATTATTCTTAAAATCCTCCTCTTTTATCGTAAGATAAAAAGTGAATTTCTTTTCTGATTTTTCCTTCAATAATGGAATAACATTATTAATTATCTCAAGGTTTTTATGAGGATAAAATGCGCTCAGTACAAGCAATCTAAAAGTTTTATCAACTAAGTTTTCACCATTCTCAAGTTTATTCCTATACTTAGCATATACCGGATGATAAGTATTACCCACAACAAAAATTTCAGAAGTTGGAATATGAAGGAACTTATTAATTTTATATTTGGCATCCTCTGTCTCAACAATCAGAAAATCAGCTTTTTTAATCTTATGGTTTTTGATTATTCTCGAAAGACGACTATTAATTCTTCTTTTTAAGCTCAAACATCTAAATGCGATGGAGTTAGGGTTATAACACCATCCATTAGCAAAACCGGAAACATGAATTGATTTCGGCTTCCAATAGGCAGGACCAAAAACGGTGAAAACTAAATCCGGCTTAATCTTATTTTCAAGATAGTTTAGTCTTTGCCTAATTTTATATCCTTTTGCGATACTCGCTGGGGAGCAATTAAAGTGATAAAATTTAAAATTATCCGGATATTCATTTTCTTCAATTTGACGAGCTACTGCTTGAGATAAAAAAAGATGATACTCGTTACCTTTGAATTTTCTTAGTTCCTCTATAAAGGAAAGGCTGACCTGAATTCCCCCACCAACAACAATGTTAGAGGTATTAATTATAAGTTTCATTTTATTTTTTTCTTATGAGACAAAAAATACCGAATGTAAGATTTAGGGAAAAAAGATTCTATATGTCTTCTATTTATAACTTCTCCATCTAGAGAGCTATAAAATTTATAATTAGTCCCACTAAAAATATATTTATGATATTTCTTTGTTATCTTCAACGCATTTTCAGGAAAATGCCTTAACTGCCCATATGTCCAAGCAAAATATTCACATTGATAGTCCAATTTTTGCTCTAATATCTTTTTATTTTCTCTTAATTGAAATTCCACGTCATTACTCGACAACTCACTAAAATCCACATGATCGAAATTATGCGACCCTATCAAATGTCCCCTTTCATGTAAATTTTCGACTTGCTCCCATGTCATAGGATTTTTTGTGTAAGTATTAACTCGCTGATGAAATTGTTCCTGATATCTATCGTACGAATCAATGTAATTTGCGTTGATAAAAAACGTGCCCTTCGTATTAAATTTTTCTAATAGCGGTGCAATTATGCCATAGCACTCTTCAAAACCATCATCAAACGTAAAACTTATCAAGACCTTATCATTTGGAAAATCTTTTGCAAATATTCTTCGAGTTGCTTCTTCAAGCGTAATAAAATCACCTATACTCCTCAAGAACCTTAAATATCGTTCAAAGATTTCGGCATCCCTTTTATAATCAACAACAGAAGGTGTCACGTAATGAGAATTAATAATATGAATACCCGGTTGGGGCTTTTTAATACTACCCATCAACTTCAAATAATTATCTCGTAAAAATGCTCTCATGTTCTTAATAAGTATGATAATTTATAGCACTTAATGATAAATTTTCTATATCTCCCCTTGTAATCTTCTTATCATCAATAATTTTGTAACAGATATTGGCCTGATTAGGCACTTTAATAAAAAAATGATTTAGAAGATTCTTCCTTATTGGATTATTCTTAGATATGGAAAAACTCAATATATCATATTGAAATTTCGACTTACAGAGTTTCAGAAAAGAATTCATCTTGAATGAAGCCTTGTTTTTTTCATTCATGAAAAGGACTTGTCCTTCATTTAGATTACCCCTTTTTCCTACTCTGATAACAGCATGGAAATTTTCATTTTCTATAACACGATACTCTGAAACAGGATAAGTGAAAAAGCGCCATTTTAAATACTCCGGAGTAATTACAGAAGTGAGTTGCTTCTTAGGAGATTGGATAAAATCCATTGGAAGGATTAAATTTGTCAAGTTAGATTGATTGGGGTGAAAACCTTTTTTTAAATATTTAAACCCGAGTGGAATTGTATATACATTTCTCCCTTTAATCCAATAATCCGGATTATCAATACTTTTCCATCCTTTTTTTAAAAACCCCCTCAAGCTATTTGAATTAGGGAAATTCAGCATAAAATCAATTTTCTTGGATATTACCTCTTTTTCCCCCAATTCAATCAAATTACTAAATATCCCCTTCCCTTGATATTGTGGGTGTACAAATGTCTCAAAAGAAAGTACTGCTTCTCTTTTTTCTCCTTTCAACCAAAATGGTTGCATGCCATAAGCCACACATCCAACTATTTTTTCATCTTCCTCCGCACAAGCCAATATTGCTTCTCCATAAGGATTATCCCTGAATTTCCATAAAAACCACTCTTTTGTTTTTTGTGGAATTTTATGTGCCAACGAAGCGGATTCCAAGAAACTATCAATTAATTGTTTATCTGTTTCATAATTAAAAATGAAGTAGTTCATATTTATATCACTTTACAAAAATTATCTTTTTAAATAGGTAATAGAAAAACAGCATACCTAAAAACATTGTTGTTGAAGTAATAGGAGAACGAACAAAGAAAAATACATAAGGATATAGCATTGCACCCATAACTATATTAAACCCTTCTTGGCTAAAAACTGCATTTTTATAATTCTCTGCATATTTAAGCAAAACACCAATAAAAAACACAAGAATCAAAGAAATTAGCCCAAAATCTGCATATAAATCTCCAGTAAACCCGAATGACGCACTATGTCCTTCAGCGAACCCTCCCCTATAGAGTCTGATAAACCAATTCCCTAACATTGTAGGCTTATCAGGCCAAATTTGACGAGGCACCCAGAAATAGAATATAAAACTACTAGAAGCTCCGTATAAATGATCATTTGTTTCAAAATGTTTAAACATCAGTGCTGTCATATCCACAATACCCTCGGGACTCATAATAGATGAGGATAATATTGATGGTAGATCAGACCTATTGACACTATTATCAAATAAATGAAATTCTGAATCCTTTGTGGTAGAGGAGCGAAAATGTCTCATTAAGCTAGTTCCATAGCTTAAGGTGATTAATATCAATAACACATAAAAAAAATGCTTTAATGACATTTTATTAAAATGTTTAGCTTGAGTCACGATAAAAAAGCCTAATAAAGAAAACAATAACGGGAAACGAGTACCTTTTAAGAATAAAATTACAAATATCGGTACCGATAAAAAAATCGGAATTAATAAAGATTTCTTTTTGATATAAACGTAATAGTAAGCTAAGACAGCAGGCAAAATAAATCCTATCACACTAAATATAGTATTTACAAAAGAGCCACCTTCTCCTTCTCTAATTACAACATTTCTCCCAACCGTGAAGGTATAAAAAGCTTCTTTAAAATTCATCAAAAAATAGACAATGACTATTCCTATGATTACCGGGGTAATTAATAATTGACTCCTATTTCGAATATCAGGAAACGAAGTTTCAATTATTATTTCCTTATTAGGAAGGAGTGCGTATCCAATATTAACGATATTATTAGCTATTAGAAGATATTTAGAAGCATTGATAAAATATTTATCGGAAGTGTCTAAAAGAATAATTTCAGATAATATAATAAACACAAAAGCTACATTCCACACATCTATTAATTGAATCCTCTTGTTAAGAAATATAGATATTCCTATATAAACTACTATCACATAAAAGTATATTTGTCCAAGTAAGTTACAATCATCTATTAATAATATAATGGATGAAAAAATTAAAAAAAATGAAATAAAAATCAAATCCTTAAACTTCATTTGATTGAATTTACTATTAGTTTTATGCAAATAGAGATGATCATGTTTACTTTCATGAAATAATTGCAGACATTAGTGAAGCAGCCGATATAGGAGTTGTTATCCGATGCCCCAAGCTTAAGCTGTTTTTTTTCATTTGTCTAATTTCCTCTTCTTTTAAATTAAGAATAAATTCCAATTTATCTGCTAAATCTTTCACATTTCCTGTTTGAAAAGTAAAACCATTATATCCTGAAATTAAAAAGTAAGGTATAGCCCCCACTTCATCAGAACATATAATTGGCAATCCAGATAAAGTAGCTTCGTGCATTACCACGCCCCACTGTTCTCTTTTACTTGGTAATATAAGAAAACCTGAAGATTTCATAGCATCATGAATTTCTATGTTTTCCAAATAACCTCTGTAGACAATATCCGGTGCAATGGTATAATTAAAAAACTTACCCTGTCCGATTAACTCTAATTTCCAACCATTTTTCTCTTTTAAAGAAGACCAAGCCTCTAATAAAATATGGGTACCCTTCACCTCTTCCAGGTTACCGACATATAGAATAGTTTTACTATAATCATTGTCTATCTTAATTGTATCATATACATTTGTATCAGCACTTAAATTATTGAATAATATGTCCTTTTTTGAGAAACCAATTCTTCTTGCATATTCAAACTGATATGGTCCTGCAACCATTATTTTTGAAAAAGAGTTTTTTATGTATCTACCTATTAAAAATGCTCCTAATGTCTGCTTAAAATTATTTTTCCACTGAGTATCAGAAACAGCAACAACAATATTCTTTCTTTTCTTTAAACCCCTTGAAATTCTCAAATATTCTTTATCCATCCAACCTGAAGTTCTGATTAAGACAAGTTCTAATCTTAAAACGTATGATTTTAAAGCTTTAAAATCATCAAAACTACTTTTTCCAATAAATTCAACACCATCCAATTTGGGTGGCACATAAGGCGTTTGGGTGTTTTTGTCTTTATATATTACAATAATATTATACCCATAAGTATCCACTATCTCTTTTAAAAGCGAAATATGATAATTATGAATTTCTGATTGAAGAAACAATATTTTTTTTTTCATTTTCTAAACTTCATTAATGTTGCCTTTAAAGGAATATATTTAAATAAAAAATAAATCAAGCATGTATATAGCAGACTGAAGACAACTGTTTGCAATCCCCAAAAGAAAATTTTATTTTCGATATCCAGAAACACAATTCCATATGCTCCACAAAGACTCAAAAGGAATATAGAGAAAAAGGGAAATATAGTTGAAAAAATATTTCCAATTGAGTAATCATATTTTTTATGAATTTGAATAACTGCGTATAAGAACATCAGCAATTGAGATAAGGAAAAAAAATATACTAAATATGTGAAACCTAAAAAAGAAGAGAGAAGAACTAAAACAGTGGAGAATATTCTCGTATACACTATTAGTTTCGAATATAAGTGGGAATCTCCTTGAACCTTAAATACATCAATGCATAAAAAAAAGGGTGCATAAAAAATCATGCCGATCGATAATATCCTAAAAATTGGGACCGATTCCACCCATTTATCACCCATCAAAGAAGTAATTATAAGTTCAGAATTAATAAAAAAAACACCAACTATAAAGATCGTTATATAATTTACAACCTTCAAAATTTTCATTAACAGCTCTTTTGTTTTTTCCAAATTATTACCTTCTTTGGAAGCAATGGGCAAAAAAAGTCTTCTACTTGCTCCTGAAATAAGTCCAACAACTCCATCTATTAACCGCTTTGATTGGAAAAATAATCCTGCATCATGGGGAGAATATAATTTTGCAATTACAACGGGAAATGCATGGTTGTACACAGCTTCCACTCCACTCGACACCAAAAGATTCTTTCCAAAATAAAAATGAGGTTTAAAGTCAGAAAAGCTAAAACGTTGTATTTTAAACATTGGTGTAAAGATAATATATAAAAGATTCTTTATGAAGGAAGATATTATATTAAATACTACCACAGCCATAATGCCATAATTAAATTTTAGCATAATAAAACACACAACCCCCGAAATAATAATTGATATTAGATTTATGATACTTAATAATTTAAAGTTCATCTTTTGTTCAAGTCTAGCATAACGAACAAAAGAAAATGCATTAAAAAAAAGAATTAGAGAAGAAATATTTAAGAAAAAAGATAAATTTTCTACTTCAAAAAAGAATTCGATCGAGTTCGATGTGAATAATGTAAGAACAATTAAGAATATGCTTATTATAAGATTAAATACAAAGATTGCGGAAATTTCCCTATCCGAAATATTTTGATTTCTAATGATTGAAATAGTGAGACCACTATCTACAAAAATATTGAGAAAATAAATATAAGCAGTTATAATTGCTATTGTTGATAACTCGGCAGGAACAAGATATCTTGCTATTATAATGGTAATTGCAAAATTTATGAGTTGAACTAAAATTCTATCAAAGATACTCCAAAAAGCCGCTTTAATCATTCTTATAAAAATACTTCGAATTTACATTTTAAAACTGATGGGCGAGAAATATTTTAGTTATCTAATTCTATGAGTCTCCTCCGAAAATCCCATTTTTCCAATTTCACCCACCTTACAGGGTATTGTAGAGGGGCTATTTTTATAGAAAACGACTTATCGGAGTGGACTCATTCTATTAAATTAAAAATCTCAAAATACACTTACATGCTTCTCCATCCCCATAAGGATTATTGGCTTGCGCCATCATATTGTAATATATTTGGTCATCCAATAATTTGGAAACTTCCGAGACGATAAGGTTATAATTAGCTCCTACCAGTTTCACGGTGCCAGCCTCTAATGCCTCGGGGCGTTCTGTTGTATCCCGCATCACCAATACGGGCTTGCCTAATCCGGGGGCTTCTTCCTGTATGCCGCCACTGTCAGTTAAGACCAAAGTGCTTTGCTCCATTAGGAAGACAAAAGGGAGATATTCCAACGGCTCTATAAAGAAAATATTCGATTCTTCATTATTCACTCCCGATACAACTTCTTCTCCAAATATTTCTTTGATGGGTTTGCGCACATTGGGATTGAGGTGCATAGGATATACAAAGTCCACCTCAGGATATTTCTCCGTAAGAGTTTTAATCGCATTACACATATTGATAAAACCATCTCCGAAATTTTCTCTTCTATGCCCGGTGATTAAGACGAGAGGGCGAGGAGATTGGGAGAGGGGGAGATTGGGAGAAATTGAGATGATGCGTTCAGGAAGACCACTCTGGAGTAATGTCTCCTTTATTTGTGCCTGCAAAACGGCATCACTCTCGATTTTGTCCACCACAAGATACAGAGCGTCGATCACCGTATTGCCGGTAATGGTGATACTCTCTTCTTTTACTCCCTCGGCCAATAAATTCTGTTTGCTTAACGGGGTTGGTGCAAAGTTGTAGGTGGCAATACGGCTGGTAATTTGCCGGTTCATCTCTTCCGGCCAGGGGCTGTAGATATTATGGGTTCGTAAACCGGCCTCAACATGGGCGACCGGTATTTGCTGATAAAAGGCGGCCAGAGCGGCAGCCATCGAGGTGGTGGTGTCACCATGCACAAAGACGATGTCAGGGTTGGCCTCTTTCAATACATCCCGTAACCCGACCAATACACGGGAAGTGACATCGTATAAATCCTGTCCCTGTTGCATAATATTGAGGTCGTAATCCGGAACGATCTCAAACAGGTGCAACACCTGGTCGAGCATCTCCCGGTGTTGTCCGGTGACACAGACCTGCGTTTCAAACTCATCAGCATGTTTTTGAAACTCCTTGACCAACGGCGCCATTTTAATCGCCTCGGGGCGGGTACCAAAAACCAGCATTACCCGTTTTTTATTTTCCATCATCATCTTTTAAATATACCACAAAAATCGAGAATGATCTTATCGTCGCTCCATGCCAACTCTTTGAATTCATCATGTGCCACTAAAAAAGCCACAATATCGGCTTTTTCGTAGGCTTCTTTATAATGGGTCAGTTTGAACACTTTGTGCTCTTTCACATTGGGTTCCACAATCAGGAAATCACCGTTGTTATGTCCTTGCATCACTTTTGTGGCAATATATTTGGCGGGGGATTCCCGCAAATCGTCGATATTGGGTTTAAAGGCAAGCCCCATCAATGCGACAATCGGTTCACGCCCATGATCGATTTCAAACTGTTGAATGGTATTCTGTGTTTTCTCAGCACACCAGAATGCCTTGTAATTGTTTATCTCACGTGCTTTGCCTATGATCTGCGATTCCATGGGGAAATCGGAAGTGATGAAATAGGGGTCTACCGCGATACAATGCCCTCCCACTCCACTTCCCGGTTGCAGGATATTTACACGGGGGTGCTTATTGGCGAGTGCTATCAGTTCCCATACATTGATGCCGGCCTTGTCGCATATCAGCGAAAGTTCATTGGCAAAAGCGATCTGCACATCACGGGAGGAGTTTTCCGTCAATTTGCACATCTCTGCCGTACGGGCATTGGTCTTATGCAGTTCTCCTTTCACAAAACAGCCATAGAACTCCAATGCCTTTTGGGTGGAAGCTTCATTGATTCCTCCAATGACCCGGTCGTTATGGATCAATTCATAAATCACATTGCCGGGCAATACCCGCTCGGGGCAGTAGGCGATATGGAGTTTATCTTTCAATTCAGGGCGATTGGAAAAGATAAGGTTCGCCATTTTCTCGGTAGTTCCTACAGGAGAGGTAGATTCTATAATATAGAGGTCGCCTTCTTTGAGAAAAGGAATTACGCTATGGGTAGCCGCCTCCACGTAAGAGATATCCGGCTCATGATCACCTGTAAAAGGTGTAGGTACAACGATAAGGTATACTTCGCTCTCTTCCGGCGTAAGGGTGGCTATTAATTTCTTTGAGGTAACCACTTCATTACATAATTCCTGCAGGCCGGGTTCCACAATATGTATTTCTCCCCGGTTGATTGTTTCCACCACCTTGGAATTGATATCCACTCCCGTCACATCAATACCGTGACGGGCGGCAATTATAGCCGTGGGTAATCCGATATACCCAAGCCCCATAAAACATGCTTTCATTTACTTTTTATTAATTGATATCCTATTCCTTATCGATATAGCCTGAGCCGTAACCATAACCATAGCCGTATCCATACCCATAGCCGTAGCGGGCATTTTCACGATCGGTGCCGTTGAGGATGACCGCCATATTCTTCAACTTTCCTTCGGTATAGAGCCGCTCGACTTCGGGCAATAAGGCTCTGTCGAGCAGACCCGCACGGACAATGAAGAGGGTCATATCCACCAGCTTGGTGATGATGGAGGTATCGGCCACAATTTCTACCGGCGGACAGTCGATAAAGATATAGTCGTATTCCGCGCTTAACGTTTCAACCAATTGTTCCAACCGCTCATCGAATAGCAATTCGGTGGGATTGGGAGGGATAGTTCCCACGGGAAGCACATCCAGATGATCATGGCTTTCACTTTTCACGATAGCGGATCGCCAATGATCTATCTGATGTCCCAAATAGTCGGCAATACCCGGTTTGGGGGAATCGGCATAAGTGCTCAACAATGCCTTGCGCATATCGAGGTCGATGGCGATCGTTTTCTTTCCTTTGATGGAAAAACCGGCTGCCAGGTTTATGGCGATAAAGGTCTTTCCACTCTGGGGATTGATGGAGGTAAGCATGATCACCTTAGCCTTGCCTTCCTTCCTGGCCATAAACTCAAGGTTAGTACGCACCACCCGGAAGGCTTCGTTGATCACATTGCGGTTTTTCTCCTTGACCACAATCTCCCGCACTGCTTCCTCATTCATCCAGCCTCTCCGTTTCCCCTTGCGGTACATCGGTATCTCGCCCACAAAGGGAACGATCGTCCCTTCCAAATCCTTCCGCCCCCTTACCGTGGTATTCGTCCTCTCCCTGATCACGAAAAAGATCAACGGAAGTAATATGCCTGCCATCAGTGCCACTAACAGGAGAAATGCACGCCGGGGTTCAGTGGGACTGAGAGACCCGTAGGGCGGCGTGATCACACGGGTGTTATAGGCAGTGAATGCCTGGGAGAGTTCATTCTCTTCCCGCTTCTGCAGCAGGTAGAGGTACAATGATTCTTTCACTTTCTGCTGGCGTTCCACCGACAACAGATACCTCGCCTGGTTGGGATTGGAGGCGATCTGTCCCGTCACCCTTGTTTCCTGCCTCTTTGTATTGGCTATCTGGGTATGCAGCGATGTGATCAGGTTATCCACCGAACGGAGTACCGCCTGCTTCATATCGGCCAGCGACTGGGTCATATCGATTACCAACGGGTTCTTTTCACTACTATTGGACAACAGACTGTTGCGCCGGAGCACCAAGGCGTTGTATTCACTGATCTGACTTTCCAAATTGACATTGTCGACGCCCGAATTGGTGGGCAACAGCCGTTCTGCCGATTCAACACTCAGGTTCCGGTGGATATTCTCGGCGATGGCGAGGCGGTTGTTGAGTTCCAGCAACTCACGCCCGCTTTCGGCATATTGCGACAGGTACATACCCGATACCGCCTGTATATCGGGCAGTATATGTTCACTCTTATAACTGGAAATATCCTGATCGACATCCCCCAGCTCACTTTCAATCACATTAAGCCTGTCGTTGATAAATCGCGAAGTGCTGACGGCGATCCGGTTTTTGTCGTTCATCCAGTCCTCATTATAGACGGTGATCAACGTATTGAGGATATCTTCCGCCCGCCGGGGGGATGCGTTTTTGATAGTCAGGTTGATCACGGTGGATTCCTTGCTTCCCAGCACAGCCTGAAGCGCGCCCGAGTACCCATTCACCACACCTTGAAGGCTACCTTTGGCAAAATGCACATTGGAATGGCCGCCCTCTTCGCTGTAAGAGGGTGTGGGGGTAATCATCAGCACTCCCACGGGCGTGGTGATGGTATCGGAGAAGGAACCTTCCACCTCACCGGAGAGCTTCTCCCCTCTCCGTACAAAATTGGAGAGTTTCAGTTTTCCTTCGGGGTGTAACGCTATATCGAACTCCAGTGAATGCTCATCGTACTCTTTAAAGGTAACCAATACCGGTGACGCTTTATAGAGGTCGACCTTCCTTAAGCCTTGTTTTACTATATATTTCTTGTCGAGATCGAGCCGCATGACCACTTCCCGCATCAGCGCCGGCGATTTCAGGGTGAGCAGCTCGTTATTGACATTGGTGTTGGAACTGAAGATCCCCAGATCGTCGAATCCGGTCACATTTACGGCTGACGATCCCTTGGAGTCGTCCTTGATCAGGATGGAGGCATTACGGGTATAGGTAGGCGGCGTCACCATCAGATAAAGGGCAACCAGTGCCAGCGCAGCCAACAGGCAGGCCACAAACCAGTACCATTTGGAGACAACTATATGGATGAGATCCTGAATGCGGATGAAATCGTCGGTCTGTTGCGGTTTTTCTGAAGACATATGAATAAATTAAAAATGAAAATGAGAAGTTGAGAAGGGGTTATTTGACAATCAGGACGGCGACGGAAGTGAGAAGTGACGCCAGCGAGATCCAGAAGGAGGTGGAACGTATGTTGTTGCCATTGACGGTGGACTGCCGTGCTCTTACCGTATTGGGTTCTACATATACCACGTCGTTCTGTTGCAGGTAATAGACCGGGGAGTTATATAATTGCCTGGCGGAAGTAAGGTCCACCCGGTAAGGTATCTGCACCCCCTGCTCGTCGCGCAACACATACACCGTTTCCCGCTTCCCGTAGATGGTAAGGTCACCCGCCATGCTGATAGCATCCAGCAGGGTGAGCCTGTCGCGGTCAATAGCAAACCTGCCCGGATTATTCACCTCTCCCAACACCGAAACACCCAGGTTCATGAACTCGACGGTCACCACCGGGTCCTTGACCAGGTCTTCTTTAATAAGCGTTTGCTTGACATGCTCGGCAATTTCAGTACGCCGCAATCCGCTTACCATCAGCTTGCCCACCACCGGAAAGTCGATATACCCATACTCATCTACCGTATAACCGGATATCTGCTGGGCAGTGCCATACAGCGACTGTTCGGAGGATCTTCCAATACGATGCGATACGATGGGGAGGTTGAAAAGGTTGGAGAGTTCCGCATCCTTGCTGTTCACCACGATGGATATCTTGTCGTTGGGACGCACCCTTATCTCTAACGGCACATCCAATTGTTCCGGCATGCCGGGAACCAGATCCTGAAAGTAACTGACTTTGTCTACAGATCCGCAGGAGCTGAAAAATGCCACCAATAACAGGAGGGGAACAAGATTACACGCTTTTATTTGTTTCATTGTTATTCAATTGTAATTCAGTTGTTATTCAGTTGTTATTCAGTTGTTATTCGATTGTTGCTGCAAATTTAGTTATTTTAATTTTATACCACTATTTTCTGCCATGGCATAATACAAACAAGACGGTTGTTATTCGGTTTTATTCCGGTTCACCTGCTCTACCGTTTTGATATTCTGCGGGGAAGCACTGTGTACCTGCCTTACTCTTCGCCTTAAAAGGAAATCGAGTATAACCCATAACAGGATCACAAGGCCCAGTATCAGGTTGACATTCAGGTAAGGCACCAGGAAGAAAGCAATTGCCCCGAAGAAGATGGCATTGGTAAGCATGATGAGTGTAACCACTTTATGAGAGAATCCCAAGTTCAACAGTTGGTGGTGCATGTGGCTCTTGTCGGGTTTAAAAGGGCTCCGGCCCTTAATCAACCTTAGCAACACTACCCTGAGCGCATCGAACATAGGCACGATCAGCATGGAGAAACCCAACACCAATGCCCGGGGCGATTGATCCGGGCCTATGGAAGCGGAATGATATACTTTCACGGCAATGGCCGCCAGCAACATACCAATAGTCAACGAGCCGCAATCACCCATAAACATCTTACTATGGTTACTCGTCTTACCAAATATATTATAATAAAAGAAAGGAATTAACATTCCCAAAGCGGCGAAAGTAAATATACTGATAACATACAGTTTGAGATAGATAAGGGTTATCCCGAAAAATAAGAAGGCAAGCATCGCTATGCCTGCCGCCAACCCGTCGATGCCATCAATAAAGTTGAAAGCATTGATCACAGAAACGATAATAATGATGGTGAGGGGAATACCTATGACGGGGCTTATCGCATACATGCCAAAGAGGCCATGCAGGTCGTTAATCCATATTCCCGATGCAGTAAACAATACTGCGGCAAGTATCTGGATCAACAATTTACTCCGGTAACGGACTTCGACCAGGTCGTCGGTAAGGCCCGTGAGATACAGCAAAATGACAGCGGAGAGCACCAGTGCCCACTCCAACAAGGAAGAGGCGTTGATAGTTGATACGAGGGAGGTTTGTAAAAGGAGGTTGGCACTCAACACCAGGAGGAAGGAAAGAATCATGGCCGGGAGAAAACCCACTCCCCCCAACCGGGGCACGATACCGTTGTGTACTTTTCTTTCATCGCATGGATCAAACAATTTTTTCCGAAAACATATCCGTTGAATTTCGGGAAGGAAAAACCATGAAAATAGTCCGCTACCAACCAATGCGGCAAAAAGGCTAATATATAGTTCCATTCTGATAAGATTTTGGAGTACTGTCGATACTCGAGATTCTATGATTGTATTTTTTCCAGCAAAGAAGGATGTATATAGTGTGTGGCAACGACCATCACTCCTTTGATTTCCACAACAACGCGCTTGTTGTTCTTTATCCTAACCAATGTCCCCTCCACTCCTTCGAACGGTCCGCCCGTGATACGGACCCGGGTGCCTATCTTCAGTCCCAGTTCACCGGGATCGAGATACACAATACCCTGGTCATAATTACCGGCCACCGTCATGAAGTGCTGCATCTCCGTCTCGGGAACGACAATGGGTTTGCCGGTACCACGATCCATCATATAACGTATGGGGAATTTCAGTTTCAACTCGTTGATGAGCAGCCGGGTGGCCTTTATGAAGATAAGATTATGGACTACAGGTTTCAACTCTTTGATTTTAACACCCTTCCTTTCACTAATTTTGTAAGCCATGGCTACAAAACTAATGATCTGATTGGCATCACAGTATCGTTTGACGATCATTTCCCGGTTATAGGTAACACGCAATGCATACCAATATGACTCTTTGTAAGGTGTCATACCTTTCGTCACACATTCATAATTGATGAAAATTCATCACAACTTCAATTAAAGACATTCCTTGGGGACACCAGAATTACGAATAACGCTGATTTTTTAAAAATTACGTAAAATAAATTCAGATTACAAATCCGAGTTCCTGCTCCAGAAACAAGGCTTTATAACTTTACAAAGATAAGAAAGTCGCTTGATATTACCTTACAAAAATTCACATTTAACAAAAATTTTGAACAACTTTTTCCTTATTTTCAGAAAGTTACAAAAAAAATATCTCAAAAGAGACAATAAGGTTAAGCAAAGCTAAACAAATATCTGGAGGAGCGTACGTAGCAGCTCCGTCGTAACCCGGTTTTGGGGAAGAATGGCCTATTCTTCCCCCTTGTTTGCTTTTTTGGCAGCGGATGACGGCGCCTTTTTGGGCGAGAGCATGATCGACATGCGTTTGCCTTCCATGATGGGCATGTATTCCACTTTGGCATACTCTTCCAGGTCGTTGGCAAAACGCAACAATAACACTTCGCCCTGTTCCTTGAACAGGATTGAACGCCCTTTGAAAAATACGAATGCTTTCACTTTTGAGCCTTCACCCAGGAAGTTCATGGCATGTTTGAGTTTAAAATTGTAGTCATGATCATCGGTTTGGGGACCAAAACGGATCTCCTTGACGGTCACCTTTACCGATTTCACCTTCTGTTCTTTTAGCTTTTTCTTTTGCTGGTATACAAATTTCTGGTAATCGATTACCCTACAGACAGGCGGCTTTGCCGTAGGAGCTATTTCCACAAGGTCTAACTCCTGCTGTTCGGCAATTTTCAAAGCCTCCCGCGTGGGATAGATGCCTTCCTGCACATTGTCGCCTACTAACCGGACTTCCGGTACCCGGATACGCTCATTGATCCGATGTTGCTCTTTTGAGTCTTTTCTCATTCAAAAACTTTAAAAATTAAAAATTAAAAAGGAAGAATTAAAAATGAAGAATGAAGAATTAAAAATGAAAAAATCACTATTCATCATTCACTATTAACTATTAACTATTAACTATTCACTATTCATTATTCATTGCCTCTCCCACTTCGCGGGAAATATCTTCGGCAAATGTAAGCAATTTTACTGAACCTTTGTCTTCCCCTCCCTGTTTTCTTACCGAAATTTCTCCATTTTCTACCTCTTTCTCACCGACAATCAGCAGGTAAGGGATACGTTTCAATTCATTGTCGCGGATCTTACGACCTACTTTTTCGTTGCGGTCGTCCACCTCGGCACGGATATCGAATTTCTTCAATGTCTTCACCACGTCGAAGGCGTAGTCGTTGAATTTCTCGCTGACGGGAAGCACCACTGCCTGGGTAGGCGTGAGCCACAGCGGGAACTTGCCGGCCGTATGCTCGATCAATACCGCCACAAAACGTTCCATTGATCCGAACGGTGCGCGGTGGATCATTACGGGACGATGCTTCTGGTTGTCGGCACCGGTATATTCCAGTTCAAAACGTTCGGGAAGGTTGTAATCCACCTGGATGGTACCCAGCTGCCAGCGGCGTCCCAGCGCGTCTTTCACCATAAAATCGAGTTTGGGTCCATAGAAAGCCGCCTCACCCAATACCACTTTCGCCGGTAACCCTTTCTCCTCGCAGGCCTCCACGATGGAACGCTCGGCTTTTTCCCAGTTTTCATCCGAACCGATATATTTTTCCTTGTCGTTGGGGTCGCGGAGGGATATCTGTGCTTCGAAATTCTCAAAATTCAATGCTTTAAAAATGATGAAGATGATATCCATCACTTTCAGGAATTCATTTTTCACCTGGTCGGGTGTACAGAAGATATGGGCATCGTCCTGGGTGAAGCCGCGCACACGGGTCAGGCCGTGCAATTCTCCACTTTGCTCGTAGCGGTAGACCGTCCCGAATTCCGCCAAACGCAACGGCAGTTCTTTATAGGAACGGGGGAAAGCTTTAAATATCTCACAGTGGTGCGGGCAGTTCATCGGTTTCAGGAGGAACTCTTCACCCTCTTCGGGGGTTTTGATCGGTTGGAATGAGTCCTTTCCGTATTTGGCATAATGTCCTGACGTGACATACAACTGCTTGTGCCCGATATGGGGTGTGATCACCTGCTCGTAATCGAATTCGCGCTGTATCTTCTTCAGGAAATCTTCGAGGCGGAGGCGCAGCTGCGTTCCTTTGGGGAGCCACAGGGGAAGCCCTGCCCCCACGGTCTGTGAGAAATGGAAGAGCTGCAATTCCTTTCCGATCTTACGGTGATCGCGCTTCTTGGCCTCTTCGAGCAGCAACAGATACTCATCCAGCATCTTCTTCTTTGGGAAGGTGATGCCGTAAAGCCTTGTCAATTGCGGACGTTCTACATCACCACGCCAGTAAGCACCGGCAGCCGACAATATTTTTACCGCCTTGATATAGGAGGTGTTGGGGAGGTGCGGTCCCCGGCACAGGTCGGTAAAACTCCCCTGGGTATAGGTGGTGATGGTGCCGTCTTCCAGTTCGTTGATCAGTTCTACCTTATAGTTCTCATGCCGGTTGGAGAACATATCGACAGCATCTGCCTTGGAAATGCTTTTACGCACAATATCTTCTTTGGCGGCGATCAGTTCCATCATCTTCTTTTCGATGGCGGGGAAATCAGACTCCTTGATGGTTACCCCTTCACCCGGATCCACATCGTAATAGAAACCGTTCTCGATGGCCGGGCCAATACCGAATTTAATGCCCGGATATAGTTCCTGCAACGCTTCAGCCATGAGGTGGGCGGACGAGTGCCAGTAGGCATGCTTACCCTCTTCATCTTCCCATTTGAGCAGACGTACGGAGGCATCGTGTCCGATGGGCCTAGTCAGGTCCCACGTCACACCATCCACGCTCGCGGCAAGTACTTCCTGTGCCAGCCTCGAGCTGATGCTGTTGGCTATCTCCATTCCCGTTACTCCCTTTTCATATTCCCTGACCGATCCGTCGGGAAATGTAATCTTTATCATATCCATATTGGTTAAGATTATAACTAAAACTTTCCGTCTGACGATATTTTGTGACCGTTTTAGTTGTAATCATACTATTCACGAAAGTTGAATCTTCAATTTTAAAAATACAAAAATAGTATTTTTGTGCAACGTAAAGAAAAAATAATGAAACTAATTCCCAGCCCTCACTGCATACGTTTGATGATACTATATGCTTGCACGATGCCGAGTTCTCCGGCTTTGCGGAGATCGTCGAGTCCCTCGCGGGTCTCGCCGATGGAGAGCCGCGCTATCCCGCGGTTGAAATAGGCCTCGGCGAATTGAGGTTCGAGTTCTATCGCCTTGGTGTAATCGGCAATGGCTGCGCGGTAATCTTTTTCAAGAGTGAAGATCTCCGCCCGGTTGTAATAGGCATACATAAAATTGGGATCCAGACGGAGAACCGTCTCATACTCCCTGAGTATCTCGTCATACTCAACCGACTTGGCAGATATCTCGGGTAATCTGGATTTCCCGGCCACCCCGCTGCCGGCAGCCCCGGGAAGATCAATCCCTATATTCCTGTCCATCATAAGCGGCTCGCTTTGCAGGCGGTCATATTCAATCTGCTTAGAACGGATCGCGGCCCAGGCAAAATGAGCCACCAACAGGTTTGGGTCCAAGCCGATAGCCCTCCTCATGTCTTTCAACGCATTTTCGTAATCCTGTATCAACATAAAGTCCATTCCCCGGCCGAAATAGAGGGAAGCATCATCCGGCTGCCGGTCGATCCGTGCGGAATAATTATCGATTGAACGGAAATGGGTCTGTACCTGGAATTCATTCAGCGGAGCATCCCTGTTTGTCATTTTCAGCAACCAGGTGAGGGCAAGCTCGCTATTGGCCTGGTCCATCCTATCGGAATAATATACCGGTCGGCGCACTTCAATATCACGTTCGTAATACGTCAACACGAATCGTGGTTCCGGTTCAATGGGCGCACTGATATTCTGTACCCGCCCCCTGCTCTGGCGCTGGTATTTTGTATTTTCCGATTCACCTTTGTCGGCGACCACCAGGAGATTGAACTTCTCAATATCACGGTCAGTCTGCTCACGGGTATCTTTGCTTTCCGATCTTTCCTTTGCCTGTTTGAAAGGTTCGGGATCTACAGTGGCCACCTTGCGGGCTTTCGATTCTTCCGCCCGCGCAAGCATATAATCCTGCTCCGCTCCCCGCAAATCATTCAACTCACGTTTCAGTTGCGAACGCATATAATAACCGGTAAAGAAATCGGGATGTTCACCCAGCACTACATTGAGATCGCTTAAGGCACCGGCCTTGTCACCTATCTCATTGTGCAGCATGGCCCTGTTCAGGTAAGCGATCGTATTTTCCGGATCCAGCTCGATTACCTTGTCGAAATCGCGTATCGCCCTGTTATTATCGGCCACTTGTGCGCGCAGCAAGCCCCTGTTAAAACGGGCAATAAGATTGTTTTCATCCATCTCGATCACCCTGTCGTAATCGGCCATCGCCCCGCGCAGATCGTTCAGATGATATTTCACCAACCCCCGGTTGATATAATTCCCTTCAAAATAAGGATCTAGGCGGATCGCCTCATCCATATCGGCAAGGGAACTGTTATAGTCTTTTTGTTGGAAATACAGCAATCCCCGGGCTGCAAAACTCTGTGCTGTATATGGATCTTTTTCTATCGCCATGTTCAGGTCGGCCATCGCCTCGGTAGTATCCTCCATCTGGATATACATATGTGAGCGGGCCAGGTAACCGGGTGTATAATCGGGAAAACGCCGCAAGAGCACATCAAAGAACTTCCCGGCAATATCATATTGCTTCATCTCGATATTTACGATACCCATGTTGACCAATGTGAGCCTGTCTTCCGGATAGAATTCGAGGCTTCGCTGGTAATCCGTGGCTGCCTCTTCATATTTCTCCTGATTCTGGCGTGCGGCACCACGAAGCTGGTAAGCAGCCGTATAGTAGGGATTACGCACCAGGCAGTCTGTTGCGTCTTCCTCCGCTCCCTTAAAATCATCAAGCATAAACTTGGCTACTGCCCTGAAATAATAGGGATCAGCCAGATAAGGCTTGGCCGTGATTACCTGGTTAAAATACTGAATGGATAGCACGTAATCTTCAAAGTAGAGCGCATTCTTCCCGATCATCATCACACGGTCGGTATTGACCTGTGCCGAAGCCGTGAACGAAGCGAGTAAAATAAAGGCAGCAACGATCGTTTTCTTCATCTTTAATCCTTTCAATGTGCGAATATATAGATTTTGAGTGATTCTTTCATCATTCGTTTAACGGAAATCACCTTATTTCATACGATTATCTTATTTATCTTCAATTTTGCCGGTTTCACTACCTATTCTCTATTATACGGCTTCCGTTGCCGGTTTCACGTATCGACAACCTGACGGTATTCTCCGGTAATACCTGTTCCACCAATTCCGGCCATTCGATAAAGCAGATATAACCACTGTAGAGATAATCTTCATAACCGAAATCAAACACTTCTTCCAATTTGTGGATACGGTAAAAGTCGAAATGATAAATAGGCTTCCCGTCGCCTCCCTTATATTCATTGATAATGGCAAAGGTGGGGCTGGCCACGGTCTCTTTCACTCCGAGCTCTTTACAGACCGCCTTGATGAAAGTAGTCTTCCCGGCCCCCATGCCCCCATAAAAGGCGAAAACGGTATGATTGCCCATTTGGCTGATGAAGTCCCGCGCTGCCGGCTGAAGTGATGCTAAATTTTTTATTTCGATTTTCATTTTTAGTTTTTAGTTTTTCATTTTTAATTCTTAATTTTTCACTTTTCACTTTTAAAGTCTTGGTTCTAAAAAAATCACCGGAATCATCATCTCCTCCATAGAGACTCCCCCATGTTGAAAACTATCTTCATAATAGGACTGATAATGATTGTAATTGTTGGGATAAACAAAAAAATCATCATTCACTGCAAAGATATAACGGGTACTCATATTGGGAGATGGCAACCCGGCATTTTCGGGACGGATAATATCGAATACTCTTTTGGGATCATATCCCAGATTCTTACCCACCTTATAACGGAGGTTAACTCCGGTCTCCCGGTCTCCCAGCACCTTTACCCCCTTTTTCACTCTTATGGAGCCATGGTCGGTGGTGAGCACCGCTTTATATCCCTTTTCCGCTATTTTCGCCAGCAAGGCAGGTAAGGGAGAATGCAGGAACCATGATCTGGTGAGCGAACGGTATGCCGACTCATCAGGAGCAAGTTCTCGGATCATCCTCGATTCCGTACGCGCATGCGAGAGCAGGTCGATAAAATTGAATACCAGCAGATTCAAATCATACTTTTCCAACTCTGCGAACCGGGCGACCAATTTTTCACCTTCCAGACTCCTGTTGATCTTATGATAGGAGAAGTTGCATTTTCTACCATGCCTTTCCAGATGCGACTTAATGAATAACTCCTCATGGAGGTTCTTGCCTTCATCCTCCGATTCATCCACCCAACAGTCCGGGAACATCTCGGATAGCCGTCTCGGCATCAGTCCTGAAAAAACAGCATTCCTGGCATAGGGTGTGGCTGTAGGCAGAATGGAGAAATAGATATCCTCCCGGCATGTAAAACACTCTCCAACAACATCTTTCACCACCTGCCATTGATCGAATCGGAAATTATCGATCAATATAAAAAAGAGCTTTTCTCCTTTATCCACCGAGGGGAATACAAACCGCTCAAACAAGTCAGTACTCAAGACGGGGCGGTCGGGACCGAAGCCGTCTGTCCCCCCTATGATCCATTGCTCATAGTTTTTCCGGATAAATTTTGCAAAGAGACGGTTTGCCTCTGCTTTCTGCACCGCCAGCATCTCCCGTAACGGGCTCTGCGTCTGATCCAGCCTCAGTTCCCAAAGTACCAGTTTCTTATACACCGATATCCAATCGTCTGGAGTGCGGCAATCCTCTATCTCGCCAATCAGGAGATTAAACAGATCGTGGTATTCCTGTGTAAGGACTTCCGTCATGCGTTCATCCTGTTCGAGTATCTTCTTGATGCTCATCAGCACCTGGTTGGGATTGACCGGTTTGATGAGGTAATCGGCGATTTTCTTTCCGATAGCACGGTTCA
Organism: Proteiniphilum sp.; assembly: GCF_040307845.1. Taxonomy (GTDB): domain Bacteria; phylum Bacteroidota; class Bacteroidia; order Bacteroidales; family Dysgonomonadaceae; genus Proteiniphilum. The sequence goes on from NZ_JAWRIS010000022.1 coordinate 26,052, forward strand.
TAATACCTTCATCTTCGCTTTTGGTAACCATCACCACCGGCATCCCGGGATAGGATGAATGAAGCTCCACAAGAGTGTCCAGGCCGGACAAGCCAGGCATCTGTTCATCCAGAAAAACAATATCAAACCGTTGTGAACGGCATAATTCAATCGCATCGCGGCCATTATTGACACATTGCGTCCCGTATCCTTTCTCCTCCAGAAAAAGGATATAAGGTTTCAGGAGATCTATTTCATCATCAACCCAGAGCAACCGTGCTTTGACCATCCGTTTGAATCCTCTTAATCTACTTGTTATCAGAATAGCGACAAATGTATCTATTTCTACTGTATCTCACAATTTTTTGACTTTTTTTGGGGAGTGTCTCCCTCAGAGAGGAAGAATTGGATTTGATGGAAGTATTTAACAGAAACGGACCAAATTATTTCTCAGATTCAACCATTTTACTTAACTTTGATACCAGCTTGGTACGGATTCAATCCGTCAAGTATTCCGGTAGGCCAAAAATGGAAAAAAATTGCCTAAAATCGTTGAATGAGTAGTATATTTTGTAAAAACGTGTAACAATGACGGAACTAATTTTAAAAAAAGAAATTGATGAGGAAAAATTGAACACATTACTCAATTTCCTCAACTCGTGGGGTGTTGAAGTAGAGGTACAATCCAAACCGAGAAAAAGATTGATTAGAAAAAATTCTTCAAAGAAAACATTCTCTCTATCAGTTGGACTTTGGGATGACTACCCTATTGACGGAAGCGCATTGCGTAATAAAGCATGGAACAGACAGTCATGATCTTAGTAGATACAAATATTCTCATTGAGATCTATCGATCGAACAAAAAGATTATCGATGTCATAAAAGAAATCGGACAAGAAAATATTACTGTTTCCGATATCACATGTGCTGAATTATATTTTGGGGCACGCAACAAACATGAATTGAATTCAATATCCAAAGATTTAACAAAGCTGACAGTTATTCCTATAAACCAAGAGATTTCTGAGACAGCTGTTTCTTTAGTTAAAAAATTTGCTCTTTCTCATAAATTATCTATTCCAGACGCACTTATTGCCGCGACCGCCATTATACATGGCCTACCCTTATTTACACTGAATAAAAAAGATTTTTCTTATTTACCAGACTTACAACTAACTTAAATTCATACAGATGCAAACGACAAAACTATCCATTGTTATTTTATTCGCACTATTGTTAATAGGTTGCGGACAACAAGCAAAGAAAATTTTCAATGGGAAAGACCTGAAGAACTGGAATTTCGTGGTGGAAAACAACGCAGTTCCCGGCGACCAGGTGTTTTCCGTCAAAGAGGGGGTGATCTCCATAAAAGGGGAGCCTCTCGGTTACATGTACACCAAAGAAAAATATGGTAACTTCACGCTTGAACTGGAATACCGTTGGGAGGGAGAAGCAACCAACAGCGGCGTCTTTATCCTGATTGAAGATCCTGCCAACCCGTTTCCCAGAGGGATAGAATGCCAACTGGCAGCAGGCAAAGCCGGTGATTTCGTATTGTTGAACGGCTCCGACCTGAATGAGTACACCCTCCCCGAAGGAATAACGGAACGTCCGAAATTTCCCGTGATCGGGAAAATGCAACCCTCAAGTGAAAAACCTACCGGAGAATGGAATAAAATGAAGATTACAGTAGTTGACGGCGCTATTTCGGTCTATGTCAATGACATCTTGCAAAATCAAGCGACCAGTAAGGTGAAAGAGGGACATATAGGGCTCCAGAGTGAAGGGGGAAAGGTTGAGTTCCGCAATCTGGAGGTTAGGTGATGATAAGTGGAAAGGTGGAAAAGCAATATGAAAGATTTATCAGACACAACAAAACAGTATATCGATCTGGAAGATAAGTACGGGGCACACAACTATCATCCGTTGCCGGTAGTGCTGTCAAAAGGGAAAGGATGTTATGTATGGGACGTGGATGGGAAGAGATATTTCGATTTTCTGTCTGCCTATTCCGCCGTGAACCAGGGACATTGCCATCCTAAGATCGTAGCAGCATTGAAAGAGCAGGCGGGGAAACTTTGCCTTACTTCCCGCGCCTTCTATAACGATTCGTTGGGACCGTTCGAAAAGTTTATCCATGATTATTTCGGATATGACAAAGTATTGCCGATGAACAGCGGCGCCGAGGCGGTGGAGACAGCGTTGAAGCTGACCCGGAAATGGGCTTACCTGAAAAAGGGAATCCCTGAAAACGAAGCGATCATTGTGGCATGCGAAGGGAATTTTCACGGGAGAACCATCTCTATTGTCTCGGTCTCCACCGATCCCGATGCCCGTGCCGATTATGGGCCTTACACGCCCGGGTTCGAGGTTATCCCCTATAACGATCCGGAAGCGCTGGCTTCGATCCTGGAAAAGAAAGCGAATTCCATTGCCGGGTTCCTGGTAGAGCCCATTCAGGGGGAAGCAGGCGTAAACGTGCCGGACGAAGGTTATCTGAAGAATTGTTATGAGCTTTGTAAAAAACACAATGTACTTTTCATTGCCGATGAGGTACAAACCGGTATTGCCCGCACGGGTCGCAAACTTTGCTGCGATCATGAAGACATCCGTCCCGACATTGTGATCCTGGGAAAAGCGATCTCCGGGGGTGTATTACCCGTTTCTGCAGTACTTGCCGACGATGAAATCATGCTCACTATCCAACCCGGGCAACATGGATCCACTTTCGGGGGATTCCCTTTGGCCTGCAAGGTAGCAACCGCGGCGTTAGAGGTGGTGGAAGAGGAGAACCTGGCAGAAAAAGCTGAGTATCTGGGACAAATCTTCCGGGAAGAAATGAACGGGATCAAAAGCCCTTTTATCCAACAGGTCAGAGGGAAAGGATTACTCAATGCCGTTGTAATTGAACCGCATAACGGTAAACAAGCATGGGATGTATGTCTCAGGATGGCAGAAAACGGGCTGTTGGCGAAACCGACCCATGATCATATCATCCGGTTTGCGCCGCCATTAGTAATCACAGAACAGGAGCTACTAGAAGCGGTTCGTATTATCAGGGAATCACTCAAAGCATTGGAAACTGAATAATGTGCCGATGGGACTAAAAGGTGGAAAGGTGCCTAAGTGGTTAGGTATCTCTAATAGTCTTGAATCTTGGTTCTAAAAGTCTTTACTCTTTACTCTATCTTATGCAAACAACATCCAAAATATTGATGGTTCGACCCTTCAGGTTTGCTTTCAATGAAGAGACGGCACAAAACAACTATTTCCAACAGGGCGGAGAATCCGGAGCTGTAGCTGTCAAAGCGCTTGAAGAATTTGATGCTTTCGTGAATCAACTGCGGGCTAAGGATGTAGATGTGACGGTTGTACAGGATACCCCCGAGCCGTGGACTCCAGACTCCATTTTCCCGAATAATTGGTTTTCATCCCATTTTACAGGAGAATTGGTACTCTATCCCATGTTTGCCGAAAACCGCAGGCAGGAAAGGAAACAGGAGGTGGTTGACCTGCTTACCCGGAAAATGAATCACCGCAAAGTGGTTGATCTGACACACTGGGAGAAAAAAGATGAATTCCTGGAAGGAACGGGGAGTATGGTCTTAGACCGGGATAAAAGGATTGCGTATTGTTGCCGATCGCCACGTACTTCGGAGAAGGTGCTGGCGGACTTTTGTGCCCGATTGAATTATGACGCAGTAGTATTCAGCGCAACCGACAAGAACGCCAACCTCATCTACCACACCAACGTGATGATGTCTGTGGGCAACCAGATAGCGATCATTTGCCTGGAGTCGCTCAAAGACAAGAATGAACGAGATAAAGTGGTGTCCCGGTTGACCTCCACCGGGAAGATCATTGTCGATATCTCCCTGGATCAGGTAGTACGGTTCGCAGGGAATATGCTTGAGGTAAAGAGCAGGAATGGTCACCCCATTATGGTCATGTCGGCCGCGGCACGCAGTGTCCTGACTGCGGCACAAGAAACCGCCATATCCACCTATAACACGATCTTGTCTGCTCCATTGACTACCATCGAAACGAATGGAGGAGGATCAGCACGCTGTATGTTGGCCGAAATTTTTTATTAAAGCAGGGCCTTTTACATTTTTTTTATTTACTTTGTAAAAAAACTTTTTCATTCAACATGCGTTATAATATTTTTCACCCCTATTAATCAAAAAAACTATGTCATTCAGATCAGAACTAAAAGAATTCTTAATGCGCGGCAGCGTAGTGGATATGGCTGTGGGTATCGTTATCGGCGGTGCTTTCGGAAAAATCGTCACATCTTTTGTGAACGACATCCTGATGCCACCCATTGCATTGGTCTCGGACCAAGGCCAATTTGCAGACCTGAAGCTTGTTTTAAGACAGGCCGTAATGGATGGAGCGGAAGTGGTTGCACCTGCCGTCACCTGGAATTACGGCGCTTTCATTCAGACGGTTGTCGATTTCTTGATCATCGGCACGTCCATTTTCATGGTGATTAAAGCGATGAACTCATTCAAGCGGAAAAAAGAAGAAGCACCCGCACCTCCTGCCGAACCAACCAAGGAAGAGACATTACTGACGGAAATCCGGGACTTGCTGAAAAACAAGTAATTTACTGGATCTCGGTGAGATACTTCCAGTAGTGCTTTGGCATGTGCTGGCGTTGCAGTTTAAGATTGATACGCTCTTTGATAGTAATACTCCGGAAATATTCTTTCCATAACTGCTGAAAAAAGGCCTCCTCGCCGGAAAGTTTTTCATTATCGAGTTTGCCTGATTTCAGTTCTGCGAGGTCTTTTTGCGAGAAAGAGATTTCCTGCACCGTACGTGTATCGTAATAGAGGCCGACATTTCGCCCTGTATCGTAAATGATCCAGGGCTGTGTTGTATAGCGTGATTTGAAATGCGGCACGATCAGTGAAAGTACATTGTAACGCGGCGACACCGGCGCGAACCAGATACCGTCGGCCGTTTCCTGAAAACGGATGAACTGGATCAGCTTCCGGGCATCGGTACCTACTTTCTGCGCGATATCCTTGATACGGAGCACATCGTCGTCGCCGAAATTCATCTCTATTCCCTGCGGATGATCGATATTCTTACGGAAATAGCGGAACAGCAACATGGCTGTTTCCGGCAATTCCGATAACCATACGCTCAGCATCATATTCCGGGCGAACTTCGATAATTTTTTCTCCAACGCCTTCCACACTCGGGTCGATTTTTCCTTTTCAGTAGTCACATAATACTCTTCATCTGCAAACAGAGGCTTCTGATCCGATTCCGAAAGGATCAGGTCTGGAAACTTCTTCTGCTCATACGCGAAAAACACGCATGAAAGCAATCCGTCGAAAGTATTATCATACGTGAAAATGATCATTTTAGAACCAAGACTTTTTTTAATTAAAAGTGAAAAATGAAAAATTAAGAATGGAGCACTACACATTAATCATCAAATCATCAAATCAACCTATTCTCCCCAGTCGATTGAATACTGCAACAGCTCCGCCGCCGCTTTTTTATGCTTCTGCGACACCTGACGACGGACATATTGGGGAGTAAGCTCATTCACGGTCTGCATAGGCAATTCACGGCACGCAATAAAATACTGTGCACGCTTCATCACCACACCAATCTTCTTCAGTTGTTCGGAATTCAACCTGCCATACCGCCGCGAGGTGACGATCAGCTTGGCCGACTTCACCCCGATGCCCGGTACACGAAGGATCATCTCGTATGGCGCCGTATTGACATCGATCGGAAAAAACTCAGGATGCCGCAGCGCCCAACCCATTTTCGGATCGATATCCAAGTCCAGATCAGGATGATTGTCATCCACCAACTCTCCTGCTTTGAACTCATAGAACCGCATCAGCCAGTCGGCCTGATACAAGCGGTTCTCTCGTACCAATGGTGGTTTGGCCAGTACGGGCAGGCGGCTGTCGTCGGAATTTACAGGAATATAACCCGAGTAATAGACCCGTTTAAAAGAAGGACGCTTATATAATGCCGAAGCCAATGAGAGTATCTGTTTATCATTGTCGGGCGTAGCGCCGATAATCACCTGGGTACTCTGCCCTGCCGGCACAAATTTGGGGGCGGAACGAAATTTCTTACGATCCTCGGCACTTTCCAGCATCCCCTGCTGGATAAACCGCATGGGAGCAAACACGCTTGGATAATCTTTTTCGGGTGCCAGCAACTTCAGGTTCTGTTCCGACGGGATTTCGAGATTTACACTCATCCGATCGACCAGCACCCCTGCCTGGGCGACCAGTTCACTACTTGCACCCGGGATAGTCTTCATGTGAATGTATCCGTTGAAGCGATGTACCTCCCGCAATAGCTTCACCACACGCACCATCCGTTCCATTGTATAATCGGGATTGCGCATCACGCCGGAACTGAGGAAAAGCCCTTCGATATAATTTCTACGATAAAATTCGATGGTCAGCTCAGCCAGCTCTTCAGCCGTGAAAGCCGCACGTTTCACATCGTTACTGCGGCGATTACCGCAATAGGCGCAATCATAGATGCAGTGATTGGTAAGTAATATCTTAAACAATGAGATACAACGCCCGTCGGGAGTAAAGCTATGGCAAATACCCCACCCTGACACCGTACCGATCCCTCCCTTCACGTTGTTACGTGAGGTGCCACTCGATGCGCAGGATACGTCGTACTTAGCGGCATCGGCAAGGATTTTCAGTTTTTCGAGCATCTTTTCGTTCATCCCAATTGCAAAGGAAAGAAATAGAAATCAGATTGCCGAATTTAAAATCTTAAAAAACACAGCTTTGTCAATAAGTTATCAACATGTTGATTTTCAGATAAAACAAACATATAACTAAAAAAACAGTTATTTTTGTAACCGATCCGCCGAAGTGACAGTCCTATGGATGTAAACAAATTATTAATTCAATAACATTAGTCGTTTTCTGCACTCGGCAAAACAAATAAATTTGTTCTGTACTTGTTTAACGAAAACGTTCACTTTTTACATTAAAAGATTATGGAAGATATTTTGGTCCCAATTGTTGCAATTGTCGGTGTTTTTGGATTTCCGGTCGCCCTCCTTTGGGTGATCATGGAATTAAGAAAAGTCAATTTGCGGAACAGAGAACGGATGTCACTCATTTCGCAAGGTATTATTCCCGAGGAAGAAATAAAACAGAAAACGAACCCCAATAGATTTGTGTCACTTCGCAACGGAATTGTCCTTATCGGCATCGCTGTAGGAATCCTTGTAGGATTCTCTATCACCGAAGGAATGAGCCTGTCGGATGAAAAAGCATTCTGGATTTACACCTCATCCATTTTACTTTTCCTGGGGATAGGCTATCTGGTCTACTTCTTCACCACCAGAAATATGAAAGCAGTACCCGAGACGGCCGGTTTGCTACAGGAATAATCACCATGCGATGGACGAACAATTGTATGTGAAGCAGATACTCTCTGGCAATACTTCCGCGTTCAGCTACTTTGTCGACACCTATCAGGACATGGCGATCACCATCGCCTACCGGATATGCGGCAACCGGCAGGACGCGGAAGATGTCGTGCAGGAAAGCTTCGTGAAGGCATACCGCAATCTACATGGTTTCCGCGCCGACAGTAAGTTTTCGACATGGCTCTACCGTATTGTGTATAACACAGCGGTTACACTCACGAAATCGAAAATGTGGACCGGCTACAATGAAACAGATATAGAAAACGCATCCCATTTATCCGGCAACTCGGTAGATATCAATATAGAGGATATTGAACAAAAAGAAATGGTAGGGAACATCCTGCAAAAAATGCCCAAAGGCGATGCTTTATTGCTTACGCTATACTATTTGGAGGATAATCCGGTCAAGGAGATCGCGAAAATAACAGGGTTGAACGAAACCAATGTGAAAGTGAAGATGTTCAGGGCAAGAAAGTTATTCAAGGAAATGCTCATCCGATATTACGGGCAAACCGTCGAGGATCAATTCTTAGTGTCTTTCTAAAAAAGTGAAAAATTATGGCTGAAAAGAAGAATATAGAAAAAGAAGACGAAATCATTGGCCAGATGATGCAATCCACAAAGATCCAGGCTCCGGAGAACCTGAAATACCGCATCATGCAGCAAATTGAAACAGAAAAAGCACTCATGCCGCAAAAAATGAAACGGGCAACGACCCACGGAGACGTGTTGGCAGATTTCAGAGGCATTTTCGGTACTATGTACGTGCTGCTTTTCGTGCTATCTCTCCTGACGATCATTTTCGGCGGAAAAGAAGCTATCCTGTCCCCTCAATATATACTTACCGCACTCCTTATCGTGATAACATTATCCTCTTTCTGGGCGCTCACACGATTGGATGCCTTTTTAAGGAACAGGAAGAAAACGAAATAAGCAGATATTGAGTTACTCCCTCATTAATATCTCCCGGGCTTTCTCCAGTGTCCCGGGCGATTCGGCAGGAGGGAAATGCAGGTCGAGCGACTTGAACAATTCAATGATGAGGTCACCCACCGCCACACGGGCAAAGAATTTCTTGTCGGCCGGGATCACATACCATGGTGCATAGGGCCTGGAGGTCTTTTCCAGCATCTCCTCGAATGCCCTGTCATAATCATCCCATTGCGTACGGGCCTGCAAATCGGCAGAGCTGAATTTCCAATTCTTATCCGGCTCATCGATGCGGGAAAGAAAACGTTCTTTCTGCTCTTCTTTCGATATGTTCAGAAAGAATTTAAGGATACGCATCCCATTCCGGTGAAGATGCTGCTCAATGGCGTTGATATCTTCATAGCGGGCATCCCAGAACTGCGGGTCTATATTTTCCACGGAGCCGTATCCCGGAATCCGTTCATTGAGTATCCATTGAGGATTGACCTTTGTGGCCAGTACATTTTCATAATGCGACCGGTTGAAGATCTCTATCATCCCTCGCTCAGGCAAAGCCAGGTAATGACGCCAGAAATAGTCGTGTTCCAACTCGTTCTTGGTAGGGGTCTTAAAACTGTGCACACGGCAACCCTGCGGGTTAATGCCCGACATCACGTGACGGATCACCCCGTCTTTCCCGGCGGCATCCCGTGCTTGTAGGATGATCAACAGGGAATACCGGTCGTCGGCATAGAACATTTCCTGAAACTTCTTCAATTCCTTGATGTTCTTCTTGATTTCCTCTTTAGCGGTCTTCTTGGTGTATCCCCCGTCTTCACAGGTAGGAAAATCTTTCAGTCTGATGGTAGTACCTTCCTGTACACGTAGCTTGCTGTAATCAAAATTCATAGTATTCCGCTATCTGTCCTGATCTATGTTACTGCCTGTACCTTCTAATAATCCCTGATAACGGCTATCATCGGAAATGATCTTCAATCCTTCCATAAAGATATCGTTTTCTTTATTGATGATCCGGAAAAATGCCGACGAGTCGTATAAATCCCGAGCCATCAAGGCTTTTAACTGTGCAAATATCAATGGGCGGGAAGAGGCGAATTGTTCTTCATCCCATTCAATCTTTTCTTCAGAAGCAAGTTTCTTCAATTGGAGAATCATCGCCGCCGTTACCTGGTAATCGGCATTGAAACTATTGACATCCGGATATTTTTGCAATAACTCCTTTCGGGAATTATCCACTTCGAATATCGCCGCCCTATTGATCACATTCATACCGTTCATCCGGGCATGCAGCACGGTACCCCTTGTCGTATCCATCGGCACGAAATAATCGGGCATGATCCCCCCGCCGCCATATACTGTGCGTTTGTTTACCAGCGTGGTATATTTCAACGAGTCGGGAAAATGGATGCTATCGGCCCGGAAGAGTTCACCGTGATTATAGCGATTGACAAAATCCATGTTATATGAGTCCTGGTCCCCGTTTTCATACGGTTTCTGGATGCTTCTGCCACTGGGGGTATAATACCGTGCTACGGTCAACCGGATCATCGTACCGTCGGGAAGCGGCAACTGGCGCTGCACCAATCCTTTTCCGAAAGTCCTTCGGCCGACGACCACCCCCCTGTCCCAGTCCTGGATAGCTCCGGCAAGGATTTCACTGGCCGAAGCCGAAGCCTCATTGACCAGTATCACCAGCTTTCCACCTTTCAGTTCATCGTCGCCGGTGGCATTCATTGTATAGCGGGGTTGGTTTTTTCCTTCGGTGTAAACGATCAGCTTCCCATCACCCAGAAACTCATCCACGATATCATTGGCTGTCTGGAGGATCCCCCCGCCATTATCGGTCAGGTCCAGGATAAGGTGCTTCATACCTTGTGACCTCAATTCCTTTTCCGACTGCCGGAACTCATCGCCCGAGGAAATACCGAACCGGCTCAGGCGGATATATCCTATATCTTCTGTTACCATATAAGATGCATCAATACTGGTGATGGGTATCTTGTCGCGTACAATCCGGAAAGGTATCAATTCGGGCACACCGCGACGGAGCACTTTCACGTTCACCTGCGTCCCTTTAGGGCCACGGAGCATAGATACCACATCCTGATTGTTCTTCTTCACCCCGGCAATCAGCGTATCGTTCACAAAGATGATCTTGTCTCCCGGCATAATACCTACCTTTTGCGACGGACCACCGGCAATGACCTCCATCACATAGAGCGTGTCGGTCAGCATATTGAACGATATACCGATCCCGTCAAAATTCCCCTGTAACGGCTCGTTCATGGCCTTCACTTCGTCCTTGTTGAGATAGGTGGAATGCGGGTCCAGTTCTTTCAACATGCCACGTATGGCCGCTTCTGTCAGTTCCTGTGAATTTACGTCATCCACATACAAGCCCTGGATCAGCTGGAGCGTCCTCTCAAACTTGACACCGTCGGGAGACGGCCTGAATTGCGCATATACACACCCGGTTAAAAACAAGGTACCTAAAACAATCGGGATTATTTTTTTGAGCATTTTTATTCTTTTGAGGAGTTTGAATTTTTTACTTCGATTCATCAGACAATATCTTTCTTTGTTAGGGTCATTCCTTCCGGGATAAAACCACTCACGTCGTAGCCGTAACGCAACAGTTCCCTCACATGGGATGAGCTTACGTGGGTCAGGGCAGGTTCCGTGAATAGTACAAACGTCTCAATTCCCGAAATAGTTCGGTTCATATCTGCGATCGTTTTTTCATATTCGAAATCTATTACCGAGCGGATCCCCCGTAAGATATATTGAGCGCCTGTCTTTTGGGCAAACTCTATGGTAAGGGAGTCGTAACTCTCTACCCTTACACGCGGGTCTTTTTCATATAATCCGCTGATCATCCTGAGCCGTTGATCCACCGTGAAGAATGATTTTTTCGCTTCGTTGATCCCTATGGCGATCACAATCTCATCCACCAGCGACAAGCCCCTGCGCACTAACGACTCGTGCCCGATAGTGAATGGGTCAAAAGTTCCCGGAAACAGGGCAATTCTTTTTGTGGAATTATATTGTTGTTCCATTGGGGTTCGGTTGTTATTCGGTTGTTATTCAGTTGTTATTCGGTTGTTATTCATTTGTTATTCAGTTGTTATTCGGTTGTTATTCATTTGTTATTCAGTGGCCATTGAGCTACATGCGAAGCACAAATAACAGCGAAGCTGAATAACGCGAAGCGAATAACGGCGAAGCCGAATAACTACTGTTTTACGCGACCTCATCCTCCTCAACCACCAGGTTTTCAATAATAAACGACTGCCGCTCGGGAGTATTCTTACCCATATAGAATTCAAGCAATTCCTTCAGAAGATCCTCTTTGCGCATGGTCACCCTGTCGAGCCGGATATCTTCACCGATAAAATTACGGAACTCGTCGGGCGATATCTCACCCAACCCTTTGAAGCGGGTTATTTCGGGATTGGGTCCCAGCTCTTCCACTGCACTGAGGCGTTCTTCCTCCGTATAACAATAAAGCGTTTTCTTCTTGTTACGCACCCGGAAAAGCGGAGTTTGAAGAATATAGACATGTCCTTTTTTGATCAGGTCAGGGAAAAATTGCAAAAAGAAAGTAAGCAATAACAGGCGGATATGCATGCCATCGGTATCGGCATCGGTAGCAATAATCACTTTATTATACCGCAACCCGTCCATATTTTCTTCAATATTGAGTGCTGCCTGAAGGAGATTAAACTCCTCGTTCTCGTAAACGATCTTCTTTGTCAATCCAAAACAATTGAGAGGTTTTCCCCTCAGACTGAATACCGCCTGAAGGTTCGGGTCACGGCTTTTAGTGATGGATCCGCTGGCCGAATCCCCTTCGGTGATGAAGATCGACGTATTATCCCTGTCATCGCCTTTGGTATCGTTGTAATGGATACGGCAGTCCCTCAGCTTTTTATTGTGCAGGTTGGCTTTCTTTGCCCGTTCACGGGCCAGTTTGGTTACTCCTGCAATGGCTTTGCGCTCTTTCTCCGAGTCGAGTATCTTTTTATGCAACACCTCTGCCGTATCGGCATTCTTGTGCAGGTAATTATCCAGTTCTTTCTTGAGGAAATCATTGATATGCTTGCTCACCGAGATGCCATTGGGGGTCATCTCTTTGGATCCCAGCTTGGTTTTTGTCTGTGACTCGAAGACCGGTTCTTCCACCTTGATACTGATGGCGGCCACCATGCCGTTACGGATATCGGAATACTCAAAGTTCTTATTGTAGAACTCTTTGATCACGCGTGCGGTCGCCTCACGGAAAGCGGCAAGGTGTGTACCACCCTGGGTGGTGTGCTGCCCGTTTACAAACGAATAATATTCCTCTCCGTACTGGTTGGTATGGGTAATGGCCACCTCTATATCTTCACCAAAAAGGTGGATGATAGGATAAAGTTCTTCGGATGTGAGATTTTCGTTCAACAGGTCTTCCAGCCCATTTTTCGAAGTGAATTTTTTATCATTGAAAACGATGGTCAACCCGATATTCAGGAAAACATAATTCTTCAGCAACGGCTCGATATGTTCGTCGCGGTAATGATACTCACCGAATATTTCCACATCGGGGGTAAAGTTCACATAAGTTCCGTTCGCACTTGTAGTCGCCGTAATCGCCGGATCATTCGAGAGCACACCCTGCACGAATTCCACCTCCTTCATTTGTCCCTCGCGGAAACATTCCATTGCAAAGGAAGAAGAAAGCGCATTCACGGCTTTAATACCCACCCCATTCAATCCCACCGATTTTTTAAATGCCTTGGAATCATATTTGGCACCGGTATTCATTTTAGAGCAGACATCCTTCACCTTTCCCAGAGGGACGCCACGTCCATAGTCCCGGACCGTCACGCTTTCATTCTCGATGGTCACTTCAATGGTCTTTCCGTAGCCCATCATGAACTCATCGATAGCGTTGTCCAGTACCTCTTTCAGCAGGACATAAATACCATCATCATAAGAAGAACCGTCGCCCAACTTCCCGATATACATTCCGGGACGCCGACGGATATGTTCCTGCCACTCTAACGTGACAATATTCTCTTCCTGATAATTATTTTCAACTATTTGTATATCTTTTTCTATTTCGCTCACTTTTTTCTATAGATTTTTAATAAACGCCCTGCGTCTTTTGTGCTGTTTGGTTTCCCAATCGCTCCACATGGAGTGCACTTTATTGTTCATTTCCAACTCGGGATTACTCTCGGCATACTCAAAACCAAGCGTATTGGCTGCCGATATAAACTCAGTGAACATCAACGCATTCAACCCTTTACCCTGATATTCGGGATCTACGGCAACCATTAACAGGTCGAGCACATTGGTTCCTTTTCCTTTTAACGCGTTGTAAATATGATACCACCCGGTAGGCATAAATTTGCCTTTTGCTTTCTGTAATGCCCTGGCGATGCTGGGAAGCCCTATTCCCACCCCTACCAGTTTATTGTCTTCCTGACGGATCACCAATGTAAGGAATTCCAGACGCAGCATCGGGATATACATATCCACATAATAGTCGATCTGCCGTTCGGTCAGTTCCACATACCCATAGAGATCTTTATAGGCACGGTTGATCAGTTTAAAAATATCCCTCGCGTAAGGTAATACATCCTTCTTACTCTCGAGATGCTTCACATCGAGTCCCGAACGTTTCTTTACGATCTCCGAAGCACGTAAAAAACGCTCGGGCATCTCCCTGGGAATGGTGATGAGAAATTCCACCCAATCCTGATCCTTTATATACCCCATCCGCTCCATGTGATCCACATAGTAAGGATAATTGTATATGGTGGAGAGGGTACTAATCTGGTCGAATCCCTCTACCAGCATCCCTTCATGGTCAAGATCGGTAAAGCCGAGCGGGCCGTGTATCTTCTCCATCCCCCGGGAACGCGCCCAACTCTCAGCCGCACCAAAAAGGGCATCCACCACCTCGCTGTCATCAATAAAATCGACAAAGCCAAAACGGGCATTCCGCTCATTCCATTTTTCATTTGCCTTGTGATTGATGAACACACCGATCCTTCCCACTATCTGATCGTCGCGACAGGCCAGGAAATAGTTGGCATCACAATGATCGAATGCGGGATTTTTACTCGGACTGAGCGTGGCCCTCTCATCGTAAATCAACGGTGGAACAAAATACTCATTCCCTTCATAGAGATCGATACCGAACTGGATGAATTTCTTCAAATCCTCTTTCGTCCTGACTTTATTGATTATGACTGACATGTTTTGCTTTCTGTAAATATGAATTTTACACCGATGGCAAAGATAGTGATTTTTTGTATATCTCCCACCTGTCAATTACATCACGTACATATTTGATTGTTTCATCCGCCCTGAAATAGCCATTTTTACAAACCGGGTCCGAATAGTATTGCTCTAAGCGTTTTAGCTGGAGATACCGCTCCACGTTACCTTCCCACACCTCTTTATCACCCCCGTATTTTTCGGTGAGCGCCATCGCATCGAAGACATGGCCGATCCCTCCGTTATAAGCTGCCAGCGCCATCTTTGTCCTCTCATCAGGATTATCAATAAAACGAAAAATATGAAGCAGGCTTTTCAGGTATTCAGTACCTGCCCGTATGTTTTTCTCAGGATCAAGAAGCTGTTCACCCTCAGCTCCTAATGATGCGGCAGTGGCCGACATCAGCCCCATCAGTCCTATGGCGCCCGCCCATGATTGTCCCTCCGTCTCGAAATTGGACTCCTGGTAGGAAACCGAAGCAAGCAACCGCCAGTCAATACCGGTTTCCTCCCCATAGCGCTTGAAATAGGAATCGAAAGGTGAAATAATACCATGACCGGAAATTTCCCTGAAAGAGGGTCTCCCGACGTAAGAATATCCCTTCGTTTCTTCGAAATAGCGTTTGACGATCCGCAGGAAAGCAGGTCCGGAAGAGCGGTTTTCAATCCAACTGTCGAGCGAATCGGCAAGCACAGGGGTATCTTTCCTTACCACCCACGAGGAGCGCTGGTCGAAGCTGACCGGAAGGTCCACATTCAGGTTTCCGAAATAAGTATGATTGAGCATGGCCAGATCATCATCGGCTACCGTATAGGCGATCTCACCACGGGAAACCATCCGGATGAGGTCTTCCACCACGATGGTGTCACTGTCGATCCTGTCAATCAGGATACCTCCACCCAACTCATTATTCAGGTTGTTTATCCTGTCGAGGTATTTCGACTGGTCGATCACTGTCACCTGTCTACCGATCAAACCGGTCACATCCGTCAACAAGGTATCTCCCCGTCCGGCACGTTGCACCAGCACCTGATGCGAGATCTGCTGAAGCCCGCAATACCGCATTGAGTCCTTCAATGCATTGGTGACCGGCACTCCGTAGGCAATCAGGTCGGCTTCCTTATCCTGCAGCATCTGCAGCATGGCACCTGTATTTCCCGCGACGATGATCTCGGGAACCAGTCCGTGATGGCTACAGAAATCCCGGATCATATCATAATGATATCCCATGGGTTGATCCCGGTATATGAAATAGGACGTGGATGTGTTCAGGGTAAGCACGCGCAATGTATCCGCCTGCAGGATCTGGGGGAAATCATACACACCCGCCCGCCTGCTCCATTTCCCGCATGACAGGCACAGGATGGCGAGAAGCAGTGAAAGCAACAACACCCTGTTCATATAATTTGAACTATTCATTTTTCATTAACGCCATCTATTAAGAGAATGAAGCGGCAATATACTAAAAAATTCCAAGGTATCCGGAAAAACAATAAAAACCACCTGCATGGCTCAATGCAGGCGGCAGGTGTGATAAGAAACTAAACGTCAGGAAACGGTTAGTGAGCCTAATTTATCAGCCATATCCTTCAGGGCGAAATTGAGCGTCTCCTTATCTTTATTAGACAAATAACGAGGTTTTCCGCTTACCACGTGTCCATGAATTCGCTGGCTTAACCATGTCTTAGACTTATGAAAGTAATTCTCGGCAATGTAAGACAGATTCACGAACTTTGCCACTTCAGCAAGCTGATCCCTCACTAGAACTTCTTCTTTAATTTGTTTCAATTCACTTTCGATTTCATCAAATCCGGAAGCAATAAAACCGTGAATTTCAGCAATTTCTTCCGCAGAAGTGTATATCTCTTTCATTTCAGCAGCTTTCCGGGCAAAAGCAATACCAGAAAGTTTTTTCAGTTCAGCTAAATCTTTTTTTAAGTTATTCATATCCTATCCTGTTTTAATCCCTCCCTGATAAGGGGCGGGTGGGTATTTTACTTCTTTTTTTCTCTTTTGTCAATGAGTTTTTTCAAATCCTCAAGCATCATATTGACCTGGATTTCCTTCTCCTTCTTCGGAAAATCATACATTACAGAAATGTTGATGTAATCCGTAATCTTTTGCTTTAAAGCTTCAATCTGCTTGTCTAAATCTGTCATCGTTTCCTGGTTTTAAATGTTAGTTATTTGTTCCTTATCACAATACAAATATATATAAACGTTTGTTTATACGCAACCCTTTTGATAAATTACTCCCCCCCAACATCGAATAATTTAAGTATTTTTAATGCTGATAGAAGGAGAGGCAGACATCCAATTTCGAGCAAATTACCTGTAAAAACCGGGAATTTCTTTGCTGCTTTTACCGTTCATCGCTATTGTTGTAAGGAATGTGTAATTGTTCTCTAATGTATGACCAAAAAAACAAGCTGCCCCTCTCGAGACAGCTTGCACCTATTCAAAGGCCGTTTTACCATGCCGAATATTATTCATACGCGATCTCACCGTGTTCGGAGATATCGAGTCCGACGGATTCGCTTTCCGCGGTTGCCCTGATACCGACGATAGCGTCTACGATCTTGAATAATATCCATGTCATAATTGCACTGAAAGCGATAGTGGCCACAGTTGCCACGACCTGTATCCATAACTGGTTCCAATCGCCATACAGCGCGCCCTGTGCTCCCCCTTCACCGGTAATAACCTGTGTGGCAAAGACACCGATAAGAATAGAACCGATGATACCGCCTACACCGTGCACACCGAAGGCATCCAATGAATCATCGTAGCCCAATTTGGGTTTCACATACGCTACCATAAAGAAACAGATCAAACCGGCGACTATCCCTATGACAAAAGCTCCCAATACGCCGGAAGAGCCGGCAGCAGGTGTAATGGCAACTAACCCTGCGACTACGCCCGTACAAAAGCCGACCACAGTCGGTTTTTTGTTGATAACCCAGTCGAGCGCAGTCCAAGTCAGCGCCGCAGCTGCCGCGGCTATGTTGGTAACCAGTAACGCACTTGCCGACAAGCCGTCTGCTGCCAGGCCGCTTCCGCCATTAAATCCCAGCCATCCCAACCACAGCAAAGCCGTACCGATCACCACAAACGGCACATTATGCGGAGTAATGGGAGTAGCTCCTTTCACATTCCATCCTTTTCTTTTGCCCAGCAATACAGCCATCACCAATGCAGATATCCCGGCGTTGATATGTACCACGGTACCACCTGCAAAGTCAATGGCTCCCATCTCACCGATCCAGCCGCCACCCCATACCCAGTGGGCCAACGGATTGTAAACCACCAGCGCCCATAGCACTGAGAACAACAGGAAACCGCTGAA
The DNA here is from genome assembly GCF_040307845.1 of Proteiniphilum sp. Lineage (GTDB taxonomy): Bacteria > Bacteroidota > Bacteroidia > Bacteroidales > Dysgonomonadaceae > Proteiniphilum. Next base: position 44,021 of record NZ_JAWRIS010000022.1, read on the forward strand.
TTTGATACGTTCGGCAAATGCACCGACGATTAAAGCCGGGGTAATCACAGCAAACATTCCCTGAAACGACACGAATAAAAGTTCGGGAATAGTATATCCCTCGAGCAAGTCCCCGATTCCGATTCCCTGCAGGAATATTTTATCGAAACCACCTACCACAGCATTCAAACCTCCTTCTACCGAAGTAAAGGCTATGCTGTAACCGACCACTACCCATTCTATAATGATTACGGCAGTAAGGATAAGACATTGCATCAATACACTCAGTACATTCTTCCGGCGTACCAGACCCCCATAAAACAGGGCTAACCCGGGAATGGTCATCATCATGACCAGAATAGTAGCCACTATAATCCACGCTGTATCACCACTGTTCAACACGGGTACCGGTTCGTCCTGCGCAAAAGCAATGACAGGCATGGAAAACAACGCACAAAACATCAGTATATATTTTATTATTTTATGTTTCATAATCTGTATAAGTTAATGTGTATACTCTGTTCCTGAGAATCTTCAAGCATCTTTCTGCTCTTTGTCATACAATGACTCATCACCACGGTCGCCCGTGCGGATACGGATGGATTGCTCGATGGCCGACACGAAAATCCGGCCATCACCGCTTTCCCCCGTATAAGCAGATCGTAAAATAGCATCGATCGATTTTTGCACATTTACCTCCCTGACCACGAAAGAGAGATAAATACGCTCGATAGCATTGACATCGTAGGCGATCCCCCGGAAAATAAGACCTTGTTTTGCTGTTCCCTGACCTTTTACTCCCCACCATGAAAGGAAGTCTATGTCAGCCTCATGCAAGGCAGCCCGAACCTCATCGAACTTCGACTTGCGGATAATTGCTTCAATTTTTTTCATTTTTTATCATTGTTATAATTAGAGTAATTAAAAACTCACTCCGAATACCAGAAAGACATCCTTTGTGTCAGGATTCACTATTGCCTGGGTAAAAACCGGAAGCGAGAACGAATCGGTGATTACGATTTCCTTGCTGGCTTTTATAGACGCGTTGACCAGCGCGAAGCCGTCAGAATAAGCGCCCTCCCAGGGAGTCGCCCCCAATATCAGATCAATATTCACCCCTTTTACCGGCAAGGAATAGCTTGCCTCAATGTAGGTGGAATAATCGTCGTCTCCTGCGAAATTGGTATTCCAGGCCAATGAGAGGGGGAATGATTCTCCAAACGAGTAACCCAGTGTACCCTCGAAAACATGATCGGCATATTTAAAATAGCCGCGGTCCTCACCATCCGGAAGGTCACGGGGGAAGTAATAATCCGTCACCAATACCGAAAAATTGCCCATCGAGTAACCGGCATACAAGTCAAATTCTCTCCAGCCACTTTCGAAACTGGTCGATCCCCATGCTCCAATTGAAAAATTACCAGCCGAAAGCGAAATACCCGGTTGTACGGCGGCCGGGCCACAATATTGGCCACGCCAGATATACGAACTTACAATATCGGCCCCGGCTGAAACTGTTACTTCCTGCCCTTTGATCCCACTTACAGCACTTGATACTGCGAACACCACAATGAATAATTTCATCTTCTTCATCCTTTTAGCTTTTTTAAATGAATAACCGTCAATCTTTAATCTATATGAAACCTAAACCTAAGCCAGTCAATCTTTTTGAAATCAAATACAAGGAAATAAAATCTTTTTGACAATATTACGATGCAAAGATAATCGAAAAGATTATAAAACAAACAAAAACAAAACATTTTGATTAAAATACATCAAGAAACATAGCATTAGCACAAAAACAAGGGGATATTCTCATCAAAAAGATAATTTATCAATTCATAATCAAATATTTAGGAAATAAAGAAAAAGATCGTTATTTTTGCAGGGAATAGGATATGAGAGTAATGACAATGAGTGTGTCATTTATAGCGAGCCATTGAATTGAGAAGTAAAATATTGAGAATAAGATTAATATGTTACAATCAAACATCAAACCCGATGAAACCCTGTCTCTTGACCCTTCTCTTAGCCTTAGTTCTCGTTTCCACAGGCATAATACAGGCACAGCAGCCCGGGGATTGGCGTAAAATCGTGGAACAACTGGCCGAGGAGGAAATGAATGAAGCTGCCATTGAAAACATGTATGAAGACTTGTTGCAACTGGAAAACAATCCCATAAACCTGAACACGGCCACCCGTGAGCAATTGGAAAATTTCCCATTGCTTTCCATGGAAGACGCCGACGCCATTTTTCGTTTTTTAGAAAAAAACCGTCCTGTTTATACTTTGTTCGAATTGAGGAACGTACCGCTTCTTGATATCAAGACCATAGAGATGATCCTTCCTTTTTTCTATGTAGGTGAAACGGATGCCAAAGCAGCCCGCCCACAGGTATCCGATATCCTGAAAAACGGCCGCCACGAACTCCAGTCCCGTTTTGACAAAACGCTGACACAGCGGGCCGGCTACGGTGAGTTTCCGGACAGCATCCTTGAACGGTATCCCAACCGTAAATACCGCGGGGAAGATTTTTACACCTCCCTCCGTTATTCTTTCCGTTACCGGAACAAGGTGCAGATGGGGGTCACGGCAGAAAAAGACGCGGGAGAGCCTTTCTTCAAACGGGACTATCCGAAAGGATATGACCATTACGGTTTTCACCTGATTATAAACGATATAGGTTGTCTAAAAACGGTCGTATTAGGGGATTATCGGCTCTCTTTCGGCCAGGGGCTGGTGCTGAACAACGATTTCATGATCAGCAAGTCATGGAGCACCGGCAATATTGCCCGGCGGACCTTACAACCCAAACGCCACTTCTCCACCGCCGAAGACGGTTTTTTTAGGGGAACTGCCGCGGTGACGGAATTCGGGAATTTCGCCGTCACCGGTTTTTATTCCAATAAAAAGATCGACGCCAACCTGTCGGACGACGGCCATATCACCTCGTTCAAGGTAGACGGCCTGCATCGCACCCCGCTTGAAATCGGGAAGAAGAGGAATACGCGGGAGCAGGTGGCGGGAGGCAATATCAACTTCCGAAAAGACCGCTTGCAGGTAGGTATCAGCGGTGTATATTATCAATATGACAGGATGTACAATCCCACACTCCGGGATTACAACTATCACTACCTGAGGGGGTCTTCCAACTACAACGCGAGCATCGATTACTCCTATCAACTCCCCGGATTGATTTTTGCGGGTGAGACATCCTTTGCCAAGAATGGGGCCGTCGCCACGTTGAATACCCTGCAGTACCGCTTCTCCGGCAACCTGTCGTTTTCGCTGTTACACAGGCACTATCCTATCTCTTATAATGCTTTTTATGCACAGGCATTCTCTGAAGGGAGCGACGTGCGAAACGAGCGAGGATTGTATATGGGCACTGAATTCCGTCCTTTTCCCAAATTCTCGGTGACCGCCTATGCCGATTTTGTCCGCTTCCCATGGCTGAAATATGGAGTGGATGCCCCATCGAACGCAGTCGATCTCTATTTTCTGGGAACGTACACCTTCTCGCGCCAGTCATTCCTGGAAGGACGATACAAGTACAAACAAAAGGAGAAGAATAGCGCCCTCCCTTACGCCACCCATAAATTCCGTCTCAGGTACTCCCATAATCTGCGGAGCGGGTGGAATTTCCGCACTACCGCTGACATGGCGCATTACAAGGAGAAGCATGTCCCGACCGAAAACGGATTTATGCTCTCGCAAAATATCGGTTACCGGGGAAAAGGCCCGTTAACCGGGGATGGCTACCTGGCATGGTTCACCGCCGACACCTACGAGGCACGGCTCTATTCCTACGAGCGGAACCTGCTCAACACCTTTTATATGCCCTCGTTTTACGGGAAGGGTTGCCGAATAGCAATCTCCGCAAAATACGCGATCAGGGATAACCTCTCTTTCTCGGTGAAATTCGGGCATACCCGTTACTTCAACCGCGACACCATTGGCAGCGGCACCGAACTGATCGACGGAAAACGCCGCTCCGATCTTTTCAGTTACCTGAGGTGGACGTTTTAAATATTATCTGTTCCGCAGCTCTCCCGCAAGGATGTTCCTGAAACGAAGAAAAACTCATTTTGAACAAAGTCTATTCACCGGTCTCCTCGAAACCAAATGACCCTGCAATGCACTGGCAAGATAAAGGTGTTACCGAAATAGTTTGTACATTTGTACGCAAAAATCAGACAAGGCATGCCCACACCTCTTCTTCAAATTGACCGGCTGACCAAAAGTTTCGGTGACCTGGTATTATTCAACGACATCTCTTTCGGCATCGCGGAAGGAGATAAGATAGGTTTGATCGCCCCCAACGGATCGGGCAAGACCACCCTGTTGAATATCCTTGCCGGAAAAGAACCATACGACGATGGAAGGGTGGTATTCCGCAACGACATCCGACTGGCCTACCTGGAACAATCGCCTGCTTTCGATCCCGAAAAGACCGTATTAGAGACCTGCTTCAGTACCGATAATGAAACAGTGAGGCTGATCGCCCGTTATGAAGAGATGATCTCCTCCGGGAATCAGGAGGGATTAGACCAATTGCTTGCCGGGATGGACCTGCATAACGCCTGGGATTACGAGCAGCGCATCAAACAGATATTGACGCAATTAAAGATTACCGATTTTCAACAGAAGATAGGGAAACTCTCGGGCGGACAAGTGAAACGGGTGGCGCTGGCCAATGTGCTGATCAGTGAACCGGAACTGCTGATCATGGACGAGCCGACCAACCACCTCGACCTGGAGATGGTGGAGTGGCTGGAAGAGCATCTTACCCGCAACAATATCAGCCTGCTGATGGTCACGCACGACCGCTATTTCCTCGACCGGGTCTGCAACCAGATATTGGAGATTGATAACAAACAGTTTTTTTCTTATAAGGGCAATTACTCCTATTATCTGGAGAAAAGGGATGAGCGGGTCACGACACAAAATGCCGAAACCGAAAAAGCCCGGAACCTGCTGAGGAAAGAACTGGACTGGATGCGAAGGCAACCACAGGCAAGGGGCACCAAGGCCAAATCGCGTGTCGATGCATTTTATTCACTCGAAGAAAAAGCGCAGCGGAAAAAGGATGAGCAGAATATTCGCCTGGCAGCAAAGGGCAGCTATATCGGGAAAAAGATCTTCGAAGCCAAAGAGGTCGGCAAACGGTTCGGCAACATCCGGATCACCGAAAAATTCAACTATGTTTTCACCCGCTATGAAAAAATGGGTATCGTGGGAAATAACGGTACCGGAAAGTCTACTTTCGTGAAGATGCTGCTGGGTTTGGAAAAACCCGACAGCGGCAGTTTCGATATCGGAGAAACGGTCAATTTTGGCTATTACAGCCAGGAGGGACTGCAATTCAACGAGCAGACAAAAGTAATTGACGTGGTACAGGCTATTGCCGAGGTGATCGATCTGGGCGACGGTTACCGGCTGACCGCATCCCAATTCCTGCAACACTTCCTCTTTCCGCCGGAAAAGCAACATAACTATGTATACAAGCTCAGCGGGGGTGAAAAGCGGCGCCTCTACCTCTGCACCGTACTGATCAAAAATCCCAATTTCCTGGTGCTGGACGAGCCGACCAATGACCTTGACATCCTCACGCTGAACATATTGGAAGAGTATCTTGCAGGCTTCAAGGGATGCCTTATCGTGGTGTCGCACGACCGTTATTTTATGGACAAGGTGGTGGATCACCTGCTGGTCTTCCACGGTAACGCCCAAATTCAGGATTTTCCGGGCAATTACACCCAGTACCGGGAATGGAAGGCGGTGAAAGAGAAAGAGGAAGCTGAAAAGGCTAAGGCATCCGCACCGCCACAAGAAACAATCAGCCACCGAAAAAAAAATGAAGAGAATAAAAAACTCTCCTTCAAGGAAAGGCAGGAATTCGAGTTCTTAGAAGGGGAAATCGAACAAATGGAGGCAGAAAAAGAGGAAATCAGTGATGCACTCTCCTCCGGCAATCTATCCACAGAAGAGTTGATGCACCAATCGAACCGGCTCTCAGAACTTATCGCCCTCATCGATGTAAAGACAATGCGATGGCTCGAGCTCAGCGAGCGCGAATGAATAGAGAATGGAATACAACGAATTATTTGCCCGTACGGAGTTGTTGATCGGCAGGGAAGCGATGCAGTCGCTCGCCGGGAAAAAAGTGATCCTTTTTGGTGTGGGAGGTGTAGGCAGCTGGTGCGCAGAAGGGTTGATCCGTAGCGGGATCATGCACCTGACGATGGTCGACTCCGACAGAGTAGCCGTTGCCAACAGTAACCGGCAACTACCCGCCACTACCCAAACCATCGGCGAGCTGAAAGTGGATGTCTTGAAAAAGCGATTACAGGAAATCAATCCTTTTGCGACCATCACCGCCGTTCCTGAAATCTATAATGCCGAATCCTCCGCATCGTTCCGGTTAGAAGAATACGATTACGTGATTGATGCTATCGATTCGCTTTCCCACAAGGCGCATTTACTCGCGGCAGCTTCCGAGAGCGGAGCGACCGTCTTCTCCTCCATGGGAGCGGCACTTAAAATGGATCCCCAACAGATCCGGGTAGCGGAATTCTGGAAAGTACGCGGCTGCAAGTTGGCATCAGCATTGCGTGACCGCTTACGGAAAGGGGGTAAACCACAGAGACCGATCCTCTGCGTATACAGTGAGGAGCGGCTTTCCAACAAAGGGATGGAAGCTTTGCCAGATGCTGATGAAAAAGGCAGTTTCCACAAGGCGCAGACCAACGGCACCATGGTACAGGTGACTGCTGTATTTGGCTTCACCCTGTCGGGCTTGGTGATTCAAGACGTTGTTGGAATGAAAAACTAAAAACGAAGAGTGAAAAACGAAGAGTGAAAAACAAAAAACGAAGAACGAAGAACACACCTTAAACTAAAACCAAAAGAAGATATTCTTTTTTCTGTATTTTTAGTTCGGTCAATAGCAATATCTTTACTATTTTTGTGACTTTAAAACAGCTATCAAGATATGCAGATCGAGAATAATCTTCAGGAAATCATTATCCGTGCGATAAAAGAACTTTACCATGCCGATATGGAGGCATCGCAGATCACACTTCAGAAAACAAAGAAAGAATTCAAAGGCCACTATACACTGGTGACCTTCCCCTTGCTAAAAATATCCCGGAAAAAACCGGAAGATACAGCAGAGGAAATAGGCGACTGGCTTGCGGAAAATGCCGGTATCGTCTCCGGATACAATGTGATCAAAGGATTTCTAAACCTGGAGATAGCATCCAAAGCATGGCTCGGGTTACTTGAAGGAATAGATGCACAACCCGAATATGGTTTCACTGCCGTAACTGATGCCGCACCTCTCTATATGGTGGAATACTCCTCCCCCAACACCAATAAACCGCTGCATTTGGGTCATGTGCGGAACAATCTCCTGGGGCATTCACTGTGTGAAGTACTGGCTGCCAACGGCAAGCGGGTGGTAAAAACCAATATCGTGAACGACCGGGGCATCCATATCTGCAAATCGATGCTGGCTTGGCAGAAATGGGGAAACGGAGAGACGCCCGAGTCATCCGGCAAGAAAGGGGATCATCTGATCGGCGATTACTATGTGCTGTTCGACAAAAAATATAAAGAAGAACTGGCCTCATTACAGGAGGAAGGCATATCGAAAGAGGATGCTGAGGGGCAGTCACAACTGATGGCGGAAGCCCGGGAAATGTTACGCAAATGGGAAGCCGGCGATAAAGAAACCGTCAATCTGTGGGAGCAGATGAACGCCTGGGTATATGCCGGATTCGACGAGACCTATCACCGCATGGGGGTATCATTTGATAAGATTTATTACGAATCGCAAACTTACCTCGCCGGAAAAGAGGAGGTGCTGCGGGGCCTCAACGAAGGACTTTTCTACCGGAAAGAGGATGGATCGGTATGGGCCGATCTCACTCCCTACGGGCTGGATCACAAGCTGCTGCTACGTGCTGATGGCACATCAGTCTATATGACACAGGATATCGGTACGGCTAAGCTACGGTTCGACGATTATCCTATCGACACCATGATCTACGTGGTAGGAAACGAACAGAATTATCACTTCCAGGTGCTTTCCATCCTGCTCGACATGCTTGGTTTTGAATTTGGAAAGGGATTGGTACATTTCTCTTACGGCATGGTGGAGCTTCCCGAAGGAAAAATGAAATCGCGGGAAGGGACAGTGGTGGATGCCGACGACCTGATGGCCGAAATGGTGGAAACCGCTCGTGAAACATCAAAAGAGCTGGGCAAATTAGAGGGTATATCTACCGAGGAAGCCGACAAGATCGCGGAGATGGTGGGCATGGGTGCCCTGAAATACTTTATCCTGAAAGTTGATCCGAAAAAGAACATGACCTTCAATCCGAAGGAATCGATCGACTTCAACGGAAACACAGGCCCATTCATTCAATACACGCATGCGCGGATACAGTCCGTCCTGCGCAAAGCGGGTGACCAGGGAATCTCCCTACCAGAAAAACTGGAAAAGAAACTCACCCTTTCCGAAAAAGAAGAGGGACTGGTACAGTTACTCTCCGAATTCGACGCCGTAGTGAAACAAGCAGGTGCCGAATACAATGTTTCCCTTATCGGTAACTACGTCTACGAACTGGCAAAAGAGTTCAACCAGTTCTATCACGACTTCTCCATTCTCCGTGAGGAGAACAATTCGTTACGTGATTTCCGGTTGTTATTGTCTAAAAATATCGCACTCACCATAAAAAAAGGGATGAAACTGTTTGGGATAGAGGTACCGGAAAGGATGTGAAATTTACCATATTGGAGGCATGTGTAAAATAATAATCAGTAGAGGTGCGTTGTTACTCTTCCTCATCTGTTTTGGGACGATGCACAACGTGCTGTCGCAGAACCCAACCGATTCGCTCGCCCATAACGGGAGAAAGTTTATTCACCGGTTGGAGATAGAAGGGCGCCCCGGCTACATTTTTCCTACCAATAATTTTCTCAAAGGAGAGAACGGACAATCCCGACCGATCAAATATACCCGTTCCTCCCATCTCAAATACGCTTTCCAGTTTCATCCCGATAGCCGTGCCGGCCAAATATACCGGGGAGCCTACCAGGGAATTGGCTTCGCCTATTACAGTTTCGGTAATTGGCACGAGATAGGCGACCCGAAAGCGGTTTATCTGTTTCAGGGAGCCACACTTTTCAATATGGGCCGCCGGTTGTCGTTCGATTACGAATGGAATTTCGGGGTGTCGGGCGGATGGCATCCCTACGATTATTTTAACAACTCCTATAACGGGATGGTCGGATCGAAAGTCAATGCCTATATGAATATAAATTTGTACTTCAGGCAGTACCTCTCCCGCCATTTCGACCTGATCGGGGGAATCACCCTTACCCATTTCTCCAACGGGAACACCAAGTTCCCCAATGCAGGATTGAATACGGCAGATGCGAAGGTGGGGATCAGCTACAATATCAACCGGCAACAGAACTACCTCACAAACGGCATACGCGATATCAACTGTACGCGCGATTTCCCTCGCCATATCAGTTACGATGTGGTATTATTCGGCTCCTGGAGACGTAAAGGAGTTGTCTTCAACGACAATCCCCCCATGGCTTCACCCGACAAATACACCGTACTTGGATTTAACTTCAATCCCATGTACAACGTGGGATACAAATTGCGGGTGGGACCGTCCCTCGACGGCGTCTATGACAGCAGTGCCAATGTATATACCGAAGATTATATCGTTGGAGGAGGATATGATCCCGGCTATACTTTCTATAAACCCGCTTTGAGAAAGCAACTGGCACTGGGACTTTCCGCGCGGGCTGAGTATGTGATGCCCTATTTCGACGTGGGAATCGGCATCGGCGCCAACCTGCTGCATGGCGGAGGTGACTTTAATGGGTTGTATCAAATAGTGGTACTAAAAATAAAAGTAACGCCCCACTCATTCATCCACATAGGGTATAACCTGCAGAATTTCGACACCCCCAACTACCTGATGTTAGGCCTCGGAGTGCGGCTAAATAACAAGTCCCCCCGACACTGATTAGGTGGTTAGGTGGTAGTACAATGAAAATCATCGGACTTTGCAAGATAAGTAAATAAAACAATAACAATTCAATAAAAGATAGTATCTTTATTCCATTCAATAAATTTAGGAGAATAGTTTTTTCACAACTATTCTCCAGTTTACATAATTCTTACTACAGATCCCTACTTCAGATACTTCGCCAGAAATCCCAGCATGGTACCGTAAAAGTCCATGCGGTTCTCTTCGCGATAGAAACCGTGGCCTTCGTTATATTTCACCATATAGGGGATTTCCAGACCTTTCGCACGCAACGCCGTTACAATCTGGTCGGATTCGTTGATATTCACACGCGGGTCATTGGCTCCCTGCACCACATAGACCGGTTTGGTGATCTTGTCGATCTGGTAGACCGGTGAAGCCTCGCGGGCTATAGCCTTCTCTTCGGGATTATCCAGGTCGTACCATATCTGTTTCACCATCTCAGTCATTGGTTTCCAGTACTCGGGGAACGATGAGAAGAATGTTTCGATATTGGATACACCCACATAATCTACCCCGCAGGTATAGAGATCGGGCGTTTTTACCAATCCCATCAGGGTAGCATAACCACCATGACTACCGCCATAAATCGCAATTTTGCTTTCGTCTGCCCAACCCTGGGCGATGGCGTAACGCACACCGTCTTCCACGTCGTCCATCACTTTCCGGCCAATCTGTTTGAATCCGGCACGCAGGAATTCCTTGCCATATCCGCCAGAGATACGGAAGTTCACCTGCAGGGTGGCATAACCACGACTGGCGAACAATTGCGTTTCGGGATTAAATCCCCATGAATCGCGGATTCCCTGTGGCCCGCCATGAGGATTGACCACCATAGGTACTTTTTTGCCCTGGAGAGCCTCTTTCGGCAACGTGATATAGCCGTGGATCGTCAACCCGTCGCGGCTCTTAAAGGTGATAGGACGCATTTCCGCCATATCTTCTTCCTTCAGTTGCGGCATCAGGTCATATAAGAGGGTAAACTGTTTTGTTTTTACATCATATTCGTAATAGGTGCCATACAACTTATCACTCTGGAGGATGATCAGGAAGGTATTTTCGTCATCATCATAATCGGCAATACCATAAATTTTTCCGGGAAAATGCTGCTTCACTCCGGCATCGATTTCCTTGTAGAGATCACTCACCGGGATAATTTCCGATTTTTCTCCCTCATAACTGAAATAATCAATTTCGTAGTTCCGTTTACGGGAAAGACCCATATCGGACACATCATACTGGGGATTCGAAAAAATTTCTTTGATTTCACGGTTATTCTTCAAATCATAAAGAACGATGCGGGCTTTATCTCCATCGAGATTGGTAACCACATAAGCATCATCGGGATCGGATGTATTGTAATTGAAAGCAACGATCCCGAAGCTGTCGTCCCAGTTGGTCTTTTTCTTTAATTCGAATTCATCCGTTTCCTGATTTTTATAATAGAATTCCATCTCCACCCCGTTTACCATCCTGGTGTAACCGCGTAAATTTCCGTCTTTATCAAAATCATATCCCTGGATAGGGTTGGCTACGTCACTGTTTTCATAAAGTTTTTCCAGTTCTCCCGTCACCACATTCAGTTTATAAGGCTCGAATATCTGCGGATTATCTTTATTCATCGAGATGATGATGTAATCTTTCTGGTCTTTCAGGATAGAAATAATACCTGCCCTCACATTCTCAAAGGGAGTGAGGTCGCGTGGATTTGCGCCATCGATATTTGCCGCGTAAATATGATAGTTCTCGTTTCCACCGTTGTCCATCACATAAAACAACCGCTCATCGTTGATCCATCCATACCCTTTGATCGGTTCCTCTTTTTCCTCGATGGCACGGATCACCTCTCCGGAGGTTATATTTTTGATATAGACATGGTTCTTAAGCCCATCCTTTTCCTTGTATGACAGATATTTGCCATTGGGTGATAACTGGAAAGCGGAAGCATTCGGCCGGGCAAAGTAATCGGCTACACTGTATGTATAGTCTCCCTTATCAAGGCCGGCCAGTTTACCCAACTCCTCTTCGCTCGTCACCAGGGAAGAATTACCCGGGAGTTTGCTTTCAAAGCGTTGTAAGGTAAGGGGGAGAGTCATTCCGGCCTGTTCGTAATTTCCTGTAATACTGTCTCCCTGCAGTTCTCCATTATAAATGATCTGCGCCGCAGTCACTCCCAGTTTCAAGCGGTTATCGGAAAATTCCATCTTATCGACCGGAATGCCAGACGCACCCTGCATCGGCACGTCCATCGTTCCTGATAGATTCCCGTCTTCTCCTGCGAAATGGAAGATCAATTCCAGATCTATTCCCTGCACCGATAAAGTGCCTTTCCAATCCCCTGCAATAGTTTGTGCATTCAGACTCATAGTTGTTACAATCACGGCGATCAATACGCCAGCCTTTTTTATTATGTTCATACAATTCATTTTAATGTAAGACAAACAGAAAACAGGGACAATACGAATCCCCATCGTCAGACAAAATAATCATGGACAAAAATAATGAAATAAAATCAGCCATGCATGTAATTTTCAAATAAATCAACCGGAGATTAAAGAATGAACAAAGTTTTTTTTGTATTGTTATAAACATATTCATTTACAACAGAAAAATTAAACAGGAAAGCAAAAACATGAGGGGCAATATTCTGGGTTTACACCACATTACGGCCATCCCCGACAACGCAAAGAGAAACCTCGATTTTTATACGGACGTCCCGGGATTAAGACTGGTCAAAAAAACCGTCAATTTCGATGATCCGGGTACCTATCATTCCCATTTTTTGGAGATGAGTAGGGAACGTCCGGCACGATCATTACTTTCTTTCCATGGGAAGGAATAGGCGCCGGAAAGAACGGGGCGGGTATGGCCACACATATAGGATATGCCGTTCCGGAAGGAAGTTTCGGTTTCTGGAAAGAACGCCTTGCGCAACATCATGTCACAACGGAAGAAAATGAAATCTTCGGCGAGAAGCTGCTTTCCTTCAACGATCCCGACGGGATGCAACTGCAACTCATCATTTCCGCACATCCCGACGGCAGAAAGCCGTGGACTACGCGGGACGTTTCACAAGATGCCGCAATCAGGGGATTCCACAATGTGACACTCACACTGAGATCGGCAGATGCCACTGCAAAAGTGCTGACCGACATATTGGGATATTCATTAAAGAAACAGGATGGTAACAGGTACCGTTTTGCAACGGGTACCATCGATACAGCCAACATCGTGGATATCATAGAAGACCCTGCGACCCCGGCAGGACGGAATGCGGACGGAACAAACCATCAAAAATCGCTTTCCGGGTGGAAAACGACGATATCCTGATGGAAATGAATGCCCCCGTCACCGAAAAGGTGTACGCAAACCGCGGGCATATCATCTCCGAAGACAAAATAGAACAGGTAAACCGGATCATTTTATGAAAAAGATCAATACATTCGTTGTCATGCTCTTGGCCATCCTATTTATACAGGGTTGTAATAACAATACCGTAAAAAAGGATGAGAGTACCATTTCTGTCTATGGTACCGGTACGGTGATGGTTAAACCGGATATGCTCCGGATGAATATCTCTCTAAGCAAGATGGCATCAACTACGAAAGCGGCCCAGGAAGAAGTAGGCAAGATGGTGAAGCAGGCATTGGGCGTATTAAGTGATTTCGGCATTGAGGATAAAAATATAGTGACCGCCTCGTTGACATTCAGTCCGGAATATGAATACCGGAACGGCAGGCGCGTTTTAATCGGGCAAACAGCGCAGCAAGCGATCCTTTTTTCGATGAACGACATTCAGGATGACAACGGGAAAGTTCCGCAAATAATAGACTGGCTTGTACAAATTAACGGGATTGAACTGAATCAGATTGATTTTAATGTCAAGGATAATAAAGACTATTTTATCCAATCGCGAGAACTTGCCTTCCGAAAAGCGACTGAGAAGGCAGAGCAATATGCCGCCCTTTCAGGGCTTAAAGTAGCCAAAGTATTAAGTATATCGGAAGAAGGGCCCCAACAGGTCTTACCAATCAACAACAGGATGATGAATCAATACAATGCAGTGGCAGAATCAGTTGTCGCCGATGTCGGTACAACCCTGTTACCTTCGGGTGAATTGGAAATAACCACCAGGATTCTGGCCGTGTTTCTTTTGGAATAATCCTCCATTCATTTGCACTACAAATTCAGCAAAAAACAAATAATGTTTAACAAACTGTGCAAAAATAGATGATTTAATGAAGGATATTGTATTAAAACGTTGGGAGACCGTTATGCCAAAAAACTTCTTTTTGAGAAATATACCAATTCTTACCCTTACTATTATTGCCTTGGAAGAATAAATATGTCCTGCCATCGGTATCGGTGAATATATGTGGATGTCCGGACTCGCTTTCGTTCCATTCCCCCGGGTTTCCATTAGGAAGGAACGGTTCATCGGATAACCTTTCCCAGGTCAGCCCGTCATCGCTTACGGCAACTCCCACTTGCTGAGGCCAATTATTGTAAGCCCCCGCATAGAACATATACATTTTACCATTTTGAATTGTGATAGATGCTCCCTCTATACACTCACCCTCCCATGCCAATTCGGGATACAAAATTGGTTTATCAACCGCCTGTCGCCAATCTTCCCGATTAAAATCTGTTTCTTTCGACGCGACAGCCACTCCCAATATTTGTATCCTGTAATCCGGGTCCCGCGTGGCGAAATAGAGAAAATATTGGCCGTTGAACTCACAAACTTCGGCATCGATGGCACGGCCACAATTCCACTCTCCGGTAGGTTTAAAAATCGGATTGGTGGCATTCCGTTCAAAGTGAATACCATCAGCAGACACTGCATGACAAATGGCATCATTACGTCCATTTCCATACGTCTGATAAAAAAGATGCACTTTCCCGTTCCTTATCAGGGCACCCGGGGCACAAAGCCCCTTTTTTTCATATTCCACTCCGGGATCAGGGGTAATTTCTCCTACTTTTTCCCATGATAGCAAGTCCCGGCTCTCGGCAATGCCAATATTCCATCCCGAATCCTCCACTCCCTTCATCGGAGGGATGGAATAGTACATCAAATATCGTCCCTCAAAGTTTACCACATGCGGATCCTTGGAAAACGGTACTCCGGTACGGGATGTATCACCGAACATCATAGGGCTTTTTTGTGCTCCTTTTTTATTGGACTCGGCAATACCTATAATACGAGTATCGGTACGTTCGTTATATCGGTTCAAAAGATCATGCACATGGTCATGCGACAATCCATCAATCCCAATTCGTACAAGATCAACGGATTGCGGAGAATCAATGAGTTGCTTAACAAATAGGCCGACAAGAATGATAAGGCTAATTAATAAAATAGGAAATTTCATATAATACACCTTTAGACGTTTCATAAAATTGTGAAATATTAGTCGGCCCCAGAAGCAATTTCCCGACCTTTCGAGTACTTACACACAGGCAAATGTAATAAAAATTATTTCACGTAAACTACAACTGATACAATATCTTACAATATCTTACGTTTTTGTCCTAAATATACAACACAAGAGGCGTTTACATGCAATTTTTATTATTCCCTGACACCATTAGGTTTTATCGCATGTCCTGATACATCTTCCGGATAAAGTGCACCTCCTTCTTCGAGTTGTATGGACATCTGTTTAATCATTCGGGAGAGGATTTCCTTCTCAGTCTCTGCAAGATCTCTTGTTTCATAAGGTTCTTCTGCCAGATTATAAAGTTCTTGGGAGGGATTATCCGGGGTTTCCGGATTGTACCAGTAGATCAGTTTCCAACTCCCATCCCTATAGGATGTAAAATAATTTCCCCAATGTGCATGCGGGAAATGCATCAAAAAACGTTCCAGAGACTGATTATACCTCTTTTCGGCTAATCGTCTGAATTCTAATGTAATAATTTCTAGCTCTTCGTTCTGTATGATTCAGGTCATCGGGTTTAAAAACTCAATACTAGACGCTTTAATCCCTTATTCTCTCAAACCATAGTAATTGATCTAATGGAACATTATATTGAATTGTTGTTCCTCCTTTAACTCTTTTTCCGTTTGAATCAACCCAGATACCTTTAGGTAGTTTTACATCCCTAATATTATTCATTGTTACTACTGGCGCCACAAGGATATTATCGCCCAGCATAAACTGGTCGTGACAATCTGCAAATCCCTGATTAGGAAATATAAACTCCATATTGGAAACAATCGGTTCTCCAATTTTTGCACTGTTATTGGCAAGTTTCATGATTTCAGGGACAAGCTGTTGGCGAAGTGATACCGCCTTCTTTACTGCTTCAAAGTGTTCTTTGTCGAGAATTCTCCACGGTGACACAGAGAACTGCATCATTGGCATCAGGGCATGACATTGGGCGGATCTTACAATTAACTTCGGGTCTAATTTATCAGAGTCGACATCAATAAAGGAGACATAATCACCACCACCAATCATATCAGGACAAGCAAAAGGATACCCTAATAGCCCGGCTGCTGTCATGTGTGGTATTAACTTTTGCAAATCCTCCCAAGTATGATGTTTGTCTCGAAGTCTTTCTACAATTGGCATACCTCCCATTTTCCACATGGCTCGGTATTCGTTGAGCGGATACCGTAAACCAAATTCACCCCAAAAACGTGCATGCTCATTTGGACTAACATTTTTGTATGTTACAACATTTCCTGTATAAAATCCAGGATCTCCCGCATCAAATTTGAAACCATCAATTCCATACTTTTCAACAAAGATATCTAATTCCCCCTGGAACCAGTTCATGGCATCAGGATTAGAAAAATCCATCACCATACTATATCCATTCCACCACTGAACGATCGCGGGTTTTTTGGCATCTTCCCATCTTAAGTCCTTATTGCCTTCATTGTCCATTACCACCCATTTTTTTTTCATTAAAAAACGGGCCTCCTCCGAGTCAGGCGTAATGAAAGGAGATATCCATATCATAACCTTAAATCCCAAGTTATGTAATTCATCTACCATTGCTTTTGCATTGAAAAAGCGATCCTTTCTAAAGTCAAATTTGCCGTAATATGGAGCCCAATTATCATCGATCATTAATACTCCGGCAGGAAATCCATGCCGAATAATTTGATGGGCATAATTCAAAATATCTTTCTGATTTTGATCATATATCAGCTCAATCCATGTGTTGTACTGTGGACTGGTAAATAATAATTCATCCGGAAGTTTATTTTGCGGTGGAAAGAAACGGTTAGATGCACCTTTATAAGCCTCTTTTAATGTCTTGCCATTGTCTCCAATAACAACATCGTCTTCATCCCCGGTAATGATAATTTCTCCGTTTTTTATTTCGAAAGCAAAGGGCCCTTCAGACCATATATATCTGCCTTTTGTAGAAAGTAAGAGAGGTGATGCCTGATTTCCATAAGCAGAGCCATTAAGATTTGCTTTATATCCATCACTGAAAGGCATTTTTTCTCCTTCATTTACGGCTGCACCGTACCATTGCTCATTTTTCTCAATTGGAATAATGTGTTGAGAAAAGATGTAGATAGGATATAATAAGACTAGAAGTATAAGAACAACTTTTTTCATACGTCTAATGGGTTATTAGTATACTTATTTTTTGATTATTAATACGAATCAATGGTTGAATACTTTTATTGCAATACCACCACCTGATGCCATATATATAGGTAATTGACGATTGTCCGGAATATTTATGATCTCTCTCTTATAATCTTTGGCCAGGCGGTCTGCATTGATGCCATCTCTGAATATCTCGGCTTTGAAATTACCTTCTCCCAAAAATGACAAATCTAAGTTTAGGGACCGGGCATCCCAATTAGTTAATGAGCCTATGTACCAGATATCTCCTTTTTTGCGGGCAATTGAAATATATTTAGCCACTTCTCCATTCATTGCGACTGTCTTATCCCATATGGTTGGTATAGACGTAATGAATTCGACACACTCCGGCTCTGCCATATAGTTCGAAGGGCTATCGCAAAGCATATTAAGGGGTGATTCAAATATAACATATTGCGCCAACTGTCGACAACGAGTACCTTGGCTCATTGCCTCGGAATAGACCGGATAATAATTTTTCCGTGTAGCATTACGCATGGCTCCTTGTGTATAATCCATTGGACCAGCTACCATCCTGATAAATGGGATTGTTACGTCGTAAGTCACCTGATCTGTTTCCGCAGTTGACCATTTCATGGTCTCTAAACCATGAACACCCTCGAAATTGATTACATTGGGAAAAGTTCGTTGTAAACCGGTCGGTTTATAAGTTCCATGAAAATCCAACATCATCTTATACTTGGCTGCGGTTTTTGCCGCACGATAGTGAAAATTCACCATTAACTGGTCGTCCCTATCCATAAAGTCAATCTTAAATCCTTTTATTCCCATTTCGGAATAGTGTTTGCAAACCCGTTCCATATCACGATCAAAAGCATGATAACCAGCCCATAGGATTAAACCTATATTTTTCTCGTTAGCATAAGCAACCAATGCCTCTAAATCGATTTCCGGGACAACTTGAAATAGATCTGCCTGTTGATTCACCGCCCAGCCTTCGTCAAGGATTACATATTCGACTCCATATTTTGAAGCAAAATCAATATAATATTGATAAGTTTCATTATTGACCCCTGTCTTGAAATCTACATTATTCAGATTCCAATCATTCCACCATTCCCAAGCAACCTTGCCGGGCTTAACCCATGCAAAATCAGTTTCCTTCTTTGCTGGGGAGGCTAACTTATAGACCATGTCATTATCTGCTAATTCATGGTCGTTAGTACTGATGACCAATGCTCTCCATGGAAAAGAGGTTCCTTTGTCGTATTTGGCAATATAAGGCTGTACGGTTTCTACCAAAATTTGTAAATTATTGTGCCCACCCTGAGAGACTTTGTCGGGATAAGGAGCAAAAACGGCTTTCAGGCTATTTTTTGTTTCTCCTTTGTAAAGATACATTCCAGGATAATTCATAAGATCCGCCTCAAGAATACAAACTTTTTTGTTATTTACCCCTTCTACAAGGACAGGTAAAAATGCGATTCGCTTTGGATCCCAATCTGAAATAGAAAAATAGGAATATAAATTCTCAAAAGAACTAAAAAATTGTTCCTGTAAAGAGTTTCTTTGTTTTTTTACATACGATGCGTAAATTTTCTGGTTGGAAGGAAAATTGTAAATAACCTCCTCATTCTTTACTTCAAATGGTTCTTTCGATGTAGAAATGAAGCGATAAGCAACACCATCATTATACGCCCTGAAGATTAAATTGAACCCGTCTTTAAAATGTAAAGTCAACTCATTATATTGGTCTATAATTTTTTTCTTTTTATAGATTGAAGTTTGAATAGTTTGACCCACACTGTTATTTGAATATTTAAAGAGTTTAGAATTCACTCCATACATCCTTCCGTCTGTCAGTGTGATTGAGATGGGAGACTTGTCCAAAATTAGATCCCCCTGATGAACAATACTGTATTCTATTGTATTTCCAATAGTCAATTGTATCTCTATTTTGGTATCTGGTGATTTTAATCCAAATTGCTTTTGAGCATTCACCAAGGAAATAAAAATAAAACAACAAACAAAAAGCAAAAAGATTCTATGCATCATAGTGTTTATTTTTTTATGTTATACATCTATTTTTTTAATACTGATTCGCATTATTTTTCAATATCTGCTCTGTCAAGGGGAAATGCGAAACATTAGTTATTATTCTATTAAACTGACAATATAATCTCTTCTCACCTGCAAATATACGGGCCATGCACAGACCTAACCTCAAAATTCTCATTCATATCATTCAGCATAAAAACATAATAAGATTTTCCTCCGGGCTGGACTTTAACCACAACATGCCCTTGTTCCCCTTTGAGGCGTTTCATATTCTTTGCCTGGTCAACATAGTCTTTGCTTCGTTGCGGTGTGTTAGTGGCAAATATGTCCCTTTCTCCCGGATATAGGTTTTGCGATTGCATTCTTGCCAGCACATCCAATCCAAAATGAGATACATTCCAGACCTGCATCACAAAGACCTGGGGACGGGTCGCAGCTATAAAAAACTCATTCATCGCATCCCTAAATGCATGATGGTTCACTTCACACACTTCAACAGGGCCTAACGCTTTCGCGACAGGAGTTTCTATATCAGTCCACAAGGGAGAGTTATAATGGATAGCACCGGTAATATCTCCTCCATTGAAATAATCAAACGCCCCATAACTAATCCGGATACCGGCACTGAGGTTATTTTCATTGATCGATCCTGTTGATTTCAAATCCTTCAAATCGGGGATGTGATGCCGGGTCTCAGAGCCGACACCTGTCCATACCTCCCCGTTTGCAACAATATTCCGTATTTCGAACAGATCTTTGTATTTTTCCGGATTATTCAATAATACAAACTGCTTATTGGTACCTGGGACAAAACGTTCGGCCATCATATCACCATTCCCGACATGCCAATCTACAAAACGTTTATAATTCTTGAATAACGGAGATTTCTGTTCGACAAGATAATTATATTCCGGATAATCACGATCGATTATTTTACGGAACGGTATAAACTCTGCAACCTCGGTAAGTCCGTTAATTCTATAATCTCCTCCTGATTTCGTTTTGGGATATGTTTCTGAATAAGATCCCATGTGATCCGAATGAAAGTGTGTGAGAAGTACATAGTCTAGCGCTTTCTCACTATTATCTTTCATGCAATTCAGTATATACCGGGCAATCCATTCTCCTGCCTCCCGGGAGTCATCCGGAACGGTAGTCGTATTACGTGGGTCTTTACTATGTCCTATATCTCCGGCATCTATAAGAAGTGTCGTTCCGTCAGGTAATATACAAAAAACAGATTCACCTTTTCCCGTATTAATATGGTGAATCTCCATTTCACCCTCTGTCCAAGCCGGGAATTTGTCCGGAGTCTGTGCATTTACTCCAAAAATCAGGGTCAGATATAATGCCAAAAATACTATTATTCTTTTCATTTCTTGTGTGCTTTTATTGATTACAAAATTACTAATTATCAAACGGCTTTAAATAAAAATAGTCTACTTCAGGTTTCGAGCGTGCATTCGACATATACTGCTCCATTTTATCGACAATCTCTGGATACTGACTGGAAAGATCATTTATTTCCTCGGCATCGTCGAGTAAGTTGAAAAGCTTTATTTTCGTATTGCCTTTACTGTTTATATCAACACGAAGACCTTTCCAGTGCCCAAAACGGACAGCTTGTTGTCCTCCTCCCTGCGCATGCTCCCAATAAAGATATTCATGACGTTCCTGATTCTTCTTCCCCAATAATTCAGGTAAAAAACTAATACCATCGGTATGTGAAGGAATCTCCACTCCTCCTATTTCACAAAATGTAGGTAGAAGATCATATAATACAATGGGTAAATCACTTATCATCCCCGCTTTAATCCTATTTTCCCATACAGCTATAAACGGAGAACGGATCCCCCCCTCATATAAAGATCCCTTTACACGGTTTGCGACTGATTGGAAAGGCTTTGCACTTTGATAATAGGTAGAGTTTCCGGAAGGGCCATTGTCACTACTGAATAGGATCAATGTATTCTCATATATCCCTAACTCTTTCAATTTATCAATAATCTCTCCAATTTGTTCGTCGAGATAAGTGACCATTGCCGCATAAGTAGCCTTGGGATAACGACAAGGGTAACCTGAACCTCCCAAAGAAGGCTCCTCATCTCCTAATTTTTCCACATACTTGTCCACCAATCTTTTAGGAGCCTGCAAAGAGGTATGGGGCAGCGTGGTGGCATAAAACATAAAGAAAGGAGTTGTAGCGTTATTTTCAATAAAACGAAGGCTTTCGTTATGTATCAATTCGGCTGAATAATCATTTTGCCAAAAAAATTCATAACTCTTTTCATCATATTTATCTGCATCTTTAGGGAGCTTGGTGGTGGGTGGAATTGGCTCATTTCTCAGATTTACCCGTTCGCCATTTCTCCAAAGGTGATTTGGGAAATAGGTATGTGCCTGTCGTTGACAGTTATATCCGTAAAAGAGATCAAATCCCTGTTTCTCCGGGACACCTTCAGTAAAAGGTGCGCCAAGCCCCCATTTCCCAAAACAACCGGTAGCATAACCTTGGGCTTTCAATAGTTTGGGTATAGTAACCGAATGGGCTGGGATTGGTCGTTGTCCCTCCAACGAAGGATCATTGGATGTTTTATTGTAATCCCACACATCGCCTCTCTCTGTCCAGGGATCATTACCCCTAATATAGGCGTGTCCCATGTGCAATCCAGTCAATAAACCACAACGGGAAGAGGCACTTACTGGAGATGCAGAATAAGCATTGGTAAACAATTTTCCCTGGGAAGCCAGTTTATCGATATTGGGAGTTTCAATCAAACTCTGTCCATAACAACTGGCATCTGCATATCCCATATCATCAGCAAGGATAAATATGATATTCGGTTTATTCTGTTCCGGCTGTCCACAGGAAGAAAAAAACGCCACTGAACAAAGCGATAAAGCTGTCCACTGTTTCTGTTGATTTCTCCAAATATTATTCATATTTCTTAATTTTTATCCATTATAAAATTTATACGCCATTGAGAACTTGTCAAATGACTAAAATAGGTTACCCTCTTTTTTAAATCTAAGCTGGTGCAACACGCGGCATCCAACATGGTTCCTTTTGCATTTCGGCTTTCAACGCTTTGTGCATCATTTCCATCTTCAACGTCTGGTACTTTGGGTCATCCCATAAATTATGAAATTCATCAGGATCATTTTCTAGATCAAATAATTCTCCTTCATCAGATTGCATATACCAAGTAATCTTATACCGTTCTTCAATATAGGTTTTCTGATAGAATTTCGTCCTCTGAAAACGATTCTCTGCAAACACCCAATCACGAATCTTGTCTTTTTCGCCTGCCCAGATCGGTGTGACATCTATTCCCGCCACTGTCATCGGGATCTCGCGACCCGCCAATTTCAGGAAAGAGGGGACGAGGTCTACCAAAGAAATCAGGGCATCCGATTGGCGCTTTTGCGGATAATGACCTTTCCATGATACAATAAATGGAATACGCAAATCTTCCTCAAAGGCAAATCCCCCTTTGGCTGTCAGGTTATGCGTCCCTATATGGTGTCCATGGTCAGTGGTAAATATAACAACCGTATTTTCCAGTTGGCCTGCTCTTTCGAGGTTATCGAGTATTTGACCTATATATTTATCCATCATGGATATCATCCCATAATATATTGCCTTGTTTGCAGCCAGTTGTTCTTTTGTTGTTTTTTGGTTATGTAGCCCATGGATACTAAAACCGTCCTCATCGAACTCTGCGCCCCATCCAGTTTTTCCTGTCTGGGTCATTCGGTAATGGTAAGGCATATCTTCCAGATCATCAGGATCGACCTCCGGTAATTTTATCTCTGCAGGATCATACATGGAAGCCCAAGGTTCAGGCACCAGATAGGGAGGGTGCGGGTCAAAAAAACTGGCCCATATAAAGAAAGGTTTTCCTTCTTTTAGCATTTCGTTTATGTTCGCATTTGTCCTTTCTGCGATCCAGGCATTCAGATGATATTCTTCCGGTATATTCCAGGCACCTCGTTGTGGGGTTCCCTGCGCTCCGTTTTTATCCATTATTTTTTGCATCTCTGCACTCACATTCGCATAACCGACCACACCCGGCCTGATAAACCATTGTTTCCATTCTTCCGGATCGCGTCCTTCTTTTTTTAACTTGTCAATCATCCACAGTGCGTAGTGCTGACCTACATGAGACTCATCTCCATGGTCACGCGCCAACTCCACATGGTCAAATCCGTAGAAAGGGCCGTTGTATTTCTTCCAGAAATTCAGGTCTTGAAGTATGGGGTATGCTTCAAGGGACGGATAAATCGCATTTCCAGCCAGGGGCTGAAAGTGTGCTTTACCGACAAGGATAGACGTGTAACCTACCTGCGATAGGTAATCACCAATACAAGGGACATTTTCCGGCAACTTCGTCCCGAGTGCATAAGCGCCATGCTGGCTGGGATACAGGCCTGTTATAATGGAACAGCGAGTGGGAGTACTCACCGGATTACAGGTATATGCCCTGTTATAAATTGTACCCATTTCTACCAACCGGTCCAAGTTGGGAGTCTTAAGGATTGGATCATTATAGCCCATTCCCATCCAGAATTGCTGATCACTGGTGATTAAAAGAATGCTGGGCTGATGGGGTACCAGAGATTCGATCGCAGGAGGTTTTCCATAGACCTTCTCAATCTCCTTCATTACAACAGGACTATCATTGTGATTTACCTGCATAATAGGTTGTTGCGCAAGCATTTTTGACCCATACAAGGCGCATACTCCTATCACTGATATTATTTTAGTGTTCATCACTTTTATATAAATAAATTCTTAAAAACCGCAAGGTCATATCCCTGTAACAGGATATAGCCTTGCGTTTTCCCTTATTTATCTCAAATTAGGATTGATATCCTGCTCGCTTTGCGGTATTGGCCATTGGTAATCCTGCGGATTCCTAAAATTTCTCGTAATCACAAACCATCTATCGTTTGGATCTGTCTGACCGCCCTTCTTTCGCATATTCTTGGCACCGGGAAAAGGTGCCCCATAAAAGTCACCATTCAACACCTCATGGGCAATTCCCCAACGTAACAAGTCCCAATAACGATGACCTTCCAAGGCGAGTTCCACTCTCCGTTCATTACGCAAGATAGGGCGTAGTTTATCCCTGTCTGTCTCTGTTACCGGAGGCATATTGACCGTTGCCCGTCCTCTGACAAGATTGATCGTTTGATCAAGGAGTTGCCTTGTTATGACTGTTCCGGCCTCTAATTCTGCTTCAAGATAGCCTAATAAGACTTCCGCATAGCGGACAACAACCGTATTTGCACCATATTGAAGCAAATTACCACTATAGCCTTCATCAAAATACTTCCTCAGCCCGAATCCTGTATAGGTAGTTTGTTTTCCAGCCCCCAACTGATCTAAAGAACGTGAAGAATCCGGGTGACAGATGTATTTATTACCTGCGAAATCAGCATTATTGACCAAAAGAGTATAACGCAAACGGGGGTCTCTGTTCTTACTTAAATCTGTCGGATCATAAAGACTATTTTCATAGGAGAAGGGGGTACCGTCCACATAATCATAGGCTTCAAAAAGTGATCCCAACGGACATATGAGATGCCAGCCCTTAGATATGGCAGGTAATGCGTGTTGGGTCAATCCGTTCCCAGCCAAACTTTCCAGGTACTGCGTCGAAAAGATATTTTCATTACTATGCTTATTGGCAGGAAGGAAAATACTTTGATAATCAGGATCAAGCTGATTATCACCCCAATCAATAATCTTTTTGTAGGCTTGAGCAGCTTTAGTAAACTGTTTATCCGCCAAATAAAGTCGTCCAAGAAATGCCAAAGAAACCTGAGCCGTTGACCTTCCTAGTTCACTAGCTTTCAAATCCTTATATCTGGGAAGAATCTCTGATATCTCATTCAATTCTTTTTCAACAAAAAGGATGATTTGCGCTTTTGTATTTTTCTCAACCAGATTTGCCTCTTCCGGAGTAAGCGTATTCGTTATCAGGGGAACATCTCCAAAATACTGTGAAAGATAAAAATACTGGACCGCCCTTAAAAACCGTGCCTCCGATTTCATCCTATCAATAATCGGCTGCTGCGTCGGAACTTTGTCCACATTTTCAATAAATCTGTTACATCTCGCAATCTTAAGATAGGCATTTCTCCAATAGTTGTTAATACTACCATTGGACGCATTCAGTGTCCCATCTGACAATTTATGCAGAGAGGAGTTTCCTGTAGTTGTTGCACGCCGGTCAAATGCATTATCTGAAGCAAACTCTAAAAACATTAATCCGCTATAGGATAACCAATCGGATTCAAATCCGGTATTGTTATAAGGTATATTACCTTTATAACAACCCATTAGCACTGTCATTGCATTCGCCTCGTTGCTCCATACTACATCTTGGTCTAGACTAGTCAACGGAGAGATCTCTAATTCGCCTACACAAGAGCTGAAACAATAACTCATTATCAGGATAAGCGTGAAATTATATATCTTTTTCATTTTCATCAGAATTTTAAGTTTACACCAATAGTATACGTTGCCAACCTAGGATAATGATCACCACCTGTATTCGCTTCCGGATCCCAACCTTTCGGGTATTTCGTCCATGTCGCCGGATCCTCCACACTGATATATATTCTTAAATTATTTATATGCCACATATTTAAGAGTTTTGTAGGCAGGGTATACCCCACCTGTATATTTTTTAGTCGCAGATAGCTTGCATTCCGCGTCCATAAATCCGAAAGATAACCGTTATTTCCTTCTGAATTACCTAAAATCTGGAGTCTGGGATAGGCCGGATACCGCTTGGGATTTTCAGAATCGAAACGACCTTCCCACATCCATCTCTGTATTGATCCTAGATTATAGAAGGCAAAGCCAGCATAGTTTGTCAGTCGCCCTTTCACTCCCGCAACTCCTTGAAAGAAAAGACTTGTGTCGAACCTTTTGTACTTAGCTCCTATATTGAAAGCAAAAGTATATGTTGGAATCTGGCTTCCCAAAATTACACGGTCCATAGCTGCAGTTACTTTGCCATCACCGTCAATATCCACATATCTTACGTCTCCCGGACGGGCACTGTTCTTCGGCATCAGGCTAGATTGGTCATTCTTCTCATACCATGCATCAATATCGTTCTGATCGAGGAATACACCATCTGTTTTATAACCATAATAGGATTGCATTGGATATCCGATAAAAAGATCACTCCCATTACCAATAAGTCCATTGGGTTGTTGTACGTTTCCCACGCCAAGGTCCATCACTTTATTGCGTATAATAGTGAAATTTCCACTTACATTATACTCAAAATCACCCAATGACTTTCGGTGTGAAATATCAAACTCCCATCCGGTATTTTTCAATGACCCTGTATTCATTTCGGAAAGATTCATTCCAAGAACCGATGAAACGCTCGAAGTCGGTTTGTACAAAATATTGGTGGTATGCCTATAGAAATAAGAGGCATCAAGAGAGAGCAATCCCTTCCATAAAAGAATCTCTACACCGGCATCTGTAGTCCGGGTACTTTCCCAATGTATTGTCGGATCGGAGTAGGTAGCCATTGCCGATCCTTGGTTAAAAATCCCTCCTATAGTATAATTCTGTCCTAAGTTATACATCGATTGCCATGGATAATTTCCTATATTCTGGTTACCCAAAATTCCCCATGAACCTTTCACCTTCAAGTTGCTCAGCCACGATGAGGTACTTTGCATGAATTGCTCTTCCGAGATACGCCATCCGGCAGCAAAGGATGGAAAAGTTCCATATTTCTTAGTAGGAGGAAAACGGGAGGAACCATCCCGTCTCACGGTAGCTTCCAATAAATAACGGTTTAAGTAATCATATTTAAATCGGCCAAAGACCGAAAGGATAGTCCAATTATATCCGCCTCCACTTGTTTGTTGGTTATCGGGAGAACCAGCATCCAAATAGGGCAAATCATTCCCTGGAAATTTATCTCTCATCCCTTTCATTGTTCTTTGTTCCTGCTGTTCGAAAGAGTAACCGGCCAAGGCTCCTATTGTATGGCCTACAAACTCTTTGGAGTAATTGGCCGTTGCCTGAAATGTTTTGTAAACCAATCTTACCCCCTCCTGCTCCAAAGATGACGGTGCCATTGTCATATTATCGTCGAGCCGAAACGTCGACCTAAATAATTTCGTTTCTTTTTGTGAAAAGTTATATCCGGCTATTGCCGAGAGAGTGAGATCTTTAATGGGGTTATAATCTAAATTGGCATTAAAGTTCGCCCTCCACATAGGCTCCTCGTAAAATGAAGTACTTTCCAGCCAAGCAGCAGATGTTCCGTTGCCTTCCGGCCCTATACCATAATCGCCATTGGACAATTTCCCCGCATAAATTGAGGGAAAACGGAAAGCATTGCTGAAAATCGCATCCATCCCTGTTGTAGCCTTTCCTCCGGGCACAGCCGGTTCTTTTATTTCCGATACAACTCCTGCTATCCGGGTAGTCAGTTTAAGTTTATTAGTCAATGTGCTTGTCATATTAGCACGTACGTTATATCTTGAATAATTATTTTTCTCAATAATCCCATCCTGACTCAGATAGCCTAGGGCTAAATAATAATTATTCATATTTGTTCCGCCCGTCAATGTCAGGTCATGTCCTGTTTGAAACCCACGGCCTCCCAAAAGATCTTTAACCCAATTTGAATTAGGATAATTATCCGGATCACTCCCATCCTTATACTTTTGAATCACTTCCGGTGTATATATTTCGGTTCCCGCCGCTTCATTATAGGCCAAGGCATATTCCCATGAAGGCAAATATTCCGGGAGTGTAGCCGCACGGACAAAGCCACCGTATCCATTATACCCTACCTTAATCCGTCCTTCGCTTCCACTTTTGGTTACCACAAGAATAACTCCATTGGCTGCTCTTGCACCATAAATAGCTGCAGATGCAGCATCTTTCAACACACTGATCGATGCAACCTCCTCAGGGCTTACATCGTTAATATTACCGGGAATACCATCAATCAGTATCAAGGCATCAGGAGATGCCCCAAAAGAACCGACGCCTCTCACTCTTAATTCACCCGGGCTCGCTCCCGGTTTTCCTGACCGCTGAATAAGCGTTACTCCAGGCATCTGACCTGCCAACACATTTGACAGAGCAGTAACTGGCCTATTTTCTAACAGTTCGGAAGAAATCTGCGAAATCGAACCAACAACATTTGCCTTTTTTTGCACACCGTATCCAACAACCACTAGCTGATCAAGCTCTTGAAGATCTTCCTTCAGTTGAATATTCACAGTAGAACGATTATCAACATGAATTTCCGCAGATTCATAACCTATATACGAAACCTGTAAGACAGCATTATCCTCTATTTGCAGTGTAAATGATCCGTTGATATCGGTAAT
The DNA here is from genome assembly GCF_040307845.1 of Proteiniphilum sp. GTDB lineage: Bacteria > Bacteroidota > Bacteroidia > Bacteroidales > Dysgonomonadaceae > Proteiniphilum. The sequence continues at coordinate 73,104 of NZ_JAWRIS010000022.1, forward strand.
TGTTCCATTGGAAGTTTCTTTCTCCATCACATTAACCCCGATAATAGGTTCACCTTGTTCATCTTGCACAATTCCGCTTACTCGTCTCTTTTGTTGTTGATCAACGTTCTCTACCAATTCGGGAGCAATGCGCTTCATTTCTTTTGGATATAAAATAATCTGTGCGCCTTTTACCTCATATTCTACGTTCGAAGGATCAAATAACCGTGTCAATACGGAGGTAATAGCCTCTTCCTTAACCCGTATATCCGTTTTTCGGTCTACATCTATTAACTTACTGTTATACAAGAAATAGAATTCTGATTTCTCTTCTATCGTCTGTAAAATTTTTTCAATAGAACTATTTTTCATATTCAACGAGATCTTTGTCTGTTGAGAATAGGTCAGCTCTGAATGCAACTGAAAGGCGCACACACATAATAATAGAAGTGTCATCCTCATGGCCAGTGGAATTTTATTTAATAAATCATAAAGGATGCATATCCTTTGTTTATTCAATGGATTAATCATATTTTTACATTGTTATTAAATTTATGATGATGAGTTTAATAGCTTGCTTGTTGGTCAGGTGAGATTTTCCAACAACGCAAATCGGGGGGAGAATGTATTGAGCGTTCTCCCTTTTCTCGGATATCCCGGATATTATATTTTCATAAACCTCCTCTTTTTTGTTACTGATTATCTTTTATTACTTTTTATTGTCACAATCCGTTGTGTAAAAGTACTATTGGCACGTTGTTCCTGCCGGGATATGGAATAGATAATTGGAGCCGATCTTTGTAAGAGATCCAGAACATCTTCCAATGTTTCATCGGTGAAAGTGGCGGTATATTCATAGTCTTTCAAAGCTTCTCCTTCGAGGAGAATCACTACTCCGAACTTGCGGGAGAGCTTCTGCGCAATGGTTTCGAGTTTCTCCCGTCGGAACACCATCTTTCCATCCACCCATGCTGTTTCCACATAAGTATCGGCCTGTACAATATTCATTTCTCCCGTTTCCGGCATTAAAACGGCCTTCTGCCCTACCGCCAGCGTCTCTTTTTTCATCGAACGGGTTGCCGCCACTTCAATATTTCCCCGGGCCAACGTCACATGATATCCCGGCTCATCGTTATAGGCGTGTATGTTGAACTCCGTACCGAAAGCGCTCACGGTGATATCATCGGGCATCACCACATTAAAACGGTTTTTCTTGTCGGCCACTACTTTAAAATAAGCCTCGCCCGACACTTGTACTGTTCTTTCTTTTCCGGTAAATCTTTGCGGATAGGTCAGTTCGCTCTGCGCGTTGAGCCAGACCTCACTGCCGTCGGGTAATACGGCCTTTGTAACCATCCCAGGAGCCGAAACGAGGGTAATCATCTCCGGAGGAGTTATTTTTAAATTGGGTTGTATCACGTATTGATGCAACAAAAATAAAGGAAGCAGTATCACCGCTGCTGTTCGGGTAATATTCCATGCTTTTACACGGAAAGAAAGAAAAGTGATTTTACGCGATAACTGTGTCCATGCTTTATCGGAATCTATCTCTTTTTGTTTCCTGAGATTTTCAGACAAACCATGGAGTGTATCATCAAATTCATTCATTATCAGCTTCTTTTATATAGATCTATGTTTGAATGTACTGTTCGGTAAAGGTATTTTATCCCTTCTTATATTTACTTGACGTATGAGAATGGAAATACCCTATGTTAGGGTAGAAAAAAAGAGCCAATAACCAAGATTCAAGTCAGGGAATTTTCGATATCAGGAACGACAAACATCTTGCAGTGGCAATGACAAATATTTTGCAATAATAATGACAAATATCTCGTATTCTGCTTTTCTACAAAGTGGTGGTATGCCCGACTATCTGCGTACGGGTATTGACAAATACCTGAACGATTTATTAGACGATATCCTTATAAGAGATATTGCAGTACGTCATGGATTGAAAGATGTGAACTCACTCCGTCAATTAACGGTTTATTTACTTTCGAATATTGGAACCCTGGTTTCGGCGAACAGCCTGTCGGGTATGTTTGGTATTAAATCGGCAAATACCTTTTTGGATTATTTCTCTTATCTGAAAGACGCATACTTGCTCGATTTTGTGCCAATGTTTGATTATTCCGTTAAAAAGCAGATACGTAATCCTCAAAAAATATACGCGAGCGACTTGGGAATTTACCACCAGAACAAGATAACCTTTTCACCTAACGATGGACATATTCTGGAGAACGCAGTTTTTCAGCATCTCCGTCGTCAAAACAAAGGAATATACTATTTCCAGAACAAAGGTGAATGCGATTTTGTAACTACCCACAACGGCCTGCCAAAAAATTTATATCAAGTTTGTAATGAGATCAATAATCTTAATATGCAGCGAGAAATAGACGGGTTATTCTATGCCATGAAATACTTAAATAAAGAGCATGGGTGGATAATAACGAAAAATCAATCCGATCGTTTCAAAAAAGAAAACATGACCATCGAAGTCCTTCCTGCATGGCAGTGGATGTCAGACTGACGTATATTGAAGACTCAACAATTCAAACAAACGGTGCTACACATTACCAACACCAATGGAAGGTAATCTTTTAACTCTACTCTTAAGATAATCAATGCTTTACTAATATAGGCTTCCACAGTTTTAGGTGAGACAGACATCTCTTCTGCTATCCGGTTATAGGTCATATTTTCAAACCGGCTCAGTTTGAAAGCCCTGCGCACGTTTTCGGGCATCTGCTCCAACGCAGTATGGAGCATTGCTTCCAGTTCCCTGATGGTATAGACCACTTCAGGGGTGTCGACAGAACAACTTTCGGAAATGGCTTCAGCGACCTGCTTCTCAGAATGAGCCTGCCGTACGGATTGCTTCCGGAGATAATCCATACAACTGTTCTTCACGCTGGTTATCAGCAGATTTCTGAAAGAAGCGGTAATCTCGATTTTCTTCCGGTTTTTCCATAAATGGAAAAAAGTATCCTGTACAATATCTTCACAAGTTTCAGGGGAAGCGATATAGCGCTGTGCAAAGACACAGAGAGATGGATAGAAGTCGAAAAACAATTCCCGAAATGCTTCCCTGTCGTCCTCAAAGGCAATCTTCCTGAAAAGGTTATCCAACACCATACTCTCTGCCATTTCCTACAAAATAAGAATTGTGAACGTTTTCGTTAAGCAAGAGCAGAACAAATCTATTTGTTTTGCCGAGCGCAGAAAACGACTAATGAAATTGAACTATTTTGATAAGCTATATGAGCAGAGTCAAGTTTACTTGAACTATGCCATAGCGAAAAATAGTCTAATGTAATTGAACGTTTTCGTTAAGCCAAATGAACAGAGCCAAGCTTGCTTGAGCTATGTCATGACGAGAAAACGACTGAATTTATTCGAACTTTATTCTCCAATCGGAATTTCTGCAAATATAATGAAAGCCGAAAGACAAGCCAAACTTGTTTGAATTATTCCGTTAAGAGAGAGCAGAACGAGTTTACTCGTTTTGCCGAACGCAGGAATAATCTAACTTGTTGAACTTTTCCGAGGCGCATCTTATATTATGAAAAGGTGCAAAAAAATATTTAAAATAAAAACCTCATTTTTGGAGAAGAAACAACCTCAGGACAGAAATTCTTGCGGCATATAATATGGGAGCAAACTGGATGAAGTCCCCGTCGTCGGGAGTATTTTGAGGATTACTGAAAAGAATCAAGCTTTCAATACCTGCCAGATCAAAATTCTCGATAAAATAGTGAAGCCTCACAAACTGCAGCCTCAGATATTCATCCGAAGTGATTTCCTTTCTGTTGCCAAAGAAGGATTTAAATGACAATTCCTTTTCGTTTACTCTCTTATCATTAATCCTTGTTGTCACTTCTTCCAATTTCAGGAGAGGATGATCGGGATACTGATCGAGAGCCTGCGCTATTCTATCTTTCCTTTTTTCTACATCATTCATACCCTGCAACTCCAGAAAGGTGACATAAGGCAGTTCACCCCACTTCTCCCGCACATATTCCATCAGCTTGGCATCTTCCTTCTCTTTGGTCAAATAAGACAAGTCCTCATATTCTATTCCATCGTCGTCTTGCAGGCCAAGCATCCTACTGAAAGCGGCATTCGTGATAGCATAACCCTGCGCTTCTTTCTCCCATTTCCGAAGCCATTTGCCCACATCCTTAAAATCGACAATATCTTGATACAACAGATCGGCCAGCGCTTCCACTCTTACCACACGTCTGTCTTCTCCCGGATCGGGGTCATCGCGGCCATTGTCAGATGCCGCATCATCCAGATTCATTTCCTCTAAATATTGCGTCAGTTCCAGAAAAGCTGCTACATTCTCTTCATGACTGTTTTCGGCATATTCTTCACGAAAACTATCCAAGTCATCCATGAAGTCATCAAAATCCTCGTCATCCCACTCGCCGTCATCATCCCACTCATCGTCAGAAGAACTGCCAGACATGGGATTATCCACCGCAAGGACATAGTCAAAATTACCGGCTCCCAAATTCTTTTCCAGCCTGTTGATAATCATTTTGGCCATTGCATCATCCTCAAAGGGACCTTGCATAAAAACCGGCTTGCCATTTTCACCACCACATGCTATTTCTACCAACGGTATATCGTCACTGTCTTCCTCAAGCATATACGAAGTGATGGATAGAAAATCTTTATGTGGCTCAAAACCAACCTCTTCCGCATATTCCCATCCCGCATGGATAATATTATGCGCCAGATTGTAATCGATTTCAATGATGTCGAGATTGACCTCTAATTCACTCCTATACTCATTAAATTCATATTCCGGGACATTGAATTGATACATCGTATCTTTCACCCCAAGACATCCCAGATCGACAAGATATGAACACCAGGTGATATTCCCGTTGATATGGTTACGGCCAACAGTTACATGCGCAATACTGGACTCTTCCCAGCCTTCATTGACAAAACATTTGAAAATCGGGAGACTGCGGGCTCTCTGACGAATATAGTTTTCCGGAGAGAGAATCTGGGAGGACTGCTGCTGCTTCTTTTTCATGATTAATTATACTGGGATGAATAATGCACAAAGTTATAATTTTTTCTAACGATAAATTTAATTTTCTAAACAAAGTGAATTTTTAGTGAAAAACTTTTTCAAATGCACCTACATGCCTTCCCGCCAAATTATGCTTTTTGCATAATGAAAAGGATAGAAATCAAAAGAACCGGTATACCTGCTATTTTTTGGATGGACAAGTAACCGGTTCATCAACTTTTTGATTCCTACTCTACTTCATTTTATTCTACCGCCCCAGATGAACTTTTTTATTGCATGTCCATGGTTTGCGGACATTGAATTATTTCATTTGTTGGGAGTATCCCATATACGGGTCTTGGTGCAATTGACCATGGCTATCTGATTGCCCGCCTGCAATTTGAACTCGCCCGCCTCAAGCGTCCACTTTCCTTTCTCATTGACAAAGGCAAGATCGTCAGCTGCCAGCTGCAATGTCACAGTCTTGGTTTCTCCCGGTGCGAGCGATATTTTTTCAAATGCACGCAAACGGCGCACGTCAGGTGAAAGGGAGGCCACCATATCACTGCTAAAAAGTAATACCGCTTCTTTACCGGCTACCGCTCCATTATTCTTCACATCTACAGTCACAGTCAGAAGGTCACCCGATACAAAATCGCTCTTGTTTACCGATAAATTGGTATACTCAAACGTGGTATAACTTAACCCAAACCCGAACGGGTACTGCACCGATGTCTGTGCCCCATAATCGTAAGCCCCTTCCATTTTACCATCGATATTCTGGCTCGGTTTATGATCATAGGTAATCAAACCATGCTCAAACCTTGGGTAAGTATAGGGTAGCTTTCCACTCGGGTTGACATCCCCCGCGAGGATATCGGCCAGCGCGTCACCTCCAAAATTTCCCGGGAGATAAAGCTGGAGGACGGCTTCGGAACCCGGTTCAATCTTACGGATCAGTCGGGGACGGCCTTCATTCAGTACCAATATGACCGGTTTTCCTGTTTTTTGTATGGCCAGCGCAAGGGCAGTCTGGTTTTCTGAAAGGGATAACTCATCCAGATTACCCGGCGTTTCGCAATAGGAATTCTCACCCAGGCACAACACGATATAATCGGCTCCGGTAGCGGCAGATACTGCTTTTCCGATCTCCGGAGGATTTTCTTCGTAATACTGACCATCCATCTTATAGGTAACCCCCGGTTCATATCTCACGTTGGTGGCACCGAATTTATTTTGCAATGCTTCGTAGATAGTATTGTAGTCCTGTGCGAACTCTTCGGTCTTTTCCCCCTGCCATGAGTAACTCCAACCTCCGTTAAGGGTACGCATTGAGTGCGCATTCGGGCCTGTCACCAGAATACGGGCGTTGGCCGGCAACGGAAGAATATTGTTTTCATTTTTCAACAAGGTGATCGCCTCATCCGCGGCTACTTTCGCCATAGCTTCACTCTCACTGCTTCCGAAATCGGGATAATCGGAATGCGACCAATAGGGTTGTTCAAAGAGTCCCAAACGGAATTTCAACCGCAAGACCCTCCGTACTGCATCATCGATCCGCGCCATCGGCACTTCACCTTCATTCACCAATTCCACTAAAGCAGGACAAAATGCAAGGTTATAAGGTTCCATCACCAGGTCGATTCCGGCATTGATGGCTGTTTTCACCGCCCCCTTATAGTCGGCGACGATCTGATCACGGGAGAGCAGGTTCTGCACATCGGCCCAGTCGGTCACGATCACTCCGTCGAAGGCAAGATCCTCTTTGACCCATTCAGTGAGCAACCTGTAATCGGCATGGGTGGAAACTCCGTTAATAATGCCCGAGTTGACCATCAGCGAGAGCGCCCCTCCTTCCACGATAGAAGTACGGAAAGGTTCAAAATATTTTTCCCGCAACTCGCTTTCGGAAATAAGGGCCGGCGTACGATCTTTACCTGAGACAGGGACACCATAGCCCATATAATGTTTGGTACAGGCGGCGATATGATGGCTACCTATATTGTTCCGGTCATCACCCTGAAAGCCGAGCGTGGAAGCCAAACCCATCCGGGCATTGAGATAAGCATCTTCGCCATAACTCTCCCACTGGCGCGACCAACGGGCATCCCTTCCCAAGTCCATTGTAGGTGCAAAAGTCCAGGGAATATTGCTTGCACGAGTCTCATAAGCGGTGATACGGGAACCTTCTTTCATCAGATCGGTATTAAAAGAGGCGGCCATCCCTATTCCCTGCGGGAAAAGGGTAGATCCGGCAGTATAAGTAGTCCCATGGATGGCGTCGATACCGTAAATTACCGGTATGCCGGTCTCTGCCAATGCCCTTTCCTGTATCGTCCGGACCGTCTTTTCCCATACTTCGGGGGTACGTGCCCGGTTATTGGCCGTATTCAGAATGGAACCCACCTTATATTTGCCGATCACCGTGTCGAGCATGGCGGGATCGATTTCAAAAGGCTCATCACTGAAATAGAGATTCCCCCCTTTCCCAATCACATCGAGGGTGAACTGTGCCATCTGCCCTACTTTCTCCTCAAGTGTCATCTTTGCCATGACACTGTCGATCCTTTTCTCGATACCGGCATCCAAGCCCAAGCCAGATACCTTTTTATTCCCTCCGTTACATCCCACAAGCAGGAAGCCTGCCATGATGATAAAACCAATCCTTTTCATTTTTAATTTTTCACTTTTAACTATTAGTTCTTCATTCTTAATTCTTCACTCTTAATTCTTCACTCTTCACTCTTCATTCTTCATTCTTAACTCTTCATTCTTAACTCTTCTGAAACACCCTTACATAATCAATCTCATAGGTAGCAGGCAATTTGGTTTCGTCAACACCTTGCGCTCCTCCCCAGTCGCCGCCCCAGGCGAGGTTGAGTTTCAGGTAGAACGGAGCATCGAAAGGCCAGGTATCTTTGTTGCCTTTTTTATCGTTGTCGAACCGGAAATATTCCACACCATCCACAAATCCCTTGATATAATCGGGAGTCCATTCCATCGCATAGACATGGAATTCGGTTTCGGCATTGGCTATCCTTTTTGTAGCGGTCTTTTGGGTGCCGATTGAGTGATAATAAGCCTTGCAATGGATGGAAGAGTGCACCACGTCAGGGTCAAACCCCACATATTCCATAATATCTATCTCACCGTCATCGGGCCAACTCTCAAAATTTTTGGGCATCATCCAGAAGGCAGGCCATGTTCCTTTTCCACCCGGCACCTTTAACCGTGCTTCAAAATAACCATAGGTCCAGCTTTCAGAGGTATTGAGCCGTGCCGATATCACGATATTTCCTTGCTTTCGGGCGATGATCTTCAATGTGCCGTCATAAATGGCGGATACGGTATCGCCATTAAAGACACCTGCCACATACTTTTGCAGTTCATTATTGACCCATCCCGGTTCTTCAACTTCGTACCACCATTTTTTCATATCCGGGAGTGCGGGTTTACCACCGCTCAGCCTGTCGGCATCAAACTCCTCTTTCCATACCAAAGAGTAACCGTCCGGCACATGATTTTCTATCACAGCCGCCACCTGAGTTACCGTATAGGTATGACTGTTCTCACCTGAAGAGAAAGTGAGTTGCGCCGTCCGGGATTCGGTCTGGCTATTTCCCGTAGCGGTTATCTTCAGGCTGGTCTGACCGCTGAAACCCTGTTCCGGGTTCACCGTACACCATGTCTGATCGGACTTTACCGTCCATTCACCGTTGGCATCCACTATCACACTCTTCGTTTCTCCCCTGGCAGATAATGAAACGGTCGCCGGCGAGACTGTCCATTTCACATCCACTCCCGGCTGGGGCGTGACAGGGGCAGGTTCGTTATTATCCCCGCAGGCGGATAAAAGCACCAATAATGCAGATAATATCAGGTTCATTTTTTTCATACAATTAAAACGATCAGGAAAAAGAGGCTGCCGTTTTTTCTCACGGCAGCCTTACAATTCTTTGGTTTACTATTCAAATTTAAAATCATCAAGGAAGAAGAAACCGGAACCAGCATGTCCTTCAGCACCAAACTGAATCACTATCCGGTCATAATCTGTCCGGTTGGCCACACCACTGAAGTCGAATTCCAGTTCAAGCCATTTATCTTTCTCCAAATCGGCCTTTACAATCTCCGTTTGGGTTTCCCACGGACTGCCATGTTCACTGTTTTGCAGCTTAATTGCCAATTGTGGCAACAGCTTGCGGTTGGAGATCCATTCCCCGTCCACATTATTTTCGGTCGTATAATCATTATACGAAGGTATATACACTTTCACCCTTATCTTATTCTGTGTCGTAAGATCAAATTTATAATCGGGAGCAGTAAAGGATAGGTTACTATAGAAAGCGGTGGATTTCCAATAACGGAACACTTTATCCGACGTATTGATTGGAAGCGGTAGTGGGTTATCAACCACCCGGCTCACATCGCCCATATCTTCCTGTGCGAAAGTCAGGATTTTATCCCCTTCAAAATCTTCAGAAAGAGGAATAGCTTTCAGTTCTTTCGGAGGCGCCGGTGCTTCCACATTCAGTTCTTCAATACAGTATACAAAGACCCAGTCCTGCCCCTCTACCGTATTATTCACACGAAGTGCCATCACTTTGTCGGTTTGGTAGATGATCTCGTAGTCCTGACTGCCGGCGTAATAACCCATGAAAGCATTTCCGGTCAGAGTAAGGACAGGAAATTCACCCGACTCATCGATAGAGAAGGTATAATCTCCGCCACTATAATTGAAAGTCACATCGTCCACGTCGGTATTGGTTACCGTAAATCCACCCACACTCGCTGAACTGGCTTTTCTTCCATAGCCATTATTCCCCTCTTTCTCTATCTTCAGTTGCACGCCTTCCTGAATAAAGGTGAATTTGGAAGAGTACATCTCCCAGTGGCTTTTTTCATTGGCTCCGGCACCCCACCAGTTCTGTCCACGGGAACCCTGTGGCCCTAAGCCCATGTGTCCTTTTATATCATAAGCCGCGGCTTTCTCATCAGCAGGATATTTATCTTTTAACGGTTTCAGCGCTTCGGCCACTTCGGCAGCGAAATTATTATACTGGTCGAATACCCATGTCTTGCCTTCGGCATTCTCCGCTCCTCCGGTCAGATTCCTGTAAGCCGGTGTATCCACCAGACTGAAATCATTGTCAGCGAAACTGAGCGCCACACTTTTCCGGGCAATCACCCCGTCAGCGGAATGGATTGACAAGGTCACTGTATAGTCACCGGCAAAAGGATATAAACCGACCGCCGTCTCCTTGTTTCCGGAAGAGCCATTTCCCAAATCCCACCGGAGGGTATACACACCGTTGCCGGGGAGTTGTGTTGTACTCGTAAAAGTGATCATATTATCACTGGTAGGTGATACAGTCTGAGTAAAAGTAACTTGCTCATCGGTGATAGAAGCCACTTTACCCAACGAGTAATCATCCAATTCCTGGGGACTACATGCAGCTACCAAAAGAAGGAGCAACAGTATCCATGATTGTTTTTTTATTATATTCTTCATTTGATTATATTTTGATGTTAGAAGTTTGATATTTGAACTAAGAACTAAGAACTAAGAACTTAAAATTAAGAACTTAAAAGTTTGAAGTTTGAAATTAGAAGTGGATAATAATCTCACATCCTCAATTATTCATTTTTTACTTTTCATTTAAAAGTCTTGATTCTTGGTTCTTAATTATATCCCGGATTTTGTTTTAGTTCAAATTCACCCATACCGGCTGTTTTGTCTATCTCCGCTTGCGGGATAGGCAAATACTTGCTATAATCGTTCCAGGTACGGACACTATTGTAATCAGTCAGGTTTTCCGTAAGCAGGTTCGTATCCCCCCAACGGACGATATCCCAGAAACGGATGCCTTCGCCCACAAATTCACGGCGGCGTTCCAGTTTGATATTCTCTGCGGTAGCAGGAATAGAGGCAGGTTTGCCAAAAGCGCGCTCACGCACCAAATCCATACAATCCTGGGCGGTAATAGCACCTACCGGGCTTTGCCCGTGCATGACCAACATTTCGGCATACGTAAGCAATGTTTCCGAATAACGGAAAACGCGCAGGTTGTTACAGTAATTCAGGTCGACATCACCTTGCGGATTATATCCCACCCGAGCAGCATATTTAGCCTGGAACAATCCTGTATCCTGAAAACGGGCGGTGTACTGACCGGGTTCCCAACGGTTGATAGAACCTTCCCGGCGGGTATCTCCCTCTTCATATACATTCCAGGTGGCGGGACGTACAGGTCCGAAACCCCAGCCGCCTTTAAAGTCGCCGATCTCACCTCCTGCATTGAGCTCATTGGGTGAGATAAAAGCGGGCAGGTTAGTTCCATAACCCTGATTACCATTACCCCAGGTTTTTCCTTCCGGCAAATGGTTTACTTCGAATATCGACTCCCTGTTGGCAGAATTGTTGGTAACCTCATTTTCATCGACCCATATTTCTGCGAAGTCGGGGAACAATACATACTCTTTACTGTTGATCACTTCCGCCAGATTCGCGGTCACTTCGCCATAGCGGCCCTGATCTTTCTGATAAAGCACCACCCTCGCTTTCAACATGACGGCAGATGCTTTATTCACCCGGCCGATAGAGGCTAAAATATCTTCTTGCTTGCTGTCCTTGAGGAGCCTCATCGGTAACCGGTCGTTTCCCTCTTCATCTTTTCCCAAGGCAAAATCCAGGTCTTCCATAATTTCGGCATAAATCTCGTCGGCCGTATATTGGCGTGCCATATAGGGAGGATCGATCAACAATTCCTCGAAATAAGGGATGTTACCCCAGAATTTCCAAAGCCAGTGGGTATAGAAGGCGCGTAGGAAATGCGCTTCTGCTTTATATTGGTTTAGCTTTTTCGCATCCTCTTTGGTATCGAAGCCGATCGCATTTTCACATGCTTCAATGGCATTATTGGCCCTTGCGATACCTTGATAATAAATATTCCATAATCCGGCTATGTTCTCTTGCGGAGTAGTGGTAAAAAGCGATAACAGGTAAAGTTGACGCTGGTCACCTGCGTCACCGCCTCCCTTGAAAATATCATCCGAACGAAGGTCGGACATCAACACGATACTGTTATAGTTTTGTCTGGCATAGCTGTCGAAAAGCAGCACCTGGTATGCCGATGCCAGATTCGATAGGATTGCTCCCTCCGTGGCCGGCTCACCGGCGGCTTGCTTCTCCGTAGTGGAATTGGTCAGAAAATCGTCACTACAGGAGACCACCCCCACGAGGAGTATAATGATCAATAAGTTGATATATTTCTTCATAATATTTGACTGTTTTTAATTCATTAAAATGTTATGTTCGCGCCCAATGAAATGGTCCGTGCCTGCGGATAGATACCGCGGTCCACACCCACCGTAGTGTAACCTCCGGCCGAAGAATTGGCATCCCCGGAAGCCATTTCCGGATCGAAACCGTCGTAGCCGGTAAAGGTGAGCAGGTTGTCGCCGGAGATATAAATTCTCAATCGCTGCAACGAGATCTTTTTCGTGATATGGGAAGGAAGTGTATATCCTAACTGGGCTGATTTCAGACGGAGGTATGATCCGTTCTTGATATAGAGGTCTGACGAGCGCCAGTTGCTATTAGGATTGGCCGAAGTCATCCGGGGAATATGGTTGGATGTACCTTCACCGTGCCAGCGGTCGAGAATCCATGCGGGACGATTCGCCGCGGGTATGTCACCACGTTGCGCAAAATCGAACACATCGTTACCGATCGTTCCCTGGAAGAACATATTCAGGTCGAACCCTTTCCAGTCTGCCCCCAAGGTAAACCCGTAGGTCCAATCGGGAGCGCCCTTGCCGATTTTTGTCTTATCTTCATCACTGATCACACCATCACCATTCAGGTCCACAAAGCGTACATCACCGGGGCGGGCGGAAGATTGCATCTTCTCTCCTTTTTCATTGACATAGGCATCTACCTCAGCCTGATTTTGGAAAATACCGTCAGTTTTATATCCATAGAAGAAAGGAAATACCTCTCCATTCTTTCCTTTCACATAGCTTCCCACACCCGATGCACCTGCATCCTGGTAGATCTGCTCACCGGTTTCATTCCCCAGGTTGACCAGTTTGTTCTTGAGATAAGAAGCATTGGCTGAAACGAAATAGTTGAAATCGCCTACTGAATGTTTCCACCCCAGTTCAATCTCTATCCCTTTGTTTTCCATATCACCCACATTGGCTATAGGTGCTCCTAACCCCACATAATCAGGTATCGGCTGATACATCAGCATATCAATGGTTTTCTTCTTAAAATAATCGAATCCGAAGGTCAACCTGTTATTCAGGAAACGGGCTTCCAGCCCTATGTCGGTCTGTGCCGATTCTTCCCATTTCACATCGGGATTGGGGATATAACCGGGCGAACTTCCATACTGCATGGAACCTCCCACTTCTCCCACTTTTTTGGGATCATTGCTCAACTGGTATCCGCCACCAAAGTAATAATTTTGTCCTCCTTCCATCAGGGCGGTATAGAGGAAGTCGCCGATACGGTCGTTACCATTCTTACCCCAGCTGAAACGCAGTTTCATATAATCGAACCATTCCGGGCGGTTTTGCATAAATGCCTCATTGGTCAGGTTCCATCCCAGTGAGAAAGAAGGAAACACACCCCATTTGTTATTGGGTCCGAAGCTGGTGGAACCATCGCGGCGTACAGTGGCCTGCATCATATAACGTTGGTCATAATTATAGTCCACACGGCCGAAATAAGAAGCGCTACCGGTAAAATCAAAACCGTTGGTTCCACCCCATGTCCGCTCCAGTTGCCTGTCGGCAATGGCTGAATTGATATTGGCCTTATTGGGATCCGTCTCCAGCAGGTCACGGTCGTTTCCTCCTAGGCTTCTCTGCCTGTAACGTGAAGCCGATTGCCCGAGTACTGCGGAGAGATTATGCACATCGTTGAATGTCTTGACGTAAGAGAAATAGTTTTCGATCTGCCATCGATAGCCACGGTTCATTTCACTCTGCACCGTGCTGAACTGCTGATCTTTTCCCTGCGTTGCCAGAAAATAAGGGAAAGTATACGTGTCGTATCCCCAGAAAGCCAGGTCAGCCCCATAAGAAGTCCTGAAGCGTAATTCCGGCAAGATCTGTATTTCACCCCAGAATGTGCTCACGAATTTGTCGGAGTTATTGATTCCCGCCGAAGGTTGATACAACATCGCCACGGGATTGGCAATCTCCTGAAATCCGGAAGGAGGCAGCGAGAAAACCCGGTCTCCATTTTTTACGGCATGTGGATACTGCGCCAAAATTCCGGTAGCCGTATCATCATCGGCATATACCGATACAAGGGGAGAGAAAGTAAGCGCGCTTCCCAGTATAGAACCATATTCCGAATTGGTTTCGACACCGGACGATTTATCCCTTGAGTAACCCATGTTGGCACCCAGGGTAACTTTATTCAGGAATGAACGTCCCTTCTCTTCAAAAACCGTATAAGTAGAATTGGAACGCAAGCTATAACGCTTGTAGTTCGATTTATCATGATTTCCTCCCACGATACCTGCATGGTCAAAATAACCAAACGAAAGGAAATAGAGCAGATCTTCCGTTCCACCGGAAACACTTACCTGATGGTTCTGTACCGGTGCATTCTTATAGAATGTTTCTTTCTGCCAGTTGGTACCTGCACCCGCACCTGCAATCTGTTCATTGGTATAGCGGGGCAGATTCCCATCGTTGATCTGCATTTCATTCATGATCACCATGTATTCCTGCCCATCCAATATTTCCCGGTGTTTCCAGGGGTTCTGCCATCCATAGCTTACATCATAATTGACGGTGGCTTTCCCTTTTGTCCCTTTCTTGGTGGTGATAAGGATTACACCGTTCGCGGCACGTGCGCCGTAGATAGCCGCCGAGGCAGCATCTTTCAGTATTTCCACCGATTCAATATCCACTGGATTGAGGTAGTTGATACCTCCGCCCACTTCCATGCCGTCCACGATATAGAGAGGATTACTATTGTTCACTGTACCGATACCGCGGATACGTACTTTGGAGTCGGAACCGGGTTGGCCCGAGCTTTGGGTGATCTGCACGCCGGATACTTTTCCTTTGAGCGCATCTTCCACACGCGACGGGCGGGTGGTATTCAGTTCTTCGGCTGTCACCCGGCTGATCGCCGCCGTGACTACACTCTTACGTTGCACACCGTATCCCACAACGACCAATTCATCAAGCACTTCGTTGTCTTCCTGCAATTGTACATTGAGGACTGTTTGGTTGGTAACCGTAAATTGTTGTTCCAGGTAACCAATGTACGACACGCGAAGTACAGCGCCTCTAGGCACGGATAACGAGAAATCTCCATCTATATCGGTCACAGTTCCAATAGTTGTTTCCGGAACGGAAATATTGGCACCGATGACCGGATCGCCGTTTTCATCGGTTACCCGCCCGTTCAGGCGTACTTCCTGTTGCTGGGCCTGCTGTGTTTCTGCCATTGCAGCAGCGGGTTTGTCAAAAATATAAATTTTGTTGTCCCTTAGCTCATAACCGATATTACGGGGTGTAAACAGTTGGTCTAACACCTGGGTAAGATCGGTATCGGTCACCCTGATAGTCACGGCATCATTCAGATCCACCACTTCCTTGCTAAAAGCCAGAGTGTAATCTGTCTGTTGAGTGATACTTTCCAGTACAGTTCTCAGATTTGTTTGGCTGAAATTCAGGCTCACTTTTTGTGCCGGACTGATTACAGTACTCAACACAAAGAGCGACATTAGAATCATCCATCGCCTTTTCATTGGAATTTTTCCCATGGTTTGTTTTACATATTAAAAATTAGACATTAAAAAATTAGTTTCTCTTGACTACCTCACCTTTTCTCTTCCGTAGATACTGATTTAACACTTTTGAAAGCTTATTATTGCTTCTTTATAGTAGACACAACGGAAAGGAAAAAGGATGAGGAAAAAGGAAAAATTTAACAAAATAAGAATAAAACACACTGATTAAAATTGTACGGATATTTAATACATACGGTCCGGGCATGTTGTTTCATGACGAGAGAGTGATTTCTAATTTTAACCTGCAGGCATTGCAAAATGAAGATATCACCTTTAAGTCAAATTCGCATTTTTCAACTAAGGATTACTCTGCGGTGAAGAAACGTTTCATATTCACTTTTCTCTCCTTCACTTCAATATTGAAAGGATCGAGATTCATCGTCTTGCCGGCTTCAATCTTCAAGGTCCGGCTAAAGTCTTCACAATCGGTATGCTCAGGTAATGTGTTTTTGTCCAGTGTAACAGTATAAGTTCCCATGGGCAGGAAAGTAGTGAATTTCCCATCCGCACCGGTGACAGCAGTTTGTACAATTACCCCGTCGGCATTCATTATCGTAAACCGGAGACCTTCATATCTCGGTATGATTTCCACACTCTGCTCATTACTGATATAGGCTACACTTCCCTGCAATGTACCGCTCTGTGTAAGGGGAATAGAAACAGATGTCCTACTACTGCCAACGGTGATATCCTTCCGACCGAAAAACCAGCGGCCGCTCTGCATCGGCTTCACGCTATACTCACCGTAAGGAACCTGCGAATAACGCACCTTGCCGTTTTTATCCGAGATAAATGCTTTATTATCGATATTCAGCAGATAACCGGCGGCCGGTTCATCTCCCTCATCATAGCGGTTATTGGCGTTATGGTCGTAATAGACCTGCGCGATCACCCTGCTTTTCCGCCCCTTCATGGGTTGTGCTTTACTAAAATTCCAGGTCACTCCCACCTGCACATTGAATATATTGGTAGTATTGACAAACTGGTAGCGGTACCAGTAAGCATTCGCGAAAAAAGCCATATTGTCTTTTGCCAGGAAATTGGCAGTAAGGTTTGCCGACGGCACGCTACCCTGGTATACATCATGACTGAAATTAAAGCCCGAGGAAAAAGAGAGTTTTTTCGATATCCGCTGGTTGGTGGATACCGACGCCGTAAACCGGTCGAACTGCTTGCCCTGTTGTTTCGCCATCATGTACTCATAAAGATAGTAAGCTCCCTTCTGGTATGAGGTCTCCATCATCACCCCGTGGTATGAATAATTCAGGGTGGCCTTTGCCTGACCAATCCGATTGTCTCCCAGAGGATCGGTATAAAATCCCCCTTCCAGCATGCCGAGCAGGGAATGCCTGACATTGGGGCTTTGCCATCTCCATTGCCATCCCATCCGATGGGAGGCCATCCGTACATTTCCTGTGGTACTTTCTTCTCCCAGCCAGGAAGTGTAGGAGGGCGAACTTTCCCCTTGATACCGGTAAGAGAGCGACGAAGAGACTCTTCTTAACTGCGGCAGTGACAGCATAAGGCTTCCATAACTGTTTTCCGAACGGTAGGTATAGCTGTAGGCATACGATTTTGGGGCTGTCCTGTTGTAACCTATACTACCGCTGATATGTATCTTTTCCGACAATCTCTTGCTGGCCCCCTGTGTAAGGGAGAGTGTACCTTTTCTGCTCCCGGGAAAATAACCATCGCTGTAATAGCCCGATCCGTCGAGTGAGAATCCCGAAGGGAAACTACCCCTGTACCTGAATTCCGCCGCACCGGAGAATTTGGTGTCCGGCTGGTTTTCATAGTTACTCAAAGTAGCATGTGCAATCAAATGAACATTCCAGTTTTTGGCTATCACATTTCTCCATTGCAATCCTCCCACATTATAGGTCGCTTTTTCATACGGATTTTTCTGGTAGATATAGGTCGCTTTCATGCCTCTGTCGGAATTATTGGCACCTAGCGCCCCCTCCACATAAAAAGAATAGTAGTCAGTAAACCATGGCTGCGATCCGATCAGGTTGAAATTCTGGTCGACTGCTCCAAAAGTAAGTGTCTTTTGCCGATCACCAGTCGACAACATCGCTTTGGCACCTCTTCCGAACAAGGGCAACTCCATTTGCTCACTCACATTACCGATGGTGAATTCGTTTTCATCGAGCTTATACATCAATGCGGTATTGGTAATCATGGGATCCTGCACGGTACTGTATTTATATATATTTCCTTTCAGGTGAAGATAGCCCGCAGGCAGGTTTATGTATCCGCCACCCTGCAATTGCATCATATGCGATGATGAAGTATACTGGCGGTAGCTGAGTGTAAGGGAATTATCGGTCGTTCCCTGTCCCGGGTACAATCTGAAAGCGGGATTGGTATCCACATACCTCCTGTTGGTAAAAATATTCTGTACTGTAAGGGTTTTGCTGCCAAAAATGGTTTTCTCCTTCCCTTTCATCCCGGTTATATGTACGGGGAACTGTCCCGATGAGAGAAGGTTAGCGCTGGGTATAAAACTGTAGGTAACCCTTTTTTGTTCCATAGGAACCATCGTAAATTTCATTTCGGTAAAAGGAGATACTTCGCGCAGGTTAGGCACATTGAATACCACTGTCACCTCCTGATAGGTGTTGCCGCTATTATTCACCGTTACATCTATCCTTACCGAGTCCCCGTCCTGGGGAACCATCAATGGGGCATCACTGACCGAAAGGTATATCTGCTCCCTTTCTTCAATATCGATATAGGTCTCCTGCGCCAGTATGCTTTCCTTCTTCCCGTCAAGAATGAGGTACCTGATGGTTTTCCTTCCGGCCCCAAGATCGCGTCCCACTACTAAGCGATAAGCAATGAAAGCACTGTCTCCCGGCGCCACCGAGAGCTCCTGTTCCTCCCGTGAAAGGGAACGAAGATCAGAAAGAGGATCCAACAGGACTGTTCCGTGAAACGGCAGTCCCGACAGATTGGTAATCTTGAGTATATGGCTTACGACCTGCGCATTGACCGATGACTGCCTTATCTCCAAAACAAGAGGTTCCCCCGTGACAGCCTGGGCCTTCACCCCATAAGAAGAGTAAAGATTTACAAGTAGCAACCCTATGAAGCAAAACGCCTTTCTGTTGTGGAGCATTTTTATCTGGGAGAAATTTCGTACATCAACGATGTCTCGTACTGGTCTGGGGATATATTAAACAGGCGTGAGTCATTTGCCTCGGTGGAGTAGATAATATCAAAGTTTACAGCGTTTCCTCCGGTAGAAGCACCTTCCAGTATGGTTTGTGTCGCTGTTGAGAGCGGGCGGATATACCGTGTTCCGGAATCTCCGTTCAATTGCAGGCGAACGACATCCAACGGCAACGTATTGCCGGCAGCGGACGAAAAAGAGGATGTGACCGATCTTACCGTCACCTGATAGGCAGTAGTGGCAGAGACAGACAATCCATTGGTATAGGTCACGCTTTTACCGTTGATATAATCCGCCATCGTATTAAACTCCAGCAACCCGTTGGATGCTTCCGTAGAGACGCGGATGGTATACTGGTTCTCTTCGGGAGGAGTGCCGGAAAGTGGGTGTATATTGATAATATAATCGTGGTCAAAGACACCTATAATTGAGTTATCACCCCTGTATGCGGTAAATCGAAGCGGCACGGTATATACCCCATCCCTGCGGATTGGCCACCAGAGTGTCTGTAAGTCGGAAAGGTAGGATCCTCCGGCAACTGTCAGATTAAAAATCATCCGGAGATCATAACTTCTCTCATTGACACTGGAAAGATATAAAGGGGCATTGGAAGCGGGTACCAGATATACTTCTGACAAACCGTCAAGAGCAACAGGCGAAGGCATTCCTATCTGGAATACAGAAGGTAGAGGATTCGGTTCCCCGTCAGGATTCCCTTTTTCTGTCCTCACCGGGATGAAACTGATTTTCCGGGAGGGGAATTCGATTCCTTCAGAAGATAAAATCGGACCTCTGAGTTTAACCGAAAGCCTCCAATTGGGTATATCCAGATTCTTTCCCCGATATACAATCTTGAGATTATATGCATCGAGATCAGTGGCCCCATCATAGGTATTTACATTCAAATAGTTATGAGAACCATTTAACAGGAACTCCTGGGCAGGCAAATGACTTACCATTAACCAGCATACAGTTACTACTACTATATATAACAGCCCCTTACTCATAGCTGAATTGCAGTTCTGCGGCCTCTATGGTAGTACGGTCTCCATAATCGATCATCACGGTGGAGGTATATCTCCCCTTTTCCAGGTCTTGCCTGAGAGGAATCCGCATAGAACGGTGGTCGCCGGGCATCGTGTAAAAATCGATTGCTTCTATATTCAACTCCTTACCATTAGCCTGATTAAACAGGCTGGCGCTTACACGACCATTCAACCAGATATTGCCGCCGTTATTGAACAAGAGCAGCAATGAATTGGTATTCTTGTCGTACCCGAGGTTTTCAATTTCCACTTTCTTTATTTCCGGCGCATTGCCTTTACGATATAATTTTATTCCCTGCCGTACATTGATCCTGATGGCAGCCCCTTGCGCGTCTACCCCATCCACCGGGTTCATCTGGGTGACAAAAAGCATGGCAGTCTGCACATTTTCATCGGGAGCAGGCATGTTTGGCACCGTCATGGTCACATCTATTTCCCGATTCTCTCCCGGTTCAAGTGTCATATACATGCCGCCGGGAAGGCTTAACCAGCTGGCACAGGAATTGTCGAGCGAATCGGGGGGAAACATGAGGTTATTACCATAACCATCGTATGCCCAATCCCCCAATGTAAGGGACAGGTTGAGGGGATGCTCTTTACTGACATTGCTGACCAACACCTTCTGCGTCCCCGTTTCTCCCGGATTCAGGGTATAATATACCCGTGGAGGAGATACAGAGATGCCCACCTGAGAGAACAAAGTGGATGGAACCATTACAGAAAGCGTGCCAAGCACTAAAAGAGAGTGGACAAAAAGATGTCTCATCAATTGAATACTTTATTGAGTGTCAACAGATAATATAATATGATTATCCGCAATCAGTCCTAAACATTTATTAGGATAATTGCTGGAAAATCGGTTGATAATTAACGATATATATTTTCTCATATGATAGAAAAGTAGTATATTTATAGTCTAAATATCAATAGATTATG
>NZ_JAWRIS010000023.1:0-8066 GCF_040307845.1 Proteiniphilum sp.
GGCACGGATACCGCAACGGGCTATGGCGCAGCAGGAAAACTTCGCTTTTATAGCGGCAAATCCTCCGGTGGAAGGTGCGGTGCCGGTGCGCTTTATCTTCCATGATGTTCCCGACACGTTGTACGTCTCTTCATCGGGAGGTTGGTACGAAGTGGAGGTCCATCCCTTGGATAACGATGCCCGGGCCATTAAAATACCAACGCCCTTTAACTTTCCTGCGAAAATAGAATTGAGGTACACCACTTTTTGGAAGTGGATTATGATGATTATTAAGGTATCAGTAAACAAATAGAATAATCGAAAGAAATATTGAGATTAGATTATTGTTTAGCAATTATTTTAGTATCTTTGTGGAAAGAGCTATCAATATGACACATACAGAACGACATATAATAGATACTTATTCTGGGCTTTTTGAGGGTTTAAGTTCCCTTGGTAAGTTGGAATTACTTGAACGTCTTGCAAAGTCTATTAGGAAAGATGGAAAATCTAAAGAAAAGGATTTTTTTAGTTCGTTTGGAGCATTTGCTTCTGATGAACCTGCCGAAGAAATTGCAAAAGAAATTAGAGACAGTAGAAAGTTTAGAAAAAAAGATCTTAAAATTTGAGTTATGCAATATTTGCTTGATACCAATATTTGTATTTTTTTTCTCCGTGGAATGCTAAAATTTGATGAAATCATCAGGCAAAAAGGACTTGACAATTGTTTTATATCAGAACTTACAGTATTTGAACTAAAATACGGAGCAGAAAATAGTACTAATCCTAAAAAATCACATCAAGCAGTTGATAAATTTGTCAAAGGATTGACCGTTATTCCTATTTATGGAATAGTAAATCAATATGCCGAAACCAAAGTCTATTTAAGAAAAAACGGTACACCTTTACACGATGAATTTGATTTGATAATAGGCGTAACTGCACTTGCCAATGATTTGACTTTGGTGACTGATAACACCAAAGATTTTAAATTTATCAAAAACTTGAAACTCGAAAACTGGTTCGATAGAAAATAATCTATGCCATGATACTGATATCATTCGTATCTTTGTACCCGTTTTATCAAATGTAGGTTGCTTGCGAACTTCGTTTTATGTTTTCGTGAGTTGGAAATATAGGGAGATGAATCAGAATAAATTCACAGGAGGTATTTTTGTTTTTCTGGGGGCTTGCAGCTTCGGGGTACTGTCGACAATTGTAAAGAATGCGTATGAGGAAGGTTATACACTTGGGCAAATCACCGGATCACAGGCTTTCCTGGGAATGGTGATGTTGTGGGTACTCTATTTTTTGCATAATACTCTTTTCAAAGGGAAAAATAGTACACCTATAAAGCATCCACAGATAGAAAAGAACAGTTCATCCAGACCGACGGCATGGTGGAAGGTTTCTTTTGCCGGTATATTTACGGGATTGGTAGGTATTTTTTACTATCAGTGTGTGAAACTGCTCCCGGCCTCCATTGCTATTATCCTGTTGATGCAGTACCTGTGGATCAGTATTTTGATTGAAGCGGTAGTCTTTAAGAAAAAACCACATAAAATGCAATTGATTGCCGCTTCTATAGTACTTGTCGGCACAGCATTCGCTGCCGGAGTCTTCAACGAGGCAGTGACTTTAAACATGAAAGGAATAGGATTTGGTCTACTGGCAGCGTTTTGTTATGCCATATTCCTGATAGCCAGCGGTCGGGTAGGGAATGACCTTCCTGTATTGAAGAAAGGAGCATTGATGATTACCGGGTCATGCATTGTCACATGGACCATCTTTCCTCCGTTATTTCTGTTTGATGGACTGTTTTTCGACGGTCTGTATAAATGGGGCCTGACACTGGCTTTGCTTGGCACAGTGATTCCTCCCCTGTTTTTCTCTTTCGGGATGCCGCGCACCGGTGTTTCGTTGGGTGCCATCCTTAGCGCGGCAGAATTGCCGGTTGCGGTAATCTCTTCCAGTTTCATTCTCGGTGAGGATGTACAGGCGCTGCAATGGGTCGGGGTTTTACTGATCCTCTCTGCCATCGTGCTTACGAATATAAAATTCCGAATAACAACTGAATAACAACCGAACCAAATGATTACAATATTAGGTATAGAATCTTCCTGTGATGATACTTCAGCGGCGGTGATCCGTGACGGGGTGATCCTTTCTAACGTGATTGCCGGACAGGCCGTACATGAACGGTATGGCGGCGTAGTGCCCGAACTGGCATCACGGGCCCATCAACAAAATATTATTCCCGTAGTGCATGACGCATTGAAACAGGCGGGTATCTCCAAAGAAGAAATCTCGGCGGTTGCTTTTACACGGGGACCGGGATTATTGGGTTCTTTATTGGTGGGAACATCCTTTGCAAAAGGTTTTTCCTCTGCGCTGAATATCCCGATGATTGAGATTAACCATCTCCAGGCACATGTGTTGGCCCATTTTATCAAGGAGGATGCGCAGGATACCAACCAACCCGGATTCCCTTTTCTCTGCCTGCTGGTTTCGGGAGGTAATTCCCAAATCATATTGGTAAAGTCTTATGATGAAATGGAGATCATGGGGCAAACCATTGACGATGCGGCAGGCGAAGCGTTCGACAAGTGTGCCAAGGTGATGGGACTGGGTTATCCCGGAGGGCCGGTGGTAGATCGTCTGGCGAAACTGGGTGACGCCGACCGGTTTACATTCAGTAAACCCCGTATCGCAGGGTATGATTACAGTTTCAGCGGATTGAAAACATCGTTTCTCTATTTTCTTCGGGATGAACTGAAAAAAGATGCCGGCTTCATCGAAAAAAATAAGGAAGATCTTTGTGCGTCGCTTCAAAAGACTATTATTGATATCCTTATGGACAAACTCTACCTCGCTGCCAAAGACCTGCGGATAAAAGAGGTTGCAGTAGCGGGAGGCGTATCGGCGAACTCGGGTCTGCGGGCTGCTTTTGAAGAATATAGCCGCCGTTACGGATGGAAGATACATATCCCTAAATTTGCGTATACTACAGATAATGCCGCTATGGTCGCCATTACAGGATATTATAAATATCTCGACGGTGAATTTTGTTCGCCGGATGTTATACCTTATGCGAGGGTCTCAATCTGATAATGAATTAGATGTTTGTGATGCATCATATTCTATGTATAATTTACTAAAAGAGATCTCGTATTGTTGAAAATTAATTACAGAAATATTTCTTTAATTAAAAGTTAATTCGTACCTTTGTCCCCGATTTGATTAGGATTGTTTAGGGTTATACGGAAATACTTTTCTTGCGATAAAGCACTTCCCTTTACCGTTCTGGATTTTACGTATTAAGTATGAATTATTATACTCCGGCAGAAGCTGCCGAAGCGTTTAGGATCACAGCAATTAATAAGTCGAAACTCCCGTTTCTTCATTTTGCTATTGCGGCTGTTCTCGGTGGGGCATTCATCGCACTCGGCGGGTTACTCACTGTGATGGTGGCCGGTGGAATGCCGGAAACCGGCAGTGCTAATCCCGGACTGGTGAAGTTTGTGGCGGGGGCTCTCTTTCCTGTAGGACTTATCATGGTCTCGGTCACGGGGGCAGACCTGTTTACCAGCGACTGCGCCGGTCTGGCTTTTCCCATGTTAAAACGGGATATAACGGTGATGAACGTGGCGAAAGTCCTCTTGCTTTCTTACCTCTTTAATTTCGTAGGAGCGCAATTCATCGCTTTCGTACTGTCCGCCAATGTGGGCCTGTTCGATAAAGAACCCTGGCAATCTTACCTGCACCATTATTCCGGAGCAAAGGTGAATCAGGATTTCGCACGTGTCTTTGTGAAAGGGATTGGCGCTAACTGGCTGGTATGTCTCGGCATGTTCATGGGATACACTGCGAATGACATCATCGGGAAAAGCGTGGCTATATGGATCCCCATTATGATTTTTGTGGTGCTTGGATATGAACACTCGATTGCCAATATGTTCTTTATTCCGGCAGCAATATATAGCGGCGCCGATATCACCTGGAGCGGTTTCCTTGCGAAGAACCTGTTTCCGGCCACACTCGGGAATATTGTCGGTGGGATGTTACTGGTAGGAACGGTCTACTGGTACCTGTTCCTGCATCAACCCCCAAAAATAGACAGGCATAATTAAAACAGCATATATCTACATTACACAATAAATATATATCAACGATGAATAATCAACATGAATCTTGGAAAGGCTTTAAGGGCGACATCTGGAGAAACGAAATAAATGTAAGGGACTTCATTATGAATAACTATACGCCGTATGAGGGTGATGATAGTTTTCTGGTTTCTTCCACCGAACGTACCCGTAAAGTCTGGAACAAGTTGACGGAAATGTTCAAGGTAGAACAAGCCAAAGGCGTGTACGATGCCGAAACCAAATACCCGCAGGAAATAGACACCTACGGGCCGGGATATATCGATAAGGATAATGAGGTGATCGTGGGTTTACAGACCGATGCTCCGCTCAAACGGGGAATCTTCCCGAAAGGGGGTATCCGTATGGTGGAGAATGCATTAAATGCGTATGGATACGAACTCGATCCGATGACCAAAGAGATTTATACCCGCTACCGTAAAACGCATAATGAGGGTGTTTTCTCGGCTTATACCGAAGAAATGATGGCTGCACGCCGTTCCGCCATCATTACCGGATTGCCCGATGCCTATGGCCGGGGGCGTATTATCGGTGATTACCGCCGTGTGCCGCTTTACGGAACTACAACTCTGATCACAGAGAAAAAAGAATTCCTGAAACGCCTCGACATTCAGGAGATTACCGAAGATATCATACAGCGTCGCGAAGAGATCTCGGAACAGATCAAAGCGCTGAAAGCTTTCGAAAAAATGTGTAACGGATATGGATTTGACGTATCCGAACCGGCTAAGGATGCCCGTGAGGCAGTGCAGTTCCTTTATTTTGCTTATCTGGCGGCAGTGAAAGACCAGGATGGGGCCGCCATGTCGATCGGACGTACTTCCACCTTCCTCGATATCTATATTGATAAGGACATCAAAGCAGGACTCCTGACCGAAGAGGAAGCACAGGAATTGGTCGATCAACTGATCATAAAGCTGCGGATAGTGCGTTTCCTCCGTACGCCGGATTATAACGACCTCTTCTCTGGTGATCCGGTATGGGTGACCGAATCGCTGGGTGGACAGACGGTGGATGGACGTACTTTGGTAACCAAAACATCCTACCGTTACCTGCATACGCTCTATAATCTTGGTCCCGCTCCGGAACCCAACCTGACAGTACTTTGGTCGCAGAACTCTCCCGAGAACTGGAAACAATTCTGTTCGAAAGTGTCGGTGGATACCTCGGCTATCCAATACGAGAATGACGATTTGATGCGTCCCGATTATGGAGATGACTACGGGATTGCCTGTTGCGTATCGCCGATGAAGATTGGAAAGCAGATGCAGTTGTTCGGTGCGCGTGCCAACCTGGCCAAATGTTTATTGTATGCCATCAACGGCGGTCGTGATGAGAAATCAGGCGTACAGGTGGCACCGAAATTTGAAGCGATTACTTCTGAATACCTCGATTATGACGAGGTGATGGCGAAATTCGAGCAGATGATGCGCTGGTTGGCCAAAGTATATGTCAACGCATTGAAAATCATTCACTATATGCACGATAAATATGCGTATGAAGCGTTTGAAATGTCGCTGCATGACGGGGATGTGCAACGTATCCGTGCGACGGGTATCGCCGGGCTTTCCATCGTGGCCGACTCACTCGCAGCCATCCGTGATACGAAAGTGAAAGTGATCCGTGATGAACGGGGCATTGCCGTGGACTTCGAACGGGAGGGTGATTATGTGCCTTTCGGTAACAACGACGACAGGACGGACCGGATCGCGGTGGATATCACCCGCAAGTTCATGGGATATCTCCGTCAGCACGAGACATACCGCAATGCCATCCCCACACAGTCGATCCTCACCATCACCTCTAACGTGGTATATGGAAAGAAAACAGGAGCAACGCCTGACGGACGTCCCGCAGGAACGCCATTTGCCCCGGGTGCCAACCCGATGAACGGCCGTGATACCAAGGGAGCGGTTGCAGCACTGGCATCGGTGGCCAAACTGCCGTTCCAGCATGCACACGACGGAATTTCCTACACCTTTGCCGTTTCTCCGGGTACCCTCGGAAAAGAACGGAACGTACAGGTGACGAATATGGTCGGACTGCTCGACGGATATTTCACTTCGGATGGTGGGCAGCACCTCAATGTGAACGTGTTCGACAAGGATCTGCTGGTGGATGCGATGAACCACCCCGAGAATTATCCGCAATTGACGATCCGTGTGTCGGGTTATGCGGTGAATTTCGTGAAGCTGACCAAAGAGCAACAGTTGGATGTGATCTCAAGGACGATCAACCACGCACTGTAATTGTATTTGTAACTAAAGCGGAGCCCTTTAGATATTTTGTGGGGACCCATCACTCGTGAAGAGCGTAAAAAGAGTAGCTGTTTGAGCGAAGCGAGTTTCTACTCTTTTTAGCTCGAACGAGTGGTAATGGGTCACAAAATATCGTCAGACGGATGCTTTAGTTACAAATACTTTATCCCACGATATGTTAGGACGGATTCATTCACTGGAGAGTTTCGGTACGGTTGACGGGCCGGGCATCCGCTTTGTGGTTTTCCTGCAAGGCTGCCCCCTGCGGTGCCTTTACTGTCATAATCCCGATACCTGGGATCCGAAACAAAGCGGGAAATACGTCCTTTCTCCCGAAGAACTGCTGGAAGAAGTCCTTCGTTACAAGAGTTTTATCGCCAAGGGGGGAGTGACCGTCACCGGTGGGGAGCCCTTATTGCAACCCGAATTCCTGTATGAATTCTACTCTTTATGTAAAGAGAACGGCATACATACCGCACTCGATACTTCCGGCGCCATTTTTACTCAAGCTGTGCAAAAAGTATACGATATAGTAGATTTGGTATTGCTTGATGTGAAATCGATCGATCCGAATCAACACAAAGAACTCACCGGAGTAAAAATCGATAACACGTTGAAAAGCCTTAACTTTCTCGAAGAAAAAAATAAACCCACCTGGGTCCGCCATGTGATTGTGCCGGGATGGACAGATGATGATCTTTTACTGAAAAAAACGGCCGATTACCTTGTTCCCTACCGCTGTATCGAAAAAGTAGAACTGCTGCCGTATCATGATATGGGCACACGCAAATATGAGCAGCTGGGAATGGAATACCGCCTGAAAAATACACTTCCGCTATCGAAGGAACGATTGGAAAATGTCCGTACTATTTTTAGAGAAGCAGGACTTCGGGTAGGGTAAGTTGAAAATGAAAAGTTCTTTCATAATGAAATTTTCGCTAAATTTGTAAATCATAATCTGAATGAGTATTCAGGGTAAAGTATAAAAAATTGGTTATGAAAACAATAGCGGTTAAACGGAGAAAGCTGATAGATGAAATCAACCGGTCTCAGAATGAGAGATTATTGGATGAACTTTATCTTTTTATTCAAAAAGATAATCAGTTAGAGGATGTTTATTGTTTGTCTGATGATCAGAAAGACGCCATTGCTATTGCTCGGGAACAGATTAAGAATGGGCAGATTTACGACAATGAAGAGGTCGAAAACGAGATAAGGCAATGGCTCGAAGAGTAATACTTTCAGAATTGGCTCGGGATGATCGAAGACGAATCCTTGAATATTTTGGTAGACGTAATCAATCTAAAGCTTATAGCAAAAAGTTAAATGAGCAATTCAGTCAGGCTTTAAGATTAATTTCGTCCTATCCTCAAATAGGAAAGCTGACAGATGACAAAAATTTACGTGTGAGGATTGTGTCCACTATCTAATTTTTTATGAAGTTAGAAAAGACGCTATATATGTATTAACTATATGGGACAGTAGAAGAGATCCAAAAGAATTGGAAAAAATTCTAAGATAATTCAATATGATTATCCGCAATATGACCTATTGTAAATTTTCGATTTGAAATCGGGGCTGTACGAGACAGCGGCAATGACCAACCTGTCGAAAAGTTTGTCCGGGAAGAATCTCCGGTTAAACTTATAACAGAATTCATTGAGGT
>NZ_JAWRIS010000024.1:0-12283 GCF_040307845.1 Proteiniphilum sp.
TGAGACTGGGAGACTGGGAGACTGGGAGACTGGGAGAAGGGGAGACTGGGCGCAGGTGTGAATTCATAATATCCATTTACTTGAATTATGAATCATATTTATAATCATACCGATTATAATATTATACTTTTCATTCAAATTCGTATGTACTTCTTCATTTATATACCCACATTCGAGTACAAAATCCAACCACACTTGAGTCTCTGCCGCTTCTCCTTCTGCATCTGAGAGCTTTGCTATAAAAGCTTTTTCATAGCGCCGTCCTCCATGCTTCAGCAATATTAGCAGAAACAGATCGTGATGAACGCTTTATTTGGTCTGTAAGAGAATATTTTTCTTCCTTGGGAAAGGAGATAGTAATTTGAAATACCTCCATCGCAAGGTCAAAAGAAAGCCTATAAACTTTCAAATCCCGGTGATCCTTTATTTTTTCCATTGCAAAACCTTTTTTGTTTATTATAAAAAATCACCCACTCTCCAAGTCACGAGACAAGTCTCCCACTCTCCTCGTCTCCCAGTCACCCACTCCCCAAGTCACCCCATCTCCCAGTCACACATCACCATCCAAATAGCGGATATTGCCGCATGGTGGCGTTCACCTTCTCGCGTACAGCAGCGATCGTTGCGTTATTGTCCGGGTTAGAAAGTACGGTATCAATCATTTCCACAATTTCGTCCATCAATTCTTCCTTCGCTCCACGGGTAGTGATAGCAGGTGTACCGAAACGCAGTCCCGATGTCTGGAAAGGAGAACGGCTGTCGAAAGGTACCATATTCTTATTCACAGTGATATCGGCTTCCACCAGTGCTTTCTCCCCTACCTTACCGGTCAGGTCGGGGAATTTGGTACGCAAATCCACCAGGATGAGATGGTTATCCGTCCCACCGGATACCACTTTATACCCTTTGTCTACAAATGCCGCTGCCATCCGGGCTGCGTTCTTCTTCACCTGCGCCTGATAGGTTTTATATTCGGGTTGCAACGCTTCGTAGAATGAAACGGCTTTCGCAGCGATCACATGTTCTAACGGACCTCCCTGCATACCGGGGAATACGGCAGAATCCAAAAGGGTCGACATCATCTTCACCTCTCCTTTCGGCGTGGTGATACCCCACGGATTCTCAAAATCTTTTCCCAACAGGATCACACCTCCACGCGGGCCTCGTAAGGTCTTATGGGTCGTAGAAGTAACGATATGCGCATGTTTCACCGGGTTATCAAGCAATCCGGCAGCGATCAATCCGGCAGGGTGTGCCATATCTACCATAAAGATGGCACCAATCTCATCGGCCACCTTGCGGATACGGGCATAATCCCACTCGCGGGAATAGGCAGAAGCACCGGCAACGATCAGTTTTGGCCTTTCCCTGCGCGCGGCCTCTTCCAACTGGTCATAATCAACCTGCTGGTTATCTTCCCGTACATTGTATTCTATCGGTTGGAACATCAGTCCTGAGAAATTGACCGGTGATCCATGGGTCAGGTGACCACCATGTGACAGGTTCAAGCCGAGGAATTTATCACCCGCTTTCAGACACGCCAGAAATACCGCGGCATTTGCCTGAGCACCGGAATGGGGTTGCACATTGGCCCATTCGGCTTCGAACAACTCTTTCAACCGGTCGATGGCCAGTTGTTCACTCATATCCACCACTTCACATCCGCCATAATAGCGTTTTCCGGGGTAGCCCTCAGCATATTTATTGGTTAATACCGATCCCATAGCCTGCATCACCTGGTCACTCACAAAATTTTCGGAGGCAATCAGTTCAATACCTTTCAACTGCCGCTCACGTTCTTTCCCAATGATCTCTGCGATCTGCCTATCCTGATTCATTCAAATAATTTTTAAAAAGAACAAAATTAAGTGCAAATATAGTGAAAGCCGAGAGAAAAGCCAAACTTGTTTGAGCTTTTACGAGGCGCATCCTATATTATGAAAATATAGTGAAAGCCGAGGGAAAAGCCAAACTTGCTTGAATTATTCCGTTAAGAGAGGGCAGAACGAGTTTACTCGTTTTGCCGAACGCAGGAATAATCTAATTTATTGAACTTTTCCGAGGCGCATCCTATATTCTATATTCTATAAACTTAGTCAAAAAAGTCGGGATTTTTTTATCCAAAGAAGTAAAAATATGAAGGGGAAAACATAAATAAATCGCCTAAAAAGAACCTAAACAAAATTAACTCGCTATATTTGTATTTTAATGTGCAATCATAATTCTATTAATCATCCCTAAATCATCAAGAAATGAAACGAACAATTTTTATCGTCATGCTGCTTGCCGCACTGACTTTCCAATCGGTAGAAGCCCAGGAGACCAATTATATTCATATTTCGGTCGATGCCGGTTTAGTGGCTAACTCAAAACAGGATAAAAAATTCGGGCTGGGCGGTACCATTGGTTGGCTTACCCAGGACAACCTGCTCTCACAGAATCCTAATAACTACCTCTCGTTAAGCGTGAAAGCTTTCAATAATCCTTACGGGGAGGGAAAACTCTTCTCCAGCATCAACAACGATGACAATGATGCTTTCAACTACATCATGCCGTTAGTAGGTTATCGTTTTACCAAGGAAGGTATTGCTGACGGTTTTTTTGTTGAACCGCGCATCGGGGCAGTATTCGGTGCCAGCAGTTATGCGGGATTTGCCTTTTCACCCCTGGCCGGTTATGCCGTACAACAATTCAATTTTTCCATATACTGCGATATGGGTTTTAGCGGTAAAGAGAGCGCCATTCTCAAAAAGAGTTTCTTCACACCGGGTATCAGTGTGGCATATAATATCCATCTGAATTAAGACTTTATAGACGGGTTGGTCATGGATAAAAACAGTAAAATTTATGTCGCCGGCCATCGCGGATTGGTGGGATCGGCAATCTGGCGGAATCTGCAATCGAAGGGATATACCCATTTAACCGGACAGTCACACCGGGAATTAGATTTGTTGGATGCCACAGCTGTTAAGTCCTTTTTTGACAGGGAAAAACCCGACTATGTAATCCTGGCAGCTGCATACGTGGGAGGTATTGTGGCCAACAACACCTATCGGGCCGATTTTATCTATCGCAACCTGCAAATCCAGAATAATGTAATAGGTGAGAGTTTCCGGCATAATGTCAGAAAACTACTTTTCCTTGGCAGCACCTGCATCTATCCCCGGGAAGCACCACAGCCAATGTCTGAAGAAGCATTACTCACCGGGCCATTGGAATATACCAATGAACCTTACGCCATTGCCAAGATCGCCGGACTGAAAATGTGCGAGAGTTTCAATATCCAATACAGTACCAACTATATAGCGGTGATGCCCACGAACCTGTACGGTCCCAACGATAATTTCGATCTGGAAAAAAGCCATGTCTTGCCCGCCATGATCCGCAAGATCCATCTGGCAAAAGCATTGATGAATGGCAACTGGCCTACCATCAGAACAGACCTTTCCATACGTCCGGTAGAAGGGATTACCAGCGATACTCCGCAGGAGGAAGTGGAGGACAAACTTCGTGAATATGGTATCAGCAAAGAGAGCGTTGAATTATGGGGAAGCGGGAAGCCATTACGGGAGTTTCTCTGGAGTGAAGATATGGCCGACGCCTCGGTTTATATCATGGAGAATGTGGATTTCCCAGATCTGGCAAAGGGCAAGACCGAAATACGTAATTGCCATATCAACATCGGAACGGGAAAAGAGATCAGCATCCGTGATCTGGCTGGACTAATCAAGGAGACGATCGGTTATGACGGCGAAATTGTTTTCAACAGTTCCAAACCCGACGGGACCATGAGAAAGTTGACCGATGTCTCCAAATTAAACGCATTGGGATGGAAACATACTATCGATATCGAAGAAGGAGTAAAAAAGATGTACGAATGGTACGTGCGATAATGGTTTTTTATATTACATTTTGAGAATGTAGGATGCACCTCGGAAATACTCAAACAAGTTTGGTATTTCTCTCGGCTTTCACTACATTTAAATAATGTAAAATGTGCCTCGGAAAAACTCAAGCAAGCTTGGTTTTTCGCTCGGCTTGTATTACATTTGTAAAGAGAAAACCATTAAAACGTCACTACTATGAATCTAAACAACTATCCAGCGGAACCTTTCCGTATCAAATCGGTAGAACCGGTAAGAATAATCCCGCGCGAGGAGCGGGAAAGAGTCATTAGAGAAGCAGGATTGAATACCTTCCTTATCCCGAGTGACGATGTCTATATCGACCTGCTGACCGATAGTGGGACCAATGCCATGAGCGACCGTCAATGGGCAGGCATGATGATGGGTGATGAAGCCTATGCAGGGAGCCGTAATTTCCTCCACCTCGAACAAACGGTACAGGAGGTATTCGGATTTAGACACATAGTCCCAACCCACCAGGGAAGAGGGGCGGAAAATCTGCTTTCCCAAATTGCCATCAAACCGGGACAATATGTGCCGGGAAACATGTACTTCACCACTACACGGTATCATCAGGAGCACAACGGAGGCATCTTTGTCGATGTTATCCGCGATGAAGCACATGATGCATCGCTGAGCATCCCGTTCAAGGGAGATATCGACCTGTACAAACTGCAAAAGCTGATTGATGAAAAAGGACCAGAAAACATCGCCTATGTATGTCTTGCCGTAACCGTCAACCTGGCCGGAGGACAACCTGTATCCATGAAGAATATGAAAGCGGTACGGGAACTAACTGCCCGCTATGGTATCAAAGTATTCTATGATGCCACCCGTTGTGTGGAAAATGCCTTTTTCATCAAGGAGCAGGAAGAAGGATACAACGACAAATCCATTCAAGAGATTGTAAGGGAGATGTTCAGTTATGCCGACGGATGCACCATGAGCGGAAAGAAGGATTGTCTGGTGAATATCGGCGGCTTTTTATGCCTGAACGACGACGAGCTTTTCTCGGAAGCAAAGGAGTTAGTGGTTGTATATGAAGGGATGCCGTCGTACGGCGGAATGGCCGGACGTGATATGGAAGCGATGGCAATCGGCCTGAAGGAATCGTTGCAATATGAATATATTGAGCATCGTATAAAACAGGTACGGTATTTGGGTGACAAGCTGCGGGAAGCAGGTATCCCGATGATCGAGCCTACCGGTGGGCATGCCGTATTCCTCGATGCCGCACGTTTTTGCCCACATCTCACGCAGGAGCAGTTCCCGGCACAAAGCCTCGCTGCCAACCTCTATGTGGAATCGGGAGTGCGCAGTATGGAACGGGGGATTGTTTCTGCCGGACGCAACAAAGAAACCGGTGAACATCACCGCCCCAAGTTGGAGACAGTACGTCTTACCATTCCCCGTCGTGTTTACACCTACCGCCATATGGATCTGGTAGCGGAAGCTGTTCAATCGCTCTACCGGAAAAGGGAGACCATCAAGGGGCTCCGTTTCGTCTATGAACCGAAACAGCTACGCTTCTTCACCGCCAGGTTTGAGGAGATAGATTAGAATCTTTGATAGGCTCCGCTGGCGATGTCATCGAGCCACTCCTGGTTCTCAATGTACCATAGGACGGTTTTCCCAATACCTTCTTCAAACTGGAGAGAAGGTTCCCATCCGAGTTCATCCTTGATTTTGGTAGCATCGATGGCGTAACGCAAATCATGTCCCGCGCGGTCGGTGACATAGGTAATCAGTTTTTCCGACGCACCCTCCTCACGTCCGAGCAAACGGTCCACTGTCTTGATGATTACCCGGATCAGGTCGATATTTTTCCACTCGTTGAAACCACCGATATTATAAGTTTCACCGGCCTTTCCTTTGTGGAAAATCAGGTCAATGGCACGGGCATGGTCCTCCACATAGAGCCAATCCCTTACGTTTTCCCCTTTACCATAGACCGGCAGGGGTTTATTCTGTCGAATATTGTGGATAAACAGCGGTATCAGCTTCTCCGGGAATTGGTTAGGTCCGTAATTATTCGAGCAATTGGAAATAACGGTAGGCAAACCATATGTGTCGTGATAAGCCCTGACAAAATGATCAGACGAAGCCTTCGATGCAGAATAGGGGCTATGCGGGTCGTAGCGGGTTTCTTCGGTGAAAAGGGTAGTATCGAATCCCAATGCTCCATACACTTCATCGGTGGAAACATGATAAAACAGCCTATCATCATAAGCTCCCTGCCAGTTTTCTTTGGCTGCCTGCAGCAAATTAAGGGTGCCTAATACGTTGGTCCTCGCAAATGAGAAGGGATCGGTAATCGACCGGTCGACATGACTTTCAGCCGCTAAATGAATCACATCGGTAATCTGATAGCGTGTGAATACCTCTTTCATTTTTTCGAAATCGCAGATATCCTCTTTCACGAACTTGTAATTGGATTTTCCTTCTATATCTTTCAGGTTCGCAGGATTTCCCGCATAAGTCAGTTTGTCGAGGTTGATGACTTGATAATCGGGATACTGATTAACAAACAATCGTACTACATGTGAGCCGATAAAGCCGGCGCCACCTGTGATCAGGATATTTTTTTTTGCCATGAATATAATAATTCTACCCCATCCGGGATTTTATTTTATAATTACAAATTAAGAATTAAGAATTAAGAATTAAGAATTAAGAATTAAGAATTACAAATTAGGAATTAAGAATTCACTGTTAACTCTTCATTTTTCACTCTTCATTTTTAACTCTTCATTCTTCACTCTTCACTCTTCATTCTTCACTCTTCATTTTTCACTCTTCATTTTTCACTCTTCATTCTTCACTCTTAACTCTTCACTCTTCACTCTTAACTCTTCACTGAAAAAAGTGGATTTCTCCGATCCTTTTCCGAAAGAATAATGTCTTCGGGAGACAAAAGCCAGTCGATTCCGAGCTTCGGGTCGTTCCAAAGGATGGCTCCTTCATAATCCGGCATGTAGTAATGGTCACATTTATACTGGAAAACAGCCTCTTCGGAGAGCGTTGCATAACCATGTGCAAAACCATGGGGGATAAAGAGTGATCGCTTATTATCTTCCGACAACTCAGTCGCCACGTGTTGTCCATAAGTGGGAGACTCCTTACGTATATCCACCACCACGTCCAGCACTTTACCTTTTACAACGCGTACCAGCTTAGCCTGTTCATAAGGAGGCCTCTGGAAATGCAATCCTCTTACTACACCATACCTGGAGCGGCTTTCATTATCTTGCACAAAAACGGTTTTAGATACTTTTTGTTCAAATTCTTTCTGTGAAAACGATTCAAAAAAATAGCCCCGCTCATCGCTAAACACCGTCGGTTCAATGATCACAATCCCTTTTATCTCCGTCTCTACTATATGCATATTTTTTCAAATTCAAGAATCAAGAACCAAGATTCAAGACTTTCAATTTCCCACTATCCCACTTTTTCCCACCTTATTTTATCAGCCCAAGCAAATACTGTCCGTATGGGTTATTCTTCATTGACGTTCCTATTTCCCTTAACTGTTCGTTGGTGATCCAGCCGTTCCTCCAGGAGATCTCTTCGAGACAGGAGATCTTCAACCCCTGTCGTTTCTCCAGCACCTCGATAAAGGTAGACGCTTCCGAGAGAGAATCGTGGGTACCGGTATCAAGCCAGGCAAAACCACGTCCAAAGAGTTGCATCTGCAACTGTCTTTCATCAAGGAAAGCCTGATTGACAGAGGTTATTTCCAGCTCTCCACGCGCCGACGGTTTGACCTGTTTCGCGATCCCGACAACCCGGTTAGGATAAAAATAAAGTCCTGTAACCGCCCAGTTCGATTTAGGTTCGGACGGTTTTTCTTCTATATTCAACACCCGACCATCTTCGTCCAGTTCTGCCACCCCATAACGTTCGGGATTGATCACGTTATAACCGAATATAGTGGCCAACGACTCTTTTTCGGCACACTCAACCGCTTTTTGCAACATAGCGGGAAATCCCTGTCCGTAAAAAATATTATCGCCCAACACCAGACATACGGCATCATCACCGATAAACTCCTCACCGATAATGAAAGCCTGCGCCAGTCCGTCGGGAGAAGGCTGTTCGGCATAACTGAAATGGACACCATAATCAGAACCGTCACCGAGCAACCGTTGGAATCCGGGCAAGTCAAGCGGGGTAGAAATAATAAGAATATCCCTGATTCCCGCCAACATCAACGCGGAGATAGGATAATAGATCATCGGCTTATCAAAAATGGGAAGCAATTGCTTCGATATCCCTTTCGTGATGGGATACAACCTTGTGCCGGATCCTCCGGCTAAAACGATTCCCTTCATACGCAATCCGGTTTTTCCACAAAGATAACAAAATATTTGTAGTTATTCGCTTCGCTGTTATTTCCCGCTTTACGGAATAACTCAATTACAATCGAATAACAATCGAATAACAATTGAATAACAATTGAATAACTACCGAATAACAACCGAATAACAATCGAATAACTACCGAAAAAGGTCAGGCCTCAGTTTCCTGGTCCGTTCCACTGCCTGCTCATGGCGCCATTCCGCTATTTTCCGTTCATGCCCCGAGAGTAACACTTCAGGTACTTTCCATCCGTTGTATTCAGCAGGGCGGGTATAAACGGGTGGTGCCAGCAGCCCATCCTGAAACGAGTCGGACAGGGCGGATTGCTCATCACCGATAGCTCCGGGGATAACGCGGACCACAGCATCCGCGATCATGGCGGCCACCAATTCTCCACCCGTAAGGACAAAATCACCGATGGATATCTCCCGCGTGACAAGGTGCTCCCTCACCCGGTAATCAACGCCCTTATAATGTCCGCAAAGAATGATGATATTTCCTTTCAATGAAAGCTCATTGGCCGTAGATTGGGTAAATTGCTCTCCATCGGGGGTAGTAAAAATCACCTCATCATAGTCGTGTTGCGATTTCAGATAATTGATAGCCCTGTCGATCGGCTCTATCTGCATGACCATACCGGCCTCTCCTCCAAAGGGATAATCATCTACCCGCTTATGTTTATCAAGCGTGTAGTCCCGCAGGTTATGCAGGCCGAACTCCACCAAACCTTTTTCCTGCGCCCGCTTCAGAATGCTGGTATGCAGTGCCCCTTCAATTATTTCCGGAAGGACAGTAATAATATCGATCCTCATACACTTTTAAAACTTTGTAGCGTAAAGATAATCAATCTTTATCAACTTCCTCCTTGTGCCGGGGCACCGCCTCCCTGAGAACCGCCATCCTGGTTTTGCAACACGTCGTCGTTACTGATCGTGCGCTGTACTTTTTTCATCGAGGCCTTCAAATCGCCAAAACGGTAAGTGACACTCAGGTTAATGCTACGCATAGGATTCAGGAATTTGTTCTTTTGTTTGAATCCTTCCCCGGTAGTCGTAGAAGAAAACTCCCTGTATTTGGAGAAAATACTTTGGGCATAAATAGAAACATCCAGTTTTTTGTTCAGGAGGCTCTTCATCACATTAAAATTGTAATGATAGAAGGCCGACTGCTTGGTCTGCAACTGCACACGGCTGGTAAACACTCCCCCGTTCGCCCCTACTCTAAGGTCCCTGGGAAAGGTGAATGTAAGTCCCCCGAATGCACGTCCGGAGAAGCCACTATTCCTTAGTTCACTGTTTTCCGTACTTTGGATATCGGTATAGTTGATTCCACCATTGAGATAAGTACGGATCATTTGGGTGGGGGTCCAACTCAAATAGACATTGGTACCCACCGTATGATTGCGTCCGATATTATCGTAGGTATTATGGGTTACCCCGTCCTTTATAAAACTGTAACTCGTCACCGCATTCTTCGCAAATGAATAGCTGACTGTGGCATTGAAATTGAGTTTCTGCGAAAAAGAGCCATAGTTGACATTGAAGTTGTGCTGCTGCTCGGCATCCAGGTTGGGATTCCCATAACTGATATTGTTCGGGTCGACATCATTGACATAAGGATTCAACACCCAGATTCCCGGGCGGGAAATTCGCATATTGTATCCTCCCCGCAGCGTACGGGTCATTCCCAACTGGTAGGAAATGGTGGCCGAAGGAACGAGATCGAAGAAATTGGTCTTGACAATCGTATCCTGGGCAACATTCATAAAATGGATATCCTGCTGGGTATGCTCCGCGCGCAACCCGACTTTCATACCCACCTTACCCGTTTTATAACCATAACCGGCATATCCCGAAGTGATATACTGCTGGTGCTCAAGGTCATTCTTCCGTCCCATATCGGGCTTCCAGGCACCTTCTTCCACATCAAAGAAAGTATGGTCACCCTCACTGGAATTATCCCTGAAAATATATTTCAACCCGGCCTCGATATTATGTTTGCCGTTGAGCGGATTCACATAGTCGACCTGTCCGGTATGCTCATTTCCTCCGGCATCATTCTTGCTCTTCTGCTTATATCCGTCAGGATAATAAAATGTATTTTGCTCATCTATCACATTTTCGT
This sequence comes from Proteiniphilum sp., assembly GCF_040307845.1. Taxonomy (GTDB): domain Bacteria; phylum Bacteroidota; class Bacteroidia; order Bacteroidales; family Dysgonomonadaceae; genus Proteiniphilum. The sequence continues at coordinate 10,389 of NZ_JAWRIS010000024.1, forward strand.
ATGCACTCTCATATTCACTGTCGTTGGGATTGCGTTCGAAACGGTAAGAAACCGTCAACATTTCCCCCTTCCTTTTAAAGTTTCGCTGATAATCGGCCGACAGGTTCATTCCCCCGTATTGGGAGTTGCTGTTCGTCCGGGTATCATAGGAATAGGGACGCGCACCCTCGGAAATTGCTTTCTGGGCACCAATAGAATTGAATTCTCCTCCAAACCGGGATACCGACAGGTTGAACAAATTCAACGTGTCGGGCTCAAAACTAAGTGCCCCACTCAGATACAGTCCTTCTCCATCTCCTTTATTGGTACCATCGAGCGATAAGGTATTTACCGGATCGGTCTCTTCACGGTAGAAAGACGATTCGGACGCCGGACGCCTGAAATTATAATAGCCTGCATTTCCGGTAAACCCGAATTTGCCGTACTTGGTGGCCAGATAGGCATTTGCACCATAACCGCCAAAGGTATCTCCATTGACGCCCACAGAACCGGAATAACCATCATCGGCACGTTTGTCGGTGACAATATTGATGATGCCCCCTATTCCTTCGGCATCATACTTGGCACCGGGATCAGTAATCACCTCCACATCTTTCACACTGTTAGCCGGCATACTCTTCAGGACTTGCGACGGATTGGAGGAGATCATATTGGAGGGTTTCCCATTCAGGTATATCTTGAAATTGGTAGAGCCTTTCAGTTGGATTTCATCTTCCCCGTCCACCGTAACAAGCGGCACCTTGCGTAACAGGTCGAGCACGCTGGAAGTGGATGATTCCGGATCGTCTTTGGCGTTGTAGGTCAGCTTATCGATATCTACCTTCACCAGAGGCGCCTGGGCGGTCACCCTGATCTCATCGAGTTCGGTAGAACTCTCTGTCATCTCGATTTCTCCCATATCAAACGGAGTTGGCGATGAGCCAATCTCTACCGGTTTTTCCACCTGATCCATTCCCACAAAATAGAAAGTAAAGATATATTTTCCAGGGTCGAGTGTAGTAGAAAACGTGCCATTTTCCCGGGTTGCCAGTTTTTTTATCGCATTGGCCGGTGTGGCTTCACGGGCTACCGAAATGGTAGCATAAGGCAATCCGGCCTGATCGGACGCCGATATCAATTTTCCTCTCACTGTAACGGACTCAGCCCATAATGTTGTTGAGAACAAGATACTCAACAGTAAAACAAATGTTTGTCTCATACAATTACTTTATTTTTTTTCATTTCGGTATGTGGAACGCTTACTACGCACGTCTCATCGATGTTTCAAGTGGTTTTATTAATAAAGCGCTAAAAGTACACATTTAATTGAAAGGGCACCGAATAAAACAGCGATTGTTACGAAAATTTAGTAATAGCCTTTTTGTTTATATTTGATTTTTGCATATTTAAACATCAGAAAGCAATATTACCCTTGGATCCCTTCCTACTATTTTAAATTCTTTAGACTATTTGAGTCACTTGCTCCTCGATTGTTAATTGAGTCGCCTTCGCTCCTCCATTGTTAATTGAGTCGCCTTCGCTCCTCGATTTTCAATTCTACGCACGAATAGCCAAAACAAGTTTTACTGTCGGTAAATATTTACAGATCTCTTTTTAAGGCGAGGCCTATCATTATGATAAAAAACGTATCATAATGATAGACTTTTTTTTATATGTTTTTTGTTTATGCTAATATATTTCGCAGATTATCAACATAATATAAAACGAGGATGCGGTTTGGCATAGATATGGTATATAAAGAAGGGAAACAAAATAACTAAAGAGGTCTTCGTGTGACCTTCAGGTCATATGAAGAACCTGTTGTACTAATTTATTGTTGGGATACTTATGGGGTTTGAGCCTTTATTTGCATGTTTTTGATGGCATTGAGTGGTATCGCACGAAAGGAATATAAA
>NZ_JAWRIS010000025.1:0-13406 GCF_040307845.1 Proteiniphilum sp.
TGAATAACAATTGAATAACAATTGAATAACAATTGAATAACAATTGAATAACAATTGAATAACAATTGAATAACAATTGAATAACAATTGAATAACAATTGAATAACAACCGAATAACAATCGGATAACAACCGAATAACAATTGAATAACAACCGAATTATGACGAAATTAGTATTGTGCCTGTCGCTGTGTATTTCATTTGTCTTTACCTTATCTGCCGATGAGGGGATGTGGATGTTGCATCTATTGAAACAACAAAAGTTTTCAGAGATGCGGAAACTCGGCCTGGAACTGGAAGATTACGATATTTATAATCCCGATGGTCGTTCCCTGAAAGATGCAGTTGTTTTCTTCGGGAGGGGATGTACCGGTGAGGTGATTTCTTCACAGGGATTGGTGCTTACCAATCACCATTGCGGATATGGACAGATCCAAAGCCATAGTACGTTGGAAAATAACTACCTGGAGGACGGATTCTGGGCAATGACGAAAGCCGAGGAATTGGCTAATCCCGGTCTTACTGTAACCTTTATCGATCGCATGGAAGATGTGACTGATTACGTGAAGCAGTGCCTTGAAAGGGACAAGGCACAGGATACCGACGGCGTTTTCTTTTTATCTCCTTCTTACCTTAACCGGATTGCCCGTGAGAAAGCAGGAGAGGATTTCCTGGCTGCACCGGGTATAGAAGTGGAGATAAAATCCTTTTTTAATGGGAATCAATATTACATGTTTACTAAGAAGGTCTATTCCGATGTGCGGCTTGTGGGCGCCCCGCCAAGTTCTATCGGTAAATTCGGCGCCGATACCGATAACTGGACGTGGCCACGCCATTCGGGCGATTTTTCCCTCTTCCGTATCTATGCCGACAAGGAGGGCAATCCTGCCGGTTATTCGCCGGAAAACGTGCCGCTGAAACCAAAACAGTGGCTCAGGATATCCTCCGCCGGGATCAATGAAGATGATTTCGCGATGATGTTGGGATTTCCCGGTACAACCCATAAGTATTATACCTCTTGGGAGGTGGCCGAACGAAGGGATATTGATAACAGGGTGCGGATCGATATGAGGGAGATCCGTCAAAATACCATGTTGGAGGAGATGCTGAACGATCCGGCTGTAAATATTCAATATGCCGCCAAATATTCCGGTTCCACCAATGCCTATAAAAACGCAATCGGGACCAATTGGGCGATCGATATGCGGGACTTTGAACAACTGAAGTTGGAACAACAAAACCGTTTGCTGGATTGGAGTAAGGATAACCGTAAGCCACAGTATGCGGAGGCGTTGGATGAAATTGAGCGGATGGTAGGGGAAAGAGCCGACCTCCGTTACAGGAGTTGGATGCTGAATGAAGGGATTATCCGGGGAGTGGAATTTGCCAATGTGCCTCAAAAGGGATGGAATATGCTGCGCCGAATGCTAAATGATGCCGGTTCCGCCGAAGCCGATAACAACCGGCAAGCTGATATGGAGAGAACCATCCTGCAATTGAAGGAAGATTATGCCCTTTTCGCCGATAAGGATTACAATATCGATGTGGACAAGAAGGTCTCTGCTGCGATGATTTCGGAATATGTAAGGTTGATCGACCGGGAAAAACAACCCGCTTTTTTCGATCTTCTCCATACCCAATGCGATGGAGATGTAAAAGCTTTTATTGATTATGTTTTTGCTCATTCCCTTTTCGGAAACCCGGAGACCTGGATATTATTTTCAGCCGATCCGCAGTCGTTCATAGCAAATAAGGGGCGGGTGGAACAATTGCTGAATGATCCCATGTTCCTGTTTGCCCGTTCAGTGAGTGAAGAAGCGCTTTCGCTTACGAACCAATTGAGTAAGTATGATGTGCCATTTTCTTTGGCACGGCGAACCTACCTGGAAGGAATTCTTGCCATGGACGGGCCTTATACCCATTTCCCTGATGCGAACCTGACGCTAAGGCTTACCTATGGGCAAGTGAAAGGTTACCAGCCCCGTGATGCGGTTTATTATAACTACCAGACTACACTGAAAGGGGTGATGGAGAAAGAAGACCCGGAGAATTGGGAGTTCGTGGTTGCGGACAAACTGAAGGAGCTCTACCTGCAAAAAGATTTTGGGAATTATGCCCTGGCTGACGGGGGCATGCCGGTAAATTTCGTGGCAACCACCCATAGTACAGGTGGTAATTCCGGAAGCCCTGTGTTAAATGGTAAAGGGGAACTGATTGGACTCAACTTCGACCGGAACTGGGAAGGGGTAGGGGGAGATATACAGTACCTGCCGGATTACCAGAGAAGCATCATTGTGGACATCCGTTACGTGCTGTTTGTGATCGACAAGTTCGCAGGTGCCGGCCATCTGATGGATGAGTTGGATTTCAATTAGTATAATCCATCCTGTGCTATGCTGCATCGGGTGGTGAACCAATGCTATTCGTTGAAAAGGCGGCTTCGTGCAATCATGCAGGCACCGACAATCCCGGCCTTATTCTTTAATTTTGATGTTACGATTCTTGTGTCTTTATTGACCAGGTTCAATGAGTGTTTCCTGATAGAACTGCGGATGGGCAGCATGATAAATCCTTCCGTTTCGGCTACCTGCCCCCCGATGATTACCAGCTCGGGATTGAAAATGTTGATGAGACCGGCAATATATCTACCCAGTTTATAGCCTACTTCCTCCACTATCTCGATACAGAGCGGATCTTCCATATTGGTGGCCTTGATAATATCTGTAAGCGTAAGTTTGCCGAGGTCTTTCACCTGCTCCGTAAGGAGGGTGCTTTCACCTTTTGAGATACGCTCCATGACCGTCCTGTGTATCGCCAGGCCGGATGCTTCGGTTTCGAGGCATCCTTTTTTTCCGCAATGACAAAGAATTTCATTATCGAAAATCGGAAAATGGCCGAACTCACCGGAGAAACCTGACTTCCCGTAATAAGGCTTACCATCGATAATGATGCCGATACCCAGTCCCCACGAAATATTGACGAAAATCACATTCTGTTCTCCTTCCGATACACCCTTCATATATTCGCCATAGGCCATGGCCCGAGTGTCGTTGTCAATGCCTACATTGTAGTTCAGCCGTTTTGTGAGCGTTTCGCTGATCGGGCTTTCGCTGAAATAAAAACTGCTGTAACTGTATCCCGATTCAGGATTCACACGGCCTGAGATATTCAGGTTGATGTTGAAAATCTTTTTCTTGAGTTCTCCGGTCTTGTCGATAAATTTTTGGATGTGGCTGCAAAGAAGATCAAATGATTCTGTGGTGTTCTCGTAAGTATAAGGGATGCCCATCTGGTATTCCACTATATTTCCGGTAAAATCCATCAGTGCAATGTTCAGGTGATGGCGGCTCATATCCACGCCTACAAAATAGGCGGAAGTGGGATTCAACCCGTAGACACTCGGATGTCTTCCCCCGGTGGTCTGAATCTTGCCAAATTCGGCTATTAATCCCTGATCCTTGAGCTCGGCAATGAATTTGGTGATAGTCGGTACGCTGAGATCGAGCTCCTTGGATAATTCGGCGATAGTATCATTCCCGGTAGTGATAAAGTGGTTAATAATGTCCTTCTTTATCTGGACATTTTTCGGGCTTTTATCGCTTTTTAAAAGAAAATTCTTTACCATGATATAATCCTGTTTAGTGTGCAAAACCAGACCGCTCCGTTCCATCATTGCAGGACAATTCATTCTGATTGGGACTCCCGGTAGCGGAAACAAACAAAGATATTAAAAAAATGATTGAATGGGAGCGGAATATGAAGAAAACTTTGCTATATATGTGCCTTATCTGTTTGTTTTTTTGATACCTTTGTCCAAAATGGCAATAATACCCTGTTTTGCGGTTGGGTTTGATAAGAGCAGACACAGAACTACAAACTATAAATAAATAATCTATGAATTACTTTTACCTTGTACCGGTCGCCTCTGTGGTGGCACTGATTTTTGCGTATTACTTCTTTAAGGGAATGATGAAAGAGAGTGAGGGCACTGAGAAAATGAAAACTATTGCCCGTCACGTTCGGGAGGGAGCCATGTCCTACCTGAAACAACAGTACAAAGTGGTGACTGCGGTGTTCATTGTGTTGGCCCTTCTTTTTGCAACCATGGCTTTCTTTGGCCTGCAAAACAGCTGGGTTCCGTTTGCTTTCCTTACCGGTGGTTTTTTCTCCGGACTGGCAGGCTTCTTTGGAATGAAGACGGCCACGTATGCTTCTGCCAGAACGGCCAACGCTGTCCGGCGTTCATTGAATAGCGGGTTACAGATTGCTTTCCGCTCGGGAGCCGTGATGGGGCTTGTGGTTGTGGGATTGGCATTACTCGACATTTCTGCATGGTACCTCATCCTGGATCACTTTGTAGACGATGCCGATGCCGGCCATAAGTTGATCATGATCACCACCACCATGCTGACCTTTGGCATGGGGGCTTCCACGCAGGCGCTGTTTGCCCGTGTGGGTGGCGGAATTTATACTAAAGCCGCCGATGTGGGTGCCGACCTGGTGGGAAAAGTGGAGGCGGGCATCCCGGAAGATGATCCGCGTAATCCGGCCACCATTGCCGATAATGTGGGTGATAACGTGGGTGACGTGGCAGGGATGGGTGCCGACCTTTATGAGTCGTATTGTGGTTCTATCCTTTCTACTGCCGCCCTGGGTGCATCGGCTTTTGTATTGAACCCCGCCATGCAGAAGAATGCCGTATTTGCTCCCATGATCATTGCCGCCATAGGTGTGTTCCTTTCTATCCTGGGCATCTTTTTGGTGAGGACCAAAGAAAATGCTTCAGTGAAACAGTTGATGGATTCGCTTAACAGGGGGGTGAATGTGAGTGCGATCCTGATCGCCGGTGCTACATTCGGCATCCTGTACCTGTTGGGTTTCAGTAACTGGGTGGGCTTGTCCTTCTCTGTGATTGCCGGTCTCCTTGCCGGGATTATCATCGGCCAGGGCACCGAATATTTTACCTCCCATTCTTATAAACCTACAAAAGGGATTGCTGCCAGTGCGCAGACCGGTCCTGCTACGGTAATCATCTCAGGAATGGGGACAGGTTTTATCTCTACGGTGATTCCGGTGGTGACCATCGTATTGGCTATTATGATTTCTTACCTTTCAGCCATTCGTTTCGATGTGCAGAATATGATCTCAGGAGAGAACCTGAGTATGGGGTTATACGGTATTGCCATCGCTGCGGTGGGTATGCTCTCCACACTGGGAATTACCCTTGCAACCGATGCCTATGGCCCCATTGCCGATAACGCAGGAGGAAATGCCGAAATGAGTGGTCTCGAACCGGAAGTAAGACAACGTACCGATGCGCTCGATGCATTGGGAAATACTACTGCTGCTACCGGTAAAGGGTTTGCCATCGGATCGGCGGCATTGACCGGCCTGGCATTGCTGGCCTCCTATATGGAGGAGATACGGATCGGGATGCTACGGTTGGGAAATGATATCCTTGAATTTGCGAATGGTGATACCGTGGAGGTGGCCAAAGCCAGTTTTGTGGATTTTATGAATTATTATCAGGTTACATTGATGAACCCAAAGGTGCTGGCAGGTATTTTCCTCGGATCGATGATGGCATTCCTTTTCTGCGGACTTACCATGAATGCTGTGGGAAGGGCGGCCCAAAAAATGGTGGAAGAAGTACGCCGGCAATTCCGCGAGATAAAGGGGATCATGACCGGGGAAACGACACCCGACTATGCCCGTTGTGTGGAGATCTCTACCAAAGGTGCCCAGCGGGAGATGTTGTTGCCTTCGCTGTTGGCCATTATCATACCCATTTTGACCGGCCTGATTTTTGGCGTATCCGGAGTGATGGGGTTGCTGGCCGGCGGTTTGGGTGCCGGTTTCGTGCTGGCGGTCTTTATGGCTAATTCAGGCGGAGCATGGGACAATGCCAAAAAATATATCGAAGAAGGCCATCTGGGTGGAAAAGGGAGTGAAGCGCACAAAGCCACCGTGGTGGGTGATACGGTAGGCGACCCGTTTAAAGATACTTCCGGTCCTTCCCTCAATATCCTTATCAAGTTGATGAGCATGGTGGCTATCGTGATGGCAGGCCTGACGGCCGCATGGAGCTTGCTGTAGCATCCAGTCATCCGCTATTTTAGCGTTTATTATCAGTCGTCATATCTTTAGATTCGGCAATGTTTTGTATATTTGATGCCTCAAATCACGCTTGTGTAGGCTAATGAAACGAGCATTAAAATGATTTTACCCAAGTTCATGACTAAATGCGAGTTCCATACGACCCATTGAAAACAAATAATTTTAGTCGTATGAAATCGACGTATTATTAACATTCAAATATAAACTAATTATGAGCTTTCTGACGAACGACAAATTAACGATTGTAGGAGCTGCCGGGATGATCGGTTCCAACATGGTGCAAACAGCTGCCATGATGCGTTTAACGCCCAATATCTGCCTTTACGACCCGTTTGCACTGGGTCTTGAGGGAGTAGTGGAAGAGATGCGTCACTGCGGTTTCGAAGGAGTAAACTTCACCTACTCCACCGATGTGAAAGAAGCATTCACCGGTTCCAAATACATGATCTCTTCAGGTGGTGCTCCCCGTAAGGACGGCATGACCCGCGAAGATCTGCTGAAAGGTAATGCTGAGATTGCTGCACAATTGGGAAAAGATATCAAGGCATATTGCCCCGACCTGAAACATCTGACCATCATCTTCAACCCGGCGGACATTACCGGACTGGTGGCGTTGATCTATTCCGGTTTGAAACCGTCGCAGGTGACTACCCTGGCTGCGTTGGACAGCACTCGTCTGCAAAGCGAACTGGCAAAACATTTCGGGGTGGAACAGAGCAAGGTAACCGGCGCCCGTACGTATGGCGGCCACGGCGAACAGATGGCTGTTTTCGCTTCTACTGCCAAAGTCGATGGCAAACCGCTTACCGGCCTTATCGGGACCGATGCCCTCTCTAACGAAGCATGGGCTGAATTAAAGACCCGTGTAACCAAAGGGGGTGCCAATATCATCAAATTGCGTGGTCGTTCTTCTTTCCAGAGCCCGGCTTATACTTCAGTAGAGATGATTCGCTCTGCCATGGGAGGCGAAGCTTTCCGTTGGCCGGCAGGATGCTATGTGAATATCCCCGGATTCGAGAATATCATGATGGCGATGGAAACCACACTCGACAAGAACGGTGTTTCCTTCGGTGAAGTAAAAGGTACCGATACCGAAATCGCTGAACTGAAACAGAGTTACGGACACCTGGTGAAACTGCGCGACGAAGTGATCGCCATGGGAATCATTCCGGCAGTGGGTCAGTGGAACAGCGTGAATCCCAATCTGTAAGAATAGAAAGTGATGCCTTCATAAGGCAATAGTACAAGCCGGCGCTGAAAAGTGCCGGCTTTTTTGCGATATAGGCGGCTTATTCCATTAAGACTCCATTGGGATTCCTTTGGGATTCCTTTAGGATTCCTTTAGGGTTCCTTTAGGGTTCCTTTAGGGTTCCGTCATATTTCAGTCGTATATTCCTCGCACCTGGGTCGTACCTCGTTCGAATAAATCAGAAGGAAGCAAGTCTGAGGTAAGAGTTAAACAAGGCGTATATAAGTGCTAATTCATGCCCTGTACGTATGGATAAATGTGAGATAAAAACCGAAGAAAATAAGCGCCAAATATTTGGAATTATCATTTCAAATGCATTACTTTGACCTGTATAATACTTATAACCAAAAGAAAAACAGTATGGGCAGAGTAAAAGAAGGTGCTTTTGGAGGGTTCTCCGGTAAAGTGGGGAAAGTGGTAGGCGCGTCATGGAGGGATATCGATTATATCAGAAGCCTGCCAGCCAGGGTGAATGATCCCAAAACAAAAAAACAGCTCAAACAGCGTAGCCGGTTATCGGTCGCCATGAATTTCCTGGGAACGATTACCCCATTTCTCAGGATCGGCTTCCAGTCTCAAGCCACAGGACGGATGACCGCTTTCAATGCGGCGATGTCTTACAACATGAAGTTTGCCGTGAAAGAAGGAGACCAGGGAGTGGGGTTGGATTATCCGAATGTACTTGTTTCCCAAGGCCTGCTAAGCAATGCTTCCAACGTGCATGCTGAAGTGGGGGAGAGTGAATTGCGGGTTCATTGGGAAGTGAACGCGGAAGGAAAATCTCACGCCGACGATATGGCTATGCTGGTTGCCCACAATCCGGCAAGGGGGGTATCGGTGTATGACCTCAATGCCGGTAAAAGAGCCAATACGAAGGCTGGTTTACCATTACCTCCGGACTGGAAAGGGAATGATATAGAGACTTACCTGGCGTTTAAAGCTGCCGATGGGACGGTGGTATCCGATAGCCTTTATATAGGACGGTACATGGTTTGATAAAGTTTTATTTTTGCGTATTCCTTCTTTCAATTTTCAATTCATCTGGACGATATTTCAGTATACGTGAGTTTATCCGCCATCGCCACCAATTATTTGATATAATTGAGTAAAAAATATCTATTGCTAAAATAAATTTATTAGTCGATAATATTTGGATATATAAATAAAATGTCAACTTTTTAGTTGTGTATATAAATATTATACTATATCTTTGCATTACCATAATGACAACCAAACAAGACATTGAAAAGTTCTTGGAAAAGATTAGGACCAAAGAGGCATGTGGCGTGATAACCTTTATGTTCCTGAGCCAGCGGGAAAAGAACGCACAGGCTTTGCTTGATTTGGACATACCTCCGGATAAGCGGAAGGAAGTAATTTTACAATTGAAGGCTGAAGATTTCTACAGAATAGAAGAAGGAGTCTATCAGGAGCAATACGAAATGGTGGCCTTCGGTAAAATGGTAAAAGGTATTGAAGTGTATATAAAAATCTCTGTCACTAAAAGAAACGTAATTTGTATCTCATTCCACAAAGCGGAGTATCCCATCATCTATCCCTTTAAAAATTAAAGTCGAATAACAATGTTAAGTCCGTTTACAGAGAAAGAAATGGTCGTCCGGAAGGAGTGGCGTGAAATGACATTCCGGAAAGAAACATTCATGATATGTTTTCATACATGGAAGTGTGAAGATACGGGTGAAGAGTTCGAAGATGAACATTTCGCGCAATTGAATTACGATCAGGTTATCAATCAATATAGGGAGAAATATAATATCCCCTATCCGGATGACATAAAATCTATACGGGAAAAATATGACCTGTCGGCAATAAAGATGTCGCATGTTTTGGGATTCGGGGACAATACATACCGACAATATGAAGCGGGAGAGATGCCCACCCAGGCTAATGCCCGGTTGATCCAGTTGGCTGCCGACCCACGAAAATTTCTCGATATGATTGATCTTTCCCATACATTGGAGGGTAGTGCCATAGAAAAAGCAAGACACAATGCGGAGAGATTGATTGATAAGGCTGATAAGGAAGAGACAGTAATCAGAAACTATCTTTTTGACGGTAAGCAGCGAAGTCGATTCACCGGATTTGTCAGACCGGATTTTGGGAAATTTGTGGAAATGATTATCTATTTCTGCACCCATCAACGACCGTGGAAAACAAAGTTGAACAAGTTATTGTTTTACGCGGATTTCACCTTTTTCAAAGAATATGGTGTCTCCATAAGTGGATCGGAATATTACGCGATTGATATGGGACCTGTCCCGGATAATTTCAATAGTATATTTGAACATCTGACAAAAATAGACCTGTTGAAAGTGCATAACAAAACATTCCCTGACGGAGGAGTGGGGGAGAAATATATCCCTACAAGAGAGTTCAACGATAAATTATTTCAAGAGCAGGAACTGAAAATACTAGAAAGTATTGATGACAAATTCAAGAATTTCTCTACCCAGAAAATGATTGATGTAAGCCACGAAGAGATTGGTTGGCAACAGAGTTTTAACGATTCACTTCAACCAATTGATTATCTGTATGCATTTGAGCTAAAGAATTAATATTCCCATGGATTTACCCTTTCTAGGAAATAAAGATTTGCTGAAACTACCTAAAACAGCCTTTTTGAGCAGCAGGGATATTTCCCCGATTTCCGTACTGAAATGTTACGATTGGGCTACGCAGGAACGGGACCAAGGTACATGTATTATTAGCGGTTTCCATTCTCCTTTGGAGAAAGATGTCTTAAACTTTCTACTGAAAGGAAAGCAACCTATCATACTGGTAATGGGAAGGGCACTCTACAAACAAATCCCTGATTCCTTACAAAATCCTTTGAAGGAGAACCGGCTTTTGCTTATCTCTCCTGTTTTGCAGACAATAAAACGTCAATCCCAACAAAGCTGTTTTACCAGGAACAATTATATCATTGAGACAGCAGATAAAATAGTCTTCGGGTCGTTAGACGAAAAAGGGAGCCTATACAGACTGTATCTCGATGCCAAAGCTAAAGGTAAAGAGATAGAGGTGATTGGTTAAATACAGTGCTCGGATCAACTAAAATGATGACAAAAAGAAAATACCATGATTTCCATGCAACGTTTTAGTTAAAATCTCATCTATGTATTATAAAACGGAATTCTGACACAAGACGTGCATATGATAGGGTCACAAAAACAGGATCCTAATACTAATTATCGATGTGGATAAAATGAAAAAATAGATAATCAGGTGAAAACAAAGCGTATATTTAGAATGGTTTTACTATTCTTTTGCATGATCAGTCTTGCAGGCTGTCAAAAAGAAGAATGGAACATTGAGTCGGTTGAAACGGAGGAAAGCACCGTTGTAGAGGGAAGGGTTATTACGTCAAACGGCACTCCGCTTGCCAATGTGGTCGTTAAAGTGGATTTTCATAAAACCAAGTGGCTGGCATATTATAAGACCCGGCATAAAGCAGAAACGACAACGGACAAGAATGGGAAATACAGGTTGTTCTTTACCGTGAAGGACGATGAGCTGGAAACTGAAGCAGACAAGAATTCTGACGTGAACAAAGATTATTCGCTTATCTTTGACATGAAGAATTTGGACTCAAAAAAATATTTTATGGCGAGTGATATGGTGCCCATTATCACATCTGTAGATCCTCCCATGGCAGAACTCGCCGAAGAGGTGGATGCAAAGATAGATTTATTTGTTTCATCTTTCGAACGTGGAAAGACTTATACGCAGAATCTTTATATTCCCCAAAAAAGATATATCCAGGTTACGCTCAAGGGTTTCATCCCCAAAGCAGGAGATTATTTCTCCGTGTCCAGCGCTTTTCCTTACGGCTTTGAAATGGATCCCGAACAAGGCCATCATTTCCCGGATACACCTTATGGATATGGGAAGATGAATGATTATCTGTTTGCATTACATGACGCCGAACAAAAAACCTATCAGGTTCCTTGCGCATTGAATGAAAATAACATCCTGACGTTAATTCGGAAGAAGGATGGGGTTTATCACGCAGAAGAACACCAATTGTTCGTTACCGAAGATACCCCGGAAAATCTTGTATATGAGTATTAGGGTGGGTGGACACCTATTGTTCCCCGCGGATCATGGTGAGTAACATCTTGAAACGTTCCACGGCTGTGAGGGCATGTGGTATGTTGGCCGGCATAATGATGCAATCCCCTTTTTTCAGGAGATGGGGTTCGCCGCCGATCCGGATTTCTGCTTCTCCGTCGAGTATCTGCACAAAAGCGTCATAGTTGGCGGTATGTTCGGTCAATCCTTGCTCTTTATCGAAAGAAAAGATAGTGATATTCCCGGCTTTGTTTTTGGTCACCTGTTTGCTGACTACCCCACCAGAAGCGTAGTCTATCGATTTCTCAAGGGCGATCACTGTTGATTTTTCGTATGTTGCCATAATGGTTGTTTTTTTAGTGGTGAATTATACCGGATATTTCCAGGTTGCTTTTTATGCCGTAAATCATATGTATTGACTGACTATAGAGATAAATATCTCCGATTGACTGCAAAAATACAATTTATATTCAATATAAATTGTACCCAACGTTACATTACCTTCTTTTTTGATATAAATTATGTTTATAATGTGATCGTATCTATTGGCAATGGTCTTACCTATATCCGATGGACTGGAAACTATTCTCCATCTAATCCGCCCGTAAATTGATATTTTGTGTACATTTGCACACGCCATACATGCAAGTTACACCATATTATGAACGATTTTACCCCCGATCATATCAGCTTATTCACGAAATTCAAAGAAGGGGATGACCATGCGTTTTCCTTCTTTTATGAATTTTATATAAATGATTTGTATGCTTATGGGATAAGTTTGGGAGCGGAAAAAGAAGTCGTAAAGGATGCCATTCAGGACATATTCCTGAAAATATATTTCGACAAGAAAGATTTTGCGTCTATCGATCATCTAAAGTATTTTTTACTGAAATCCCTTAAAAACAGTCTCTACAACACCTACAAATCCAAGGCTTTCTCAACCTCGACCGAAATTTCTGAAGAGGTGCTTGGTTTTTCCATTACCACAACCGTATTGGACCGGATTATCGAAGAAGAAGACCGCACCATTATCAAATATCAGGTAGATGACCTCTTATCGAAACTCACCTCCCGCCAAAAAGAGGCGATCTATCTCCGTTTTATGCAAGGGTTGGAATATGAGGAGATTGCCGAAATAATGGAGATGGCACCCCATGCCGCCCGGAAACTGATTTCCAGGCTGTGATATGATTGCACATTCAAATGTATTTTTCATTCTTTCATTTTGAACCTGCCGGAACAGGAGTGTTCCCTTCCGGCGGGTTCTTTTTCCTGTTTTCTTGTCACCCAACCGGAAACCGGATATTGTCAACCGCTCACTGATAACGACCAACCGCAATGGATAACACTTTTTTGAACTGAATCCTGGATAACTGGGAATTGCTCTCGGCCATCCTCGTTTTCATCGTCTACTTCAAGATTGATAAACGGCACCGGAATGCTGAGGCCAGACAGTCGGAAGGGAATGCGCTTTCAACCATGCAGGAAGCCTACGGCAAGTTCACGCAGGATTACATCAAGGAGTTCGACAAGCTGAAACAGGCTTTCGACTTGCTTCAAAAGTCGAAGGACGAAACGGAATTATCATCGAACAACAAGATCAGGCAGCTTGAGCACAAACTGGGAGAAACGAAAAAGGAGCGGATCGTATTGTTGAAAAGGATCAGGCAGTTTGAACTGCAGACAGAACAGGACCAAAGGACGGTCAACGAGCTCACGCGGAAAATCGATCGTTACGAAGAAGAACTTGCCCGCTACCGGATATATATCCAGCGTTTTTCCACTTCATAAAAATGGAACCCGAACGCCTGGATAATCCGGAGCATATGCACCCACTTTCCGGTCAAAATCCATTGATTTGAGGAGATAGTATAACCTTCAATAATCAATTATTTTGTCACATATTCATTAATACAGCTTTCATAATGATAAAGAAGGAGAGCAAA
>NZ_JAWRIS010000026.1:0-9355 GCF_040307845.1 Proteiniphilum sp.
GGCAACTACGTGGCGGCTTGCCCGCAGGAGTTGCTCCTTCTTCGAGCCCAATACCTGCAGATACCAGTCAATCAGGTTTGAATCCCGGCTTTCCAATGTCTGGCTGTCCGGTGTCTGGACCGCCTGAAGGCTGATGCAGTCCTTGTTGTCGATATCGACCAGTCCGATTCCAAGTATTTCCAGTCCACGCTTGGACTGCCCCGCGGCACCCGACCAGAAGTAACTGGTCCATGGGGTATGCTTTCCCGATTTGGATATGAAACTGGAATCGACGGCTATCGCCTTTCGATTCCCGGTCAGCATGCGTTCGGAGAGGGACAGGTTAAACCCGCACCAGTCAAAATCCTTCGAGAAGTCTGGCGGAAACGTTGTTCATACGATCAGCCATATCTTCCCAACTGAAGAAAGTTGATTCTTCCGGGAATGACCATATATAAAATCAGTATCTCCATCAGGAATGTTTTGAAACTTTTGTGTAACTTCGTTGTCAGTTCACCAAGGACATCATTACAGACACCTCTATATTGGTCAAGTACGCTGAGTCTTTTCACTTCTTTAATAGTCTTTGATCAGCTATAAAGATACTGAAAATCAGTGGATTGACCTACTTTTTCATGTTAAACTTTGTCCATATATATCTGTATATTAATTAGTTATTAAATATTTACCGAAGTATTGTTACAAGAAAAGCAATTATTTACGAAATATGAAATCTCAGTTTTGTTTCAAAATTTGTTTTCAAAAAATGATAAGAAGATGAACCTATAACAAATTTAATAACAATTTAAAATTCCAACAACAATGAGAAAATTAACAAGAAAAAGTTTAGACGAATTGGCAAAAACGTTGCCGGTAATTGATGAAACGTTTCAAATGATCTATGTAGGTGGTGGGAATGGAACATCAGCAAGCCCTTATACCCAATCAGAGTATGAAATAATTCTACCATTTCTTGTCAATTCGCTGTAAAGTATTCCTAACTTCATCATTAATTGCTGTAATTGCAAGTTTAATGATTTGGCTTTAACTGACCGGCCTATTACCCTTTGACTCACTTGATCCCATGTATCGGGACTGACTTCGAGTTTACTATTGAACTGGCAACGCTTTCCGTCTATAGTGACACGGACAATGCTGGAAGCCAATCCGTTTCTTTTGACATCATTTCTTTTGATGTAAAACAAGATGTTGAATGTACTTTTCATAAAGTTTTCAATTTTAGTGATGAATAATATATCGACTAAAAGTAGATGAAACATCATGAAAATGAAAAATTTGAATTATAACATTGGATATACAAGAAAAACATATTAAGTTTGCAACTGCAATAGGGGTGGAATTTCAACCCCTAACGCAATTATTTACTTAATAAAATGGCAGAACAATATAAATACTTAGACTCTTTTATTGATGTGCAAAGGGCTAATGGGAAGTATAGCTTCACCACAGAGAACCTTCATGACCAATTGGATGTTTCGGAAAACGCTTTAAAAAAATCATTACAACGACTAAAAAATCAAAGAGAAGTCGTGTTGATTCGACGCGGGTTTTACGTGATTGTTCCTCCGGAATATAGAGCTAAGGGCATTATTCCAACGAGCCTTTACGTAAACGACCTGATGAAATTCCTAAATAGGGATTATTATGTAGGTCTATTAAATGCTGCTGCCTATCACAGTGCAGCCCATCAACAACCCCAAAGCTATTCTATCATTACCAAAGGTATTACTTTAAGACCCATTAGAAATCATAAAGTCAATATCGCTTTTTATATAAAAAAAGAGTGGGACAAGAAGGATATTATAAAGAAAAAGGTAGATAGTGGATATATCAATATATCGTCTCCGGAATTAACAGCATTAGACTTAGTCAATTATTATAAAGAAGCAGGTGGCTTTAACCGGGTAGCTACTATTATAGAAGAATTGAAAGAAGCAATGCAAGCAGACATATTAATCGAAACTGCTAGAAAATATGAAGAAGTCGCAGTTGTTCAGCGCTTGGGCTATATCTTAGAATACGTTTTAGAAGAGTATGAATTA
The DNA here is from genome assembly GCF_040307845.1 of Proteiniphilum sp. Taxonomy (GTDB): domain Bacteria; phylum Bacteroidota; class Bacteroidia; order Bacteroidales; family Dysgonomonadaceae; genus Proteiniphilum. The sequence continues at coordinate 2,043 of NZ_JAWRIS010000026.1, forward strand.
AGTAATGAATTGTACATCTATCTTGAATCTATAAACTATTATCCAACTTTATTACGTCCCCAAAGAAAGAAATCGGAGAATATGATAACCGGAAACAGATGGAAAATTGTGCCTAACGTAGAAATAGAAACAGATATATGATACCAAAATCATACATAACAGCATGGCAAAAGCAAGCACCCTGGCAGGAAAATTATCAGGTGGAGCAAGACTTAATCATACAACGTACCCTGATTACATTGTTCAACGATGAATTTATCCGGGAACGTTTGGCTTTTCGCGGAGGGACAGCTTTGCATAAATTATTCTTAGCACCCGCAGTAAGATATTCGGAAGACATTGATTTAGTCCAGATAAAAGCAGCACCATTCGGAGCAATTATAGACAAAATCAGGGAGCAGCTTTTATTTTTGGGAAAACCTCGTATTAAGCAGAAAGAGCATAATTATACAATTGTATATAGTATCCAGTCGGAAGAAGATGTCCCCATTAAAATAAAAATAGAGGTTAATACCAGAGAACATTTTTCGATTTATGGGTTACAAAATGTTCCAATAAAGTTAGAATCTGAGTGGGAAAATGGAGAAGCATTAATCCCTACCTATAGATTGGATGAATTGTTAGCGACTAAGCTTCGAGCTTTATACCAACGCAAAAAAGGACGTGATTTGTTTGATTTATGGTATGCCTTAAACAACGCACATGTCGATGTAGAGAAGGTCATTGAAGCGTTCAAATTCTATATGAAAGAAGAAGGAAATCAAGTAGTTCAAAAGGAGTTTCTTGAAAATATGGAAAAGAAAATCGAAGATGATGATTTTATAAGAGATATGAACGGATTGCTGAGAAGTGGGATTGAATATGATATAAACGACGCGTACGAATTTGTAAAAAAAGAAATCTTAGAAAAAATATAAAGTACCGCGAGGGATTATAAAAGTTACTGATAGAAAAGGAATTTTCAGTATCGATTTAGTACCCCAAAAGGGGTACAAATCTAAGGAGATAAATTGGATTTTAACAGAATAAAAAAATACACACAGCTGTTTATCAGATAGTTAACAATTTACAGATCAAGGGTTCGAGCCCTTTTGCGACTAAAAATAAAAACCCTGATAATCGATTGACTACCAGGGTTTTTATTTACGAGTGATCCGCCTGGGGTTCGAACCCAGGACCCCATCCTTAAAAGGGATGTGCTCTACCTGCTGAGCTAGCGAATCGACCTAAGTGCTTTCTTGCAAAAGCGAGTGCAAAGATAAAATCTTTATTTTAATTATGCAACCTTAAAAGCCATAAAAAACCGGATTTTCTGCACTGTCACGGCTAAACCACTAAGATCGAAAAGGTTCCACTTGAAAACTTTTTTTGCACACCTTTCCACTTTATCACCTTTCCACTTCATCACTTTCCTCAATACCGATAGTGCTCCGCCTTATAAGGACCTTCTACCGGCACACCAATATAACCGGCCTGTTTCTGCGTAAGGGTGGTCAGCTTCACTCCTATCCTTTCGAGATGGAGCCTGGCCACTTCTTCATCCAGATACTTCGGCAAGCGATATACACCCACCTCGTAATTATTCTTCCAGAGGTCGATCTGTGCCAGTGTCTGGTTGGTAAAAGAATTACTCATCACGAACGAAGGGTGCCCTGTTGCACATCCCAGGTTCACAAGACGACCTTCGGCAAGCAGGAAAATCGAATTACCGGCAGGAAAGGTATATTTATCTACCTGCGGCTTGATATTCAGGTGTTCAATTCCGGGGAAGTTCACCAGACGGTCGACCTGTATCTCGTTATCGAAATGACCGATATTGCACACGATGGCCTGATCTTTCATCTGTTGCATATGATCGATAGTGATTACATCACAGTTTCCTGTAGTAGTTACAAATATATTGCCTTCTTTAACTGCTTCCTCCATGGTGGTCACTTCAAAACCTTCCATGGCCGCCTGTAACGCACAGATAGGATCGATTTCGGTAACGATGACCCGTGCTCCGTAAGAACGCATAGAATGGGCACATCCCTTACCCACATCGCCATAACCTAACACAACAACCACCTTGCCGGCAATCATCACGTCGGTGGCCCGCTTGATACCATCTGCCAGCGATTCACGACAACCATAAAGATTATCGAACTTCGATTTGGTTACCGAATCGTTTACATTGATGGCCGGGACTAATAATTCACCTCTCTCCATCATCTGATACAAACGATGCACACCTGTGGTCGTCTCTTCGGAAATACCTCTCATTCCGGCAATCGTTCTATGCCAGCGTTGATTATCTTCTTTCAATATCCGGGCCAATGTATCCAGAATAGCCTGTTCTTCGCGATTGGATCCTTTTCTGTCGATGACAGAGGCATTATCCTCCGCCTGGTATCCCATGTGCACCAGCAACGACGCATCACCACCATCATCTACGATCAGGTTAGGTCCTTCCCCACCGGGAAAACGCAAAGCCATCTCGGTGCACCACCAGTATTCTTCCAACGTCTCGCCTTTCCAGGCAAATACGGGAATTCCCGCGGCAGCGATGGCTGCGGCGGCATGATCCTGTGTGGAGAAAATATTACAACTCGCCCAACGCACGTCGGCACCCAATTCGACCAGCGTCTCTATCAACACCGCCGTCTGAATAGTCATATGCAACGATCCCATCACTCGGGCACCTTTCAACGGTTTTTCCGAAGCATATTTTTTCCGTATTGCCATTAAACCGGGCATTTCATGCTCGGCTATATCTATTTCTTTCCTTCCGAAACCGGCCAGCGAAATATCGGCTACCTTATACTGAAGATCCGGGGAGAAAATCCTGTCCATTTTGTTCTATATTTTGATTTATCGATTTTTAAGGATGCAAAGTTACGAAATTTACGGAATGTTTCTACCTTTGATTGTATGAATTAGGATAGAATCTATTTGATAACGTAGTGATGTGATGATAAAAAAGGAAATTTACAATGATAAAGAAAACATATCTGCTGTTTTTGTTTACCCTCATTCTTTTCACGACATGTGGCCAAGGTAATCAAAAAGAATCAGCCATTACAAAAAATAAAAATGAGCTTATGAACTATAATACATTGACTCCGGAAGAAGAGAGAGTGATCATCCACAAAGGAACAGAACGTCCTTTTACGGGCGAGTATGTAAATAATAAGGTAGAAGGAACATATTACTGCAAACGATGTGATGCCCCACTCTACCGGTCGGAAGATAAATTCGATTCGGATTGCGGATGGCCCTCTTTCGACGATGAGATCGAGGGCGCCGTAAAACGTGTGCGTGATGCTGACGGGCGTCGGACCGAGATTATCTGCAATAACTGTGGAGCACATCTCGGCCATGTTTTCTTAGGTGAAGGATTTACACCTAAACAAACACGCCATTGCGTGAACTCTATATCGATGATATTCGTCCCTACAAAGAAGAAAGGGCTATCCACAGCTTATTTCGCTTCCGGATGCTTCTGGGGAACAGAATATTTCTTTATGAAAGCTCCAGGTGTGAAGCAGACCTCCGTGGGATTTATGGGTGGCCATGTGGAGCACCCGACCTACGAGCAGGTATGTCAGAAAAACACAGGACATCTGGAAACTACCGAAGTGGTCTTTGATCCCACCGAAACATCCTACGAAGAGATGGTGAAACTTTTCTTCGAAACCCACGATTTCACGCAGACTAACGGGCAAGGACCGGATATAGGCCCCCAGTACCTTTCCTGCATTTTCTATTCCGATCCTGCAGAAAAAGCGATCGCAAAGAGGTATATCGACATCTTGACTGAAAAGGGCTACAGGGTAGCCACTATGCTGAAACCGGCTTCTACTTTCTGGAAAGCAGAGGATTATCACCAGCAGTATTACGAATACAAGGGTACTACGCCCTACTGCCATAAGTATACCAAAATCTTCTGACAAAACGGATGTTTTCATAAAAATCCGCTTAATTTGAAAACAATTCAATTTTTCATGCGTTCTATTATTGTCGTTTAAATAGAATTGTTCAATTAAAAAAGAAAAAATTATGAAAGCATTACGTTTATTATCCGTATTGACACTCATCTTTGCCCTTGGAGTGGGTATGACATCATGTAATCAGGTAAAGGATGCAGACATCCAAAGCGCAGCACAAGAGCTGCTTGATGCAAATCCTGAAATGGCCGGTGTTACCGTAACCGTGCAAAATAAAGTTGCCACACTGACCGGCACTGTGAATGACGACTCTGCCCGGTCGTATGCTGAAAGCATAGTCACAGGGGTACAGAATGTCACATCGGTTGTCAACCAATTGGAAGTGGTCCCGCCCGCACCTGACTATAGCGAACTTGATGCCGCTATCAATGCTGCCTTGCCCGATGCGCTCAAAGACCACGGCACAGTAACCGCCACCGTACAAGACGGCATTATTACGCTCAACGGTGAAATCGCGGAAAGCGATCTGCCGGTATTGATGGAAAAAGTGAATGCGTTGAGCCCTACACAGGTTGTGAATAATCTAACTGTAAAATAATAAGGCTATGGCTTTAACAGACAAATACAAAGAACTACTAGACCTGGCCACATTAAACAATCTGTTGGTCAGTGAATCGGGAAATGTATTAAAAATAGAGGGTACCGTCCCTACTGCCGAAGTGAAAAACAAACTGTGGGAGATTTATAAACAAATTGATCCTCAGTTTAAAAGTAACGATTTGGTTCTAAACGTAAAAACAGCTGTTACTGACGGAGGAAAAGTCAGAGTGGTCACACAAGAGAGCCGGCTGAACATCCGCAAAGGACCCGGAACGGATCAGCCTATCGTAGGGAAAGCCCAAAAGGGTGAAATTATCACACTTATCAGTAAGACAAACGACCAGTGGTGGTTGGTTCGCGATGTAGACGGTGAAGAAGGGTACTGTTACTCACAATACCTGGAACCGGTACAGTAATGGAATGATCGTATAAGAAGCGGAGGCCGTCTCAAATTGAAGTTAACTTCAGGGAGACGGCCTCTTTTTTACAGTTTTTTTAATGACTTAACGGTATATACGGGCAATCCACCCGCCGCCCGGAGCCATCTTTATCGTTAATTTCCGATTGTCCGGAATAGTAATGGTCTCCTTCTTGTAATCTCTCGCTACCCTGTCGGCATTAACGCCATCCCTGAATATTACAGCCTTATAATCGCCTTTTCCCAGAAAAGAAAGGTCCAATTCCATATCACGGGCATCCCAGTCGGTCATGGAACCTACATACCAATCGTTTCCGCTTTTCCTCGCAATACTCACATATTGTCCCACTTTACCGTTCAGGGCCCTGGTTTCATCCCATACCGTCGGAATCGAAGCTATAAATTCTGTACATTCTTTTTCAGTCTCATAGTTGGACGGATTATCGCAAAGCATGTTCAAGGGCGACTCAAATATAATATATTGTGCCAATTGCCTGCATCTCGTCCCCTGGCTCATGGCTTCACTGTTTACAGGACGATAATTGTTTTTGGTGGCGTTACGCATCGCTCCCTGGGTATAATCCATCGGTCCCGCCACCTGACGGATAAAAGGAATAGTCACATCGTAAGTAACCTGGTCCACCGAAGGAGCCGACCATTTCATCTGTTCCAATCCATGTACTCCTTCAAAATTGATCACATTCGGATAGGTACGATGCAATCCGGTCGGTTTATAGGTGCCATGATAATCTATCAACAGTTTATATTTTGCGGCCATCTCGGCTCCACGACGATGGAAATCGACCATATACTGATCGTCACGATCCATAAAATCAACTTTGAAGCCTTTGATACCCATTTCACTATAATGCTTGCATACCCTTTCCATGTCACGGTCGAAAGCGTGATATCCCGCCCAAAGGATCAGGTCTACATTTTTTGTTTTTGCATAAGCCGCTAAATCCGGCAGATCTATTTCAGGAATCACCTGAAACAAGTCGGCTTGCTTGTTCACGGCCCATCCTTCGTCCAGAATCACATACTCAATCCCATATTTGGACGCAAAATCAATATAGTATTTATAAGTTTCATTATTTATACCGGCTCTGAAATCGACATCATACAAATTCCAGTCGTTCCACCAATCCCAGGCCACTTTTCCGGGCTTCACCCAGGAAAAATCCATATCAACAGTAGGAGTCGCTAATTTATACACCATGTCATTATCCGCCAGTTCATAGTCATTCTCAGCAATAATAACCGTACGCCACGGGAACCCGGTTCCTTTATCATAGGCAGCGATATAATTCTCACGTGACTGCACGAGCATTTGCAACTCATTATGACCTCCCTGCTTTACTTCTTTGGGATAAGGGGCAAAAACACCCTTCAGCGAATTTGACCCGTCCCCGTTATAGAAATACATGCCGGGATAATTTATCAGATCGGCCTCCGTCAGGCAGATCTTTTTCCCATCACCAGTTTCTATCAAGAGAGGAGAAAATGCATACCTCCTTTTATCCCAAGCCGATAAATGGGTATAAGCATACACATTCTCAAATGAATTAAAAAATTGCTTCTCAAAACTATCTATACGATCTTCCCTTACGTAAGGAATATAGGCTTTACAATCAGAAGGGAAATTAAATACCGCCTGTTCCGATTTCACCCGGAAAGGCTTTTTGGATGTGGAGACAAAACGATATGCTATTCCATCATCATATGCCCTGAAGATAACCCGGTAATCACCTTTGAAAGTCAGTGTCAATTCATTGAAATGATCTGCAACTTCCTTTTTCTTGTAGATGATTGCCGGTATAACCTCATTTACGGTGCGGTTCGAGGCTTTTTGTAGTTTCGGATCTACTCCCCAGACAATCCCATTATCCAATTCCATCGATATGGGCGACGGTGCAATCAACACATCCGAAATATGTTTTACAGTATATTCTATCGACTGCCCGACCGATACATCTACCTGAATTTTCCCATTCGGGGAACTCAAGGTATATTGCTTTCCTGCAAAAGAATAATTCACAGAAAACAAAAAAACGAAAACGAAGATTAATTTAAATGGCTGCATCATGATAAATTATTTAAAAACAATACAAATGTAGCATCTATTCACCAATTTTACAGCATGAATAAGGAAAAAATATTTTTTATCTACCTATATATAACAATATGCAAGTCGTTTGTTTATTGTCTTTGATGGTATACGGTATATCAAAAAAGCCCCCGAAGATTTCTCTCCGGGGGCTCATTTTAAAGGATGGCGGCTACCTGCTCTCCCACAAATCATGCAGTACCATCGGCGCCATTGGGCTTAACTTCTCTGTTCGGAATGGGAAGAGGTGGATCCCCAACGC
>NZ_JAWRIS010000027.1:0-234846 GCF_040307845.1 Proteiniphilum sp.
CGCCCGGCCGGGCGAACCCGGGAAACTAACTTATCTTTGAATAATAATTGTCTAAGAAAGGGGAGAAGTTAATAACTCGTGACTATCCCTATAAACTTCCTACTTACGAATATACTAATACGAGCGAAACCAACTCGATTAGAGGTGTTGAAAAATTCATTGGAAGTTTTGAATATAAAACCTTCAGAGAAGAGTGGTGGGACTGGGGAAGATTATATGATCGGAACAATTCTGAATTTTATCATTTTCTCGGTTCTGGAAGATTTTATAAGGGTCTAGCTCCTATAGGAATGCCTTCAAGAACATATTTAAATCAATCCTTTAAAAGTGTTCCGCATCCATATCCATCAGGAGCATATTAAACCTTAATATTTAATGAGGATGATTATTAATAAAATTATCCTCATTAAATGAAGGAAATTCATCGATCACTTGATATAAAATTAAGGATAATTTAATTCAGTTTAAGAATCCTTCTTGGAAAGTGGTGGTTTAATAATAAAAAATCAAATCAGGGAGGTAATCGGCACAAATTAATTAAATATGTTAGCTTGTAAACTATTTCGATTTTCATAACTATTAAAAAGATATTATTAATTTTGTAATTATGAAGAAAATGTCACTTTCAAAACGATACAACTAAAAAAACTTTAGGAGACAAACTTGTGTCTTCAAGAATTGCCCCGCAATTGGAAATATTTTATGCTAAAAGAATATGAAATTAATATCTTTCACATTTGCAATAATTCTCCTGTTCAGTTGTAATAAACATAATACAGAAGAAATTTATATCTATGAATTGAATGTCATTGGTAATACAATCCAAGTTTTCTCAGAAAAAGGAGAAGAAAGGGAATATATTATCCAGCTTACCTCAATTCCTGATATTAGTACTCACGAAGCAGAATTATTTTTAAAGTCCTCAAAAATAGATTTTATGGCAGAGAATCATAATTTTTTTTTCTCAGATTATGTTGTTAAAGATAATGCCATAAAGTTTAAAATAAGATGTAAAGAAAATGTTAATAAAAAAACAGTTGATGATAAAATTTCTATTACTGTTATTAATCAAAAATTCAGCCTTAATGAAACATTTGACTTATCTCAAGCAAGCTCAGATATCCGATATGAATATAAGATAGAATCAGAAATTACAAAAAAATTTACATTTCCTGATGAAGGAGGACTGTTTACCATTCCTTTAAAAAGCAAAAGGCTTAAATACATTAATGGCAATTATGCCTTAGAAGAACCTTGTAGCTTAAAAGGTGTACGCTATATAAGTAGTTGCATTAACGGAGCATGGGTTCACACTGATCGAATATATAACGGAAAAGCCGTTGGAGATTATATCATTGAATTAAACGCAACTCAACCTTTTAATGTAGATGGAGAATTTAGCTGGTCTATTGAATTATTATATAATGAACTTTCAATTTTTCACTTAGAAATTATTCATAATCAAACGCCCGGAGATGAATATTATATTGGGGATTTGACTCGTTTCAATTCAGAAATAATCGAATAAGAATGACTCCTATACCTTCAAAAGAAATTTTAATTGAGTTTTTGTAACTTTGCATAGTTTTAGATTTTTAGATATATGAAACCAAAAACACTTCTCCTCCTGACTTTACTATTAATTGGAACATGCCTGATATATGCACAAGCTGACTTCTACTCGATGCAGCCTCTGGGTGATAGATATATTTATAATTCTGACTATTTTGAAGAAGTTCGAGAATTACAGGTCTATAGAAGCGGGGTAGATGGAGACCTTAAAAGTGATTCATTACTTGCCATTTATGTTTTAGACGCACAATATCCTCCTACATTTAATTTATTCTGTTCAACATTTGAGTTGGTCCATCCCAATATCCCTTGTGTTATTGTGGGAATATTCAATTCAGACAGACAAAGTGAATTGACACCTCCTTTCACAGATTCTGTATCAGTAAAAGGGTATAGTGATCCGGGGCATGGGAAAGAAATGCTTTTGTCATTAACAAATGAAATAATTCCTTTTATTCAAAGAAGGTATCATGTCGGAAATAATAAGATATTGGTCGGACATTCTCTGGGTGGAACATTTGTTACTTACGCAATGATAGAGCATCCTGATTTATTTCCCTACATAATAGCTATATCTCCCAACTATAATTACAGTAAAAATATGATGATTGATAAAATGCAGTATTTTACAGAGACCTATAAGGGAGAAAAAAAACTACAAGTCTATCTAGCTCATGGACATAAGGATAAGATAGAAGAAAGTTTTAAGCCCATGATAAAACAAGCATGTTCTATCATAGAGAATAGTAGTAGAATTGAGTTGCAATACGACTCTTTAAACATTGAAAAACATAGTTCCACTATATTTGAAGGTTACTACAGAGGACTTCTAAAGATGAGCGATCTTCTCAAAAAAATTGAATAAATAAGGTTACACTACCTACACAAGTTTGAATCACTATTCTAATCCTTTATTATTACTAATTTTCGTACGCTCTCGAATAGTGTTTTGGAACTTCTTGTATGGATGTTTATCTCTTGTCGTTCCACATTTTATAGAGCGGAGTGATATCGGTTTGTTATTTGAGTTTGCGAATTGCGAAGCAAATCAGCAAAGTCAAGAGTATGCCAGCCATCAAGCCGATGGGGAATAACCATAAAAATTCTAATACAAACGCATATAGTTTAATATTTTTAGTCTGTTTGCAGTATGACTGCAACAGGACAAACAAAAATAAACTTATTACTGCAGAGATTTCCACCTGGGGGTGGATCGGAGGTTATCGATTAAATGCAATTATTTTAGGAACCATATAGGAACTAATAAAAAAGCACCCACCGAAATAAATCGATAAGTGCCTGATAATGATTGAGCGGCAAACGAGATTCGAACTCGCGACCCTCAGCTTGGGAAGCTAATGCTCTACCGACTGAGCTATTGCCGCATTACCGATACAAAAATAATCAATTTTCGTGGAATTCCTCTCTGATTCGAAAAAAATTATTTACCTTTGCAGCCACAAATTGATCGGGATGTAGCACAGTTGGCTAGCGCGCCACGTTCGGGACGTGGAGGTCGGGTGTTCGAGTCACCTCATCCCGACAATTTTTCCCCCTATCCGGCAATGGGACTATGATTGATGAATAGTCGCCCCTATGGCCGGGACAAACCTGGAACATAGATTATAAAAGGCTGAATATCAGACTTTTCATTTTATTTACAGAAAATATTTTCCCCAGTAAGGCTTCTCAATATTCGGATTTTCTTTTTCGAACAATAAAGTAGCCTTGGCTTTTTCTTCATCCGGATTTCGTTTATCAGACCTGATAAAGGGCGGCAAGCGCCGCTCAAAATCGGCCAATAGAATTACCGGACGTGGATTTTCCGGATTTTGCGCTATTGCAGTCTCGTAAAGCCGGATTACTTCTGAGAAATATTGCTGTCCGTTCACCTGAGGATTCATCGCAATCATAGCCATAAGGCAATACCCCTTCAACGTATTGATTTCTGACTGGTCAGCACTCGGAAAAACATCCATATCCTCTATCACCTTGTTAGCCTCCTCCAAAATCATCCCGTTACGCGGCGACTTTAGATCATAAAATACACTATTGACATCGCAATAAGCCACATAATAGGCTGGAAGCCATTCCGAAACATAGTTTTTTGAAATCCGGTCGAATAGATTTCGGGCTTGCTGCAAACCCTCTACTGTTTTGGCAGAATCCATCCTATTCAAAGCCAATTGCATATACTCTTCATATCGACTATCACGCACGGTCTGCGCTTGTACGAAAGAGGAGAATATCATACTCAACAGGATTGACGCTGTAATAAAAAAATTTGTCTTCATAAGAATAAATTTTGAGTTGAATCAATAAAAGTTCGACACATTGTATGCCGCATTTTTTCCGAGAGATATAAAGCACCCAATATAAAATGACTGATTTATCTGTTGTGTCAACGGATGGCTCTCATACCGGTTATTCAGAGTCCTTTTATCATTGAAAGTATATCCGTAAATGTTCTGTCGATTGAGAATATTTGAAAATCCGAGATAAATGATGGTGCGTTTGTTGGCCAGATAGACCCAGCTTGCATCCAACGAATTATAATTGGGTGTCCGGCCGTTCATAAATCCTTCACGGTTCGGGTCATGATAATAGCGACCGCTTGCAAACCGGTTACTGACACTAATGATACTCCGGATGGAAAAATTGGAGTATTTCAATGTCGCACTCGCATTATGCCGCATGGCAAACGGCGGTATATCCCTACAGGGAAAATCAAGATATTGCCGTCGTGAATCGTTGTATGAATAGGCAAGCATATACTCCCAATGTTCCAAAAAGCGGGTATCATTGAAAAAGAGGTCGATCCCTCTGCTATAACCCCTTCCTTCGGAATTGTAATGGAGAAATGGAGATATATCCTCTGAAAGATGTGGCAAATGATCATATTTTTTGTGGTAAGCCTCCAGCCGGAAGATACGATTTTCTCTTTCGTAGTAAATACCGACCAGTGCCTGCACATTGGTTTCCGGCAACAAATCAGGAGTGTATATCAACACCTCGTTATCGGCATTCTGCTGATACTTTCCCAGCACACCCGAAAATGTCAGATCACGCCACCTATACCCGAGTGCTATACGCGGCAATAATTGCCATTGTTCGCTTAGCGATGTATATTCCATACGGGCCGAAATATTCAACATCAGGTTTTTTGCCAAACCAAAATCATTGGAAATAAATGCCCCGCCGATACCATGATTGAAACTTATATCAAACAACGTGGTATCCGAATAATGAAATTGATACCGCTTAAAAAACGTTTCAACGCTCGCCGTCATTTTGTAAAAATCGTTAAATCGTTTATCAGCTTTGCTTTTCAAGTGGATCTCACGCTCTTTTGTGAAATAGGAATCATTCATTGTCCTGGCATTTTCCATATTTTGTCGATTGGATGAATAGGCGGCTCCAAAAAAATAAGAGGCTCCACTATCCAATTTTTTTCGAAAGGTGGTATTTATATATAAGTCATCGTCGGATAATTCCATATTGCGTGTGGCTGCACTGAACGGATCGGCAGACAGTAAGACAAAGCCTGCTTTACTATATGCGAGATAGCTCTTCAAATAGGTATCCTTTCCAAGTGTAAACCTGAATTGATTTTGTAATCCGATCTGTCTATAGGGACGTCGCCATTTGGATTTCAGGCTTGGGAAAAATAATTCCTTGTACAGAGTCATGTCGGTATAAGTCAAATTATAAGAGGATGAGCCGTTATGCCAGGGAATCGTGCCGCTACTCCCAAGACTCACATTCATGACATCTACTCCTACCTTTGTCACATTTGCTTCATCACGGGTATACAACGGCAATACCGCTGACAATCCCTGGGAATACTCCGGAACATACCCTCCCAATGAAAAACTGATCCCTTCGAAAAGTTGGGGAGCATACCTCCCGCGCGATCCGACGTCACCAAACGAAGCAGTGTATGGTAAAAGCACATGCATATCATCTATATAGGTCTGCGATTCACGACTCGACCCACCCCGCACCAATAACCGGCCGTCACGGTCGGGTGCCTGCATTCCCGGAAGCATGGATATCGCCTTAAAGAGATCCCCGTTCGATCCGGCAGTGGAAAGCAATTCTACCGCTTTGGTCTTATTGATAGTGGATGAATTTTTCAATGAATAATTTCCGGCATATATCACCACTTCATCCAGGTTATTGGTTTGTGGTTTTAGAAATATCTGCAAATTATCCATATTCAGAGCTTCTCCGGTCACTGAATAGGTTACATACCCGACAGACGAAACTTCAAGAGTCATCATACCAGTCCCGGAGGTTGTAAACCCAAATGTCCCGTCCGCCATAGTAGATGCACCATCCATCGTTCCTTTAATATACACGTTGGCATAAGGAACCGGTTGCCCGGCCTCATCACGCACTGTACCCGATATCTTTACCACCATTTGCGAAAAAGCAACAGCAAAGCAGGCTAACAACCAAACGGTTGCCGCTAATCGTTTTATAATAAGCATAATGCTATTTCTTTAGAGTGATTATTCCTCTTTCGGGGGATTCAGGTAACTTTGTAGCGCTTCCACATACTGCTTAAAAGCGTGCATGCCTTTCCGAGTAACACGGCAAACAGTACGCGTACGCTTACCGGAAAATCCCCGCTCCACTTCAATATAGCCGGCTTCGTTCAGTTTGTCGATCTGCACGCTGAGGTTGCCGGCTGTCGCTCCGGTCTTCTCCCGGAGATACACGAAATCGGCCTCTTCCACCGAAATAAGGATGGACATCACAGCCAGCCGCAGTTCGGAATGCAATAACGGATCGAGCGATGCAAACATACTTATTTCCTCCCTTTTGCATTGAGAATATGACCGGGAACGACCATCATCATCAGAAATACTGCGGCAAAAACCAGTATCTGGTCTACTCCTTGTGTAAATAAACAGGCAAGCGATAACACAATCCCCACGAATCCGGCAACAGCTATCGGCGTAAAGCGTATGACCAGTCCTGTGATGGCAGTGCCGCTTCCCATCAACAGGATAATGATAAACAGGATGGGTAGATTCCAGAAAAAGATAGCTACCATAGAAATCATAAAACCGGTCAGCCCTATCACCGTCCAGACATACCCGACTACCCTGTCGATATAGGTCTTCACACCCTTTTCATCTTTCCGGACAAGGAAGAACATCACCGGTCCGGCTACTAAAGGGATAAGGAACCATAAATAATGCATCCGGTAATCCCCGGTTCTCGATAAGAAGTACCATACCAACAAAGACACCACAATTGTAGTGTATCCCCAGACAAGAAAGGGCATTCCATTGCCTTTCTCCAATTTCTGCTGCGTGTTCTGAATCATTCGAGCGATCAGTTCCAAACTCTCCTTCTCGTTTAATTGTCTCTCTTCCATTGTTTTTTATTTTATTGATGTAAATCGGTTTATACTATAAACTATAATCACGCCGCAAATATAAATCAGTTTATATTATAAACCAAATAAAATTGAAAAAAATTCTATTTTTTTTGCGTTGAGATATAGAAATCTCTAAGAGAAACCTCTCAAACTGAAGATATAAGCCTATTCCTCACTCAGATCTTTCATAATTGGAATTCCGCGCTTCACACTCTGGCTGAGCGAGATCATCGTCTCCGTAGCCACTACGCCGGGTATCTCCTGAATCCGATTATTCAACAGATCCATCAGATGTTCATTATCCCGTGCAAATATCTTTACCAGTAGTGTATAAGGGCCGGTAGTGAAATGACATTCGGTTACTTCAGGAATCTTATCGAATTCCGGAATCACATTTTTATACATTGATCCTTTTTCGAGCTTCACACCGATATAGGCGCTGGAAGCATAGCCAAGCACTTTGGGATTTACATGGTATCCTGATCCGGTAATCACATCGTTTTCGATCATCCGCTGTACACGCTGGTGGATAGCGGCACGCGATACGCCGCACTGCTCCGCTACGTCCCTGAAAGGAATCCGTGCATTCTGTGAAATGATCTCCAGAATCTGACGATCTAACTTATCTATTTTTTCCATAGGTGTCTGCTTTTGATTGATCCCTCAAAAGTAATAAATTTCTATGATATTTTGACAAAATGAAGTAATTTTATTGATGAAAACACCGAATTTCTATCGATTTGCCATCAATTGGCTGTAATATCCGGCAAGTTCCATATCAAAAGGAGTAGTAATTTTAATATTGGTCTCCTCCCCTTCTACCAACTTAATTTCCATACCCCATTTCTCTGCCACCGATGCATCATCGGTAAAAGAAGGATCAAAACCGATCTCATAAGCTCTCTTCAATTCACCTGCCGGAAAGACCTGTGGAGTCTGAACAAGCCTCAACTGCTTCCGGTCGACTACCCTGCTGCCCGTTCCGGTGAGCTGGCGTACACTATTGACCTCATCCACTACGGGAATCACTCCACACTGGTTTTCGAAGGCAGTTTCAAAGCATCTCCCTATCAGCCCTGAAGTCACGAAGGGACGTGCCCCATCATGCACTCCTACTATCCCATCCCCTGTAATTTTCTCTAATCCGTTCTTCACGGAATGAAATCTGGTTTCCCCACCGGTCACCACAGTATGCGGGATAGTAAATTGATATTGTTCACACAACCGCGACCATAATGGCTGCGCTCCATACGGCAGCACCACTATAATACACATCCTATCGTCATAATCATAAAAAGCCCGGACACTTCGCATCAGCATAGGTGTACCACCGATGGGTTGGAATTGTTTGGGGAACTCGCCCCCTGCCCGGAGTCCTTTTCCTCCGGCCACTATGATTACGCTCTGCTTCTTTTCAGGGATCATACGATATCATCTAAAATTTTCTGCAGTTCCTTATCAGTTTTGGTCAGCTTTTCCTTACAAAAAGCGACCAGCTCCGACGCTCTTTTCACTTTCTCGGTAAGCGCGTCCACATCCAACTCCCCCGATTCAATCGCAGAAACAATTGTTTCGAGTTCTTTTTTGGCTTCCGTATAAGTCATTTTTCCCATATTACTTTTAAAAATCCTGTATCTTCTGAATTTACTCTTCCTGCTTCTTTATTCCGGTGACGACGGAAGTAGACGAACCATCCCTGAAGCGGGTTTCAATCACGTCATCCAAGGAAAGGCCCTGAAGAGAAGTAATGATCTTTCCATCCTTTAGCGTAAGGGTATAACCCCGTTTAAGAATATTCACAGGTGAAACCATTTGTATGAATTGTGCCCTGTTTTCCAATACATGGGATTGATACTGCAACAAATGCCTCACCCCATATTTCATTTTGTCTGAAAGTTGCTGTACGGCAGCCACCTCCCTCTGTACCATAAGAGAGGATTGATGTACCAGTTCTTTGGACAACGAGAAAAGATCCGTTTGTTCTTTCAACAAGCGGGATCCACTTTCAGACACCACCCTCTCTTCCAAACCGATAAGCTCTGTGGCAGTCCGGGTAAGGCGGGCAATAAAAAACTCCGCGACTGCCGTGGGTGTTTTCGCGCGGGTGTGTGCCACGATATCCAGTACGGTCACATCCCTCTCATGCCCAATACCACTTATCACCGGAAGTGGAAACTGCGCTACGTTGGTAGCCAGCAGATAGGAATCGAAGCAACTCAGGTCTGAGGAAGCCCCACCACCCCTGATAATGGCCACGGCATCGAATAAATCCCGGTACTGGAATATCTTCTCCAATGCTGCAATAATGGAAGCCTCGCTCCTGTCGCCCTGCATGATCGCGGGAAACAGTTTCGAATAGAAAACGAGCCCTCCGGGGTTGTTTGCCAACTGGTCACAAAAATCCTCATAACCAGCGGCAGTAGGCGACGAAATCACCGCGATCCGGTTTGCCAATTCCGGCAACGCCAATTCCCTGTTAAGCGTTAAAACACCCTCTTCTTCCAGTTGTTTCAACACGAGTTGGCGGTTACGGGCTATCTCACCGAGTGTGAAAGAGGGATCGATATCCACCACGGTCAATGAGTATCCGTAAAGTTCATGAAACTCAACCGAGACCCGCACCAATACATTCATCCCAGATGTAAACTGCTGTCCTGTCTCATTTTCGAAATAAGCAGACAACATCTGAAAGACGTTCGACCAGATCACCCCCCTTGCTTTGGCAATGATGGATTGCGTCGCAGCATCTTTTTCTATAAATTCGAGGTAACAGTGCCCGTTACGGTTACGGCGCACATCACTTGTCTCCGCCCGCATCCAATAGGTCTCCGGAAGATGAGTGCGGATGGCATCCTTCACCTGACGATTGAGTTCGGATAATGTGAGGGAGGCTTGACTCATCATCGGATCTCCACCTTATATATACGTTGCCTAAACGGTTCTTCGGTCACGAAATAAAAGAACCGGTTATTTTCGCGTATCTTGTCCTGTAGCGGGACAAGCAGTGTAGTCTCCTCTCCAAATCTATACCCGGAGATCAAATAACCCGATTCATCGAGTACCCGGAAAGAATATGACGAGGGAGAAAATACCGGTTCGGACAGGCTCACCAGATAATCGCCCGAAGACTCAGGACGAATATCCCATCCGTTGTCAGTCACCTTTTGAGAATAGACCTCCAATTTCCCCAATATCTCTTTCATTGCCTGATGGAAATCAGGAATACCATATCCATAGATGGAATCGGGACTGAGATACCTGTCGGACGACCGTTTCACAATATCTATCAATTCCGACCGGTGCAGGGTAGGATTCACTGACCACAATGAGGTTATCAGCCCAGTCAGGAAAGGAGATGAGAGGGAAGTACCGTTCGTATGTCCGAGTGCCCCATCCCGGCCAATAGTAATGGTTTCTTTTCCCACTGAAACCAAGTCGGGTTTGATACGGTAATCAGCCGTCAATCCATGTGAGCTGAAAGAGGCAATGATACTGTCCGTCCCCACTGCTCCCACAGCCAGCACATTCTTCGCATCAGCCGGAGGGGTAATCTTTTGCCATAATTTATTTCCTTCGTTGCCGGCGCTCACCACTATCAACATCCCTTTTTCGTAGGCTTTATCGGCAGCCTGCGACATCATCGACACATTTCCATCCAGTTCGGCATGTGTATAGTTCAATAACTTGTCGTCAAAAGAATTGTATCCCAGTGAAGTGTTGATAATATCCACTCCCAGGCTGTCCGCGAATTCCACTGCCCGCACCCAATAATCTTCTTCCACGGGGAACTCGCTGGTTGTGTCTTCCGACCGCAGAAGCCAATAGGTAGCCTCCGGCGCGGATCCTATCATCACACCCGGCAGGTCGGTCGCCATGGTTGACAACACTTTGGTACCGTGGTCACTGGAGGCAAATATACTCCCTGATGGCACAAAGTCCATATACCCCCCTACCCTGACCGATTCGAAACGGGGAATCACATCAAAATTGGTAAATCCCGCATCAATCACACCTACCAGCATATTCTTCCCTCTGAATCCGGCATCAGCCATAACAACAGCATTATGCATCCGGAACTGTGCATCTGTAAACCCGTATTCGGTATCAGCACCCGCAATCTCATCACAATCCACCGGCACCAAACGGGGACGGGCCTTATCTCCGGCAGGCAGCTTGTTACCCCGCCAGATATATTTTACTGAGTCGACAAACGAGAGGGATTCTATATTCCCAATCCTCAGGCTGTCGCTTACCTCTACAACAAGGGTACCGAACCATTTACTATGCGTGATGACCTTTCCTCCGGCTTTTTCAACCAATGTATGATAGTCGCGGGAGATAGGAAAGTCCGACTCGTCGATCTCCACTTTTTCTTTCTTTTTTCTTTCGATTGCCCGGGAAGAGAGGAAGGCCCCGGGATTATCGGATGAGTAAGGAATGTTCCCCTTATCTTTCAGGTAAACACGGAATTTATAATATTGCGGATAACTGGAGGTCTGCCCTGAAGAGAAAAGCGTAAAAAGAGATAAAAGAAAAACGAATAAATACCTCATTGATTCAGATCTTTTTTGGAAGAGAACCGATCTCTTATTTTCTGTCTTCTCTTAAGGATAAAGAAAAGCAACAGCGCTATCAACAAACATCCCCCGATAACGCTGAAATACTCGCTCCAGTTACCGGATGCCTTGTATCTGGGGTATGCCATGACAGCCATGACGGCAAAATAGGCAAGCAACACCAAAGGAAAAAGTATATGTCTTTTAATATTCCGGCTCATTGACTAATGATATTATATTGGCAAAACGCTCAATTCTCTCTCTTGAGATGGCCACAACCAGATCTCCCTGTTCTATCATCCGGGTAGTTACTACACGTTCCCAGAAGCTCAGTTTCAGTTTGTCGACCTCTCCTCCGAAATAATCACGCGCCACAGCTTTCCGTCTGAGGACCTCCGGAAACGCGCCGTCCAGTTGCTGCTGCGCTTTCTCTCCCGAATAAATACAGTTGATAAACAACCCGAGCCGTTTTGTGACAAGCAATTCCAGGTTTTCATTACAAAAGGATGATATCTCCTCCTGTATCTGCCCACTATGTATGGATCCCCCCACAATGACAGTATCGTATCCTGAGAGATCGGGCAGAAAGTCCCTCCTGTTCAGGTTACAGATATCTACCTTACCATCTATTCTCCTGAACAATTCCCGTGCACATTTTTCTACCGTGCCGTGATTGGATGCAAAGACAATCAGCGTATTGCCCATGAATAATTATTTCAAATTCTCCAGCGTTTCAATAAGATAATCGTAGCATTTCCCCACAGTAGCTATCTGAACCGCTTCATCAGGCGAGTGCGCCCCAATGATAGTCGGCCCGAAAGAGACAATATCCAGTTTTTGTTCCACATTCGACTGGATGATACCGCATTCCAATCCGGCATGAATCACCACCACTTTCGGCCTTTTATCATATTTCTCCAGATAAATCCTCTCCATGGTGTGCAGCAACTCGGAAGCAGCATTGGGTTGCCATCCCGGATAATCACCGCCGAACTCTACTTTTGCTCCGGCCAGATGGAAAAGGCTCTCTACGGAGGAACAAACCCAGTTCTTACGGCTTTCGGATGAACTCCTCACCAACAATTTTACTTCTACGCTATCTTCGGAAGATTGTACAAGGGCAAGGTTCAATGAGCTCTCCACCACTCCGGGGAAGTCGGCCAGATAGCTGATTACGCCATTGGGACATCCCTCCACCGCATTAATAATATCATCCTGTATCTCTTCGGGAAGGAGCGCGTCAGGCATATCGGTTCTCTCTGCCTTGAAGGAGATATTTTCTTCAATACCTGCAAAGTCTTCACGGAACAAGGTTTCATATTCACTCACCAAATCAACCAGATCCTCCGAGAGTTGTTCGGGAATGGTCAGTACCACGAATGATTCGCGCGGGATGGCATTACGCAGCGATCCACCCTGTATGCTGGCTATGCGGGCCTCGTAATTGGCCACTACATCCTTCAGGAAGCGGTTCATCAGCTTGTTTGCATTGGCTCTCCCCAAATGGATCTGCACACCGGAGTGTCCTCCCTTCAATCCCTGCAGGCTTATCTTATAAGCCACGTCACCTTCGTCGATCTCCTTATCGGGCTGGAACCGGAAGGAGACGTTCACATCCCTGCCACCGGCACAACCTATACAAAGTTCACCATCCTCTTCGGTATCGAGATTGAGCATCATTGAGCCTTCCAGAAACCCTTTTTCAATACCATTTGCACCATCCATCCCCACTTCCTCGTCGATGGTGAAAAGGGCTTCAAGTGGAGGATGTTGCAGGGAGTCGTCTTCAAGCACCGCCATCATCATGGCGCAACCGACACCATTGTCGGATCCCAACGT
Organism: Proteiniphilum sp.; assembly: GCF_040307845.1. GTDB lineage: Bacteria > Bacteroidota > Bacteroidia > Bacteroidales > Dysgonomonadaceae > Proteiniphilum. The sequence continues at coordinate 13,360 of NZ_JAWRIS010000027.1, forward strand.
GGTGGAACGGGCCCTTACCCATTCTCCATCGATATAGGTTTCTATAGGATCTTTCGCAAAATCGTGTTTCACATCCGCGTTCTTTTGAGGCACCATGTCGAGGTGCGATTGCAGGATTACTCCTTTGCTGCTTTCGTAACCTTGGGATGCCGGTTTTCTGATCACCACATTCCCAACACCGTCCTGTTTGGTTTCCAGATTAAGTGATTTCCCGAATTCCATCACGAAACGGGTCACCTCTTCCATCTGTCCCGTGGGGCGGGGTATCTGGGTAAGTGAATAGAAGTGGTTCCAAACTCTTTGCGGATTTAAATTCAAAATTTCTGCTACAGCCATAATATTCTATTTTTCATTTAAGTCAGACGTTTTTTTTCTTTTCACGTACGGCATGGCGAGTACGCCAAAAAGACCGTAAAGGATCTGCCATACCGACTGGATTATAAATACCGCTCCGGCAAAGGCGAGTGCTTCTTTTTCCGCCACTCCCAGGATGAGAAGCGAAGAGATTACGACGAAATGCCAGGGTCCGATTCCTCCCTGCACAGGGACAGAAATACCTATATTGGTCATCGCGAAAACTATCAGACCTGCCAGAGGGCCAAGCTCTTTCGTGAAATCAAACGCGAAGAAACAAATGTAAAAATACAAATAAAAACAAAACCAGACCAGTATCGTGTAAATTATTATGCGTTTTTTCTCTTCCATCCTGGAGATACGAGTCAGGTCGTTTTTCAACGTATTGAAAAATTTACGTATTTTCTCCATGAAGGCCGTTTTCCTGAAGACCGTACACATTAACAGGATAGCGATCAGCAAGACAGCGAGTCCGGCATACATCCAGGCAGATGTAAAAAAATTGGTCAATCCCTCAGTCAGCTCTGAATTATCCTGCAGATAGGAGGCGAAAAAATCGATGTAGAGCAGTATACTGATAAAGATTATGCCCAATCCTGCTACAACATCTACCATCTTATCCACCAGAAAGGTCTCCAGGGTCTTCGCAAAAGGAATCTTGTCATACCGGCTCACTACCCCGCACCGCCATATATCCCCGGCACGTGGGAGCACAAAATTGACGGCATAATTGCCGAGGGTGGCATACACGAGGCTGGCACGGGGCGGGTGATATCCAAGTGAATTCACGAACAGTTCCCAACGCAATCCCCTGATATAATTTCCTATAAGCCCAAAGATAAGGGAAGAAGCGATCACGCCGATATTGGCCGATTTGATGATACTCCATAACTCCCCCATATCGGTATTCCTGTACATCGCCCAAATAATCAGTAATCCGAGCGAGAGGGAAAATAGTATCTTCAACAGACTCTTGAACGAATCCTTATTTACTTTCACCTGTTATCAGTTAATTGATATCTTACATAACTACGATTATCACCCTTAAGCAAAGGCAAGCGGACACAAACTGACCAACGATTGTATCTCTTTTTTTATGAACACATTTGTCCTGTTTTATGTAATAAAATGTTACCTTTGCGGCGGTAAAGATAAGGAATAATCGCCATATTGCAATGTTTCCGGTAAAAGCAAAGAAAAACCTGGGGCAGCATTTCCTTAAAGACAAGGATATAGCCCGCCGTATCGCGGCAACCCTCGATGAATTCCCCACGCTGCCCGTGCTGGAGGTGGGGCCTGGGACGGGTATGCTTACCGATTTCCTGCTGGCGAACGGACGGGAACTCACCGTGGTGGAGATCGACCGAGAGTCCGTGGCCTATCTCAAGGAGAATTATCCCACGTTGAACGGTAAAATTCTGGAAGAGGATTTCCTGCGGATGGATTTCAGTCGGTATTTTGACAAACCTTTCTGCCTTATCGGAAATTATCCTTACCATATCTCATCACAAATTTTTTTCAAGGTACTCGACAATAAGGACTCCGTCCCCTGCTGTTCGGGTATGATCCAAAAGGAGGTTGCGGAACGCATGGTGGCTTCACCGGGCAGTAAAACATACGGTATTCTGAGTGTCTTGCTGCAGGCATGGTACGATATAGAGTACCTCTTCACGGTGGACGAACAGGCGTTTATCCCTCCGCCCAAGGTCAAATCGGCAGTTGTGCGGCTTACCCGTAACAAGCGAAAGCAACTCAACTGCAATGAGAAGTTATTCAAAATGGTAGTGAAGACAGGATTCAACCAGCGACGAAAGATGCTTCGCAACTCCGTCAAGTCACTACTATCCGAAGAGAGCCCTTTGCCCGACGACCCTATGCTAATGAAACGACCCGAGCAGCTGTCGATCGAGCAATTCGAAGCACTGGCCAACCTGTTGGAACCGCTGGTCAGTCAAGCCCCCCGGACAAGAGATAGACCATTTTTGAACTAATTTGAATCACGATTAAAAAAGAGACACCATGGCGGAAGTAAAACTTTTTTATCATAAAGACGGTATCGTGAGATTGAGCCGCAGCCTCGATTTCTTAAAGTCAAACCCCATCGGGAATTTTTTGTGGATCGACCTCAACGACGTGGATGAAGAGGTAGAAAACGAACTCGAAGATTTCCTCAAAATATACATCCAGGAAGAAGAAGAGATGATCGAGATCGAGATGTCGTCGCGTTATATAGAAACGAACGACACGTTGGTGGTCAACTCCAACTTCCTTTTATCCAACTTCGAAACCGATCCGGTATCGTTTATCCTCAAGAACAATATTTTAGTGACTGTCCGCAGCCAGGAGTTAATCTCTTTCCATGAGACGGTAAAGAAGATATCGGCTAACCCGCGAAATTATCCTACGGGGGCACATGTCCTGGTAGCACTCCTGGAAACGCGCGTGGAGTTCGATGCCGACATGATCGAGAACATGACCCAAAAGATCACCCAGTTAAGTAATACCCTTACCTTACAGGAAGCCGATGAGGAACTGCTGTCGGAAATCAAAAACCTACAGGAAAAAACGATGATGCTCCGCGAGAATATTATCGACAAGCAACGTACCGTATCGAGTATGCTGCGGAGCGAATTTATCCCGGTAGAATTACAGCCCAAGCTCTCCATTATCATCAAGGACATCAATTCGCTGGTAGAGCATATCAAGTTCAGTTTCGACCGTCTCGACTATCTACAGGATACTTTCCTCGGGTATGTAAACATCGAACAGAACAAGATCATCAAGATATTCACCATCGTTTCGGTAATCTTTATGCCGCCCACACTCATTGCAAGCATCTACGGAATGAACTTCGACATTATGCCGGAACTCAATAAAAAATGGGGGTATCCCGGGGCCATCATCCTGATGGTGGCCTCGTCGCTCTTTATCCTCTATTATTTCAGGAAGAAGAAGTGGCTTTGAGCGGGTGGTTATTCCAGCATGAAATGCATTTGAGGTTGTTTTTCGGGGAAAAGGGTATTCAATGGATATTTTTTTTCTGAGGTATGATATCCCAAAAGCAGTTCTGCGAGTTCTCTGATATTGGTTGTGAGGACCGGTTGTGCGACTTGTCCGTCGGGTACATCGGACTCATTTCGGGGGAATCTCTTGTCAACTTTTCCATCCGCAACTATATAGAGGGCGTTGTTGCTTTCGACCAGTTCGTCATGCACGGTTATCGAAAATGATTTCCCACCATAACGCGCAGCAAACAGCGACAATAATCTTTCTGCATCAATCACACGCGCCATTCCTATCAAACTTCTTTTCTCCGGAAAGTCAAAAAGTGCCGCCTCCTCTATCATGGCACGGAAATCATCGAATGATTTCTGTATGGTCATATCATTTTGCCGGAAAAAATTATCGAATTCCCTGGAGGCTGCAAGCAAGTCGCCCGGATGTTTTTCAATCAACGCTTTTAACGACGGCAACTCCCCCTCTCCGGTATCGAAAGTCTGTGCGAAACCATACCGATCATAGAATTTCAGTAACCACTCTTCCTGGGGAACAAGCAACATCAGTGGCACATCCCTATGGGCTGCCTCTTCAAAACTCCTGACCAGCAGTTGCCGCACATATCCCTTTCTCCGGTATTGGGGGAGGGTGGAAACACCGGAAAGGTAAATAATGGGGATCTCCGTTCCACAAAAGGTAAAGCCATAAGAGAGCATTTGTAAAGATGCGACTACTTTTCCTTCTTCGACATACACCAGGGTATTTTCGTCATGGTATTTGTGGCGAAAGTAGGCTTCCATATAGTCATCCGGATCGCCGAAGACGGTTTTCCACATCCTCCGCACCTGCGGTCTTGTTATTTCATCGGCAAAACGGATCATGCTACTCGGTTGTTATTCGATTGTTATTCGGTTGTTATTCAGTTGTTATTCAGTTGTTGTTCGGTTGTTATTCGGTTATAGTTCGGTTGTTGTTCAGTTGTTGTTCGGTTGTATTTATCCCGCAAAGCGGGAAATAACATGAACGAAGTGAATGAATAACTATCGAATAACGCGAAGCGAATAACTACTGAATTGGCGAAGCCGAATTATTTAAATCTCGCGTTGTATTTTTCGAGCAAAATATCAGGATGATAAGACAACTTGGCCCGACGAAGATTTTCCATCCCCATATCCTCCTCCCTGTTCACGTAAAGGAACTGCGATGCCTCATTTTCCACAAATTGCTGATTAATGATGGTATAAGCACCATGAATGTCGGTAAATGCTTTTTCCACATGCACCACGATGGTGTCCAGTGTAAGTTGTTCGGCGATAGTAAAGGCGGCTATCTCGTTATCCACACAGATCAACCCTCCTATCAGGTTGAGATATTCAAAATTATCGAGCATCAGTGTAGTGGCATAATCATCATAGACCAGCGACGGGTCTTTTTCCTCCTTATGCACTTCCATCCACTGCTCGAGCATATTTTTACACTCCTTCACCATTGAAGGGTTACCGGTAAGGGTATGATATTTCCAGTTATTTTCCCGTTTGAACCGGTTGATATGGTTTCGTTTGCTTTGCAGCTTTTTGCCTTTAAGGCCGATCAGTTTTTCGGTCGTGTAGATATAGTCGGAGACAGACCTGTTCAGTTTGTAGTCGAACCGCCCAGGCATCACCGCTTCAATCCCGGCAATCATCTCTTTGGTCAACCCCCTCATCTGGAAAGGTGAATTGAATGATAAATGATCTTCCTGAATAAGCGCAATGGCCACTTTTAAATCTCCTGTGCCAACCGGTTTGAGATAAGAATTCCGACCGTTATTATCTTTAAACCGGATAAACAACCAATCGGGTGTGGTGGCAAATTGAGTGTCGAATTTTCTCCCCCAGCAATATAAATTGGCAAAGCAGAGATCTGACGCCCTGTAATTCTGTTGCCGGAGGTAAGAGTTAATAATATCTTTGTCTTTTAATTCAAGCGATCTAAATGTCAGCATAAGGAGATACTTTTCGTTTCCTATTTATTTTTGGGTGAACAACCAACCGGCTGAAAAGTTTAAAAGAAATCCGCTCAAAAGGGACTCCGTTCTTAAAATGGCTTGAAGCCTACTATCTCCCTTACCGCATTTATGGTTTTTCGGGCGCTTTCCCTGGCTTTTTCGGCTCCTTCAAGGGTCACTTTACGCAAGTAAGCGTCATTTTTTTCTATATCCAGGATCCGTTCACGGATGGGAGCAGTCACTTTGATAATATCTTCGGCCAGTTGCTTTTTCAGTTCACCATAACGGATGGTGCAGGAATTCCATTGTTCATCGTAGTATTGCACTACCTCGGGGGAAGATACCACGCGAAGGATAGTAAAAAGGTTTTCTATATAATCAGGTTTTACAGAATCGGGTTCGGTTGGACCGGCGTCGGTCAGCGCCTTTTTCACCTTCTTCTCGATCTCTTTAGGGCTATCACTCAGATAGATGGCATTTCCCTCCGATTTCCCCATCTTCCCGCTGCCGTCCAGTCCCGGAATTTTCACCAATTCTTCTCCGAAGTTATAGGCCACCGGTTCCTTGAAATATTCCACCCCATAGAAATAATTAAAACGGCGGGCAAAGCGGCGGGTCATTTCGAGGTGTTGTTCCTGGTCTTTTCCCACCGGCACCTTATCTGCGTTATGGATAAGGATATCGGCCGCCATGAGTACAGGGTAAGTCAGCAAGCCGGAATTTACGCTGTTCTTATTGTTTTCATTAAAGATCTCCCTTTCAACGTCGCCTTCCTCCGTATTCATGCGGTCGATATGCAGTTGTTGGCGCGCTTTGTCTTTAAAGGAGGCTGTACGCATCAATTCACCTATCCCCACGTGCATGTTGAGGTAAAGATACAATTCTGCCGTTTCATGCAAGTCGCTCTGAACATAAATCACCGATTTTTCGGGGTCGATACCCGCAGCCAGGTAATCCACCAACACGTTCTTTACATTCTCATGCAACATTTTCGGGTCGGGATGCGTGGTGAGGGAGTGTATGTCAGCTATAAAGAAATAACACTTGTTTTCCTCCTGCATCCTGATAAAGTTACGCAGCGCACCGTAATAATTCCCCAAATGCAGTTTTCCGGTAGAGCGAATACCGCTTAATACTATATCCATAATGATTCAATATCGTTTTTGTTGAACATGCAAAGATAACAAAATATCAGCAATTGAGGGCGCCTGCTCCGGCAAAGAACAATTAAAGAAATATTTCATTAAATTGTACTGGGAAAACAGATAAAAAGTTGTACTTTTGTAGTGCTGAACAAAGGTTTTATTTCGGCAACAGCAAAACCGGGACATAAAAAATAATACATCAAAATAATTTAAAAAAGAGAACTTTATGAGTTGGCTAATCAAATCATCTATCGGGCGGAAATTTGTCCAAAGCATTTCCGGCCTTTTTCTGATTCTGTTCCTGTTGTTTCACATGTCGATGAACTTTGTATTGCTCTTCAGCTATGAGACATACGATTTCCTCGCCAATGAAGTCCTCGGTGCGAACTGGTGGGCTATTGTCGGGACCGGGGTCATCGCGGCAGGTTTCGTGATCCATATTATCTGGGGAATTATCCTCACGATACAGAACCGCAAGGCACGTGGCAAAGAGAGGTATGCTTCCGCCAGCAAGACCAAAACTACCTGGTCTTCGCGAAACATGCTCGTCCTGGGACTGTTTTTATTGTTTTTCCTGATCGCGCATCTTCTTCAATTCTGGTATCAGATGCAGTTCAAGGAGTTGCTGATGATCGACGGTGCACGGCATGACAGCGCCCAATTGGTAGCAGAAGTATTTTCCAATATCTGGGTTGTGATCTTCTATGAGTTGGCTTTCGTGGCGCTGTGGTTCCATTTGATGCATGGTTTCTGGAGTGCGCTTCATTCAGCCGGAGTGAACAACGGTGTCTGGATGAAGCGACTAAAAGGACTTGGACATGTGGTATCGACCGTTATTTGCCTGGGATTTGCTGTTGTGCCCATAGCAGTCTACCTCGGATACTCTAACCTATTAGGATAACTAAAAGCAATTGAATATTATGAACAAGATAAATTCCAAAATACCCGAAGGACCTCTCGCCGAGAAGTGGAGCAATTACAAGAACCATCAAAAGTTGGTGAACCCGGCCAATAAGCGCCGTCTCGATATCATTGTCGTAGGTACCGGACTGGCCGGTGCATCGGCAGCCGCCTCATTGGGCGAGATGGGTTTCAACGTACTGAATTTCTGCATCCAGGACTCTCCCCGCCGTGCACACTCAATCGCAGCACAGGGAGGTATCAATGCAGCCAAGAACTATCCGAACGACGGTGACTCCGTCTACCGCCTGTTCTATGACACAATCAAAGGGGGTGATTACCGTGCCCGCGAAGCCAATGTATACCGTCTGGCGGAAGTATCGAACAGCATTATCGACCAGTGTGTGGCACAGGGAGTTCCTTTTGCCCGTGAATATGGAGGTCTGCTCGACAACCGCTCGTTCGGTGGCGCGCAGGTTTCCCGTACCTTCTACGCCCGCGGCCAGACGGGGCAACAGCTCTTGCTGGGAGCCTATTCAGCTTTGAGCCGTGCCATCCACAAGAAACAGGTAAAACTTTATACCCGCTACGAGATGGTCGATTTAGTGATTATCGACGGTCGCGCGCGGGGTATTATCGCCCGCAACCTGGTCACCGGAAAACTGGAACGTTTTGCCGCCCATGCCGTGGTGATTGGTACCGGCGGATATGGCAATACTTTCTTCCTGTCGACCAATGCGATGACGTCCAACGGCTCGGCCGCATGGCAGTGCTACAAAAGAGGGGCTTATTTTGCTAATCCCTGTATGGCACAGATCCACCCGACCTGTATCCCGGTACATGGCGAATTCCAGTCGAAACTGACCCTTATGTCGGAATCGTTGCGTAACGACGGGCGCATCTGGGTACCCAAAAAGATAGAAGATGCCCAGGCTATCCGTGAAGGAAAACTGAAACCAACCGACCTCAAGGAGGAAGACCGCGATTATTACCTGGAGCGCCGTTATCCGGCATTCGGAAACCTTGTGCCGCGTGACGTGGCATCACGTGCCGCCAAAGAACGCTGCGACGCAGGTTATGGAGTGGGCACCACAGGTCTGGCGGTTTATCTCGATTTCGCCGAAGCTATCAACCGCCTCGGCAAGGACGTGGTGGAAGCCCGTTACGGCAACCTCTTCCAGATGTATGAAAAAATCGTGGACGACAATCCATACAAAACACCCATGATGATTTATCCCGCCATCCATTATACGATGGGAGGCATCTGGGTGGATTACGAACTGATGACCAGCATCCCCGGACTGTTCGCCATCGGTGAAGCCAACTTCTCCGATCACGGGGCCAACCGCCTGGGAGCATCGGCACTGATGCAGGGTTTAGCAGACGGATACTTCGTGCTTCCCTACACCATACAAAACTATCTTTCCGACCAGATCGGTGTGCCCCGCTTTAAGACCGATGCGCCGGAGTTTGAAAAGGCCGAGAAAGATATCAACGACAGGATCGACCGCCTGATGAGCATCAAGGGAAAACACTCGGTGGATCACATCCACAAGGAGTTAGGCCATATCATGTGGGATTTCGTCGGCATGGGTCGTGACGCGGAAGGGTTGAAAAACGCCATCGAGAAGTTGAAACAGGTGAAAAAAGATTTCTGGTCCAACTTACGTATTCCGGGCGATAAGGAAACGCTCAACGTGGAACTCGAAAAGGCATTGCGTCTGGCTGACTTCATCGAAATCGGCGAACTGATGGCACATGATGCCCTCGACCGTGAGGAGTCCTGCGGAGGACACTTCCGCTTAGAGCATCAAACACCCGAAGGTGAGGCGCTACGCCACGACGATCAGTTCTCCTATGTTTCCTGCTGGGAATACCAGGGAGAAGACAAAGATCCGGTGATGTACAAGGAACCTCTTGATTATGAGTTTGTAGTTCGTCAACAAAGAAACTACAAATCGTAAACGCGGATAAAAACGGGTAAACTTTAAAACAACAAAACGATCATGGATAAAGATATCAACATAAAAGTAAAAGTCTGGCGCCAGAACGGACCGAAAGAAAAAGGGCACTTCGAAACTTACCCACTGGAAAATATCTCACAAGGGAGTTCATTCCTGGAAATGCTCGATATCCTGAATGAACAACTGATCAACGAAGGTAAAGAACCGGTGGTATTCGACCACGACTGCCGCGAAGGCATCTGCGGTATGTGCAGCCTCTATATCAACGGGCACCCGCACGGGCCCGACCAAGGGATTACTACTTGCCAGCTCCACATGCGCCGCTTTGATGACGGCGATACCATCACCGTGGAACCATGGCGCTCTGCCGGATTCCCTATCATCAAGGACCTGATGGTAGACCGCTCGGCATTCGACAAGATCATCCAGGCAGGCGGTTATGTGTCGGTCAATACCGGTGGCGTACCCGATGCGAATGCCATCCCTATTCCGCGTGACGATGCCGAAATGGCAATGGACGCAGCGGCTTGTATCGGCTGCGGAGCCTGCGTGGCAGCCTGCAAGAACGGCTCAGCGATGCTCTTCGTATCGGCCAAAGTAAGCCAGCTCGCCTTGCTTCCGCAAGGACGCGTGGAAAGGAAACAGCGTGCCAAGGCGATGCTGGGCAAGATGGACGAACTGGGCTTCGGCAATTGCACTAACACCGGCGCCTGCGAAGTGGAATGTCCTAAGAACATCTCTATCACCAACATCGCACGGTTGAACCGAGAGTTTTTGAGAGCGAAATTTGCCGATTAATTTTCAGAATAAAGAGTAAAGAACAAAGAATAAAAATAAAAAGCGTTTATCTCTTGTAACAAAGAGGTTAAACGCTTTTTATCTAATGTATGCCTCTTGCCTTTTCAATTACTTTTAGAAGAAGAAACGTGTATTCCGGCCAAAAACCTTTTTTCAATCGAAAACAAACCCGGTTATATAAACGTTATGAAAATGGTATTAAATTTTAGAGAATTATTCTCACTAACTGAATTTAAAAAATGAAGACAAAAAAATTATTCAGCAGTCTTATCCTGCTCCTGATGATTGCAACGGCTACCAACGCGCAGGTGCGCTTCGGATTAAGGGGTGAAGTAGGACTTAACAAACCGTCTTTCTCGAAAGATATAGTTGAAGTGGAAAACCTCACCGGGTTCAAATTGGGTCCCACGGCCGAATTTCAACTGCCTCTCATTAACCTGGGCATTGAAGGATCACTTTTATACAGCAACGACAAGATGAATGTGACAGGCATCTCCGAAGGGGGAGTTCAAAGCACAGTCCAGAAAGTGTCCAACCATTATCTGGAGATTCCGGTGAACCTGAAATACAGGTTTGGGTCCATCTTACCGGTAAAAGTCTTTGTGGCCGGTGGCCCCTATGCCCGTTTCCTCCTATCAGGAGATGACGTGAAAATCAGCGACGCCACAGAGAATATAAAAGCTAAAAACTTCGAGGCAGGGATTAACCTGGGAGCGGGTGTCGAGATTTTCAGTCGGCTGGCAGTAGGCGTACAATATGGGTTTATCCTTACGGACAACTACGGGACGGACAAACCCGAATGGAAAGACGCGCTCAACGGTAAAGATGGCACTTGGGCATTGACCGCGACTGTATACTTCTAATTGCATGTATGCCGATGTAATATTGCCGCTTCCCCTTTCCGGCCTGTTCACCTACTCCGTCTCCGCGGAAATGCAGGACAAGATCAGGAGAGGGATGAGGGTAACCGTCCCATTCGGAAGACGAAAATATTACACCGCAGTTGTAGCAAAGGTACATCGGCAACCACCCGGGAATTTCACCATCAAGGAGATCCATTCTCTTATCGATCCGGCACCTGTTGTCACTGAGCGACAGTTGGAATTGTGGGAGTGGATCTCCTTTTATTATCTCTCCTCGCAAGGTGATGTCTGTAAGGCGGCCCTTCCTTCCCCGATGATGCCGGCGGACATGGAAAGGGGCTACATCCAGAAAAGTGAGGAACAATTCCGGCTAAACCCGGCACTCGATGACGCCGATATTTCCGCTACCATTCAAAGAGCCCCCAAACAGCAAATCCTGCTGGATGAGATTATGTGGTTCCTTACTGAACACGAAAAGGACAGTCTCAGCAGGAAAGAGGTAAAAGAACTGAATGGATATTCTCCCGTAGCACTGAACGGTCTGATTAAAAAGGGAATATTATTCCCTTTCACAGTAGAAAAGAGCCGCCTCCACCGGGAAACCACGTCTAACCGCACCCCCTACCCTTTGAGTGAAGAGCAACAGAAGGCACTGGATGCTATTCAACACAGTTTTTCCGATAAACAGACTGTCCTTTTACACGGAGCGACCTCCAGTGGAAAGACGGAGATCTATATCCATCTTATCGATCAACTACTCAAGGAGGGGAAGCAGGTACTCTACCTGCTTCCGGAAATTGCTTTGACTACACAGTTGACCCTCCGTCTACAGAGTGTTTTTGGAGATAAGATAGGTATTTACCATTCCGGGATCGACGATCAGGAACGGACCGAGATATGGCAAAAGATGTTATCCGAAACGCCTTATGAAATCATACTGGGTGTACGTTCTTCCCTTTTCCTCCCATTCCGGCGGTTAGGGTTGGTGATTGTGGATGAAGAGCACGAAACAAGCTATAAGCAGCAGGATCCTTCACCCCGCTATCATGCGCGTGACACGGCTATCATGCTGGCGCACATATCGGGAGCAAAAACATTGCTGGGTTCGGCAACTCCTTCCATTGAATCCTATTATAATGCTCAAACCGGAAAATATGGTCTGGTAACGCTGGACGAACGTTTCGGCAAGATCGAGGCCCCCCTGATCAGGTTGCAAAACACCAAGGATCTGCGCCGGAGAAAAAAAATGAAGAGCCTGCTTGCGCCGGTGTTGATGGAAGAGATCAATACCGCACTCGAAAACGGGGAACAGGCCATCCTCTTTCGGAACCGTCGCGGTTTTGCCCCCATGGTAGAATGTACGGCTTGTGCATGGACCCCTAAATGTAATCACTGCGATGTAACGCTTACCTACCACAAAAAGATACATAGTTTGGTATGCCATTATTGTAACGCGACCTATCCCTTGCCCGCGGAATGCCCTTCGTGTCACGAGGGAGAATTAAAAACTCTCGGAACGGGTACGGAACGGCTGGAGGAGGAAGTGTCACAACTTTTTCCGGGTGCGATAGTAGGGCGAATGGACAGCGACACCACACGCGCCAAGGATTCATTTGAACGCATCATCCACGATTTCCAGGAGAACCGTATACAGGTATTAGTGGGCACGCAAATGATTTCCAAGGGACTCGATTTCGAAAATGTGCGGGTAGTGGGAATTATTGCTGCGGATTCGATGTTGAACTATCCCGACTTCCGCTCCCATGAGCGGGGTTTCCAGTTGATGCTCCAGGCGGCAGGCCGTGCAGGTCGCAGGGATAAACAGGGAATGGTTATCATTCAGACTGCCGATCCGGAACAACCCATCTACCGGTTTATCACCCGAAATGATTACGTGGGTTTTTATCAATCCCAAATTGCGGAGAGGAAGCTATTCAAATACCCTCCGTTTACCCGTTTGATCTCCATTGTACTGAAACATAAAGACGAACATAAGGTAGAATATGGCGCCACCTCTTTTGCCCGATTATTGAAAAAATCATTAGGCAATAAAGTGTTGGGACCTAACAAACCCGTAGTCAGCCGTATTCAACAATTGCATATCCGTGAAATCTTACTGAAAATCGACCACGCCACCTCACCCACCCAGGTAAGAGAATTAATAAAATCGACCGAGTCACGCCTTCGGAAAAACAACGACTTTAAACAGATACTTCTATATTACAATGTGGACTCGATTTGATTCGGTGGTTATTCAGTGGTTATTCGATTGTTATTCGGTGGTTATTCAGTTGTTATTCAGTGGTTATTCGGTTGTTATTCAGTGGTTATTCGGTGGTTATTCAGTGGTTATTCGATTGTTATTCGGTGGTTATTCGGTAGTTATTCGGTAGTTACGTGCGAAGCACGAATAACGCACGAAGTGCGAATAACAGCGAAGCTGAATAACATGCAGAGCATGAATAACAATTGAATTGGCAAAGAGAATAAAAAAACCGATACCCCATTGAGAGTACCGGTTCTTATTTTGCTTTTCATCCCGTTATTACGGAACCTTATTTCATTTCAATTTCTTCTTTCAGGTCTATTTCGTTTCCTTCCTTGTCATAAAATTCATACTGCAGGAACCCGAGTTTCTGGTCGGGGATGATTTTCATACCCACATTGAATTTCTTTTTCCATTTGTATTTCAACGAAAAAAGACCCTTCTGAACATAAGCTGCCACATAAGGATGTATGTGCAGACTGAATTTCTTCACTTGTAACTTGGTCACTAAATAATCGATCTTTCCTTCCAGTGTATCTGTGAAAAGAATCGACGACTTTATCTTTCCTTTACCAAAGCAGGTGGGGCAAACCTCGCTTGTGGCAATTTCCATCTCGGGACGGACACGCTGGCGCGTAATCTGCATTAGCCCGAACTTACTCAATGGCAGAATGTTATGTTTGGCCCTGTCTTTTGCCATCAACTCCTGCATCGTGGCGAGCAATTTATTGCGATGCTCCCCTTTATTCATGTCAATGAAGTCGATAACAATAATACCACCCATATCCCTCAAACGCAACTGGCGGGCAATCTCTTCGGCGGCGGCCATATTCACTTCATAAGCACTGTCTTCCTGACCGAGTTTCGATTTGTTGCGATTTCCGCTGTTCACATCGATCACATGCAACGCTTCGGTATGCTCAATAATAAGATAGGCACCATTTTTGAATGTCACAGTTCTCCCAAAGAGCGATTTAATCTGTTTGGTAATGCCGAAATTATCTAAAATGGGGAGTGCTCCCTTATATTCCTTGACCACGTTCTTACGGTCGGGAGCAATCACACTCACATAATCGGCGATCTGCCGGGCCACTTCCCGGTCATTGACATGTATCTGTTCAAAAGAAGGACTGAAAATATCGCGTAACAGCGCTACAGTACGCCCCGTTTCCTCGTAAATCAACGAGGGCGCTTTGGCTTTCTGTATCTTGCCGATATTGTCTTCCCATCTCTTTATCAGTACTTTCAGTTCTGCATCCAGGTCAGCCACCCGTTTTCCTTCGGCATTGGTACGTATGATCACACCAAAGTTCTTCGGTTTGATGCTCTGCATTAACTGCCTCAACCGGGCACGCTCCTCGCGCGATTTAATTTTTTGTGATACCGATACCCGGTTGATAAATGGAATTAATACCATAAACCGTCCCGCGAAAGATATTTCGGCCGTCAATCTCGGACCCTTCGTTGAAATAGGCTCTTTGGCAATTTGCACCAATATCTCCTGCCCTGGTTTCAATATATCCGCGATAGACCCTTCTTTTTCAATCTCGGGCTGCAACTTCATCTTCTGGAGCTGCGGTACCTTCTTCTTGTCTTCAACCTGTTTCTGAAAAGAGAGCACAGAGTTGAATTCAACCCCTAAATCCAAGTAGTGAAGAAAAGCGTCCTTTTTATGTCCCACATTCACAAATGCAGCGTTGAGCGCGGGCATTAGTTTTTTAACCTTGCCCACATAGATGTTTCCAACCGCAAATGAACCATCCTGGCTCTCCTGTTGCAATTCTACCAGTTTTTTCTCTTCGAGAACCGCAATGGTAATTTCTTTGGGTTGAACATCCACAACAAGTTCGCTTGTCACAATTGTTCGTTTTATAAATTAATTTTCAATATTTTAGGCTTCTGTCGTCACAACAGAAAGGCGGTTCTCGCCAGAACCATCGCCCTGTTTCATACACAAAGAACAAACTTAATAGCCAATTGGTTCTTTTAAGTTTGTTCCTCTATGGTTGAGTAAAAAAAGTCAGACGGCTATTTCTTCTTCTTATGCCTATTCTTTCTCAATCTTTTTTTACGCTTGTGTACAGACATTTTATGCCTTTTCCTTTTTTTTCCGCTTGGCATATGCTTTTTCTCCTTATTTAATTAGTATGTTATTTATCACCTTTCACCTGACTTACAAAAGTCTTAGCCGGCTTGAAGGCGGGAATATTATGTTCGGGGATGATGATAGTCGTATTTTTGGAGATGTTACGGGCTGTTTTCTGTGCTCTTTTTTTCACGATGAAACTTCCGAAACCTCTGAGGTATACGTTTTCGTTATTTGCCAAAGAGTCCTTTACAACTTCCATGAAAGACTCAACTGTTGCCAATACCGATGCCTTATCTACGCCGGTCTTTTTCGCAATTTCATTTACAATGTCTGCTTTAGTCATTTTATCTATATTTTAATATTAATAATATTCCCTTAGGGTAATTGAATAGTAAAATTTTGGACTGCAAATATATAGCTTTTTTTTCAACCCCAAAAATAAATGAAAGGAATTTTTCCACTTTTTTTAGTTAGCTTTGTCAGAAAAACAAAAAGGGAGCGGAAAAAGAAATGACGAATAGAGGCAATAACTCAAAAATCACATCACTTTTATTGGACTGGTACGGAAAAGAGGGACGCGATCTGCCCTGGCGGGAAACCACCGACCCATACAAAATATGGATATCTGAAATTATCTTACAGCAGACGCGGGTCGTACAAGGGAGAGACTACTATTTTCGGTTCATCGAGAAATTTCCCAATGTAAAATCACTTGCCAACGCCGAAGAAGATGAGGTGTTGAAACTATGGCAAGGCCTGGGTTATTATACCCGTGCCCGCAATGTACATGCTGCTGCAAAACAGGTGATGGACTCTTTTAATGGTATATTTCCTTCTGCCTACTCCGATATTATTTCTCTGAAAGGTATCGGTGAGTACACAGCAGCAGCCATTGCATCGATCGCATTCAATGAGCCTTATGCTGTGGTGGACGGTAACGTATTCCGGGTCGTCGCCCGACTGTTCGGCATTACATTATCGATCCACAGTTCGGAAGGGAAAAAAATGATCAAGGAGATCGCCCAATCGTTGCTCAACAGGGAAGACCCTGGAAGATACAATCAGGCTGTGATGGATTTCGGCGCTTTGATCTGTACCCCAGCCCAACCCAAATGTATGGCTTGTGTGCTTCAGGATCACTGCATGGCTTTTGCCGGAAACCGGGTGGGCGAACTTCCTGTAAACGATCGTAAAATCTCTATCAGAAACCGGTATTTCCACTACTTTCATATCCAACATAATGGCAATACATTTCTACAAAAACGTAACGGTTCGGACATCTGGAAAAACCTGTTTGAATTTCCCCTTATCGAAACGCCTGAGCCGGCAGATTTTACACTGCTTGAAAAGACGGAACCTTTCAGGCAACTCTTCCACGGGCTATCCTCCATTTCCATCGACCACCGGTTGGCTATCAGGCATCAGCTTACCCATCAGGCCATACACACTCTTTTTTACCGTATAATTATCCCCGGTAACATTCCATATAATCCGCCGGGAGAGATCTTTAAAATTGAAAATGAACAACTTTCGGAATATCCTGTCTCAAGGTTAATCCATAAATACCTCGAAATAATTTAGTCGTCCATTATTGCTAATTACAAATAAATGCTTAATTTTGTTTTTATGGAGAAAGCTATTCTAAACCCAAAAAAATTTAAATTATGTCGGTAAACAAAGTAATCTTAGTAGGGAATGTAGGAAGAGACCCGGAAATGAAGTATTTTGACAATGATGTTGCAAAAGCGAATTTCTCGCTTGCAACCAGCGAAAGAGGTTACACAACTTCTGGCGGCACGCAGGTGCCTGAACGTACGGAATGGCATAACATTGTATGTTGGAGAGGATTGGCGCAAGTTGCTGAAAAATTTGTAAAGAAAGGTACATTGGTGTATGTGGAAGGGAAAATCCGCTCTCGTTCTTATGACGACCAGAATGGCGTGAAAAGGTACATTACCGAAGTTGTGGCTGATAATCTGGAGCTTCTGGGCCGCAGAGGAGGTAGTGAAGAGGGATTTGGAAATAGAGAACATGAAAATGGCAATAACTATTCCTCGCCGTCAGGGACAGCTCCCCGTGACGAACAGGACGAAATCTCCGATGTAGATGATTTGCCATTTTAAATAAAACATTGTAATTTTGTGGGAGAATGTTTTATCGCTTCCTATTGAAAATCAAGCGTTAAAACATTCTCTCTTTGTTCCACTAAAAAATTATCACTTGGACCCCGACCCTCTATCGTTATTACATATATACCTGACGGCAAATATGCATGTATTGCCCGATTACATCATCACGGCATTACTTCTCCTGCTTATTATCTCAAATGCAATTACATCAGGTGCTGAAGTCGCTTTTACTATCCTGAAGAAAAAATTTACCGACGACCTCCATCCCTCAGAAGATCCGAAAAAGATCCGCATCTCTGACCTTCTCAAAAAACCGGAAAAGTTATTCGCCTCCCTGGTGGTTGCCCAATTATTCCAACAGGTCACCATCACCATACTGCTTATTTGGCTGCTGAGCCGCCCATCCCTCTTCGGAGGAAACAGTATACATATTTCTGTATCGGGAATAATTGTCACTATTTTCACCATCCTATTACTGACCAATATTCTCCCAAGGCTTTATGCCTCGCAATATCCCCTACGCTTTGCAGGTAGCAACAGCCGTTTTATCCGGCTGATACACATTCTGATGAGCCCTTTTTCTTCGTTACTGGCAAAAAATGCCGCCAACTTTAACCGTACTACCCCGCAATGGCCGCATGAGATCTCGGCCAACGACCTCTCCAAAGCACTTGAGATCAGGTCTAACGAAATTACTCACGAACAGGAAAAAGAGATGTTGGAGGGTATCATCCGTTTCAAGGACAAACTGGTGGATGATGTGTTGGTCTCCCGAAGCGACATGGTGGCCATTGAGCTACAAAAACCCTTCGCCGAACTGATCGATTTTATCATTGATGCCGGTTTTTCACGCATTCCCGTGTTTGAGGAGAATGCCGATAATATCAAAGGGATTCTCTATGTAAAAGATTTACTTCCACATCTGGGTAAAGCTTCCACTTTTAAATGGCAAACACTCATCCGTCCGGCCTATTTCGTGCCCCGGACAAAACGAATTGACGACCTGCTGGAAGAGTTCCGCACCCAGAAGATTCATATGGCCATTGTGGTGGATGAATACGGCGGCACATCGGGATTGGTTACGATGGAAGATATCCTCGAAGAGATCGTAGGTGATATCAGCGATGAATATGATGAGGAACTGCCTTTCTACACGATCGAGGCAGACGGTTCCTATATCTTTGAAGGCAAAACCCAGTTGGAAGACTTTATCAAGATCACCCAATTGCCGGCAAAAGATTTCGAGGAGATGTCGGGAGAAGTAGATACCCTTGCAGGATTGCTATTGGAGCTAAAGGGTGATTTTCCAAAAAGGAAAGAGAGTTTTACTTACAAAAAACATACTTTTCAGGCTGAGGATCTAAGTAAGAAAAGGATTACCAAAGTGCGTTACATCCCTCCAAAAGTAAATAACGAGGAAAAATAAATGTTGATCAGACGAGAACATACCGATAGTGGAGGACTCCTGGGGATCTGGAAGATAGATGAATCGCGCGGGGAATTGTTGCAGCTTTTTCCGGAACATATGCGATCCGAGGTAGTTGAACGTATAAAAGCCATTCGCTCCGAGAGACGAACCATTGAGTGGCTCTCCACCCGTATTTTGTTGCTCGCCCTATTAAACAAAGAGAAAACCACTCTTAACCATACGGCAGACGGTAAACCCTATCTTGAAGACGGTACACACCATATCAGCATCTCTCATACAAAAGATTATGCCGCCATCTATCTGCATCAAAATCATCTGGTAGGAATTGATATCGAGATCCGTTCGGAGCGGGTGAACAAGGTAGCCCGCAAATTCATCGGAGACAATGAATATATCGATCCTTCACAGAAAACAGTACATCAACTATTACACTGGTCTGCAAAAGAAAGTATGTTCAAGTTGATGGAAGAAAATGAGATTCATTTCAAGCACCATCTGCATATCCATCCGTTCTCTCCTGCAACCAAAGGAATAATCACCGCTACAGAAACCAAAACCGACCGCAACCGTACTTTCAAAATCGACTACGAAGTTCATCCCGATTATGTGCTCACCTGGATCACGGGTTGATATGTTGATTTACTGATCCCGATGAATCGGGACAAGTAGTGATGACTTGGTAATTCGGTAATTGATAATTAAAAAAGCGCTCCGAAAAATCTTCCGGAACGCTTCTATTCATAATTCGGAAAGTGAACAATAATCTATCACACGTTCAACGATACACGTTTGAATCCTGTAACCAACAATTCCTTGTCGCTTTCTTTCAGAAACTGTTCAATAGTTTTCTTGGGATCTTTCACATATTCCTGCTGAAGGAGTGTCGACTCCTTGTAGAACTTCTGCAATGAACCCTCTGCAATCCTGTCGAGCAGGTTTTCCGGTTTACCGGCTTCACGTGCTTTGTCGCGTGCAATTTCCAGTTCTTTTGCCTTTACTTCGGCAGGAATACCTTCGGGAGTCACAGCGATCGGATTCATGGCAGCAACCTGCATTGCCACGTCTTTCGCTACATGTTCATCTACTCCGGCCTTATTGAATCCAACGATAGTTGCCAGTTTGTTACCCATGTGTATATAAGAAGTAACATAAGGAGCGGTAATATATTCGTAATAACCCAATTGCATTTTCTCGCCGGTTGCACCAATCTTATCGGTAATCAGCTGAGAAACCGAACCGTTAGCAAGCTCCACAGCAAGCAGTTGGTCGAGGGTTTCAGGCTTGTGGGCGATGGCGGCATCGAGGATCTGCTGTGTCAAAGCGATAAATTCTTCATTCTTTGCCACAAAGTCCGTTTCGCATTGCAACGCCACTACCGCAGCGAAATCACCTTCCGTCTTTGCCAAGACACAACCTTCAGATGCATCACGGTCTTCACGTTTTGCAGCTACAGCCTGTCCTTTTTTACGGATTATTTCCATGGCTCCATCGAAATCCCCGTTTGCCTCATTCAGTGCATTTTTACAATCCATCATCCCCGCACCGGTCATTTTGCGTAGATGTTGGATTTCTGCCATTGTTACTGCCATATTCTAATATCTTATTTTTTTATTATATATCTTATTCATCCACTTCTGCGTCCTTCGCATATTTGCTTACCACAGCGGCTTTCATCGCTTCAGTATCTTCTTTCTTCACGCGCTCTTTCTTGGCAGCTTTCGATTTGCGTTCCCTGCGTTGCGGAGCATCTTCGTCCTGCTCTTCGGCAGCGGCGGCATCCGCTTTTTCCACTTTACGCTCATCCAGTCCTTCTTGAATGGCTTCACAAAGGAATCCAAGGATCAGGTCAACCGCTTTGGCAGCGTCGTCGTTGGCGGGAATCACGAAATCAATATTCGAAGGATCGGAATTGGTATCTACAATACCAAATACAGGGATACCGAGACGTTCAGCCTCTTTCACGGCAATTTGCTCTTTCATTACATCCACCACGAAAATGGCTGACGGAAGACGGGTAAGATCCTGGATAGAACCCAGCATCTTCTCGAGTTTTGCGCGTTGACGGGTAACCTGTAGTTTCTCACGTTTAGAGAGCGTATCAAACGTACCGTCTTTGATCATCTTATCGATGCTTCCCATTTTCTTCACGGCTTTGCGGATAGTAGGGAAATTGGTAAGCATACCGCCCGGCCAGCGTTCAATCACGTAAGGCATGTTCACGCTTTGCGCTTTCTCTTCGATCACAGGTTTCGCCTGTTTTTTAGTCGCCACAAAGAGTATTTTCTTACCTGCTTTGGCTATTTGTTTCAAAGCGGCAGCGGACTCTTCCGACTTGGCGATAGTTTTGTAGAGGTCGATGATATGGATTCCGTTACGCTCCATGAAAATATAAGGAGCCATTGCCGGATTCCATTTTCTTTTCAAGTGGCCGAAATGCGCTCCGGCCTCAAGAAGTTGGTCAAATTCTAATTTTGCCATTTTTGTTTTTTAGTTTATTCGTTTACATTCTTTTTCTAAACCGAATCGTAAGGTAAATTGGCCTTTCTATTGATGCCGGACAACGTCCTTACGATTTAGATACTAAACGTCAGCCGTCAAGCGGCTCTTTCTGACAACCGGGTGATGGATGTAGATTGTATTGACAAAGTATTAACGCTTGGAGAACTGGAATCTCTTCCTTGCCTTGGGTTGTCCCGGCTTTTTACGTTCTACCACACGGGGATCGCGGGTCATGAACCCAGCGGCCCTCAATGCGGGTTTGTCTTCAGCATTGATCTTCACCAAAGCGCGGGCAATACCCAATCTGGCCGCTTCCGATTGTCCTTTGTAACCGCCACCGTCGAGGTTGATCCTGATATCGTATTTATCCGATACGTTCAGGGTATTGAGGGGCTGTTTCACAATGAACTGAAGGATAGAAGAGGGGAAATAGTTCTCCAGATCGCGTTTATTGATCACAATCTTACCGGTGCCTTCTGTAACAAAAACACGAGCCACGGCTGCTTTGCGTCTTCCTATTGCATTTACTGCTTCCATATTATTTAAGCGTATTAATATCTAATTTTTTGGGTTTCTGTGCCTGATGGGGATGTTCATTTCCTGCATAGACATACATGTTCTTGATGATGGCGTCACCTAACTTGTTCTTTGGCAACATCCCTTTCACTACTTTTCTGAAAAGCCGGTCGGGACCCTTCGCCATCAAGTCGGCAGGCGTAAATTCGCGCTGTCCTCCGGGATAACCCGAGTAACGCAGATAAATACGGTCTGTCCATTTGTTACCCGAGAGCGCTACTTTGTCGGCGTTCAGGATAATCACATTATCGCCACAGTCCACATGCGGGGTGAAGCTTGGTTTATACTTTCCCCTCAGCAGCTTGGCTACTTTGGAACAGAGACGGCCCAACGGTTGTCCGGTAGCATCAATTTCAACCCATTCTTTCTGTGCCGTTTCTTTGTTTACAGAAATGGTTTTATAACTTAGTGTATCCACTTTAGTTGATTTTAATTAGTAAATTACTGTGAATCGATCCGCATCGCCCCTCATCCAGCCCGGCTAAGGTGGGTTTTGGCAAATAAGAAGCTATGAATCAAACTCTTAATTGATAAAAACTAATAATCGGACTGCAAAGTTACAATAATTCAGAAAATTAGCAAACTATTTCGAGGGTTTTTTAGAGTCAAGATTATTAGAACCAAGAACCAAGAATTTTGGTGTATTGAAAAATTATCCGGCTATGCAAAAAAAAGTAGGAAAACCGATGAAAATAAGTGCGTCATTGCCTCGGAACCTGTTATGGATTATCAAAAATCAACAGCTGAGACTTCCTGTGAATGGAATCCCAACATTCCGTTTCACGGTACGCAAGAAGAATGGCGGGAACATTTCCATGAGATTGAAAAGGGAGAGTTTGCACCTTGGGATGAAGCTAAAAAAGAATTTGCACAATGGAAGAAGGATTACCTCTCAAACCGGTTGAAGTAAGTACTAAGTTTCAGTCAAGCCTCACTCATATCTACGATTATAGGCTTAACGTATTTGGTTATATGAATCTACGTTCTTTATCTTTTTCCTTCAAATTTATTTTGTGCTTTGACAAAAATAGTGTATTTTTGCACCCGTAAATAAAGGCTCCGTAGCTTAACTGAATAGAGCATCTGACTACGGATCAGAAGGTTACAGGTTTGAATCCTGTCGGAGTCACGGCATAAAAAAAAGCACTTGCAAAATGTTTTGCAGGTGCTTTTTTTACAGGCAGCGATATCATTTTTCCTAAAATGATTAGCTTTAATCATTGGGAATCATTATTTTTTGTAGTTGTATAGTACGAATTAGATAGGACGTAAAATGACATGGTAGTTTCAAATACAAGCGACAATAATGACTAACGACTAATATATCCTGAGAAAAATAAATTATGCCGGACCAAAATATCGAAATCATTCAAAGCAAAATATACCAAATCCGCGACCAATCAATTATGCTCGACCGTGATCTGGCTGTTGTACGGTATAGAAACACGTGCGCTAAATCAAGCTGTAAGACGAAATATTGATCGATTTCCAGATTTCATGTTTCAGCTTACCGCAGAGGAGTTTCAAAATTGGAAATCACAAATTGTGATCTCCAATTCTATCAACATGGGCTTGCGCCGTCCACCCTACGCTTTCACGGAATTAGGTGTAGCTATGCTCAGCAGCATTCTCAACTCGAAGATAGCCATACAAATAAATATCGGAATCATGAGGGCTTTCGTATATGTTCGCAGAATGATTTTAAATCAACCCGTTAACGAAGTAAGCGAACTCAGACAAGAAGTCAAGAACCTGAAAAAATATGTAGAAGATGTGTTCGCCGATTACAATGACATAAATGAAGATACATGTACTCAACTTGAGTTAATCAACCAATCATTAGCAGAATTACAAGCAACAAATAAACTTGTGAATTCAAGGTCACGTAAGCGGATAGGATTCATTTCTTCTAGTGACGAGACAACGGAATAAATTTGGACTTTCACATTGCCCTTATCACCCACTTCAACACGCTCATTTCTCTCAAATTAATCTTAGCCGGAATCGTGACGGGTTTCTCCAATATGATGTTATGCGATGCATCCTTTTCCGGAATAAGTGTTGACAGGTGCCACGCACCTTCGGTTGAAAGAAGCACCCTGTCCGATATTTCTCCAAGAGCAAGGCGCTCCGGGAGGCTGAAATCTAACGCTGAATAAATTGACACATCTCTGAAATCAGCTTTCTTCAGCATTGCGTTTTGCGGAATAAAACCCGTAAACTCCAACCTACCGGAAGAATCCTGTCTTACCTCTACTTTCATCTCAATAGCCGGGCGATAAGGGATAAAAGCTGACATGCCGACCACCATCAGTATAGACAGCCCAATGATGGTTATACCATAACGTAGCAATACAGGGGGCACTTGCCCTATGATATTCCTGACCTTTTCACTTCGAAGTTCTATCTGTTTATTCTCTTCCATATCAGTATAAAATAGGATTACATTTTGCGAATCAATTCCCCAGTTCCAACTGGTTTTTCACCAATTCATAATATTTCTCTTTTTTTGCCGTCAACTCCTCATGTGTTCCCATTTCAACAATCTTTCCTCCATCCAGCACCACAATCTGGTCGGCATTCCTTACCGTGCTCAAGCGATGGGCCACCACAACGACTGTTTTCCCGTTATAGAACTCCGAGAGGTTCTCCACAATCGCCTTCTCGTTGTTGGCATCCAAGGCATTGGTAGCTTCATCCAAGAAGATGAATTGCGGGTTCTTATAGACTGCCCGGGCAATCAGTATTCTCTGCCGTTGTCCCTGACTGACACCCTGCCCATCCTGTCCAATTTTGGTGTTATAGCCAAGCGGCAGACGCTCAATATCCCCTGCAATATTGGCTATCCGGGCGGCATACCGTAACCGTTCAAGGTCAATCTCGTCATCCGACACGGCGATATTACGGGCGATGGTATCGGAAAAGAGGTATCCCTCCTGCATCACGGCACCACATTGGGCACGCCACCAGGTGAGGTTATATTGTTCCAAGTTCGTTTGTCCCACGGATATTTCACCCCCTCCGGGGCTATAATAACCAAGGAGAAGTTTCAACAATGTTGTTTTCCCGCTGCCGCTCGCTCCCACTATGGCAGTCACCTTTCCTTCCGGTATCACCAAGTCTATATTGTCCAGTATCCACTCGGGACGTGCGCCGTCATACTTGAAACAGAGATTTTCCATGTGAAGCGACCGGTCTTCGGACAATTCGTCCACTATCCGGTTTTCATTCTCCTCGTTCTTCTGCGTATGGATTTCGTTCATCCTGTCTAAGCTGATACTCACGTCCTGCCACTGGTAAATGAAATTCATCATCTGTTCAACCGGGGTGTTCAGCTGCCCGATGATGTACTGGATAGCCAGCATCATCCCCAGCGTAAGGTTCCCGTTAATTACCGCGGTAGCCGCCAATATGGTGACAAGGATGTTCTTCAACTCGTTGATGGCAATGCTTCCAGCCTCCTGGTTTTGCTGCAGAGAGAGGGATTGCAAGTTCACATCAAACAGGTCGGCTTGCACGTCCTCCCACTCCCAGCGTTTGCGTTGTTCGCATCCCTGCAGCTTGATCTCCTGCATACCGGTGATAAGCTGGTACACCACATTGCGGTTAATCCCCTGTTGCTCGAACATCTTGTAATCGAGTATCCGTCTTTTTTTAAGAAACACCGTGATCCACACACCGTAAAGTATACTCCCGACTAAAAACACGAGAAATATGGACAGGTTATAATACAACAAGACGACTCCGAACACCACGAAGCTGAAAAGAGAAAACAGAAGGTTGAGCGTTTGGGCCGTAAGGAAATTTTCGATACGGCGGTGATCCTCTATGCGTTGCAGCAGGTCTCCCGTCAACTTCGTGTCGAAAAATTTCATCGGCAACTTCATCAGTTTGATGAAGAAGTCGGAGATCAGCGAGATATTGATGCGCGTGCTGATGTGCAGCAATATTTTACGTCGGATAAAGTCAATGGCTGTGCGGCTGAACAACAACATCAATTGTGCGATAAGTACCAGCCATACAAACCCGATATCCTTCCCGTTTATCCCCGTATCCACCATTGCCTGTGTCAGGAATGGAAATATCAGTTGTAGTAAACTGCCGATAAACAGCCCCAGAACCAATTGGGTGAAAAATCGTTTGTATTTCAGCAGGTATTTCCAGAGAAATTTTATTCGGTTTTGCGAGGGACTACTGTCACCTTCCTGTTCATAGAAGAGGTTGGTCGGCTCTAACAATAAGGCGACTCCTTTTTCTTCACCGTTTGAACGGGTGCTGATCCAGTTGTCACAAAATTCTTCACGGGTAAAGCGTATTCGCCCCTTTCCGGGGTCTGCCACGTAAACATAAGTTTTTCCGCTCTTCCTTTTCTGTTCAATCTTGTAAACCACCACAAAATGATCCTGCTTCCAATGAACAATGCAAGGCAGCAAAGCCTTTTCTGCCATTTTATCGAAAGTGACACGTCCAGCAATGGTGTGGAAGCCTATTGATTCGGCTGCACGGCTGATACCCAATAAAGTTACCCCATCGTTTCCGATAAAAGAGTTTTCACGTAACCTGTCCAACGAATAGTCCCTGCCGTAATGTTTGGCGATCATTCCTAGGCAGGCGGGGCCACAATCCATTGAATCCGGTTGGTATATAAGTGGAAACTTGTCCATATTATTTTAAAATGTTGCTGCGTCTTTATCCTGATTTTGTATTGTCCGTTTGGTGGTGTAATCTTTTCCCTTGTTAAAATTCCAGTTTACTCCTACCAGCACCATCGATTTGTTATCCAGTATCTTTGTGTCCCGTTGATGATTTACCAGACTTCCGGGCAGCGTTTCACTGTGATAGCGTGATGGCATGAATGTCCATAGCATCGTTCCCGAGAAGGAGAGATTGCGATTAAGACGGTAACGGGCTGTAAAACTCGACTGGTTTTCATCCCTCACAAGGTAAGCACCCCGCAGGTTCATGGAAGTGAAACGATATTGATATGCGAGCATCCATCTTTGATTTTGAAAAGCTGCTTCCACATTAACCGGGCAATACCAGTTGGAGATGTTTCCGATGAGATGGCTGTTGAGTTGCTGGTGGATTACTTGCACAGATGTTTTTATAGAAAAGATATCGCCGCCAAAAGGCTTAAGCTGTCCGGACAGCATTCCTCCGTACTCCTGTCCATATACCGCATTCTCTTTGGTGCGTGCAATATACCTACTGTCAGTCTCCATGACAAAGAATTCGTTGATCGGCTTGTCGGTATAACTATACAGGAAACCGGTATTGATGCTTGCAAACCGGTTGTTGAACGTGTATATCAGCCCTCCACCGATTTCGGTCGCGTTCACAAGCATGGGATTCCCTTTTGAGATAATGTCGGGAGTAATGACCTGCGCATTATTACTTAAATCCGACACCGAAGGCAAATCTGTATCCTGGGTCAATACCAAACGCAAGGTATGCTGATAGTTTATCTGATACCCCGCCATCATCAAGGGGGTAAACACAAACCGGGTGTACTTGTTACTGTAACTGTTATTGGTGATGTATTTTGCTCCCAGGCTAAGGCGGTACAGGAATTTTCTCCTCATCCCCGAGAATTCACCATAGAGGTATTGCTCGGTATAACGCGACCGGTAATTAAAATCGCCCAACAAATTGTTGATATCCGAATCGAGCCAGTTCGCATCTATCTTGTATCCCACATTCCAACTGTCAAGCCCCCTCTTTTTCGTATAGGCCACCTCGCCGATAAGAGACTGTTTGCGATTCTCCAGTTCCATTTCATCGCTCAATGTCTGTTCTCCCGACTGCGACAGGTATTCATAAGTGTCATTCTCCACCGACGTGCGGAATAAGGTGCCCACCACATTGGCAGAAATTTCACTCTCGCGGGGTAATGACTTCCAATAATAGAGATCCACAACCGGGCTTTGAATCAAAGTACGGTTACGGTTTGTACCGGTATAATCGGTTTTCTCATCACCGAAAGTATTCCTTATAGCGGACTTCCCATCTTCGAAGCGTTTTTCGAAATTAGGCTTGACAGTAGCCTGAAAGATATAGTTATCCACTGACTGATTGGTATATTTCAACCCTATGGTGTGGGTCTGGTATCCGAATTTATTATGGTTGGAATAATGGCTTTCACGCGACTCCCCATCGAATATATAGCGGAACAAATCCTCACTCTCCCTCTTCCTGTAATGACGCCAATTCAGGGTGTAATCAAATGCAAGTTGATGACGCCCCTTGTTGTATCCGAAATAGAGATTGTCGTTGGCAAAACCGGTTGTAAATGCATGCGACAAATCCGCACCACCTCCATAACCATCGTCCAGTGAACGGGTAATCACGTTCGCCACGGCTCCCGCACCGGCGTACCGGGCCGGAGGAAAGTCGTAATATTCCACGCGCAACACCTTGTCGGGAGGTAGTAACCTCAGGTCGTTGTCTGTGGCAGCTGCACCATTGATAAGGATAAGCAATGATCCTCCCTTCACTGTTTTAAGGTTTTGCGATTGTGCATCCACCGTAAGCTCGGGAAGTTTGGTCAGGAGATCTTTGGAATACCGTGATGATCTTACATCCTGTGCCGTAAAGCTATAACTTGCCTTGTCGATATATTGACGGCGCAATTGTCCCTCCACAGTCACTTCCGAGAGCAGTTGGCTATCTTCCTCCAACTCATAATCACGCACCAACACATCACTACTCGAAGGCATAACTACCCGTAGGGATTGGCACAATGTTTTATAACCTATGCTCGAGATCACAAGCCGGTAACGACCGGTCTCCAAATTCTCGAACAGGTAATTACCATTCAGGTCACTCACTGTTCCCGCTATCATACGTGTAGTATCCGATGCGCTATATAACACCATATTAGCAAATCCCAAAGGGATGCTCTTTCCGTTTTCCGATGCTGTTAGTGCTCCCCTCATTTGTACCTGGGAAAAGATCGGTGTTATTAGGAAGAAGAGGAGAGCAGTGAAAAATATATAGCGTATCATAGCTTGTTTCTTTTATGATTACTGTATTATTTTTTGTTGACCGATGACTATTTTTGATATGGCTTCAAACTCATCAATTCAAAATTGGGTGCCTGTACATCACTTCCCATGGCAACCCTGATATTCAGAACACCATCGTAAGCCGATTTTTCAAAACCCGACAGGTCATAGTAATCCATACTTTTCACCGCACCTTCCGTCGGCAGTTCTTTTAGTTCTGCAAACACAGGCCCATCCAAATTCATACCGTTCAACATAATACGTATCGAACCACCCTCCTGAGTAATAACCTCATCATGATCTACCTCCAGACCGGATATTTGTTCGATCATTTTCATGATAGTAAAATTATTATCACCGGAAAAATCATCAGGAGAATAAGTTTTTCTCTTCACTGGATCCTGATATTCTCCATCCACTTTCAGACAGGTATGGGTACTGATATTCCCGCTTTTAAACTGACCCTTGTTTGGACGTGTAATAAAAGATTGTTCAGCGATACCCGGTGCATTTACCTTCACGATGTAGATGTTATCTGTATCGAAACCTTTTAAGCTATATCCACCGCTGAGATCAGAGATACGGGTAGCTACAATTTTGTCTGGATCATTTATATCAAAAAATGTGATTGTAGCGAATGGAATCATTGTTTGTTTGGCAGACTCCATACCTTCACTATAAACATATCCTGCAAAATAAGTTGTATTCTGTGATTGAATGGTGAATGTCGCTGCAATGCCAAGCAAAACTGATAAAAATATACCTTTTGTTTTCATATTTGTTTAATTTTTTAAGATGTTTCTATTTTTGTCTTGAGAATTTTGTAGTTGAAATTATGGATTATATAATCCTCCTCTGTGAAGTCATCATCCAATGCACATAACGTTTGCCCTTTCTTTTCTAATCTGTTTTGTGAACAAATACCTGGACAGGAAGGTAGAAGTTTACATTTCTTGCAATTTTCGGTTATACGGATACTCATCCTATCCATCAGCCTATCTGTTCTCCAATCAATAAACCCCTCTTCGCATAGAGATCCTTCACTGTTGTCATCATTAAAATCTCTGGCAGTACACTTATAGACTTTACCATCGTAATTAATTACAGCTTGATTGTACCTATCAGCATAACAAATGCAACCCTTATGATTCTTAAGTATCATGAAATTAACAAGGAATCGTCTACTGTTCGCATAGCTTATAAAGTTAAAAAGAAGAGACTTATCAATAGAGTTACTATCTACTTGCCAAACTTTATGTAGTGATATGGATACTTTTTTCCTGTCACAGAAGTCCAGATCATCTATAAGGGAATTTAAACCGTTCAGTGTTTCATTTGAAAAATTAATCCGGACAATTACCGAAGTTTGCTCCAATTGGGCACAAATTCTACTGATGTTATTTAAGATAATATGATATGTCCCATTTTCTTTGCCAGTCACTTTTCTTATTCTCGTAGAATCATGACTTGATTGATTTCCGTCAATAGTAATCTGAAAAGAAGAATCACATTCCTGTAATACCTGCAGTAAACTTTCAGGAATAATTGTCCCATTAGTCGTGAAATGAACATGCAATTTAAAACCGTATTCAACGGCTAGGGCCTTAATATTAGAGACTAACTCCACTATTATTTTAGGCCTTAATATTGGTTCGCCGCCAAAGAATTTCAAATTTAGAAAATCAAAAGGTTCTACCGAAAACTTATACTTTATGTGATTTATTATACTATCCATGTGATGATCGGACAATCTAGACTTGCTGATATGGCTTTCATAACAATACCAGCACTTTAAGTTACAATCTAATGTTGGATTGATGGTTAAATCGTAACTTCTTGTAGAAAACCGTTCTTTTTTTATGAGTTTTCATATCTGTTAATTTTTTACGTTCATTATACTCATTGTGTATTTATAGAGTATAAATGGGGGGGGGGTAGTAAATATGAGTCTTACGTTTTGTGAGATTAACTCCTGTGACTATTTTCGCTCATTTTGCTTGCAAGCTATCTTAATGTACCTTTCTTCCACATTGCGCACTGCAAAGTACTTGGCTCACTAATTCAAAAATGTTTCATTTGTAATTGAAAATTATAACCACTTCACTTGACCAATCTAAAGTTTTATTGGTCATTCGATCAATATCATAAGGGCTCTAACCCATTTTTAGTTACTCGATAAGGTATTCCATTGATATAAACAATTTCACCCTCGTCTCCCGAATCGGAATTACCACCTTTGATGGATTGCATCGCTGCTTGATCTAAAATTTCAAAATTTTTAGTTTTTTGAATTGATTTCATATTATCCTCCTTTTTATTATTGATTTTTTACGCTACAAACGTACTACCCTTTTGTTTTTATGTTGATAATCATTCAATAATCTTTACATAATCTGAAAATAATCTTCTCCTAATCATCCTTTCATATAACTATGAAACAAGGCATTAACATCTTTGCAAGTAGCGTAAAATTAGGCGAAAAATGTAGGTATTCTCCTATTTTTTTACTATTTTTGTCACTGGAAGTGCGAAAAACAATCAACATGAAATGGAATTTTAGGACGATATTGATTGCCTCGGCATTGGCTTTAAGTGTGCTGCTTTTATCCCAAGGTATATGGGTTCGTAATTCCATGTCCAAAAGAGAGGAAAACAGGAGTAATGATTTTCAACGCTGTTTTAGCAACTCGATAACCTCTTTACTTAATCAACAAATGGGAAAAGATGACAACACGCCATATAATATTGAACCCATTGAAGATATGTCTGAGATTGCAGACGGAAACGGAATTCATTTAGAAACTATATCTGCTTCAGAAAATGTCTCAATATTACTTGAAAACGCGTTGATTATTCTGCTTATAGAAAAAGGGAACTTCAACATTTCCCGTCTCGATTCCCTGATAAACAACTGCATTACAACAGGTATAGGAGACATTCTATCCGCGGATTTAACTCTTCAAGATTCCGAGAATCTTCCAATAGATAGCATCACTTATACGGCAGGGCATACCGGTTTTCGCTCATCGGAACTGTACGTGGCGGAAAGGGCATTGACATCCCGTGACAGAACATACACCATACGCGCTGAATACCGTATCGCGCAACCGGCCAATTTGAGAAATATGGGCATCGCAACCTTGGTGTCTCTTTTGGCATCCATCGCGGTCATTTCCATATTGTCCTATTTACTCTATGTCATCCGGCAGCGGCATAACCAGATACAAAATATGGAACGGTTGTTTCACGGCGCCATCCATGACCTGAAGGCCCCGTTGGCGTATGTCTATTTTTTACTCTCCTCGTTAGAAGAAGAGGAAATGGAGATGGAAAGAAGGGAGTCCTTGTCATTGACCACGGAAAAAGTATCGTCCTTGACCGGAAAGATCAACCGGTTCCTCCAATCGAAAAAAGATATCAAACAAATACTAAAGAAGGGTAAAAAGAGATTTTTCCTTTACGACATGACTGAACAGATAGAGGCTGAAATAGACACGATGTTTCCCGGTAAGGAGATTCTTTTCCACAACGAATGCGATGCCGAGTTATCCATTGCAGGTTCTCCCGACCACCTGGAAGCAGTCCTCCGGATTTTAGTTGAGAACGCGGTGAAATACAACAGCAAACAACCGGAGGTTACCATCCGATCCTGGAGAGACGAGGAAAATATCGTCATTGAGATAGAAGACAACGGAAATGGAATCCCGCACAATGTCGTAAGAAAACTTTTCAAACCTTACTATACAACCGACAATGAACATGGAACCGGTATAGGACTATATTATGCGAAAAGCATTATAAAGGCACATGGAGGGAATATCTCCGTAGAAAGTGTCGTGGGAAAGGGTTCGACCTTCACCATCACACTGCCGAATACAAACCGATGAAACAATCACATAGATATGAATGAGCAAAAAATAAAAGTACTCCTTGTGGATGATGACACACTGCTTGGAAACGAGATTGTGCGTGAATTAAACAAAAAAGGGTGTGACGTTACTTATCTGAACGCTGTATATGGTGTGTCAGAAGCCATACAAAAAATAGCCCCCGATGTGCTTGTTTTCGACGTGGAGATAGGGGAAGAGAATGGCATCGAGTTGGCGCATACTTTGTATGATGGCAATCCTTCTTTACCCATCGTCTTTATCTCTTCGCACCATGAGGAGCAATTAAAAGAAAAAGGACTACTTCTCGCCGGCGCGGTGGCTTATCTGGATAAACCTTTCTCCGCAAAGCTATTAATGGCACACATCGACCGCTTTACCCGTGAACGGAAAAACAATACGAGCAATACCGGCAATCAACCCAAGAAGATGGGAAATATTTTATTTGATTTACAAAACAGGGCGATCATTACCGAAAAAGGGAAAATTAAAGAATTACGCCCAATGGAGTTCAACATTCTTGAAAAGTTAGCATTCCATTTCGGAGAAACCGTTTCAAGAGAAGAGATACTACACGCAGCATGGAAAGGGCAGTCGGAATACTACAACGACCAGAGCCTCAACAATTATATCCGCCGGTTGAGAACCCTTCTGGAAGAAGACACCAATCTGGAAATAGCGTCAATGAGAGGAATGGGATACCGGTTAAGGGATGTCCTTCACCAATGACACCACATCATCTTCCAGCGTAAACTCGCCGGCATCAATCAGGAAGCGGAGGACAAGAATGACCTTATTCCCGTTTTCTTCCGCATTCTTCGCATTCTGTTCTTTGTCCGACACGGCATCCACCAACTCATTGAGCCGCAGCGATCCTCGCTGTTCCAAACAGTTCTTCAGCTTATTGCCGATCCGGCGGAACAACCAATTCGGCAGGCCGGTCGCATTTTTCTTCAGACAGACATCGCAATGGCCGCAATCCGTTGCGGCGATTTCACCGAAATATATCAGCAACATCCTGCTCCGGCATACGTCCGTTTTTTCGGCATAATCAATCATCGAAAATATCCGCTTCTCGAAGCGTTTTTTCCGTTCTTCATACACACTGCGGGGAATGGAGACGAACTTCGTCTCTTCCCGGGAGGTGGAAAACACGATAAAAGGTGTTTTCTTCTGCGGTATATAGCGAATATATTTCGCCCTGGAAAGGGCGATCAGCATCTCACACACCTCGCGACGGCTTTTCCCGATCTTCACCGCCAACAGCGACTCATCGATATAGACATCGTCCGCAAAAACACCGGTATAGTTGCGGAGTAGAGCATGCACAAGCGCGTCCATCTCTTTGTCCAGATGAAGTGAATAAATCTCATCCCGATAGACCAGGAAACGCACCCGGGAACGCATGTCAATCTCCTCGGTGTATTCGATATAACCGGCCAGTTCCAGCACTTTCAGCGCATGGTGGGTCTGCAGGAAAGGGAGTTTATAGGGCTGGCAGAACTCCTGGAGGCCGAAATCATAGACATCATTATACCCTGCCCCCACGGCTATCTGGTAATAATTCCCCAACGCTTCATAGACCCTCAGTATAAAATCACGGGTAGGGAACGAATCCGCTATCCTTTTTTTCAACTTGGCGCTATCGGCCTTTGTATAGAGAATAGTGGCATAGGAACGCTCCCCGTCACGCCCGGCACGTCCCGCCTCCTGAAAATATTCTTCAAGCGAGTTGGGAAGATCCAAATGGATCACGGTGCGCACATCGGGCTTATCGATCCCCATCCCGAAAGCATTGGTGGCCACCATCACCCTGCAATCATTCATCTTCCAGGCGTTCTGTCTGAACACCTTATCCTCATGGGAGAGGCCGGCATGGAAGAAATCGGCCGAAATCCCTGCCTTCCGAAGTGACTGGGCAACCTCGGCCGTCCTTTGCCGGCTCCTCACATACACGATGGCCGATCCGGGAACCGATTGAAGGATATGCATCAGTTCCGCCGTTTTGTTCTCCACAGTCCGCACCACATACGACAAGTTTTCCCGCTCAAAACTCATCCGGAACACATTCTTCTCTTTGAAAAGCAGCTTCTCCTGAATATCGTCCACCACTTCTTTAGTAGCCGTGGCAGTGAGCGCCAGCAAGGGAACGCCCTCCAACAGCGTACGGATCTCCGCAATCTTCAGGTAAGAGGGACGGAAATCATAGCCCCATTGCGAGATACAATGCGACTCGTCCACCACCAACAGGCAGACATCCATAGCCTGCAGCTTTGCGATAAAAATTTCGGAAGAGAGACGTTCGGGGGAGACGTAGAGAAATTTATAATCCCCGAAAATACAGTTCTCGAGCGTGGTAATAATCTCGTCACGCGACATGCCCGAATAGACGGCTGCCGCCTTAATGCCCCGCTCACGAAGGTTATCCACCTGGTCTTTCATCAAGGCTATCAGGGGTGTCACCACCAGGCAAATCCCTTTCATGGCCATCACCGGCACCTGGAAGGTCAATGACTTGCCGCCGCCGGTGGGCATTAAACCCAAAGTATCCTTCCCTTCCCATACAGATTGTATAATCTCTTCCTGAAGAGGCCGGAAAGTGGAATATCCCCAGTTTTCACGTAGTATATTATGAAAAAGATCCGGTTGCATACGCAAACGCCCTGTGTTGTTTACTCCTTTATATCCTTTATTATAAGCTGAGTAAAGGAATTGCTGCCATGCCTGTTCTCTTCGAGGGTGTAACAGATGTCCACCGGCAGGCCGGCTTTAATACGTTGATAAAAATCATGCTGGCTAAACGCGATACCGGGAAATGCCCGGTCACTTGTCTTATCCACAATCTCCAACTTGATATGACGGCCGTCTTTCCCTACAAGCCTGCTGTTTCCGGCATCATACACTTCTCTGGTAAGAAATATGGGATTTTCGTTTTCAGGACCGAAAGGATTGAACAGATCGAGACCGGAAATGAGTGACGGGCTGATTTGTGAAAGTGATATCTCCGCATCTACCGTGATCTGTGGCAGCATCATCCTTGCCTCCACACCATCAAAAGAAAGCATGTTGAACCGCTCGGTGAACGCTTCCAAATTCTCTTTCCGCAACGTCAGTCCCGCCGCATAGGTATGGCCTCCGAAATTCTCGAGGATATCACGGCACGACTCAATGGCTTTGTACACATCGAAACCGGGAACCGATCGGGCCGACCCGGAGATCATTTCTCCCGATTTGGTGAGCACAACCGCCGGACG
The DNA here is from genome assembly GCF_040307845.1 of Proteiniphilum sp. Lineage (GTDB taxonomy): Bacteria > Bacteroidota > Bacteroidia > Bacteroidales > Dysgonomonadaceae > Proteiniphilum. Next base: position 49,501 of record NZ_JAWRIS010000027.1, read on the forward strand.
ATAGTATTTCTCGGTCAGCCTCGACGCCACAATCCCCACGATCCCCTTATGCCATGTCTCGTTATAGATGACAATACTCTTCTGTTGGATGATATCAATATGGCTATCTATATAGGCGATGGCCTCATCCGTGATCTTCTTGTCCAGTTCGCGCCGGTCTTCATTGTACTTATCGATATTCTTGCTCTTCTCCCTGGCGGAAGTCATATCGTTCTCGATCATCAGGTCAACCGCCTCCTTGCCGTTCATCATCCGCCCGGAGGCATTGATACGCGGTCCTATCTTGAATACGATATCGTTGACGGTAATCTGCTTGCGCTGTAGTCCACAGACTTCTATGATACCACGGAGTCCGAAGCTGGGATTCGAGTTGAGTTGCTTCAACCCATGATACATCAGGATACGGTTTTCCCCCGTAAGCGGGACAATATCGGAAGCGATACTTACCGCCACCAGGTCGAGCAACGGCTCTACCTCGGAAAAAGGATATCCGTTCCGTTGTGAGAAAGCCTGCACTAACTTAAAACCGACCCCGCATCCGGAGAGATCACTATACGGATAGGTAGAATCGAGCCGTTTCGCGTCCACCACGGCCACGGCATCCGGAAGCTGATCATCCGGCATGTGATGATCGCAAATAATAAAATCAATACCTTTTTCTTTGGCATAGGCAACCTTACTTACGGCCTTAATGCCACAATCGAGAGAGATAATGAGCTTTACGCCTGTCTCAACGGCATAATCGATTCCCTGAAACGAAATGCCATACCCTTCATCGTACCGGTCCGGAATGTAATAATCAATATTACTTGTTATTCCCCGAAAGAACTTGTACACCAACGAAACTGCGGTCGTACCATCCACATCATAATCCCCGTAAATGAGGATCCGCTCTTTGTTACCCAGAGCCCGCTCAATCCGCCGGATCGCTACATCCATATCAGGTAACAGAAAAGGATCATGCAACTCCTTGAGTTTGGGATACAAGAATCCGGTTGCTTCTTCCTTAGTCTCTATACCTCTCTTGATAAGCAATTCAGTAAGAACGGGATGTAAATTTAATTCTTTCGCTAATTCATTTTTTCTATTTTTTTGGTCGTTTGTAAGGGTTGAATAATTCCATCTGTAAGTCATTTATATCGTTTTTTTCTTTTCTCTCTCAAATCCCGAATCGGCTTCGGAAGCACTGCAACAGGATGTAAAAAGTCCGGCGGCAAAAGATCTCAGTAATGGCATATCGATATACCATTCCGAAGTTGTAAAGGTAATACTATTTTTTTCTTTTTCGTTTATTTTACACAATAAATAACCCATTTTCTCCGGATCAATTCTTATTTGTACCTTCTTATTTGTACCTTTGTACATCAAAATCAATGCAAGAATGGAGATTGCGGCACTGGTATCAGGAGGAGTAGACAGTTCAGTTGTAGTACACCGGTTAAAGGAAATGGGCTACGACCCGACCATCTTTTATATAAAAATAGGGATGGAGGACAAGGACGGATATATCGACTGCCCGTCGGAAGAAGATATCGAGATCGTGTCATTCATCGCCAGAAAATATGGATGTCGCTTTGAGATAGTGTCGTTACATGAGGAGTATTGGGATAGCGTGGTACGCTACACCATCGATTCGGTCAAACGGGGATTGACACCCAATCCCGATATGATGTGCAACAAACTGATCAAATTCGGTGTTTTTGAACAGAAATGGGGCCATCAGTTCGATAAGATTGCGACCGGGCACTATGCCACCACCACGGAGTTGGATGGATTGACATGGCTTTCCACCGCGAAAGACCACGTAAAGGACCAGACCTATTTTCTGGGGCAAATAAGCTATATGCAAGTCTCTAAACTGATGTTTCCGATCGGCGATCTGCTTAAGTCGGAAGTACGGACTATTGCCGCCCGGGAGAAGTTACCGTCAGCCCAACGCAAAGACAGCCAGGGCATTTGTTTCCTGGGAAAGGTAAATTACAACGAATTCATCGAACGCTACCTGGGTAGAAAAGAGGGCCTTATCGTGGAACTGGAAACCGGCAATATCCTGGGCAAGCATCAGGGTTTCTGGTTCCATACCATCGGTCAGCGCAAGGGGCTGGGATTGAGTGGAGGCCCCTGGTTCGTGATCAAGAAAGATGTACAGCGGAATATCGTGTATGTTTCTAAAGGGTACGACACGATACACCAGTATGGTGAAATCATCAACCTGCAAGGATTTGAGTTTATCACCAAAGATATCTGGGGTGATTTTGATGGAGAAAAAGAGATTACCTTCAAGATAAGACATACACCGGAGTTCACACCGGGAAAAATTTCAAAGATCGGTGATTTATACCGTATCCATTCCTCCGAGCCGGTGCAGGGCATTGCTGCCGGACAATTCGGGGTGGTATATGACACCGAGAAGAATTTGTGCCTGGGGAGTGGGATGATATATTGAAGTGGAAAGATGCCTGAGTGATTGAGTGGATAAGCGGATAATGCACTTCGTGCGATAAATGATATATGCTTCGCATGATAATAGTTGCGCCGATACACACTTCGGCGATAGTTCTCTCTTAAGTTTTAGTTTTTAGTTCTTAGTTTTAGTTTTACAATATGAGACGAATATTTATTGTAGTTTTCCTCTTTTTGCTGTTATCTATCCCAAAGATACAAGCGCAATTTGAGGGAACCTTAGGATTGGGTGTCCATGCAGGATATGGAGCGGAGGTCAACAATCTGGGTGGTGGAATACATATTCATTTCTACCGGACAAATAATATCCGGTTCGCGCCTTCATTTACCTATTTTCTGGAAGACAAAGGAGAAAATATGTGGATGACGGACCTCGATGCACATTACATCCTGCCGGTTTCCTACTCTGCCTCACTATATCCGATTGCTGGTCTGCATTACTCCCAATGGAAGTACGATGCTTCAAAAGGGAACGGAGATTCCGAGAAGGACTGGACAAAGAATCGTCTGGGTGCGAATCTTGGCCTCGGGTTTCAGCATGACATAGCCTACAGGGTACGGGCTAACTTCGAGCTGAAATACCAATTTATCAAGGATTACTCGCAGGTATTTTTCAGTGCGGGAATAGGATTCTGGTTTTAATAAGTGGAAAGGTGGAAAAGTGCCTGAGTGGAAAAGTCTTGGTTCTTGACTCTTGGTTCTAAAAGTCTTTATTCTTTATTCTTTACTCTTTACTCTTCAAATATGAAAGATCTCATTACTAACGAAATAAAAAAAGAAAACGCCGTACTCGTAGGACTTATTACACCCGAACAAAACGAGGAGAAGGTGAATGAATACCTCGACGAGCTGGCATTCTTGGCAGAAACAGCAGGTCTTACTCCCGCAAAACGTTTTGTGCAGCGCTTAGAGATACCCAATACAGTGACGTTTGTGGGTAGCGGAAAACTGCAGGAGATAAAGAATTACGTGGAAGAGGAGGAGAATGAGATCGGTGTGGTTATCTTTGATGACGAATTGTCTGCCCGCCAACTCCGCAATATAGAGAGAGAGCTCAAGATCCGCATCATGGATCGTACCAGCCTGATTCTCGACATCTTTGCCATGCGTGCCCAGACAGCACATGCCAAGGCGCAGGTGGAACTGGCGCAGTACCAGTATCTGCTGCCGCGATTAACCCGTATGTGGACGCACCTCGAACGGCAACGGGGCGGTGGCGGTACCATCATGCGCGGACCGGGGGAAACTCAGTTGGAGACCGACCGCCGTATCATCCTCGACAAGATATCGCGCCTGAAGCAGGAGTTGAAAGAGATCGACAAACAGAAAAGCGTCCAGCGCAAGAACCGGGGAAAACTGGTGCGGGTAGCATTAGTGGGATATACCAACGTAGGGAAATCCACATTGATGAACCTGTTGAGCAAAAGCGAGGTATTTGCAGAGAATAAGCTCTTTGCCACGCTCGACACGACCGTGCGCAAGGTGACCATCGAGAACCTGCCGTTCCTGCTTACCGACACCGTCGGATTTATCCGCAAACTCCCCACCCACCTGATCGAGTCTTTCAAGTCGACCCTCGACGAGGTACGCGAAGCCGATATCCTGGTACATGTGGTGGATATTTCACATCCTGCCTTTGAAGAACAGATAGAAGTGGTAGAAAAAACCCTGTTCGAGATCGACGAAACAGAAAAACCCTCCATCCTTGTCTTCAATAAGATTGACGCTTTTTCACATGTCGAGAAAGATGAAGACGACCTTACTCCGAAGAAACGGGAGAATTACACACTCGAAGAGCTAAAACAGACCTGGATGCACAAGATGAAGGAGAACTGCATCTTTATCTCAGCCAGGGAGAAAACAAACATCGACAACCTGAAACAGGTTATCTATGATAAGGTAAAAGAGATTCATATCACCCGCTTTCCCTATAACGACTTCCTGTATCAGAATTACGAAGAGGAAGAATAAGAGGATAGCCGGAAACTTAACTACACCAATTCTTCAAGCCGGATAATTCCTGCACGGGTAAAGGAAACCCGGAAGCGCTTGTAATCCATCTGGTCTTCAAATTGCAACTGCATCAGAATATTCAGATAGTAAATCTTTTCTCCGTATATCTCAACGGATTCGCCTTCTTCATTGAGGTAGTAAATCGCCTCTTCGGGGTTATCCGTCTTTTGCATGAAACGGGAGAGGTGGAAACGCATGATATCATTTATCCCTGCAATCGGATATTCACTGTTCTTGTTGATTTCCACCCGGTCCAGAAATACTTGCTTGCGGTAAAGGATAATTTTTTCGTCGGTTATACGATTCTCTGCTTCCACCAAAGCACTCCTGCTCCTCATATTCATCACTTCCCGGGGCACTTTGTCCTCAGTAATAAAATCGACCGCTTCCTTGATCCATCCTATTGAAGCATCCTTGATGCCTATTTCGGTCTTATTGTCAAAATACCGGTTAAGCCGTTTATGCGCAAAATAGTAACGCATCAATTCCTTGATACGGTCTTTCAGCATATAGCTTACTACCAGTGCAATGAACAGCGGCATTGTAAAGTTGCCGTATTTCATCTGGAACGAGAATGCCACGGTCGTGGCAAAAATCATGGAGAGTCCGGCGGCAAGACTGTAATAAATTTGCTCCACCAGCACACCATCTTTCTTTTTACGTGCCCGTAAAAAGAGATCGCTTTCGGCATATTTCTTCAAGATGCTTCTCCTGAAAATAAACTCCCTGTTTTTTAATGGATTATCCTTATCCACGCTGATATATTTCATCTCTTTCCGGTATGCTGCCTCATCGTGCCATAATGAAGTCAGGAGACCGATAGATTGCTCATACTTCCCCGCATCCTTTCTCTGCAGGAAACCGATAAGATAACACGTTCTTTGGTCTACCAGGTTGCTGATATATTCATCGGCAAAGAAAAAATAATTGAGATATTCGGAAGAGATGGTCGGCACATTGATAATTTTCCGGAGATACCTGAATTTCAAAAGGATATTCCTGACACTCTCCACATAAGAAGCAATCAGATATTCCATATCATCTTTGATATTATTTTTCAGCAGATGGACCACTTCATCGCGGATAGCACTTTTAAAGATGGCGGTGAACATTTTTATCTGGGATTCATACTCCTTGATGGCGGTACGTGTAGGCTCACTGGCAGTCTTATGGAAAACCCGTTCCAGATTCTTCAATGGAATAGCCTCACCTTCACATATCTCCCGCAACAAAAAAACGGGAGTTATCAACCGGATATAACTCTTTACATCCCGGTAAAAATGGCTTTTATCATAGGTAAGGGAATTGATATCGAGGCTATTCGGAATGAACATCCAGGTGTTGATAGAAAAATTGCTCTGGTCGCGTTTACGGCGAACATGGAATCCTACCTTGAACTCAATGGAAAACTTATCATGTATCTTAGCTGCAATATCAATCATTTTATCAACCTTCTCCTATCTTTTTAAAAGAATAATCCGTTAGTGTATCCCAACCATCTGAATACCGTCTCTCCCCAGACAATAATCATCACCCAGGCAATGATCATCATCGTAAAGCCAAATTTAAATGTGTCGCTCCAACTATACTGGTCCGTGGTATATAACAACGCAGCGGGTTTACTGTTGAACGGCAACACATATACGTGATTGTTCAGCAATGCCACCGGAAAGGCGAGGCTCAACGGATGGAAGCCAAACTGTTGTTCAATACCCAGTGCAATAGGGATGAATATCAATGTACGCATCGTCTTGGACTGGAATATCAATGCGCTGAAAAGCATCAGGAATGTCAGCACCAGATAGATTATCCAGAAAGGGGTAGCCGCGGTGATTCCCAGCTTGGCAAAAGAGACATTGACGATTGTCCCGGGTAAGCCGGTGGCATCAAGACCTACGCCCAACGCATACGCGCCTGCGGAGAACAGCATCAGGTGCCAGGGAATATCCACTTCGTTCCAGTTCACAATCCCTATTTTGGGAAGTAATGCCACGATAGCCCCCGCGAAGGCTACCGTTGTCTGACTGATACCGTGTTGCTTGTCTGTCGCCCACAGCACGAGTACCGCCACAAATATGGCAATAGCCTTATATTCCTGCACCCCCATCTTCCCCATGTTGTGAAGTTCCTCTTTAAGGCGTTCCATTCCTCCTTCAATCTGGGGGACTTTTTCTTCTTCCTTTAGCGGGAAAATAATTTTGGATCCCACAAACCATGCAATAAGGATCAGGATAATAGCCAACGGGAACCCGGCGACAAACCAGTCCTGATAGCTGAATATCCTTCCGCCGATCGCTCCCGCCATCAATGCCGCGGCCAACAGGTTGGAACCGGCACCGGTGAGGAAACCTGAGGCCCCCACATTGATCTGGAACAGGTTTTGCAAGACCAGGTTCCTCCCGAAGTTATTTCGTTTGCTTCCTCCGGTAGCCCCATAGATGGCAGCAATGACCATAAAGATAGGCAATAAAATGGCAGCTTTGGCTGTTGTGGCCGAAATAAAAGCAGAAAGGACAATATTGATAATGATAAAACTGAAAATTATCCACGACGCCGATTTCCCGAAGCGCACCATAAACCACAATGCAAAACGCTTGGCCACCTGCGTCTTCACCAGCATACTGGCAAGCACAAAAGAGAGGATATTCAACCACATCACCGGATGTCCAAGTTGTGCAAAAGCGGTCTTCTCGGTGGTAACCCCAAAAACAACAATGCCGAAGATTACCAGTAACGATGTCAGGTAGTTGGGCAGGGCCTCGGTAATCCACAGCACGATAGCTGCAGCAAATATGGCAAGCATGGCGTAATTGATCCTGATAAACGCCTCATAACCCAGAATATCCAGGCGTGCTGTCGCTGTGGTATCCAGGCCATCCGCCGAGAGCGTATTCAGGAAAGGTATATCGATAACCCAGTAGATCAGTGCAAAAACGATGATAGCCAAAGGGGCTCCCACCATAGCCATCCATTTTTCAACACCGGATTTTTGCATCTTAGGCAGTTTCTCTATCCGGTAATTATTCATGTCGAGCGGATCGAATTTCGTCTCTTTTTCCATTCTCTCTTCTGTTTGGGAAATTTTCAGGTACGGGACACGTGTCATACAGACTACGTCTCCCGAAAAAGCTTGTAACTATGTCTCAGGTAGTATAAAAATAACGTTTATAAAGAGTCGTGACTACCACATGGCAGCACGACTCTTCATGAAAACAGATTCAAATTGACTCTACCACTTGGTATAAGGATTCTTCATCAACATCGAATTGTAAAAACGGGCATCGCCGGTCACTTCTTCGCCCAGCCATTCCGGTTTTTCGAACTGGTCACCTTCGCTGGATAATTCTATCTCCGCTACAACCAATCCCTGGTTTTCACCATAGAACTCATCCACTTCAAAAGTAAACTTGCCTGATTTTACTTCATAACGGGTTTTGTCGATCACGCCCGGTTCGCAGATCTTAAGCAGCTCCTCTACTTCCGTTACCGGGATCTCTTTTTCCCACTCATAGCGGGATGCTCCGCTTGCGCTGCCCACTCCCTTTATGGTGATATAACCCTTGTCGCCTTTGATACGTACACGAACGGTGCGTTCGGGAACCGACGAGAGGTATCCCTGGGTAATACGCATCTGCCTGGCCGCTTCGTTCTTGAAAGCATCAGACGTCACCAAAAACTTTCTTTCTATTTCCTGTGCCATGATTGTTATATAATTAATTTGCCAATGGTTTGTTGATCATTCCGATCACACGTTTGATCGCCTGCAGGTAATTGATATTTTCCACATCTCCCAGACCGACTTCCTGAATGGTTTTTTTAATATCTTCCACTTCGGTCGATTCGGAGTTGATGGTTTTCACCATCGCGCCGTTGATATACACTTCTCCGGTTTCACAGATCGTGTCGTTCACCATATATCCATAGCGATGTTTCTCTACTGTCACAGCCTGCAGGTCGGGATGCGCATCGATCATACCCAGGAACTCCTCCAGTGTATAGGTATCTTTGGTGAGTTGGGGCAGGTTATCTACTTTGAAAGCGGGAAATACCTCTTCGTTCAGCACGGTAGCGGAGATAGGAAATTCACCTTTCATCAGCGGATTCCATTGTTCCAATCCGTCAACAGTCTGTACGTAGGTCTTGATATCCATTTTTCCGTCGCGTATCTTTGTATTATTTACATCGTTCGTACGGCTCACGATATAGGTTTCCGTGCTGCGACGCTCCCATACTTTCTCGGGTACGGGAATGGAAAGACGGGCCATCCGTTTTTCCGCCTCACAAAAACAACGTCCGAATGAACGGAACTCAAATCTTGGTTTCGAGATTGCACCAATCTCCATCTTTTCTTTGCTCATATTATTTTGATATTTATTATTACAACTCATACGACAACCTCAGAAAGGACCGGAATAAACAAACCGAATCGGCATGCAACATCCCGGTCTTCCGTCTGATTTACATATCGAGAAATTGTTTTATTAGCTTTGAGGAATATCGTTTCCTGTGGCTGGATTAGCAGCACCGTTTGTCGGCGTGGCCAACTTCCAGTCTCCGGTTCCATTGGGAATCCGTTGATAGGAATTGGGTGCGGTATCACTGATACCAACACCAAGATTCGATTCATCTCCACGCAGGAAGACGCCTAAACTCGCTCCATCAGGTCCGAACAATTCAAATTTCAGGTTTTGCTTTGGTGAAATTCCGCTTCCTCCTGACAAATGCGGATTGTCAGGGTTACTCTGGATAATAAGCACATATCCTCCTGCGGGTATTTTACCGCTCTCCGCCGTTCCTGTCCACCAGGCACTTGAACCATTATTCTTCACAAGTGATACGCCGGTCAATGAAAGCTCCACCGATCCCTTGTTAAATAACTCAATAGCTTTGCTATTGCCATCAATTTCATTTAATACCAGATTGTTATAATCAATAGGAGGTGCTCCCACCGTATACGTCAGTTCATTTGAGACGGCAGAGACCCCTGCTTTATTATCGGCTGACACAGTAAATGTAACAACTGCCTTATCGGCCTGTTTTGGAATTACCCCGGTATAAGTATCTCCGTTTCCTTTTGTCATGGTTACCTGCGACTGGCTTCCGCCGTTTACCTTATATTGAATCTTGGCTCCGGTCACGCCTTGCAGGTCGGTAATGGTCGCCGTTATGGTCACGTCATCAGCAGGAGTTACTTCCAGCGGGGCGAACTCTACTTTCTCTATGTTTGCCGGGCCTTTATACATCTCGTCTTCCACGCATGATACAGCCAGTAATACCAGTACAATAAATATATTTGCTATTAAAAATTTAGTCTTCATTATGATTGTAAATTTAGAGGATTATTAGAAAACAATTTCACAACGCAGTGATACCATACTGTAATCTACACCCGCTTTGCCTTTCGACTCGGTCACTTTTGTATAGTCTTTCGTAGGTTTACCGGCCACATCATGGCCTACCAACAATTTACCTTTACCATTCGCATAACGGTCGTTGTTGTTATACTGGTAGTTGAGCATGAATTTCACATTATTATTCACCCAGAAGTTCATGCCCAGGGCATAAGCTTCGGATGCTCCACCATAGACACCTCCATCGAAATCGTTCAGGTCGATACTCTCATAACGGGCAGTCAATTCCAAATCACCCCATTTTTGTCCGCGCTGTACACGATTGTATTTTGCTCCTCCGTAATCGTAGCGTTGCTGACCGCCGAAAAGAAGATATCCGGCCTGTGCATACCATCCGCCGAAATTCTTGTTATCCTTGTTCACCATGGGGGAATCGTCCTTAAGGGAAACGGTACTCCCAATATAGGCGGTTTCCACGCGAAGCCCTTTATAATGGCCTGCCAACTCTGCTGTATAGAGCAATGAGTGATCCACCCCTTTAATCACATCGGTATCGACATACTTTTTCCGGTTGATAGAAGTAGAGTTCCTGGCACTGTAGCGTACACCGCCAAAATCGGATGGCGCATCAGTAGATTTGGGAGTCCGGTATGATACCGCTCCTCCTATATGCAACCCCATGTCATTGTATTTGTGTAACGGGCGTAAAACCAGTTTTCCGGTGTACGACTCTCCGGTACTGCGACCATAATCCTTATTGTTATCCTGTACATTGGTCACTTCTTCCAATCCTGCAATCTCCTGAAAGAAAATACCGGCTGACGCCCAGATCAATGGGATACTATACTTGATATTGGCTCCCAGATGACGGGATGGCGCGAGATATGTCACCATAGGACGCTCCATAAACTGAAGGTAACGGGATGAGGTATTCCTTTGCATGGAAAAATTTTCTTTGAAGTTACCCACTTGTATTTCCACATTCTTGATCCCGTCGTAACGGAGAATGGCATCTTTCAACTCCGCAGTCCCGTCAGCCATGTCGATATCAAATTCACCGTACCAGTTCCGCGTTACCTGGGCTTTTACTGCAAAACGGGCACGACGGATACTGGCTCCGTTCCCAATCTCGTCATAATCATCATCCACACCGAAAAAGCCTGCGTAGTCGGCTTGCACGCGTGCGTCGAACCAGAACTTGTAGTCAGCATCTGCCGATTCAAATACAAGCCTTCCATCCTGCATTTCAGTCTTCACTTTTTTAGACTGTACTTCCATTCCATACTGGTCGTATTTCACTTCGTCCTGTGCGAAGGCAGACCCTGCAGCAAAAAGAACCAGTAAAAGATAAATTGTTTTTCTTTTCATTCGTAATATTATTTTTAAATTAAACATGTTATAGTGACTGGATAAACTGTGTCAGGCTATCGTTCCGGTTCAGTCCCATTTTGGTCCGTAACCGGTAACGGGATATTTCCACACTTTTAGTGGAGATATTCAGCAGGGGTGCCATCTCTTTAGATGACAAACCGATTCGCAGCAAGACCAGAATCTTCTTCTCTTTACTTGTCAGGTTAGGATAAGACTGGTGTAGTTTTTCAATGAAGTCCATATGTGCTTGTTCCGTCTGACGATAGATTTCATCTACCTCACCCGAGAAACTCATGCGTTGCTTGATCTCTATCAACTGATTTTTCAGGATCTTATTCTTTTCCTCGGTAGTATCGGCTTTAATTGCCTCATCGATAGAGTCGGAAATCAGTTCCAGATATTTTCGCTGCTCACCGATGCTAAGCGAATAGGTAACCAATTGGTTCTTTTTCTCCTCCAACCGGGTAGCCAGGCTCATATTCTCCAAATGCACAGTGCTTACCTCTATCTCATTGAGTGCTTCCTGATAATCAGTGAACTGGTTCTGCTCGGCCTGGCGATAGCCTTCGGCCCGGGCCTTCGCATAATTACGCCTGTTCAGCATAATAGTATATATGATAAAAGCAATTACCAATAGTATCAGCATCACAAGAAAAAACCTGTTGGTTGAATTTACAGGTATGTGATAGTTCACTGTTGTCGCAGTTTGTTCCGCATAGGTCACAGCATCCGCAATGATCTCATTGCCGGATACCGGAATTCCAAAAACCCTGTCGACAAAGAACAGGCTGATAAATGTGAATGCAGCAGACAGCACCGGCGTCGTAATCCAGCTCAACATGATATTCCCGAGCGTCTTCATTTTCAGCTCCTGTACTCCTTTCACCAATCCTATACCGACCAGGGAACCCACCAACACCTGTGTACTGGAGACCGGCACCAAAGGAATAGGAGGTAAACCGGCACTTACCAGCATATTAGAAAGCCAGGTGGAAGAAAATATAAATAAGACAAGTGCTTGTGCCAGTACTGCCACAATAGCCATCTCCGGCGTCATAGACAATACCCCATTCCCTATTGTGTACATCACTTTCCTGCTATAGGTAAAAATACCCAGGGCGATTGCAAGAGAGCCGATAAAAAACAGCAATTGCGTAGAAGAAATATAGAGGGAGCCGATACTCAATGAGACCGGAAAGGAATTCACGAACACCCCCATTACATTGGCTATATTATTCGCTCCCAGGCTGTAGGCGGCAAACGCACCGACCACAATTAATGAAGTCCTGATGATCGACTCCATCTTCAGCATGTGGATCTTCGACCTGCGGATAAATCTGCGCACCAGCAGGTACAACACAAATGAGAAGGCAGCACCCAGTATCGGTCCGAAAACCCAAGAACCGACAATCTTCACCAAAACACCATAATCAACAGGATTGGCGGTATAATAACACCAACCTACGATAGACCCCACAATAGTTTGTCCCGTCGAGATGGGCAATCGATACCTGGTCATTACCGTCACGATAATGGCGGCACACAGCGCTACCGTGAAAGCGCCGCCGATAGCATCTACCGAACCCAGCTCGGATAAGGTTTCCGTGGTCCCCGACCCCTGTAACACTGATCCCAGTATGACAAATATGCTACTAATGATAGCCGCGGTCCTGAATTTGACCATACGGGTAGCGACGGCCGTTCCAAACAGGTTGGATGCGTCGTTAGCCCCCAGGGACCAGCCCAGGAACAATCCACTGACAAGGAAGAGGTATATAAACATATTTCCTGTATTATACCATTCGTTTAATTGCCATGATAGAAAGCAGGTCGGCTACCTTTTCGGCCGTATCCGAAATATTTTCTATATGCAATGTAAAATAACGCAAATGGAACTTCTCACTCAATTTCAAATCAGGCATTTCCTTAAATATCTTTCTTCGGATGATATCTGCCATCAGGTCGGTTTCCTTTTCATAAAAATAGACCCTGTGTATTTTCTCATTTACATTTACCGGCCCATTGAAATAAGATTTTGCGGCAGGGATGGTAGATTCGGCAGCAGATACCGATGTTTGGGTAAGCCGGATAAAGTCGGAGATCAACTCGGCGGGGATATGGGGTGTCTCCACCTCAAATTGGAATAGATTCTTTTTTGCCTGGTCAATCAGATTGTCCATCTCTTCGAGCAAACGCATGATATCTCCCCGTACTTGCGGCATCAGCGATTGTACATACAGTGTTGTTTCGATCTCACGGCGTAATTTATCGGATTCTCTCTCTGAATTGGCGAGTTGTAGGATATCGTTATTGAAATTTTCCGTATTATTATATAGGTAATTTTTCACTCCTTCCTTGAAAAGGAGCAGACTCTGGTCAACACAATTCAAAAAATTGTCGATGAGTTCTATAGATTTATTTGTACGGGAAAATAGCATGATCGATTTTTTCTGCAATGTTACGAAACTTTTCAATCATGACATCTCAATGGAGGAGAAAATCCACACTACACATCTAATGGGGATAGTGGCTAAATGTAGGGTTATAAATTTACCATTTTATTCTTATTATCAATATGATAAATTAGTGAATGCATAGTTGTTAATTATAAAAAAAACAACTCTACATCCAAAATGTAGAGTTGATGTAAAGGTATATATATGAGGTGACTACAGTTTCACCTTTCTCGCATAATACATAATAACCCCGAGTATGGCAAATAACCCCAGGCTACCGACTAACAGGGAGTAGCTTTCCATACGGATCAACAGGAAAACAAAAACATACAGGAAAGCCAGTAATGATCCCACCAGCAATCCCTGTTTCCTGTTCCGCAGGATAGCTGCCATATGAAGCGTAATCATTACGATGGTCATCACCGCTGCAACTGCATACGAGAGATTAAACCCCCATATTTCAGACATCGAGAGAAGCAATGCATAAAAGAGTACCAGCGCCAATCCAACCAATAAATAATGAAACGGATTGACTGCTTTTTTCCTGATCAATTCAATGAAAAGCACCACTACAAACGTAAGCAAAATAATTAATATGCCATATTTCACGCTCCGCAAATTTTGTTGATACTGATCTACCGACTGAATGAACTTTACGCCGAAGAGCGATGAAGACATCATACTGATCGCTGCGCTATCATCGCCCCCTATAACTTGTCCGTAACTGCGGTTAAGATCCAGCACTTTCCATGAAGCCGAGAAACCTTCATCGGAGATATCATGGCTCAGCGGCAAAAAATCACCGCCGAAACTCGGAGTGGACCAGTTCGACCGGAAAGTGGTGGTTGTCACTTTTCCCACCGGTACCACATACAACCCCGTCGAACCATTCAGATGCAACGTGACTGAGAACGGTATTTTTTCATTTGTCATTGTCTTCCCGAGCAATGAATCAGGACGGACGTTCAACCCGGCTGCAAAGATCCCGGTAGAGATATCCGGCGCTCCTACCGGTTTTACTGTTTCGGGAATATACATATTCATACCCGGTCCGGTAAATAAATTTTCTATGGGAATTCCGGGTTCCATTGAGAAAGTTTCTCCATTTAATTGTAGAGAAACAAGGTCCCTGATACCTTTCAAATCTGTAATCCCCATAATAACACGGGCTTTATCAAATTGTATATCTTCCCGCCTGATACCTTCTTTTTCAATCTCTTCCATATTGAAAACACCTGTCAATGTAATTTCCGCTTTATAGACCGACGCATCGTAAATACCCCGCTTCCGCCTCTCCACCGCCGCATTAGCCTCCACATCCAATTCTTGCGGCAGTAAAAGAAGATGTTTTGTAACCACTTCGCGCTTGTCGTTCACGATCCGCTCCTGTATATAAGGAATAGCGATGCATGGGCCGGTAACAATCTGCTCCCCGCTCCATTTCGATGTGATTTCCTGTATGGCGCTCGTCTTGGTGTATTTTCTCTCATTAATGAGTCCGCGAATCATTCCCAAGGGAATGAGCAACAGGAGTGTCAGAAAACCTATTGCCAACAATTTAACCGTCACTGAATGGCGCTCAATGATACTCTTCTTATTACCGTTCTCTTCCGGCGGCAACGGCTTCGCCTGATTAGATGAATCGATTGTCTCCATATTATCAATTACCAATTACTAATTACCTTATTTAGAAATGAAAAATTAAGAGTGAAGAGTGAAGAGTGAATGTCAGAGCAGTCCCACTTCAATCTACCTTTCCATTTTATTCAGGAAAGACTCCAACGCCGCAAGATGTGCCCGGAATGCTTTCTCTCCTTTCCCTGTCCGTGCAAAGGTGGTTCTTGGTTTTCGTCCGACAAACTGTTTTTTTATAACGATATAGTCCAGACTTTCCAACGCCCGGGTATGGCTCGCCAAATTGCCATCTGTCACGCCCAACAATTCTTTCAGTGAATTAAAATCGACCTCTTCATTCACCATCAGCACCGACATAATTCCAAGACGTACTTTGCTCTCGAATGCCTTGTTGATATCTTCCAGATGTTCGATCATTTTCCTGAATGTCGTTCAACACAAAAATAGAAATAGATCCCGTATATAATATGCAGGATTCCAAATCCCATTGCCCATAACAGTAATCCTCTTCCGGGAAAGAAAGCACAGATAAGCCCCAGGACTAATTCGCCACATCCCAGCCAGAAGATACTTCCGTACGTATACTTCGAGGCATTGATAAGTGACAACCCGTAAAACAGAAGCATAACAGGCGCAATAACCCCTATATTTCCGGCCACAAGAAGCGCCACACTAAAAATTCCACCCACAGTAAGGGGAAGGAAAAAATTCAGGAAAGTGCGATAAGCCGGACCACTACTGAAAGAATAGTTCATTTTTTTAGCTTTCCGGAATGAGAAAAACAGAATTGTAGACAATGACAATACAAATACAATCGCCGCCACAAGAGCAATATCAGGCAGAATACCAATCCACATGGGAACAGAATATACGTCCGGAACATAGCGGACAGATGATATAATACTGTGGCCAACAAATGCCCCTGCCAGCGCATATGCACCGATAAGAGTAGCTGATGTGCCACTGAATGATAAGAAACGGGACGATTTCTCCATCATTACCCGTATCTCTCTGACTGCTTCGAATGCTTCGTTATCCTTCATATTAAAAAGTACTTTGAATTACAAAGTAAATATATAAAAATAAACTCCCCATATACGAAGAGCTTATTTAATAACATTTAACAAAATAATATCACTTGCACAATGCCTCGTTGAGTGCGACCACCGCGTCTTCATACCGCTCACGCCGGATCACGAACTGCATATTGACCTGCATCAGTGACTGGCCGAAACTCTCCACATTAATTTCTTTCTCATACAAGGCTTTGGTTGCCCTGTAGAGAAATCCCGGAAGTGCTATATTAGACCCCATGGCGCAAACAATGGCCATCGGTTCTGCCGTCACCTGATAAAATTGTTCCTGCAAGACTTTAACCAGATCCCTGCTCTTTTCATTATCCCATACCACCATGGTGATGGAGTTGGCGTTGGTCGATTTCAGGATATAACTCACGCCATGCTTCACAAAGTATTGCATAAGATGTCCGTCGAATCCCACTTCACCCACCATCATCGGGTCGTGCACTTCAATGGCCAGCACTTTCCTTGAACCGGAAACGATCTCCACGCGAGGCTCGGGCGAAACATAATCACGCGATATCAGTGTTCCGGGATGGTTGGGTTCAAAGGTATTTTTTATACGGATATTGATGCCGGCCAGTTCCAGCGGTTTAGCCGCCTTGGGATGGATCGCCTCCATGCCGATGTCAGCCAGCTGGTCGGCAATGATATAATTGGTATGTCCCACGGGAATACTATTCTCCACTCCCACTATCTTGGGATCTGCGCTCGAAAGATGATATTCCTTGTGGATGACTGCTTCATCCGCTTTTACTTCGACGGCGATCTTACTGAAAGTCACTTCGCTGTACCCCCGGTCGAAAGCCCGCATAATACCTTCGGTTCCCTTCGTATATCCGGTAGCGATACAAAGCACGCTACTAAAATCTATATCACTGAACTCCTTATGGATACGCTCATCAATGGTGAGTGATTCGTTATCATTGAAACCGCATAAATCCACAAACCGGGCATTGATACCGTTATTATTGAGGATATTGACGGAGTTCCATCCCGAATGGGCTTCTCCGATCGATGCCAGAATTTCGCGGGCAGCCAGGTGTATCGCTTTCGGATCGACATATCCCGATGCCAACACTTTTCCTAAACTATAAAGCACTGTTTTAGCCTGATCCACGCGAAAACGGATAAAATCCCGTGCTTCTTTCAAATCAAGACCGTAATCGGCAAAACCATCATTGATCAGAAGCAATCGCTGACAGAAGGAATCCAAAGCACTACTGTAATCCTCACCGTTCAGGAATTTATTATAAATACCCGGCTCACCGGTCTTTTTGTGCTCCAGCAACCAATTGGTTACATTGTTATAAGCTGAAACCACAAAGATACGGTTATACAACTCGTCCCTCTTGCGGTCTCCCCTGATAATATTTTGAAGCACGTCCTGAAACTGGGACATGGAGGTACCTCCGATTTTTTCTACTGTCAGCATGTTTGTAAGTGAAAAGTGAATAATGAAAAATGAAAAGTGAATAATGAATAATGAAATAAACGATCACACGGGATGCAAAGATAGATTTTTTTTAATTTCCTTCACTAATTGATCGGAAAAAATTGACACCTAAAACTGTCTCAACTCCCGGTACACTTTAAAAATAGGCAATCCCATCACATTGAAGTAAGAGCCTTCTATCCTCTCTACACCCACGTAGCCGATCCACTCCTGCACCCCATAAGCGCCTGCCTTATCCATCGGATTGTATCTTTCCACATAATAATTTATCTCTTCGTCGGTCAACATGCCGAAGGTAACATGGGCAATGTCCGAGAAACAGACCTGTTTTTCTTTCGAAGTCAGGCAAATTCCTGTAACCACCCGATGCGTTTCACCGGAGAGATCTTTTAGCATCTGCTTCGCGTCCTCCTTATCCGACGGCTTCCCTAAAATCCGGCCATGCAACAACACAACCGTATCAGCCGTAATAAGTAATGTATCATCCTGCATCAGGGAAAGATATGCTGATGCTTTTTTCTTTGACAGGAATTCCGGAATTTCCTCATGAGGAATGTCGTCGGGATAAGATTCGTCGATATCCGGCAACGTCCATACTTCATATTCCACATCAATTCCCGAAAGTAACTCTCTCCTTCTTGGCGAATTGGAAGCCAGAATGAGGTGATAACCTGAAGTTGGGTGTGTAAAATCCATTTTTATCTGTTTAATTAGGGTCACAAGATACGAAAAAAGGCTTTATTTTGTACTTTTGCCCTCTATTTTGTACCTTTGCCTACAAAGTCTCAATATATATGATACTCGATCTTTGCCCTTGTCCGGCTTTATATCCCTATTATCAGAAAGAGGACGACACGGTGATCGTGGTGGATGCCTTCCGTGCTTCCGCTACCATCTGTGCCGCGTTTGCCGGTGGCGTATCAGCCGTGATCCCCGTAGCTTCCATTGAGGAGGCGAAAAGGTATAAGTCGGAAGGGTTTCTTGTGGGGGCGGAACGCAATGCCCGCAAATGTGATTTTGCCGATTTCGGCAACTCTCCATTCGATTATATACCGGAAAGAGTATCCGGCAAGGAAGTGGTGTTTACTACCACCAACGGCACACAAGCCATCCAGGCGGCCAAAGGATGCCGGCAATTGTTTATCGGCACCTTTTCCAATATCGATGCAGTGCTGGAAGCGTCTCTGCGGTCAGTCGAACGCGTGGTGATACTCTGTGCCGGATGGGAAAACAGGATCAATATAGAAGATACGCTCTTTGGCGGGGCTTTCGCCGAAAAATTAGCGGAAAAGGACGAATTAATTATCGGGTCGGATAGTATCAGAATTGCATTGGAGTTATGGCAGCAGGCAAAAGAGAATCCGCTGGAATACGTGAAGGGCAGCGACCATTACGCGCGGCTTATAGCCAATGGTGCCGTAAGTGATGCCCCCTATTGTTTACAGATGAACACGGTTTCAATGGTACCTTGTTACGATAATTGCGAAGGGAAATTAAAAGTGGTTCCCCAATAAATATAAAGGATGCTCAAAAATCGGATTCATCAAAGTCGAATGAATCGGTAAACTGCTCCAGGTCGCGACGCTCTTTCTTGGTAGGGCGTCCGGTACCTCTCTGCCGGTCAACAAAACCGCTGATCCGGTTCAGTTCCATCAGTTCATACTGATCGGGAGGTGTCACATTTTCCATGAATCCGGATACTTTAGGGGCACCCATCCTTTTGTCGGATAGGGCCAACACTTTGAATGAAAAGGTAATTGGCGGTTTTTTCACATCGATGATTTCTCCCACCCTGATATTTCTCGACGGCTTCACGGCAACGTTACCGATCAACACCCGTCCCTTTTTACAGGCTTCGGAAGCGACAGTGCGCGTCTTGAAAATACGTACCGCCCACAACCATTTATCTATTCGTACCTCATCCATTTTTTTAGAACCAAGACACAAGACTATTAGAACCAAAACTAAACCAATGTGCTAATTTTCCCACTTAGCCACTTGTCCACCCGACCACATAGCCACCGCCCACTTAGAGTGTCTACTTGTTATTGTATAGATTCATCGTATTCTGGACTCCCGCCAGACAAAAGCTGCGTATCATATCTACCGCCATATCGATCCGCTCGGGTAACAGTTTTTGCTCTTCTTCAGAAAACCGATCCAGCACATAATCGACCTGTCCTCCACGCGGAAAATTATCCCCGATTCCGAACCGGAGCCGCGGATAATTCTGACCTATCAGATCCTGAATATGTTTCAGGCCGTTATGACCGGCATCACTTCCTTTCGATTTCATCCTTAATGTACCGAAAGGTAATGCCAGGTCGTCCACCACCACCAGCAGGTTTTCATTCTCAATCTTCTCTTTCTGTAACCAGTAACGGACGGCATTTCCGCTCAGGTTCATAAAAGTAGACGGTTTGAGCAGGATAAGCGATCTGTTCCTGAGCCGCATCTCCGCCACGAAACCGTATCGCCTGTCTTCAAAAACAGCATTGGACGCCTTAGCAAAAGCGTCCAATACCATAAAACCAATATTGTGGCGGGTTTGCTCATAATCGGGTCCGATATTGCCCAATCCCGCAATCAAATATTTCATTTGATTCTCTCTTTTTATCCCTCACCCTTTGCTGCTGCTCCTCTTGCGGCACGTGTCAGCTGCACACGGCAAACAACAGCATTCTTGGCGTTCAATATTTCAACATCCTCGAAATTCAATTGTCCAACCTGGATAGATTTGCCCAATTCCAGCGTTTCCACGTTCACCACTAACTCCTCAGGCAATTTTGACGGTAATGCTTTCACTTTCAGCTTACGGATATCGAGCGACAACTTACCACCGGCTCTTACCCCGGCAGCCAAACCAGTCAGGCGAACAGGAATTTCAATCACTACAGGTGCATTTTCAACCACATGCAAGAAGTCGATATGAAGAATAGTATCTTTTACCGGATGAAACTGTAACTCTTTTACAATGGCTTGTAATTTCTTTTCTCCAAGATCAAGATTTACCAGGAAGACCTCCGGCGTATAAATCAATTTGCGTACGTCGCCTTGCTTCACTACGAAGTTCACGTTTTCCTCTCCATGTCCACCATATACAACACATGGAATCAGCCCTTCGCTGCGGTAGGCCCTGGCCGCTTTTTTCCCGAAATCGTCCCTGATCTCGCCTTTCAATTCAAATGTTTTCATTTTTACAATTTGTTTGTGTTACTCAAAATAAAGTGCTTTCTCTTTATTTCCCATCACACGGGAGCTTTCAAAAAAGCGGCGCAAAGGTAATGATTTTCTTTTTATTAAACAACCACTTCCCGCACTTTTAGTTTTCAACTTTTCACTCATCTGGCCCTTTTCATCAGCTCCTCGGCGGAAATACTCATCAGCCGCCCGACAGGTTTTCCATCGCGATAGGTAATAATTCGCATTACATAAGCATCTTTAGGTACCTGTAATGGTTCTTTATATACCGGATAGAAATTGTCAGGGGTAGAAGCATCGAAACTGGCATATATATCCAGCCCTTCAATCTCCGTGGTGAGTGTAACCATAAGTTTTTCACCTTCTTTTGCCACCTTTACAATCGGATCATAGATGGCCGGCGAGTACTTGATCCGCGCATAATCGAAGCGGGCAAAATGATCTTCAGTCTTGGAGGCGAAACGGTTCCAATCCTTCTTTTCCTTCGGCGACCAGAGCGATTCGGCTACAGCAAATCCGCGCGGCCAGACCATATATTCCACCTGACGGATATTGTAGATCTGTTCTGTCCACAAGTTCGCCTGTCCTCCCAATATATACTTCGCATTGGCACCCTCCGGTATCGGGTCGAACTGGTAGGTTTGATTCAATCGTAAGCTGCCATATACACGCGGCTCAGTAGAAAGATCCCCCTGCATATAGTCGATATAGACATAATTGGTTGGGCTCATCACTACATAATGCCCCGAATTGGAAGCTTTGATGCCATGTTCGATGCCGCGCCAACTCATCAAGGCGGTAGTGGGGGTAATGCCACCCTCCAGGATCTCATCCCAGCCCATCATTTTCTTTCCTTTGGAGAGGATGATTTGTTCCACCCGTTTACCGAAATAAGATTGTACACCGGACATATCTTTTATACCTTCACGTAGCATTAGCTTTTTTATGTCAGGACTTTTCTCCCAAAAAGTATAGGGAGCCTCGTCTCCGCCGGTATGGATATATTCAAAAGGGAAAAGGGCAGCCACTTCAGTGATTACCTTATCCATAAACTCATACACGTTTTCATTGGCCGGACAAAGCGTATTCTCATACATAGCGGCAGGGCGCCCGCCGGTATTCCAGTCGAGGAAAGGTGCCCCCGTACGCACGAAATGATCACCGCTCTCGGGGAAGCATGCCAGTTCGGGATATGCTGCCAGCACCGCAGAACTATGTCCCGGCACATCGACCTCCGGCATCACCTGCACGTTACGTTCCATGGCATATGCGATCACCTCCCCAATCTCATCCTGCGTATAAAAACCACCATAGTTTTTAGGAGCATCGGGGTCAGGGTCGGAAAGACTACCGAACCAGCCTACCTGTTCGGTTCGCCATGCACCAACCTGCGTCAGCTTCGGCAGACTCTTTATTTCAATACGCCATCCCTCATCATCGGTAAGATGCCAGTGAAATATATTATACTTGTACCTCACCATATTATCAATAAATTGCTTTACCTCATCCACCGTAAAAAAGTGCCGCGACACATCAAGCATCAACCCACGCCATTCTACCCGGGGATAATCCGTGATCTCCACCACAGGTATCTGCCAGGAGACATTCTCCTTCTTTTTATCACTCTCGATCTGGGGAGGTAAAAGCTGGAAAAATGTCTGTACCCCATATAACAGGCCCGCCGGTTCATTGGCTTTTATAACCACTTTCTGAGGTGTCACATCCAACCTGTATCCTTCGCGACCAATCTCTTTATCGGTAATCTTATTCAAAAGAAGTTCGATATGGGCGTTGTCAGCAGAAGAGGATAGCTTCACTTTCTTACCCGGTGCTGTGGAAAGTTTCTCCACCAGCAAGCTATTTATGTAAGCGCCCTGAGCGAGAGGGGTTGAAATAACCACTTCGTCAGGCAATACAAAATGTCCGCCTTTTTTAAGAAGCGAAACCGGCTCTGGAATAATGGAAATATTCCGTTCCTGCTGCTGCCCCATTACCGATACACTCATCAACATAATTGCAATTATAAATATTCCTTTTCCCATATGATTAATTTATTTTAGAATAAAGACTTTTAGACACCATTCCACTTAGCCACTTAGGCACCTTACCACTTAGGCACCTTACCACTCAGGCACCTTACCACTTTTCTTGCAAATCTACGAAATTTGTTTAAAAAACAGGTCGCAAACTGTCCTGATTTTACCCGACTTGTTTACTTTTCGCTCAACAGTATGTGTAATCCCAAAAAAATAGCTACTTTTGCAACTTAAAACGAAAACGTTCATTGCATCAATGATTAACAGGAATTTAATTCGTATCAGGGTTGTACAATTAGTTTATGCTTGGTACCAGAATACGAATAAAGATTTACGCAATGCCGAAAAAGAACTATTATTCGGCCTGCAGAAATCATACGATCTTTACTATTTTCTACTTCTTCTGATGGTAGAGCTCACCGATTCGTATCAAAACAGGGTGGAGACAAAACGGAATAAATTTTTGCCGACGGAGGAGGATCTACATCCCAATACCCATCTTATTGATAATAAGTTCATCCTGCAATTACGCGAGAACAGGCAATTCCGGAAACAGCTTGCAGAGCGCCCCATGTCCTGGGAATCCAATGAAGCGTTCATCAAAAGCCTGTTAGACGAGATATTATCTTCGGACACTTACCAGGAATATACAGCCATTGTTTCCCCTACTTACGAAGAGGACCAGGAATTCTGGCGGAAGACTTTCAAACAGTGTATCTATCTGAACGAAGAGTTGGATGAGATCCTGGAGGATGAGTGTATCTATTGGAATGATGATGTGGAGATCGTACAGACATTTGTCATGAAGACCATCAAACGGTTTTCTGCAGGGAATGGCGACGATCAACCCCTGCTACCGATGTTTAAAGATGAGGAAGACAAGGAATATGCGTTAAAGTTGCTGCATAACTCCATCCTGGACGAAAAAAAGTACCGCGGGCTCATCGAGAAACATACTGAAAAGTGGGATTTCGACCGAATTGCATTCATGGATCTTATCATCATGCAGGTAGCTCTTTCCGAGATATTCACATTTGAATCTATTCCGACCAATGTTACGCTAAACGAATATATCGAGATCGCCAAATCGTATAGTACCCCCAAAAGCGGCACTTTCATTAACGGAATTTTGGATGCGATTGTGCAGGAAATAAAAAAAGAAAAGCGTATCTTTAAAAATTAATTATAAACACCTAAACAATAACTCTTATGAATGTTCTATTACAAGCAGCACCGGGTGGTGCAGGAGGCATGGGCGGCACCCTGTTTATGATGGTAGCCATTTTTGCCGTATTTTATTTCTTCATGATACGTCCCCAGCAAAAAAAACAAAAAGAACTCCAGAAGAGCCGCGAAGCTATGAAAACGGGAGATAAGGTTGTCACTTCAGGCGGTATCCATGGAAGGATCAGGGAGGTAGGTGACACATGGTTCTTAGTGGAAGTGGCTGATGGCGTAAAATTAAAATTTGAAAAAGGCTCAGTATACGCCTCACCGGCCGATGTAGCACAACAGACCAAATAAATTGCGTTTGTGATGGAAGTAAAAGCTATCATCCAGAAATGGCTACCCAGGATTAAAGCCTTTTTCTCCACTGTCCCGTGGAAAAATGTACTGGCTTTCCTGCTCTTCCTGGTGCTGGCTTTTATTTTCTGGTTAATGCTCTTCTTTCAGAAAGAAAACGTGGAGGGCACTTACAGGATACCTTTGAAATACACGAACATCCCTAACGATGTGGTGTTCGACAATCCCTTACCTTCCTTTATAGAGGTAAGTGTTGCCGACAATGGAGCGCAGATCTTCCGTCTTGATGTGATAAAAAGGGATTCACTCGAAATCAATGTTGCCGAAATGGCCGAAGGTGAGAACACCGTAATCCAGGGAGATCAGTACAGGCAACTGATCCGTGGCCAACTATTTCCAAGTACCAATATAAGGGGCTATTACCCTATGAATATCTCTTTGGCAACCTCTAAGCTGCAGAAGAAAGAATTGACGGTGATTTTTGACGGAGAGATCACCACAAGCCGGGCCAACCTGGTGGCAGACAGTGCTACCTTTATTCCGGAAACGGTAATGGCGTATGGCTCCCAACAATCGCTCGAACCGCTGAAAGAAGCCGTAACCGAATATACCCTATTCAAGAACCTGAAAGCTACGTCACAGTTACCCGTCAATATAAACAATGTAGAAGGCGTAAAATTCATTCCTTCACAGGTAGACATCTATATTCCTGTGCAAGAATATACCGAACGCACCTTTGAGGTGCCCATTACCGCCACGCACATGCCGGGAAAGCTCGATGTGAAGTTTTTCCCGTCGCGTGCCAACGTCACTTTCTCTGTCACTCTCGAAGAGTACAAGAAGATCGTACCGGAAGATTTCTCCATCGAACTCGACTACAGGAAGTTTCACGCCAACGAGGATGGTCGCGTGGAACTCGAACTTACAGACAAGCCCTCTTCCATTGTCAATCCCCGAATCTCCCCCATTTCTGTGGAATTCCTTTTTGAAAGCAAGAGTGACAGATGATAAAGATGGGTATCACAGGAGGGATAGGAACCGGGAAGTCTGTCGTCTCGGACATTTTCCATTTGCACGGCATTCCTTTGTACAATGCTGACCGGGAAGCAAAAAAACTGAACGACTCTTCACCCTATATCCGCGCACAACTGACATTACAGATCGGAGAAGACCTTTACACAGAAGACAAACTCGACAGGAAAAAACTGGCCTCCATCATTTTTCACGATAGCCGCAAGCTGGCCATCGTCAACTCTATCATCCATCCGGAACTGGCCAGGCATTTTACTGAATGGTGCCGCCAACGGGAATGGTCCCATCCAATGGTGATCATTGATGCCGCACTGCTTATTGAGGCAGGATTCTATCAATTTGTAGACAAAGTGGTCATGGTACAAGCACCCAAAGAACTCCGTATCGCCAGGGTTATGCAACGTGACCGGTCGACACGTGACGAGGTAGAAGCCCGAATGAATAGCCAGCTTCCTGAAGAGGAAAAAATAAAATATGCTGATTATCTGATTTGTAATGACAACCGGCATTCACTCATTCATCAGGTCGCTGAAGTGATAAAAAAAGTAGCCGGAAATTCATTGTAAAGCACTACTTAATTGATAATCATTACCAATTTGTTGTTTTTATGCAAATATAACCGTAACTTTGCATCGAAATTATTAGGTTATACTATTAAACATCAAAAGAATGGTTGAACAAATTGGAATCAACGCCGGTAAAGTATGGTCAGTTCTTGACGAAAGTGGCCGGCAGAATGTAAAAGAGGTCAAGAAAGCTACTAAACTTACTGACAAAGATCTCTATGCAGCACTCGGATGGCTGGCAAGAGAGGGAAAAGTTACTTTGGAGGCTGAAGAAAAAGAGGTCTTCGCATCATTGAGTTGAAAAGTAAACGCATCGTTTAAATGAAAAAGAGTGTAAAAGCTGTCTAAACGACAGCTTTTTTCTTGTTAATTCTTCTACTGCTATGAATTTATCGCCTATCTTTACCAAAAAGATAGTGACTAAATGGAAATTAAACAATTACGCAACCGGCTTTTGCAATTATTCCCTGAGGACCAGGTTTTTACCGATGAACTATTCCGCCTGGCCAAAGGAACTGACGCAGGACTCTACCGTCTTGTACCCAAAGCAGTAGTAAGAGTGAATTCCGAAGACGAAGTAATCCGTTTATTGGGATTTTGCCGGACAGGGAACCTGCCGATAACATTTAAAGCAGCCGGTACCAGCTTAAGCGGGCAGACCATCTCCGATTCCATACTCATGGAGACAGGGAATGGCTTTGAGTTCTCCACCATCACCCATGAAGGAGCTACCGCCACATTTGGTTGTGCCCTCGCCGGCGCTGCCGCCAACCGCATGTTGATGAGATATAAACGTAAACTGGGACCGAAACCCGCATCTATCAATTCCGCGAAAATAGGAGGAATCATTGCCAATAACGCGAGTGGATCGAGTTATGGTATCCGGCATAACAGTTACAATACGGTCAAGTCGATGCGCATTATCTTTGCCGACGGGTCTGTATTGGATACTGCAGATAGCGAAAGCTGCCGCTCGTTTATTGCCGCCCATCCGCAACTTATCGCAGAAATCGAACAGTTACACCGGGATGCCACAAACAATGAAGCGGTCCGGGAGAAGATCGCTTCAAAATTCCAGTTGAAGAACACCTGTGGTTACGGGATGAACTCACTGATCGATTTCAATGACCCCATCCAGATTATCCAACATCTGATGATCGGTTCTGAGGGTACACTGGGTTTTATTTCCCAGGCCACCTTCGAAACGGTACATGATGCACCGCTAAAGGCTGCGGCGATGGTCTATTTCTCCAACCTCCGTGATGTGAGTAATACCATCATTCCCCTGAGAAGTTGCCGGGTAAGCGCTGCCGAGTTGATGGACCGTAATGCCTTGCGTGCCGTGGAAGACCAGGAAGGTATGCCGGAAGAGTTAAGATCATTGCCGGAAGGTGCGGCAGCACTATTGATAGACACCTCTGCCGACGACGAAGCGACCTTATTGTCGCAAATGGCGGAGATCGAAGAGAAGCTGGCACATATCCAGACACTTGCGCCGATCAAATTCACCACCGACAAACAACGCTACAACCTCTACTGGAATGTACGCAACGGCCTTTTTACTTCGGCTGCGGCCACACGCCCTCCCCGCACGGCAAGTATTATCGAAGATGTCGCCTTCCGGGCTGAGACGTTAGGCGATGCGCTGACCGATGTGCGCGAATTGCTCGTACGCAGCGGTTATGGAAACGCGGTGATGTGGGGCCACCTGCTCGACGGCAATATCCATTTCACCGTTTTCCCCGATATCAATTCCCCAGAAGAAGTGGAAAAATATGCCCTCTTCATGCATGAGCTCTGCGAGTTGGTGGCCGTAAAACACGGCGGCAGCCTCAAGGCGGAACACGGTACCGGACGGAATATGGCTCCTTTCGTGGAAAAAGAATGGGGTGTTGAAATCTATGACTTGATGAAACGGATCAAGCGAATATTCGACCCGGAAGATATCCTCAACCCTGGTGTATTGATCAACGATGACCCTGACGTATTTATCAAAAACCTGAAACGGATACCGGAAGCCAATCCCATCATTGACAAGTGTATTGAATGTGGTTTCTGTGAGGTAAATTGTCCCTCAAAGAACCTGACCATTACTCCCCGGCAAAGGATTATAGCCTACCGTCACCTGGCAGGGCTTGCCGTTTCCGGCAATGAGAAAAATAATCCGGTCCGGAAACAGCTGAAGGAAATCTCCTACCCTCTGGAGGAGACCTGTGCTACCGATGGATTGTGCGGACTTGCCTGTCCGGTAGGGATCGACACGGGAAAATTGGTCAAAGAATTGCGTTGGAAACAGAACGGCAAATTGGCGAACAAGGTAGCCGATATCATTGCCAATAATATGGCGGGTACGACCGCCCTGTTACGCAGATTGTTGCCGATCCCTCATTATATAGGAAAAACTGTGGGCTATCCTGCTATGGAGAGTGTGACAAAAGGGCTTTACAGGTTAGGTGACGGGGCGTTTCCCCTATGGACACGCCACACCCCTTCGGGCAGTAAAAAGATCGCCCGCAACATTCTGCCTGCCAGCAGTCCGGACAGCCCCATGGCAGTCTATTTCCCGGCATGTATTACCCGTGCCATGAGCGGACCCTCATTCGGGTATAAAGAGACGGAAGATATACCTCAAAAGATGCTTTCTGTATTACGGAAAGCAGGATATACTGTGATTATCCCTGAAGAAAAAGACAGGCTTTGCTGCGGGATGGCTTTTAGCAGCAAAGGATTCCGGGAGCAGGCACAAAAAAAGGAGAATGAACTGAATGAGGCACTTTTGAAAGCCAGCCGCAACGGCGAACTGCCGATTGTTTGTGATATGAGTCCCTGCCTGTTACACATGCGCGAGACATTAGACAAACGGCTTAAGCTGTATGATCAGGTGGAATTTATCCACGATTTCCTGCTCGACCGGCTTCAATTTATAAAACAACCCGTCTCTGTCGCCATACATACAACCTGCAGTTCCACCAAGATGCATCTGGAGGAGAAACTGCATACAGTGGCGTCACGTTGCGCGGAAAAAGTGATCGTCCCCGAAAATATCGGGTGTTGCGGATGGGCAGGCGACCGGGGATTTTTTTATCCGGAACTCAATAATTCGGCACTTGCTCCGTTAAGAGAAGGTATTCACGATGCTACAGAAGGCTATTCCAACAGCCGGACCTGCGAAATCGGATTATCGATCAACAGCGGTATTACCTACAAGTCGATGGTATACCTGGTAGATAAGGCTACTACCTAAAAGAAGAAAAGGTTATTTCATCCGGTCGAATCCCTGCCCATAAACCCCTACCACATTGCTTTGAGATATAAAGGCACTGCTATCGATCTGTTTTACCAACCGG
This sequence comes from Proteiniphilum sp., assembly GCF_040307845.1. Classification (GTDB taxonomy): domain Bacteria; phylum Bacteroidota; class Bacteroidia; order Bacteroidales; family Dysgonomonadaceae; genus Proteiniphilum. The sequence goes on from NZ_JAWRIS010000027.1 coordinate 79,031, forward strand.
AATATGGAAGTCGATTCGGTTCGTTTGGCCATCACCAGAAGTACCTTTTGCGGTTTTTTGGAGTACCAGCCGATACCATCCAAAACGGTGCAGCCACGGTGCAGTTGAAGATTGATCTGGGTGGCAATTTCCTCATATTGTGACGAAAAGATAAAGAACTGCACCGATTGCCGGATACCGTTCAGTACCCAGTCGACCGAGGTGGCCATCACGGCAATAATAATAATCCCGAATACAATAGTTTCCACACTTCCGAAAATCAGGAAAGAAGAAGAAACAATGATAAGGTCGACAAACAGCATTGTCCGCCCGGGGGTAATATTACGGTACTTATTGATGATAAGGACGACAATATCGGTTCCGCCACTACTACCATTCACCGACATTACCAATCCGACTCCGCCACCCGCCACGATAGCTCCTATCAGTCCCGCCATCAATGGTTCGTCCATCATAATCGGGGGCCATTGAAAACTTTCAAACATACCAATAAACGTAGAAAGAAGCCCCACTCCCACTATCGTCTTCACTAAGAACTCCGATCCTAATATCCTAAAGGCGGCCAATAACAACAGGGCATTCATGATCAACACCATCAACGATACGGGCAATCCGAAAGCATAATTAAGGAGTACCGCAACCCCCGCCAGACCACCCATCACGAAATGATGCGGCATAATGAACTGGGTGACCCCCAAGGCATACATGAAAGTCCCCAAGGCTATAATCAGATAATCTTTCCAATAAAATCTCTTCAGGCTGAATTCAGGTAACTTTTCCATCTTATATCACCACATTCACAATTTTTTTCGGGACAATAATTATTTTCTTCGGGCTTCTGCCTTCCAGCCATTTCCGGGAATTGGGATGTGCCAGTACCGCCTCTTCGATCTCTTCAGGGGTCGCATCTGCCGGAAATTCCAGCACATAACGCGATCTTCCGTTGAACGAAATAGCATAAGGGAAAGCATCCTCTTTGAGATATTCCTCATTCCATGCCGGCCACTTTGCATCACATACCGAACTATTATTCCCCAAAGCGTGCCAAAGTTCTTCTGCCATATGCGGGGCAAAAGGGGCAAGACAAATGACCAGGTCGGTCAGGATCACCCTCTTGGAGCATTTCAACGAGGTCAGCTCATTCACACAGATCATGAAAGCGGATACAGAAGTATTGAACGAAAAATGCTCAATATCGAACGACACTTTCTTAATCAGTTTATGCAGTGACTTCAACTCCTCGGAGGAAGCCACATCGTCCGTCACCGACGAACTTCCATCCTTATAGAATAGAGTCCATACCTTACGAAGGAAACGGTGTACTCCGTCGATGCCGTTGGTATCCCACGGCTTGGATTGTTCGAGTGGTCCCAGAAACATCTCATACAGACGAAGGGTGTCAGCGCCGTATTTTTCCACAATATCGTCAGGATTTACCACATTAAACATCGATTTCGACATTTTCTCGATAGCCCATCCGCAGATATATTTTCCATCCTCAAGGATAAAATCCGCCGTCCGGTATTCGGGGTTCCAGTTCCGGAAAGCCTCAATATCAAGGATATCATTATGCACTATATTGACATCCACATGAATGGGTGTCACCTCATATTGCTCTTTCAGGTTCAGCGACACAAATTTATTCGTCCCTTTGATCCGGTACACGAAATTGCTCCTGCCCTGGATCATTCCCTGGTTCACCAGCTTCTTAAAAGGTTCCTCTTCGCAGGAAATACCCAGGTCGAACAGGAATTTATTCCAGAAACGGCTATAGACAAGGTGTCCGGTGGCATGTTCGGTACCGCCTATATAAAGGTCCACATTCCGCCAGTAACTGTCGGCATCTTCAGATACCAATGCATGCTCATTTTGCGGGTCCATATAACGCAGGTAGTAAGCCGATGATCCCGCAAATCCGGGCATCGTATTCAATTCCAGCGGATACCCTTCTTTGGTTTGCCAGTTGGCTGCGCGTCCCAGCGGCGGTTCTCCTGTTTCCGTGGGGAGGTACTTATCCACTTCGGGGAGTTCCAATGGCAGTTCGCTTTCATCCAAAGGATAAGGCATCCCGTCTTTATAATAGATAGGGAACGGTTCGCCCCAATAGCGCTGTCTGGAGAAGATCGCATCACGCAGACGGAAATTGATCTTCCGGTAGCCAACCCCCTGTCTTTCCACCTCATCGATGGCTGCGGGAATGGCCTCTTTCACTGTCATCCCGTTCAGAAAACCGGAGTTCATCATCATTCCCTCTTTGGCGTCGAAACTCTCTTGCGATATATCACATCCCTCAATCAGGGGAATAATGGGAAGATCGAAATGCCTGGCGAAAGCGTAGTCGCGGCTGTCATGCGCCGGTACCGCCATAATGGCGCCAGTCCCGTATCCTGCCAGCACATAGTCCGATATCCATACCGGGATTTGTTCACCGGTAAAGGGATGGATGGCGTGCGACCCGGAAAACACCCCGCTGACCGATTTGTCAGCCATACGTTCCCGTTCGGTTTTTTTCCTGGTCCTGAGGATATACTCCTCTACGGCTTCGCGCTGATCAGCGGTAGTCAGTGTTTGTACCAGTTCACTCTCCGGCGCAAGCACCATAAATGTCACGCCGAAAATCGTATCGGCACGGGTGGTAAAAATATCAAAGGAAAGTCCTTGCGAAGTTTTGAAATGCATCACCGCACCTTCGCTGCGTCCTATCCAATTTCGTTGTGTTTCTTTCAAGGAATCTGTCCAGTCCACCTTATCCAAACCATCCAACAGGCGTTGGGCATATGCCGAAACGCGCAGGCACCACTGCCTCATCTTTTTCTGTTCCACGGGATACCCACCGCGAATGGAAAGGCCATCGCTTACCTCGTCGTTGGCGAGTACCGTCCCCAGCGCCGGGCACCAGTTCACCATAGTATCACCCAGATAGGCGATACGGTAATTCATCAATATCTCCTGTTGCTCTTTTTCGGATCTGGCATTCCACTCTCCGGCAGAAAACTCCATCGGCTCGTTACAGGCCAGGTCGAGACCGTCAGTTCCCTGTTGGGAGAAGACCTCTACCAATTCGGCAATAGGGCGGGCCTGTTGTGCCTGATTACAATAGTAGGAATTGAACATACGAATGAATGCCCATTGCGTCCATTTGTAATAACCGGGATCACAGGTGCGCACTTCACGGCTCCAGTCGTAGGAGAATCCTATTTTATCCAGTTGTTCGCGATATCGCTTGATATTGTTTTCAGTAGTGATAGCCGGATGCTGTCCGGTCTGAATGGCATACTGTTCTGCCGGAAGCCCGTAGGCATCGTATCCCATGGGATGCAAAACATTGAATCCCTGTAACCTTTTATATCTCGAAAAAATATCCGAAGCGATATATCCCAGGGGATGCCCTACATGCAACCCTGCCCCTGAAGGATAAGGGAACATGTCCAACACGTAGAATTTCGGCTTAGAAGTGTCTTCCGTCACTTTATACGTCTGTTGATCAATCCAGTAGTGCTGCCACCGTCTTTCTATCTCTCTGAAATTGTAGTCCATTCCTATACACTTTTAAAAACGGTGCAAATATAGCGAAAGCCGAGTGAAATGCCAAACATGTTTGAGCATTTCCGAGGCGCATCCTATATTATGAAAAGATAGTGAATTTTCGATAGTTATTCGGCTTCGCTGTTATTTGTGCTTTGCGGGATAACCCAATTACCATCGAATACCTACCGAACTACAACCGAATTACAACTGAAATACAACCGAATTACAACCGAATAACAATTGAATAACAATTGAATAACAATTGAATAACAACCGAATTACACATACAATCCATCAATAATATCCGCATATCGTTCAAGAATTACCTTCCGGCGGATTTTGAGGGTATTGGTCAGTTCACCTGACTCCAATGTGAAGGGATGCGGGAGGAGTGCAAAGCGTTTAATTTTTTCATAGGAGGTGAATTGCGCCTGCAACAGTTCGATCCGACCAAAAATAAAAGCATGGATTTCAGGGTTGTTCACTAACTCTTCTGTCGAATCGAACGGGATACCTTGCTCCCGTGCGTATTTGCTGAGTGCATCATAATTGGGGACAATCAATGCACTCACAAATTTCCGCTCATCTCCGATCACAGCTACCTGATCGATATATTTGTCTTCACCGATCCGCGTTTCAATCATTTGCGGTGCAATATATTTCCCATTAGAAGTTTTGTATAGGTCTTTGATCCGGTCGGTAAGAATAATTTCATTGTTCTCCGTAAGGGAACCGGCATCGCCTGTCCTGAAATAGCCATCCTCCGTAAAGGCGGCTTTGGTTGCCTCCGGCTTATTGTAATACCCGCACGTCACTGTCGCCCCCTTTACCAGAATCTCGTCATTATCCCCTATCTTCACATCCACATCAGGCATTACTTTTCCCACCGTGCCTATCCGGAATCCTTTTGCCGGGAAACAACTTACTGTGGCGGTAGTTTCTGAAAGGCCGTACCCATATATTAGGTGCACGTCTATCGATTGCATGAATTCATTAATAGTATCGGATAAAGGCGCCCCTGCCACAGGGAAGAAATTCCCCCGGTCAATCCCCACTACCCGTTTTACCAGATAAAAAACAGTGTGTCTGTAAAGGGAAAATTTCAGACGGTTACCTAACGGCGGTTTTTTCCCTTCGTTCACAAATTCCAGGTTGTGCCTGTGTCCGGTTTTCACGGCATCAGTAAACAACCATTTCATTATCCCCGAGGCATTGTCCATTTTCTCTTTCACGCCGTCATACACCTTTTCCCAGAAACGGGGAACGTTACTCATCAATGTGGGGCGCACCTGTTTAATGGTTTCCCTGATTTCGCCCGGCTCCCTATTCACTGCCACGGTTATTCCCTTGTAAAGGCAGTAATAACTCCAGGCCTTTTCAAATATATGGGTAAGGGGAAGGAAACACATCGAGAGGTCTTTGTCCGACAAATTGGTGAGCCGGATATCATGTATCCTGAATATCTCCAAGAAATTGGAGTGTTTCAACATCACTCCTTTCGGCTCACCGGTAGTACCTGAAGTATAGATAATAGCGGCAAGGTCGTTGTTGTCAAGTTGTTTCAACCGGGCATTTACCAGCGCCTGCGACTCCGAATTATCGCCTGTTGTGATAAAGTCATCAAAATAAACCGAAGTCTTGTCGTCAGGTTTCAGTACCACATTCTTGTCGAAGACGATCATCTTTTGCAAAAACCGGCTCTCCTGCTGTACCTTATATGCATTATTATACTGGAATTGTTCACCTACAAAAAGCAGTTTTATCTGCGCATCATTGATGATGTAACTTACCTGCATAGGCGATGCTGTGGCATACATGGGTACCATCACTCCCTTATTGGCATAGACGGCAAAATCGGTGATCAGGTATTTTTCCATATTCTGGGAATATATCCCGACATTTTCGCCCGGTTTTAGGGCGATCTCGGCCAAAGCCTGCGCTGCTTTCATGATTTTAGAAGAGAGTTCATTCCACGACAAATGTAACCATTCGCCGCCCGGACCCTGATACATAAGAGCGGTTTTATTACCATATTTTTGTGCCTGTTTATGAACAAGTCCACTCAGATGAGAATATGCCATTACTTTCTGTTTAATCCAGTCAAAAATACACTTTTTCCCCGATTATTCCTCACAATAATGTATTTTTTTATCCTTGTTGCGCTGATTGGCTTATATCCTGTTTTTACCTACATTGCCTCTATTTTACTTAACAATCTAAAAACTCGAAGATTAATTAACTACACTTAACGGGTTTTTTGGAGAGAAAATAAAAGCGACCCATTATCTTTGTACTGTTATGGAAAGACTTATTATCATACTTCTTACACTGGCAACCCTTTTATCCTCCGGAATAAAAGCGCAGGGGTATTATGCTTCTAACATAAGCTCCAACTCCGACACACCCGTCTCCACTATCTTTTTAATGCCGAATGTATATCCGGCCGTGGTATTGGAGGGAGATACCGTGGCCTGTATGTGGCTGAATGATTTTATTAAGTATTCCCCTCTCACTTTTCGGACAACCAAAGACCAGATAGCCTACACAAAACTGCTCCGTGACGTAAAGAAAACACTCCCCTATGCCAAAGAGATTGCCGCTATCATTTTGGAAACATATGAATATATGGAAACGCTCCCCAACGATAAAGAGCGGCAAAAACACCTGAACAGGATGGAGAAGGACCTGAAGGATCAATATACCCCGAAAATGAAAAAACTCACCCGGTCGCAGGGGCAATTACTCATAAAATTAGTAGACCGGGAGACCAACTCCTCCTCCTATCACATCATCGATGCCTTCATGGGTAGTTTTAAAGCATGGACTTACAACCTGTTCGCCGGGATGTTCGGCAATAGCCTTAAAGTCCGGTATAATCCGTATGGAGAGGATCGGATAACCGAACGCGCTTGCGTATTGGTAGAACAAGGAGCAGTGTAACAGACAACAATCACCAAGAACCGTTAAAACCATTATAATCAAACCATTCCAATCATCACATCAACAAATTATCAAATCACCACATTAATCACTACCTTTGTACCGCCAATTATTTCAGCACGACCTGCCCCGATTCATCGGGATTGGCATTAGGCGCATTAGCACATTTAACTACACTTCGTTCCGTTGAACGTTGTTTGTCACATTGATTTCATGAAGGTAAATTTCTTGCAGGATTTTCAACCGGCACTTTTTCAATCATTAAAGACCTATAACAAGGAAAAATTCTTTGCCGACCTGATGTCGGGATTGATTGTGGGGGTGGTAGCATTACCACTGGCCATTGCTTTTGGAATTGCTTCGGGGGTTGCGCCCGAGAAAGGGATATATACTGCCATCATCGCCGGATTCATCATCTCATTCCTGGGCGGCAGTAAAGTACAGATCGGTGGCCCTACCGGCGCCTTCATCGTGATTGTCTATGGCATAGTAGAGCAATACGGGGTACAGGGTCTGGCCATCGCAACCGTACTTGCGGGCGTAATGCTCATGGCGATGGGATTTTTAAAACTGGGAGCGGTCATCAAGTTTATACCCTATCCTATCGTCATCGGTTTTACAAGCGGTATCGCTCTGACCATCTTCTCTACCCAGATAAAAGATTTCTTCGGGCTTACCACCCCGTCATTACCTGCCGGATTCATTGAAAAATGGGCAATTTATTTCCAGCATTTCAATACGATTAACTGGTGGGCAGCACTCATCGCTTTTGCCAGTGTGGCCATCATCGTGATTACCCCGAGAATATCAAAAAAAATACCCGGATCATTGATCGCCCTTATAACGATGACCCTGGCAGCCTACCTGATGAAAACCTATGGAGGCATTACCTCCATAGAGACTATCGGCGACAGGTTTATCATCAACAGCCAACTGCCCGATATGGAACAAATACCACTGAGCCTCGAAAGTATCCGCCTGTTATTCCCGGCCGCATTTACCATTGCCATGCTGGGGGCTATCGAATCACTATTATCGGCGACGGTGGCCGATGGAGCGACAGGACAGAAGCACAACTCCAATATGGAGTTGGTGGCACAGGGTGCTGCCAATATCATCACTCCGTTTTTTGGTGGCATCCCGGCTACCGGAGCCATTGCGCGCACAATGACCAACATCAACAATGGCGGGAGGACGCCTGTCGCAGGGATTATCCATGCCGTGGTACTCCTGTTGATTGTCCTGTTCTTAGGCGACCTCACCCGCCACATCCCGATGGCTTGCCTGGCAGGGGTATTGGTAGTGGTAGCATACAATATGAGTGAATGGCGTACATTCGTGTCATTGACCAGACAATCAAAATCAACTATGGGTATTCTGATGGCGACCTTTCTTCTCACTGTTATTTTCGACCTGACCATCGCCATAGGAGTCGGTTTGATGCTTGCGATCTTTGGTTTTCTCAAGCGAATGAACGAAAGCACCCAGGTATCGCGAACCACCGGAAGTATCAACCTGGCGAAAGAGATGGAGTCCCATTTCACCGACGTGCCGGAAGAAGTGCTTCAATTACCCCATGGCGTGGAGGTGTATGAGATCGAAGGACCTTTTTTCTTTGGCGTGGCCAGCAAATTCGATGAGATCACACGTGAACTGGGAGAGCATCCACATATTCGTATTATCCGTATGCGTAAGGTACCTTTCATTGACTCAACCGGATTGAACAACCTGGAAATATTATGCCGCCATTCCAGGAAAGAGAAGATACAAATCATTCTCTCAGGAGTGAAAGACAGCGTACGAGAAAGTATCGAAAAGACCGATATACCGCAGATCATCGGCAGTGAGAATGTCTGCTCCAATATCCACCTGGCGGTGGAAAGAGCCGTGTTGCTGGATGCGGAACGAAAACAGACAAACAAGGGATAATCTGATGAACAACCCATCCTACCAACTCACCGATTGGTTACCTACCACAAAGAAAGAATTGGATCTTCGTGGATGGGACACTCCTGATGTAATACTCTTCTCAGGGGATGCTTATATCGATCATCCTTCTTTTGGCACCGCAGTGATTGGCCGCCTGCTCGAGAACCAGGGATTACGTGTGGCGATTGTGCCACAGCCCAACTGGCGGGACGACCTTCGTGATTTCAGGAAACTGGGTGCTCCCCGCCTCTTTTTTGCAGTGACCGCCGGCGTAATGGACTCGATGATCAATCATTACACAGCCAATAAGAGGTTACGGTCCCAGGATGCCTATACGCCGGACGGCCGTGCCGATATGCGTCCCGATAGGGCCGTAACGGTATACTCCCGCATCCTGAAGGAACTCTATCCCGACGTGCCGGTAGTCATCGGCGGAGTAGAAGCTTCACTGCGCCGGGTCACCCATTACGACTATTGGGATGACACACTTCACAAGAGTATCCTGGCAGATACAAAAGCCGACCTACTGGTATATGGAATGGGAGAACTCCCCCTGAAACAACTGATACATGAAATCAGTAACGGTAAACCTATCCGCGAAATCAATGACATCCCGCAAACTGCTTTTCTTCGCAATGAGGTGCCTGAGAACCCGTTCAATGAAGAAATCTCCCTTTTTTCGCACGAGGAATGCACAAAAGATAAGCTGAAACAGGCCAAAAATTTCCGTGTGGTAGAGGAGCAATCCAACCGGCTTTCCGCTGCACGTATCCTTCAAAAGGTAGACGGCAGGACGCTTGTCGTTAATCCGCCCTATCCCCCTATGAAAGAGGAGGAGATCGACGCCTCGTTCGACCTTCCCTATACCCGCCTGCCCCATCCCAAATATAAGGACAAGCATATCCCCGCCTACGAGATGATCAAATTCTCAGTCAACCTTCATCGCGGATGCTTTGGCGGATGTGCCTTTTGCACTATTTCCGCACACCAGGGGAAATTCATCGCTTCCCGTTCCAAACAATCTATTTTAGAGGAAGTGAAAAAGATCACCCAAATGTCCGGCTTTAAAGGATATATCAGTGATCTGGGAGGCCCCTCGGCCAATATGTACCGCATGCAAGGAAAGGATTTGTCAATTTGCGAAAAGTGCAGGAAACCCTCCTGTATCTTTCCGAAAATCTGTTTCAACCTGGATACCAATCATACCGACCTGCTGGATATATATACATCGGTGGACGCGTTGCCCGGAATAAAAAAATCATTTATAGGAAGCGGCATCCGCTATGATATGCTGTTGCAGGAAAGTGACGATCAGGAAACCAATGAATCCCACCGTACCTATATCAGCGAACTGGTCAGGAACCATGTCTCCGGAAGATTGAAAGTGGCTCCCGAACACACTTCCGACGCCACGCTTACCATCATGCGAAAACCATCTTTCCGTTTTTTCGACCAGTTCAAACAAACCTTCGACACACTGAATAAAAAGTATTCTCTGAACCAACAATTGATCCCTTATTTTATTTCATCCCATCCCGGATGTACCGATGAAGATATGGCGGAACTGGCGGCAACCACCAGGAAGTTAAATTTCAAATTGGAACAAGTACAGGATTTCACGCCTTCTCCCATGACACTGGCGACTGAGATTTATTACACCGGTTACCACCCCTATACATTAAGACCGGTATATACGGCCAGGAGCAAAGAGGAAAAAAATGACCAACGCCAGTTTTTCTTTTGGTACGATCCCAGCCAGAAACCCTCGGTGATCAAAAAATTGAAACGCATAGGCCGTCCGGATCTGATTCAGAAACTTTACGGACACAAAGGTTAAAAATATCGGGATTTGCGACCATTTCCTCCCTTTTGAAAGTACTCACCCTTTCCATCCACTTAAAGAATGTTAAATAATGCAACTTTATGGCTCTTCTATGCAGCGTTTTCTTTTTTTCTGCATCTGATATAATAAAGAAAACAAAAAATAGTCGCATGAAGAAATCGGTATTAAAAATCAGTATCCTGTTGATGGGGATTCTATTGGCTATTCCCTCTTGTGACGATAATAATGGAAGATCGTTGGGAGATATCTATATCAGCATCGCCACTGTGGTGCCGGAGGGTGACAATGCCTATTCATTCTTGTTGGACAACGGCAAACGCCTATGGCCTGCCGCCGGCAATGTAAGATATACACCCACATACAACCAGCGTGTCTTTCTTAATTACACCATCCTTTGGGACAGTCCGGGAACAACATACGATTACGACATCAAAGTAAACGACATCTGGAATATCCTCACAAAACAAGCTATTGAATTGAATGCTGAAAATCAGGACAGCATAGGCAACGACCCGGTCAGAATCCAGGATATATGGGTAGGGGGTGATTATCTGAATGTCTCTTTTTTGTTCAATTACGGTGGCGTCAAACCGCATCTGGTGAACCTCGTCGAGAACACCCTCTCTGAGGAAACATCGCCCGGGGCAATTGATCTGGAGTTCCGCCATAACGCCTATGAGAGTACACAGACAAAATTATATGAAGGATTCGTTTGTTTCGATCTCAAGCCTTTCAGGGATGACGACGCCGACGCTGTAAACCTTTCCATTAAAGTGAAAGGATGGAACGGGGAAAAAACATACGATTTGATTTACAGGTATAACCAACCGGCAGCGGAAAAGACTGCCCGGACACTTACCCCTGTGATCTCATCCAATGAATACTATTAAATATCAAAACCACAATGTATTTAGTTCTATTTCTTATATGACTTTTTGATTTTCCAATAACCGGGTGGTCCCTGTGAAGAGACCGCCCGGTTTCCTTTATCTCAGAAAGGATATTTCCCTTCTCTGGCTCCTTTCACAATGCCGTCCATCGCGTAGTTGTCCTTGATAGCACCCGTATTGCGGTTGACCACTCCACCCGTTTCCCAGTAGAAGGGTACCATCCCGTGGTTCTTGGCTTCACGCGTCACGGTTTCGTCGTAGAGGTTGCGCGACTTGTTGTGCGCTTCCTGAAGGTCGCCCAATCCGGTGCGCATCGTGATGGCGCCATACTCGCCTAAGATAACGGGTATGCCTTTGTCCACAAACTTCGTCTTCATCCTGGCGAACAGCGACTTCATCTCGGCTTCGTCGCCGGAGGTGGCATTGCGGTCGGACCCGCTTACGGCATGGGCTCCCCAGAAGTAAGCCATCTTACCCCAGCTTTCATCCTTTTCCAGGCCGCAGAACGTCCATGGATTATAGTAATGTACCTCAAGCATCAACCGGTTGTCAACCACATCGGTAGGCATATCGCCAAACAGCTTGTCGGTCATGTCGATATCGGTATTGGGACCTTGCACGATCAGGTTGCGCACGGCATTATTTCCACCGGTGGCGCGTACCGCATCGATGAAAGTCTGCAGGTATGATTTCAGCACAACCATCTTCTGGGCATTATCCACATTCGGCTCGTTGGTGCCGGCAAAGAGCAGGTGCTCGTCGTAGTGGTTCAGTTTGCCGGCGATCTGAGTCCATAGCGCATGCTGTTTTTTGTTGTTTTCCTCCTGCTTGTCGGGAGTACAGTTGTTTTCCAGCCAGCCGCCGTCCCAATGGATGTTGACAATGGCATACATGTCGTTAGCCACACAATAGCCTACCACTTCGTTGACCCTATCCAGCCAGCTCTCCTTGATCTTATAGGTCTCGGGATCTTCAATATACTGGTCCCATGCGGATGGGATGCGTATGGCATTGAAGCCAAGCTCCTTGACCTTCTTGATATAGGCTTCGGTCACTTTAGGATTGTCCCAGGCCGTTTCACCTCCAATGGCTTCGAGGGTATTGCCTATATTCCAACCGGCATACATCTTGGCGGCCAATGCCAGTGCGTCACTCTCCATGCCGGCATTCGGTATATTGCCTGCGAGCTGGTTGACCGTTGCGGTTTCCGTGAGGTCTCCCAGGGTGAAAGTGATACTTCCCATGCGGCGGTCGCCGTAGTTGGCGGCCACGTTGAAAGTCACCGTTTGTTCCGTCATGGCGGCACGAGAGGTTACTTGGGTGATCCAACTATCGTTGATAGTAATTTTCACTGCACCGTTGGTCGTCAGCTTGACCTCTATTTGGGTACCCTCTCCGGTTATATCATCAAATACAGTGGGCTTCACAATCAACCCATCGGCAGCAGTCTGCACCACATTGACGGTTTGGGTGATATTGCCCCCTTTTATAGTGATAGAGGTGGAACGGTCACTCGTTTCCGGATTGGCATCCAATATGACAGTGAATTTATACACGGCATCCGAAGTGGACGAAGCCGGCACCACGCGGCACCAGCTTTCGTCATTACTCTTCACCTCCAATGGCACATTCGACTTGACAGACAGCGTCTCGCTCCCTCCTGTCCTGGAGAAGGCTATCTCCGTCTTGGCCGGCACGATTTCCGGCGTCACCGGATCATCGCTGCCGGAGCAGGCTGTCATGCCGACAAAAACCGCCGGCAGCAAAAAAATGATTATCGTCTTAATGAAATTCATTACTTTTTTAGAAATATGCGTGTAAAGTTAATACTTTCCCGGGGTAATCACCTTATTGATAGTCACACCGGCCTTGGAACTGTCGACAAGATCCTTCCAAAGGTCGTATAATTCGATTGTCCAAACCACCGCGCCTTCACAATTCCCATTCAGATAGGTGTATACCCGGTATGTCCCATCGCCGGTGACGGTATCGCTTCCATAATTTGCACCGCCCCAATAACTTGGATCCCAACTTGCCGCGGCATAGCTCAACTCGGTATGGTAGTTTTTAGACGCACCATCCACAAGATTCCCGTTTATGCCGTCGATGGTGAATTCAACCAGCATCAACCCATTGAATTTCATGCTGCTGTTATAAGCGCCGGGGGCCGCTGCACCCGAAGAGCCATATTCGTTATAAATCTCGATACGGCCATCTACACCGTTTCCGTCTTTGTTGTTGAAGTCCACGATGGAGTGATTTATCTCCTGCGCCACATCGGCATCTAATTTGATCGCATTCACTTCCACTCCTACCTTTTCCCAATCAACAATATCGGCACCCAGTCCGTCGATGTCCACACAAAATACGACGGCACCATTGGCCCGTTCCAAGACTTCCATCCAGACGGTATAAGTGCCGTCACCCGTTACCAGGGCTTCATATTCATGCATCTTGAGATCGGACCAATAACTCACTCCCCAACTTGGATCGGAGTACTCAAGGCCTGCCACGTATGCGCTTGCCGCGCCACTCTTCAGGTTACCGGTAATACCTGTAAGGGTGAATGAGACCACCATGTTGTTGTTGAACTTGATGGAACTGGGATCAATAGGCGGATTCTTTTGGGTATCGCCATATTCGTTATAAATCTCGATGCGTAATCGTCCATTACCTTCTATATCTCCAAAAGCAAGCTTGCCCGATTCAGGGTTCAACTCCGCGTAAGGTCTTACGGGACGGAGTGAAAGCCCGAGACTCCGTTTAGAGATCCCTGCCTTTGCAGATGAGCTATTGAATGTCAGAGTATTGGCATAATCGTTATGCACGGTGCTTATATTTCCACTCCAGTAATACCCTGCGGCATCGGAAACCGTTGTTTCACCGTCACGATAGCCACCTGCCGGAAGGAAGATGCTGTTCCCGTTCTTGGCGGTGAACCGCATACCCTCCACACCGTCGACCGTTGTCCATTGGCGTGTGGTGTTATTCACCAGCTCCGCCATCTGGGCATTGGTAGGCATCTGGCTTTTCATGGGCGAATCCCCATCCAGATCAAGATTGTGGATGATATCATAAGCACTCCCCACGATATCGGAAGAGGGGTAATCGTCCACTCTTGTCGAAGTCAGCATGCCAGTCTGGTCGCCATAACCGAAGAGCGTCCCGGCATCCGTCTCCCTGTCGGCGCCGATATTGTTTTTAGCCCAGAGGATGCTCAATCCCAGATCTACATATTCCATCTGCTGCGTGGCGGTGGTAAGCGTCTTGGTTTCCCCATAGACATAACCGTTGCCGATCTTCGCGAATGCCGTGTAATAGTAGGTCGTCCCCGGCAATAAGCCGCTCACGGTAGCCAGTTCGTGGCTCATGCCGGAGGTGATGTCATCAGCAGACAAAGACAATTTCACTCCCTTCTCATACGCCGGGAGTCCATCCGTCCCGGTGATATCGGCCGAAAAGGTGGCCTTGCCACTGGTGACATCCGTGGCCTCTTTCGTGGAGACTTTCGTGTTGGTCGCCACAAACGACTTGACCTCGCCGAACCGGGTCACTTTATTCTGGAGGGTGACATAGGTGACGTAATAATAGGTGGCGCCTGTGGTAAGCCCGGTGATGGAAGCCACCACATGGCCGTTCTCATCCACGCTGCCCACTTTCTTGCTCCCCGTAGTGGCGGGATTGTCGGAGGTGCCATAGTAAGCGCCTACTTCATACGAGCTTGGCGAGACCAAAGTGAGGTCTTTCACCGTGCCTGAAACTTCAGCCGAAATGGCCGTCACACTGGCATTTCCCGTGGTGACCTCGGAGATAATCTCACCGGTCCTGACGGAGTAGTTCTCTTCATCGTCACATGAAGTGGCAAACAAACCTGCCGCCAGCAAGAGGATGCCTGATAAATATCTTATTTTCATATAGTTCTATCTTTTTATTGTAAATTTATCATCTACACAGCCATTCTCCCCGGTCATTCGGCAATGAATGGCGTGCCGTTGTCCATCGTCACGGCCACAGTGACTACTATGCTTGCGTTGAACACGTAGTTGGGCGCGTCATCGGCAGTCTCTCCCCAGGGATTGAGGATATAACGGCGGGCGGTCGTGCTGTCGTCCCCCTCACCACGGTCGATCTTCCCGTCATCAAAAGTGATGTTTGTGCCGTCCACCTTGATATCCTTGATTACGACATCCATATTCGGATTATCTTTTAATATTTTATGGATATCCAGGAACATTCCGTAAGGTTTGTCGCTCGCTCCCTTTATCTCGAAAGTATAATCCCCATTTCCGGAAATAAAGAGGGGGGCCGCTTCAAAGAAGGTCCAGTTTTCGTCGAAGAAGCTCAGTGTAGCCTTAAACGACTTGACGGCGTCTGCGGTCTGCACCACAAAATGGTACCCCATATACTGGTAGAGGTTGCCTTGGTCGTCCAGTTCCTGGCTGCCTAACCACAGGTCGGTCAACCCGCCGGAATAGTCACTGGTTTCGTAAGACATGATACGCAGGGTATGGTCGGCATTGCTTTTGAACCATGCCCTTCCATCGGCAGAAAGTGCCATCTCGGGGAGTGCCTCGCTGAAGGTGTAGATACCCTCATTGCTCAATGTATATTCCCCACTGTGCTCCGCGCCGTCTATATCGGTGATGGTATACTCCCCTGTTCCGCTATTAATGACAAGGGTTACCTCTTCTATTCCGCCACGGGCAGGAACGGTATTAATTCCCTTGACAGAACCGTCGAGGTTGCACCAGTCGAAAGGAGTATCGTCGGAGAGCTTGTAGGTGATCACCCGGTTGGTTTTGGGTTCCACATAATCCCGCCAGTCGGCGGGAAGCGACGGTTCGGGCTCTACCTGCTCGCCCGGAGTCCAGTTGTCGTAATAGTCCTGGCTGATGAAATTATAGACTAATAGGCATGCTCCTTCGCCCGATAGGGCTGCATCGCGTAATACGGCCAATTGCATCGTGTTTTCGGTAAGCGACAATATTTTGATATCTCCCCAGTCTATGACTACCCCGTCTCGGTTGGTATCGTGCAACGGCGTGGCATCGGTCATCCTCAGGGTATGTTCGTTCACATCGAGCATATAGGTACCCTTTTCTGTGCCTCTTCCGGAGATCGTCTTGTGTTCTACCACCACATTGGCGCCGTCCTTCAAATCGAAGGTCATCGTGCCGAAGTCGGCCGCATCCATTATCCAACTGTTGCCCGGCCAGTCGGCGTCCCAGCTCCAGGAATCACTTCCATCCGGCAGTTTAACACCATTGGTGACTGTTTCCCAACTATCATCGGTACCATAAAAAAACAATGGCCCCACGAAGTAACGGCTCAAACCATACGCATCGAGATCAAGATACCAGGTCTTGGCGTTGCCCACACCACCCGAGAGCAATTCCCACAATTCGTCACTGACAAATTCGGCATAGAAGTTGTCAACCTTAAAAGTAACTGGGTTTCCATATACTACCCCACCCCGCGTCTCCACACCGAACTTCACTTCATAGGTACCGGGAAAGGCTATCTGCAGCGTTACCTTTTGCTTTTGGCTGCGCCCCTGAGGATGACTCCACAAGGGAGTATAGCTGGCGCCCAATTTACTTTCCAAGTAAACAATATTGGGGTTATTGGCATCGTGGGTGACGGTATAGGCAATACCCTCCACCAGGTCATCCGGCGTCACATCCTTCGCGCCCAGGTCATATTCGTCGGGCGAGCAAGCGGAAAAGAGCGCGATCACGCTTGCTATACACAGGTATATAAATGATTTCAGTTTCATATAATTATATTTTTCTTGTTGGCATAAAAAATATGCATTCTCCATTATCCATTTTCAATTTCAATTTCTGCATTTACCATCCCGGGTTTTGCACCAGCATACCGTTAGCCAGCGTTATCTGATTATAAGGGATCTGGCTGAGTCCTTTCGTCGCACGGATCCGGTCGGCCTTGATGGAGACCACATCCTGGGAACCGCCGCTATACACGGAGATGTCACCGGCAAGTTTATTGGCCGCATAGTCTACTCCCTGGCGGAGCAAATCCCAATAGTTGATGCTCTCAAAGGCGAATTCCAAACGGCGCTCCTGCATGATATTCTCCTTAGTGGCAGGAAGCGACGAGTAGGAGGAAGAGAGCTGGCCATCGGCGGTGTAGGCACGCTTGCGTACAGTGTCGAAATAGGCCTGCGCGTTGGGGCTACCGAGTTCTGCCGCCATCAGCAAGACATCGGCATAACGGATCATCACATAGTCCTGGTGATTGGAGATCTGGAAGTCGCCCGAACCATCGGCTTTCGAGGCGGAAGTGCCGTCGGCGAAGCAGAGCGGTGAATATTTTTTCACGGCATAGCCGGTATATTCACGTTGGTCTTTATAGCTGGCCGCAAATGCGTCCAATGCGGTGATGCCTTCACCCGTTATATCGATGATGGAAGCACTACGGCGCATATCGCCGGTTTTGAATTCGTTTACGAATGCGGGATTCACCGTCAATCCTCCCCAGCCTTTTCCATAAGGAGGTGCGTTAAGGCTGCGCATGCCTACCATCACCTGCCAGCGGTTGCCGTCGTTGTTCCCGTTGTAGTCTTGCGAGCTGGTGAACTTCATGGCAAGGATGGTCTCGCTGTTACCGTCGCCGGCATAACTTCCCAGCAAGGTCTCCATGTCGCCGATTTCTGCCACGCCGGCAGAGGCGGCAGGCCATAAGTTCTTGAATTCGCTTACCAGACTGTATTCATTGGAAGAAATGATCTCTTCCACTGCGGCCAGTGCTTCCGTTTTGGTGACGCCTGCCGGCTCCTGGCCGTAATATCCCGTGTAATAGAGATAGGCGCGTGCGAAAAGTGCCGCGGCAGCATATCTGGTGATATGCCCATCGTTGCCCGAAGCGTTTGCCTTGGGATAAGCATCCGCGGGAATATTCTCCATGG
Source organism: Proteiniphilum sp. (assembly GCF_040307845.1). Lineage (GTDB taxonomy): Bacteria > Bacteroidota > Bacteroidia > Bacteroidales > Dysgonomonadaceae > Proteiniphilum. Next base: position 97,089 of record NZ_JAWRIS010000027.1, read on the forward strand.
CATACTTCAAGTCATCAAAAATCAGAGCGAAGACGTCGGCAGGATCGGCCTGCGGCCTGTTTTCATTCACCGGTTCGTCAAACAGGGGGATATTGCCCCAGAGGCGTACCATGTCGAAATAGAGCAGTGCACGGATAGCACGGCATTCGCCCATATAGGTGCCCCGTTTACTGTTTGCCTCGCTCCAGTTAATTTGCTCTTCCCGTGAGATCAGCTCGTTGCAGCGGTACACTCCGGCATAATAGTTCTTCCAATCGTTTTCGTAGATATTCAGGTCGGCTGGCGACTGGGAAATGTCGAAACGGTCAATGACCTGATAGCCACGTCCGTCAGCATTACCGGTTCCACCGAAACACTCATAACCCATGACCTCGGCACCCGCATAAAAACCTACCTGCACGGCCGAGGAGGTCTGCCTCCATCCGTCGTAACACCCGATCAAAGCACGCCAGACATCTTTTTCGTTCTTGTAGGAAGTACCGGTGGTGGATTCCGTCTTGGATTCCACATCCAGAAAGCTCTCGGAACAGGAAACCACTCCCAGCATAAAGGAGAGGACACCTGTTACTAATATATTGTATTGTATCTTGTTCATTTTTTATCTATTAGTGGGTTAGAATTTAAGACTTACACCGAAAAGAATAGTTCTTGGACGAGGATAATATCCCACGTCAACACCCGACACCCAACCATCCACACCATAGCCGATTTCCGGATCCATACCTTCGTACTTGGTGAAGGTAAAGGCATTTTGCACCTGGGTGTAAATACGCGCCTGGCTGATGAACTTCCGATTGACCAATCTGGAGAAGTCATAACCAAGGGTGATATTGTTGATACGTAAATAATCGGCATCGTGCACAAAGAGGTCGGAGAACTGCCAGTTGATGTTCTGTTCCGTCACTCGGGGAATTTTATGGCTTGTGCCTTCACCTGTCCAGCGGTCGAGGATGGCCGTGGTGTAGTTGGCATACTTATTTTGGTGTCCCCGGTAAGATTGTACGATCTGCTGGCCTATTGCCCCGTTGGCGTAAATGGAGAGGTCGAACCCCTTGTACTCGAATCCGAGGTTGAACCCGAACGTGAAGTCGGGCATTCCATTACCTAAGTTCACCTTGTCTTTATCGTCGATCACACCGTCATGGTTCACATCGATATATCGCACATCCCCGGGTTTCACGTCATTTTGGAGCACCCCGTTGCCGGCAGCGATCCAATCGGTGATTTCCTGTTCATTCTGGAACAAGCCGTTTGTCTTGTACCCCCAGAAGTAACCGATGGGTTTACCGTTCTCCGCACGGTAAAATTCGGGCGTGTTATCATACAACTGGTTGGTTTGGCCGTGGATAATGCCGTCCTCGGTAGGGATTTCGCCTACTTTATTTTTATTATAGGCACCGTTCAAACCAATAGAATAACTGAGGTCCTTGTTGATACGGTCATTCCAGGTCAATGCCAATTCAATTCCCTTGTTCTTCACGCTACCGCCGTTGATATAGGGAGCTCCCGCGCCCACAGTCGCCAGGATAGGCGCCTCGACTAACCAATCTTTGGTATTTTTCGTGTAGAGGTCGAGATTTATCCCAAGCCGGGTGTTCAGTAAATAAGCATCTATCCCGAAATTGGTTTGCTCTGAAGTTTCCCATGTCACCGCTTCATTGGCCAGGCGGTTGGGATAAGCCCCCCAGTTGGTGGCCAGTTCTTTCGCGGCCTCGGTATCGTCATAACCGCCTGTCCCGAACAGATAGTGGGTATTGCTGTTTTTCATCGGGGCAAGGTATTGGTAGTTGGCTATGTTCTGGTTACCCACTTGTCCCCAGCTGAGGCGTAATTTGAGGAAATTGAGCCATTCCGGGGCGTTTTCCATGAATGCCTCGTTGGTAAGGGTCCACCCCGCGGAGATGGACGGGAAGTACCCGAAACGGTTGCCGCCGGCAAACCGCGAAGAGCCGTCGGCACGTAGCGTGGCATTCACCATATAGGTCTCCTTCCAATTCCAGCCCAGACGGCCGAAATAAGAGACGCTGCGCACGTCGTCATGGGGATTGCCCGAAGCGCTTAAGCCGTCGGTGCTGGAAGAAGCGGTGCCATTATTGATGTAAGCATACTTCCAAGTATCGAACCCTTCTTTCAGCATCCCATTGCCCGCACCCAGATAGGTACCCGAGTAACGGTATGCTTCCATGCCGAGCAACGCATTGAAGGCATGGTCGTTTATATTCCAGTCATAGGTCGCCGTATTGGTCCAGGTCATGCCGAGGCCGTGGTTCATATTCTGCGACACGCTGGTGCGGGTATCGTTGTAGCTATAGATACTGAAATGATAGAGGGGGCTGAAGCTGCGGTATTCGCTCGAATTGTAGACGGCACCGAATACTGTACGCAATTTCAACCGCTTCACCGGCTCAATCTCGGCATAGAGGTTCCCGTTGAATGTGCCTGACTTATCTTGGTTGTTGGTGTTGGTCATCATCTCCCCGTAAGGGTTGCCTTCACCGTTGTACCAATCGCTGTTGCTCGTGTCGTTGTAAGGCGAGTCGTAGATGTTATTGTCGCTATAGACCGGTGCCAGCGGCGACACGCCGAAAGCGCCTCTCAACGTGTTGTTATATTGGTTTCCCACGCTGATACCGTTGTTTTTCTTATAGATGAAGCTTACCTGCTCTCCCACTTTCAGGAAGCCGTTGAACAGTTTATGCTCCGAATTGACACGGAAATTATAGCGTTCGTAGTTGGAGACATCGGCGCCACCGACCACCCCTTCCTGGTTCATGTATCCCAATGAGATGGCATAGGTGGAAGTGGGCGATCCACCGGTAATACCCAACGAGTAACTTTGGGTCTTGGCATCGTTCTTGAACATCGTATCCACCCAGTCGGTATCATACAGGTTGCCATCCGGACCATAGATGGATTTGAAGCTGCTCCAGTCGTACGCTGCACTACCACTGTTCAACGCCTGTTCGTCCATGATGGCCATGTACTGGTTGGCATTCAGCATCTCCGCCTTGCGGCCCACATTCTGCACCCCGTAATAGGCGTCGAAGGTCACTTGTCCTTTTCCCTCTTTGCCGCTTTTGGTGGTGATAAGGACTACGCCGTTGGCGGCCTGCGCACCGTAAATGGCGGCGGATGCCGCATCTTTCAGTATGTCGATACTCTCGATATCGGCAGGATTCAGGGTAGATATGTCACCGCCGATCCCGTCAATCAGGTAGAGCGGACTGTTGTTCCCAACAGTTCCCAATCCGCGGATCACCACTTTCATGTCCGAGCCGGGTTGCCCGGAGGTGGAGGTGATGCTCACCCCGGGGGTCTTCCCCTGGAGCGCCTGCAAGGGGCTGGTCGTATTCATCTTGATCAGCTCGTCACCTTTCACCTGGAGCGTCGCCCCGGTGGATAATTTCTTGGATTGCACGCCATAGCCAATCACAATCAGTTCATCAAGCACTTCAGTATCTTCGACCAGGTTTATATTCATCACATTTCCACTCACCACCACTTCCCGGGAAACAAATCCGATATAAGAGAAAACAAGTGTCTGTCCCGTGTTTACATTGATTGAATAGTTCCCATCTATATCGGTTACCGTACCGTTACTTGTCCCTTTTACAAAAATACTCACACCCACCAGCGGTTCATCGTCGGTTGCCGAGACCACTGTGCCCGTGACGGTATTATTTTGCAAAGGTTCCGCATTCAGGGCCACCGGTCTTAGCAGTACCAGCGACATCCCGATCAAAAAACAGTATAAACAGCGATGGTTTATACTTCGTTTACGATTCATGTTTATCATACTTTAATAATTAATAGGTTTGCATTTAGTGTATTAGATTACGAATAGCCCTGTTCCGGCTTTACTTCGTCACCTTTATTTCAATAGTATCTTTCATCAATCCATCTGATTCCGCCTTCAGCTGGATGGCTCCTTTACTCGCTTCACCTTGCACCACGACTAAGCATTTTCCATAAAATGCCTTTCGTTCCGATGCTTTGAAGCGTTCCATGCTTGTGGGACTTCCATTATCCACACCTGCTATTTTACCATTTCCGGCCAGGTTGAAACGGATCAGGTTATCCGCATTGGGACAAATGGTACCCTCTTCATCCAACACTTCCACTGTGACAAAACTGAGGTCCCGGCCGTCGGCCTTGATCACACGCCTGTCCGGCGTTAAACGGATTTGTGCCGGTTCGCCGGCGGTTTTTATCTCTCTGGCCAATACCTCTTTCCCGTTCTTGCGTGAAACTGCTTTTATCGTGCCGGGCTCGAAAGCTAATCGCCAAAAGACATGGTGCTTATCGCCCTCTTTCCTCTTTATTCCCTGCGATACACCGTTCAGAAACAACTCCACTTCATCGGCCTGGTTGTAATAAGCCCACACATCCACCAATTCGCCCGGCTGCCAGTTCCAGTGCGGGAACAGGTGCAGCATCTCCTTGTCGGTCCATTCTGATTGGTACATGTAATAAACATCTTTGGGGAATCCCGCCAGGTCCACAATACCGAAATAGGAACTCCGTGCGGGGAACCAGAAAGGGGTCGGTTCGCCGAGGTAATCAAATCCCGTCCAGATATAGATTCCGCTGATGAAATCGGCATTTTTCACGTCGTTCCATGCCTGCTCATGCGTGCATCCCCAGGGGACGTGGCAATTATCGTAGGAAGAACAGGCATAAGACGGGTCTGTAAATGGAATATCCCAGCGGACCGGCCAGATGTACATGGAGTCACTCGGCATCCGGTAATAGCCGCGTGTCATCAATCCCGAAGTGGTTTCGGTGGCGATGAACGGTTTTCCGGGAAAGTTCTCCGGCACTTTGGGGTAATCATGTCCATGATAATTGAAGCCGATCAGGTCGAGCGCTCCCGACGTGAAGAGGTGGTTGGCCGGATTGGTTTCGTTGTTTCCGGTTGTCACGGGCCGGGTTGGATCCAACCTTTTTACAATATCAGCCAGTTTTTTTGTCAACAGCGCATTCACACTCATTTCTTCCCCGTTTGCCCCGGCAAGTGCCGTTTCATCGCGTTTAAGGTTCAACAGCAGATTTGCCTGCTGGATATCGAGCGTGTCGGCGTCGGCATGTGTCCACTGTTCGAGCACTTCGTTGCCGATGCTCCACATAAATACAGAGGGATGGTTGCGGTCGCGGAGGATATGGTCCGTCAGGTCTTTCTCATGCCACTCATTAAAGTAGCGTGAGTAATCGTAGGTGGTTTTCCGTTTACGCCACATATCGAAGGTCTCGTTCATGACGATAAATCCCATTTGGTCACATAACCGGAGCAGTTCGGGAGCCGGGGGATTATGCGCCGTGCGTATGCCGTTTACCCCCATCTCCCTGAGTATTTCGAGTTGCCGTTCGATAGCACGTGTATTGACGGCCGCCCCGAGGCATCCCAGGTCGTGGTGCATGCAGACTCCCCTTATCTTGGTCGATTTACCGTTGAGAAAGAACCCTTTTTCCGCATCGAATGTAAAATGACGTATCCCGAGCGGGGTTGTATATTCATCAGTTTGTTTGCCTTCCACAAAAATGCGGGTGACGACCTCATACAAATAGGGATTGTCGAGTGTCCAGAGTACCGGTTTCCTCACAGGGATATCCTGTTCCATCTCCCCGGAAGAACCGGCAGCGAGTATGACAGAAACCGAAGCCGAAGCGACCTCCTTTCCCGATTTCTCCACGATGGATGTCTCGGTTCTCACATCTGCCTCCCGGGGCATTTCATTTTTGATCGTTGTCCTCACAGAGACCAACGCGTTCTCTTGCGTGACCTCCGGCGTCGTCACATATACTCCCCACAAGTCGACATAGACCGGATCGACGCTTGTCAGCCATACATTCCTATAAATCCCGCATCCCGAATACCACCGGGAATTGGGTTGTTCGCTGTTGTCCACCCGCACCGAAATGATATTTTCACCGTCAAACTTCAGGTGGGGAGTGAGATCATACCGGAACGATATATAGCCAAACGGCCGATATCCGAGATGGATACCATTGATCCATACGTCGGAATTCATATAGACACCGTCGAAATCAATAAATATCTTTTTCCCTTCATAAGATTTATCGAGGAAAAATGATTTCCGATACCAGCCAATTCCGCCGGGCAATGCCCCGCCACCGCTTCCTGAGGGATGATCCTCGCTGAAATCGCCTTCGATAGCCCAGTCATGCGGCAATTCCAGTTGCCTCCAACCGTGATCGTCGAAAGCCATGTTGCTTGCCTCGGGAATATCTCCCAGATAAAATCGCCATCCTTCATTGAAACCTTCGGTTTTACGGGGACTCCGGTCGTTATCCCGGCAGGCATTCAACCCGATGAGGACAATGCCCAGCAGTAATAGTATGGCTATCCGGCTTTTCATTTTCCTAAAGCTATTTTTTGCGCAGTACCCGTATAAGCAACCTCAATGCCTTTTGCGTCCGCGTTTACAGGCTGCGGGCTGTTCTTATCGACATAGACGATGTTGAACTTCCGTTCCTGCAACATCCCTTCGAAGGATCCTTCCCTGTCACCTATGACAAGCGTTTTGGTCGCCTCGTCGTAATGGAAACCGATGGTCGCATAGGCGCCCTTTTCATAATTGTAGTTCACTCCCTCGTCTTCATAGAGCGAAAAGTTCCCGTTTTGACCGGCAAAAACATATAATGTGATGTTTTCAGGTTTTTTCTCGTCGGAGTACTGTATTTCAGGCCCAAACGGGATAATGGCCCCTTCTTTCACGAACAGGGGTATGTGGTTATAGGGCGCGTCCACCCGTTGTTTTTGTCCCCCGTCAATGAATTTTCCAGTATGGAAATCATACCAGCCGGTGGTAGCAGGGAAATATACCTCCCTGTCGGTTGCCCGGTATTCATATACGGGACAGACCATCAGCGCGTTCCCGAACATATACTGGTCGCCGATATCATTTACTGCCGGGTCTTTGCCGAAGTCCATGACCAGCGCCCGCATGATGGTATAGTCGTTGAACCAGGTCATTCCGGCCATCGAATAGAGATACGGCATCAGACGATAACGGAGTTTATTGTAATACACCATGGATTGATAAGCGGGATGATCCTCCGGTGCAATGTTGAATACCTCTCTATAAGGAAATTGGCCGTGGGAACGGAACAGCGGAACAAAAGCCCCGAATTGCGCCCACCGCGCATTTAATTCCCGCCACTCTTTAAGATCCTCATTTTCAACCCCTGTAGCATCATAGTAATGTTGTGCCTGCTCATATCTTTTTTCCACACAAAATCCACCGATATCCATTGTCCAATAGGGTATGCCGGATAAAGCAAAGTTGAGCCCTGCGGAAATCTGCGCTTTCATATCCTCCCATCGGGTACCGATATCTCCACTCCAGACTGCGGTTGAATAGCGCTGGATACCGGCAAAACCGGAGCGTGTCAGCAGGAACACACGGTCATCGGGGTTGACACCGCGCTGCCCGTCGTAAATGGCTTCGGCATTTACCAACGAATAGGCATTGAAATATTTTGTGGATGGGCCGAGGGCGGTGGGACCGCACAGTTTTTTCCGGTAATCGATATCGGTATTATCCTGGATATTGGGTTCGGAGGCATCCATCCACCAGGCGTCGACGCCGAGGGAATAGAGGTTTTCTTCCAGCTGCTTCCAGAAGAGTTTGCGCGCACCTGCGGCATAAGCGTCATAGAATGAGCCGATATAACCCTGTCCGATCCAGTCCCGGATGCTGTCTTTTACCGCTTGTTGGTACATCCAGCCGTTTTTGTCGAATTCCTTGTAATGGTCGGTAGTCATATAAAATTTGGGCCATACCGAGATCATAAACTGCGCATTCATTTCATGTATATTGTCTACCATCCCTTTCGGGTCGGGAAACCGCTCCTTGTCGAACTCATGGCTACCCCATGACGGTTCCGTCCAATAACTCCAATCCTGTACGATATTGTCGATGGGTATTTCGCGTTTTCTGAATTCAGCAAGCGTTTCCAGCAATTCGTCCTGTGTCTTGTACCGCTCCCGGCTTTGCCAGAAGCCCATCGCCCATTTGGGCATGATCTGCGATTTCCCGGTGATGGTCCTGTATCCGCTGATCACATCGTCCATGCTGTCGCCTGCCACAAAATAGTAATCGATACCGTTTCCCATCTCACTCCACAGCGAAAGCTTATTCTGTTCCTTGTCGGGAACGGGACTTAACGCTTTTAGCGCGATATAGGATACTCCGCCGTCGGGTTCCCATTCTATACGTATGGGCACCCTTTCTCCTTTCGGCAGATTGTATTCGAATTTATAGCTGTTGGGGTTCCATGCGGTGCGCCAACGCTCCTCCACCACCGGTTCATTGTTCATATATACTTTGGTGTAGCCGGCATAATGGAGGAAGAAACGGTATAATCCGCTTTCGGGGGCTTCTATTTCGCCGCTCCATACCACGGTGGAATGATCCAGTTCGAAACCTTCGGGAAAATTCTTCAGGAGTGGTATGAACTGGTAATCGAGTTTGTTTTCCCTGCGCTCAATGGTTTTGGAAGGATCATTTTTTTTCGAGTAAACGGCCGTGAGGCCACCTTCCGATCCATCGGACCCGTAAAGCCTGAACTGGTCCAGGTCGGCATAATCGCGCACATCGCCGAATTTGCTCAGGGAATTGTTGTCCCATAGGATACCGTAGTTTTTATTGGAAATGACAAAAGGTACCGATACCTTGGTGTTATATTGGAACAACGACTCGTTTTTTCCTTTATAATTAAAGTCGTCGGCCTGATGCTGTCCCAGGCCGTAAAAGGCTTCATCGTCGGGCGATTCAAACAATTGATGTACGGTATACCCCCTTGTCCCTTCTACTTCTATCGGCTGGAATGTTTTTCCGCCACCGATATTTTCCCGAAGGATATATTCACCTTTCTTATTCAGGAAAGCTATCTCACCGGTGGTTTTGTGGACGGTCACATCCAAAGAGTCGGTGGAAAGAAGGATAACATCCCCTTTCTCCTCCACGTTGAACCTGTCCGACATCTCCAATCCGGGTTGTAGAATCAGGCTTTTCTCATCGGGGAATTTTTTTTCCGGTGTGGCCGACACATGAATAATTTTGTCGTTGACCACGTTCAACCGAATTGTTTTCACATCCGAACTGTTCTCCTGATGAATGCGGACAATCACTCCATTTTGCGTTTTTTCAAAACCGGCAGTTGAGCAGGAGAGAAAAAAGAGGGTACTGAATAGTATACAAAAAATGCGCTCCATTGTATTATAATTATTGTGTGTTGCAAAAATAGAGACAATTTGGCGCATCGCTCCCCCTTCCCGTTATCCATCGCTATTGTTTTTGATAACGGAGGGGGCAGTTTTGTTTCCGTAAGGGATGTTAAATGTTCACGCCGGGGTTTCCGGTTCATCATCGGGGGATGAGGAGGCGTTACTCCGATATTGGGAGGGCAACAGGTCAAACTCTTCCTTGAAATATTTACTGAACACTTTGGGGTTGTTGATACCCACCTGATAGGCTATTTCAGATATATTCAACTGGCTTTCCCGTAATAATTGTGCCGCCCGTTTAAGGCGGATGATGCGGATAAACTCAATGGGGCTTTTTCCGGTGACGGACATCATCTTCTTATAGAGATGCACCCTGCTTATTCCCAAGTCTTTGCTTAATCTCTCAACGGAAAACTCGCTGTCGGATATATTGTCCTCCACCAGTTTTATGGCATTTTTAATTAGTTTCTCATCCAACGGCGTGATGGTTATTTCGGCAGGTTCAATTTTCATTTGATTTTTGAACCTGTTTTGACGGTATGACCTCAACTCCAGTATTTTAAGGATCCGAAGCATAAGAATGTCAAAATTAAACGGTTTGGTGATATAATCATCGGCACCTGTCTCAAGCCCCCGGAGTTCCTGTTCCTGTGCCGTGTGGGCCGTGAGCAGGATAAGGGGGATATGCGATGTGCGCACATCGTTTTTCACTTTTTCACACAGCTCGTACCCATCCATTTCGGGCATCATCACATCGCTGATAATGATATCAGGGGAATATTCAAGGATTTTTTCCCAGGCGTCTCTCCCGTTGGAAGCCTCCAGCAGTGAAAAATCTTTTTTCAGCGTATCCTTCATGAAATAGCGGAAATCATCGTTATCGTCCACTAAAAGGATACGTGTTTCATTCCGGTCCAGTGCTTCCCCGTTTTCTTCCACGCCTGGCAAATCTTCCGGGGTTTCCCGCTGTTTCTCCTCCATCTCCCCGGATTGTGAGACAATATATTTCAGCCTGTCGACCGGGAATTGGAGGACAAACATACTTCCCTTGGGGGCATTGTCGTATACGTCAATGGAGCCTTTGCAAATAGAGACGAATTCTTTTACGATATGCAGGCCAATGCCGCTACCGGGAAAATCTTCGTTTCTTGCCTTTCCCTGGTAAAACCGCTCAAAGATCCGCTTCTTCTCGTCGTCTTTTATCCCTATTCCGGTATCTATTATTCTTATTTCCAACAGTTCATCATCGGAATCTCCATTTTTAGGTAAAAGTTTTACCAACACATCCACGGTGCCGTTTTTTTCGGTAAATTTAATTGCATTGGAGAGAAGGTTCATCATGATCTTCCTCATCTTGTCTTCATCGAATACCATTCTCAATTCGTCTACCGAAGAAAAAAAGGTCAACCGGATATTCTTCTTCTCCGCATATTCGATGAAAGAAGTACAGGAATTCTTCAAGAACGAAATAATGTCTCCATAAGACAAATTGAGGGAATGTTCATTCACATCACTTTTTCTGAAATCCAGCAACTGGTTCACCATGTTCAACAACCGGATGGCATTTTTGTGGATCAGGGAAAGTTGGTGTCTTTGATGATCATCTGCCTCGGACTTCATCATATTTTCCAACGGGGATATGATCAATGTCAGGGGTGTGCGTAAATCATGGCTGACATTGGTGAAGAAACGGAGTTTCATATCATCCATCTCATGTTTCCGTTGGGCCTCCAGTTCTATCTGCCTCATTGTATACTTCTGCTGCTCGTTTCTGATGATCATGTAACGGGCCAGTAGCAGGATCGAGATGAGAAGAAAAGCATAAACGAAATAGGCCCCGGTAGACAACCAGAACGGGGGTTTTATGCGGATTGGGAGTGCCGTTGATTCTTCACTCCAGAAGCCGTCGCTGTTGGCGGCCTTCACCCTGAGGGTGTATCTGCCCGGGGCGAGATTGGTGTAAGTGACGCTGTGGACACCATTATCGGTGATTAACCAATCCGTATTAAATCCTTCGAGCATGTAGGCGTAGGTAGTTTTTTCGGGAAGGATGTAATTCATGGCGGAGAAATCAACAGAAAAGACATTTTGCCTGTATCTGAAGGTGACTTCTTTTACCCGATTGAGTTCCGACGGCAGGATCCTGTTCCCTTTATATTCAGCACCGACCAGCACATCTTCGTTGAACAGTTTCAATCCTGTAAAAAGGACGCGGGGTTGTGAAGTATTATAGCGGATATTTTCCGGATTGAATATATTGAACCCATTGGTTCCTCCAAGCAGTATTTCCCCATCGGAGGATTTGAATACCGAGCGAAGATTGAATTCGTGGCTTTGCAGGCCGTCCTCTTCATTGTAATTCACAAAAGAGAGGTGATAGCCGCCGGTTTCCGGATCGGCATCCATGATGATATTGGATACTCCGTTAGAAGTGGAAATCCACATATTGTGCTGATCGTCTTCGATAATTCCTGAAATGACATTGTCGGCCAGCCCATCGCTTTTATACAATTGGATGATTTTGTCCTGCCCGGGATCCCAAATATTCAACCCGCTCCGGGTCCCCACCCAGACAAGTCCGCGGCTGTCCTCGTAAGCATGGTTCACATTCAGGTTAGTAAAGGGCTGATCTCCTTTGCGGTTACCCGTCAGGATCTCCGAATATCCGGTTTGTATATCGAAGATCGTAATCCCGACGGCAGTTCCGAGAATCAATTGATTGTTTTTACCCAAAAAAAGCGAGGATATAAATTCCGAAGACAGTTGTTGCCGGCTGCTGTTGTCAAATGTGGTGAATTGCCCGTTCTGCGGATTGAATTTCTGCAGTCCGCTTCCCAGGGTACCGATCCAGATCATTCCATCGCTGTCCTCAACGACTGACCAGACATTATCGTTGGCAAGGCTATTCGGATTACCCGGATCATGGCGGTAGTGGGTAAATTTTTTCCCGTCGAAACAATCCATCCCCGACAGGTAGGTGCCAATCCATAACCTGCCGTCTTTGGCGGCACACAGGCTGACGATCACGTTATCGGTCAGAGAAGAATTTCCGGATGAATAATGATGGTAAACAGGATAGGATTTGTTACCGGTATCCAAACGAACCAATCCGCTCCCATTGGTGCCGATCCAGATAATCCCCCTGTCATCTTTAATAATGGAATTCACATCGGGTTTGAAGTTATCTATCTTGTTGAAATAATTGAGATGTTCAATGCCGAATTTGTAAATACTCTCGCTGTAGTAAGATATTCCGTTTTTATAGGTGCCAATCCAAATGATGCCGGTGTCATCGGTATAGATACAATTGATGCTGTTGTGCGCGATGCTCCGTTCATCGTGGGGTCGATTCCGCAGATTCGTCAACACGTCGTTTTTCTTATCGATGATATCTATGCCTCCATGATCGGTTGCCATCCAGATCAACCCGTTGGGAGCCTGCATAATATCCTGGATCATGTCACTCGACAATGAAAATGGGGAGTCACTCTGTTTGGTTCCCAGATGCTTCCATTCATTTTGACGTGAAAGGTATAACCAGGTCCCCAGCGGGCTATCGGAATAGAACCACACATCGTTGTCCGCGTCAACAAAAGCCCGGTAGTCATGAGCATTGGCTTTCTGTTGTTGTTGAAGATAGTAATCGGTAAAACTGACCTGCAGACTGTTTTTGTCCATGTATTGGATAAGTCCGGATTGAAAGACAAACAGATAACTCTCATCCGACTCTTTTATGTCGGTAACGATGCCGCTGCTTAATCGTCCTGTCTGCCCATTTTGAGGGAAGAAAACCGATTTACCCGTATCCGGCCGGTACCTGTAAAATCCGAATGAATTGGCATAGCACCACATATTCTTATCTTTATCGATGAAAATAAGGTCGACCGGGTTTGTGATGCCCATTTCATATAACAGTCCCTGGCTTCTTTCGAATTTTTCCTGGTCGGGATCGAACACCACATATCCATTGGCTGTATGGATCCAAAGCCGTCCATCGATATCCTCCTGTACATTCCTGACAAAATTATCCGGCAAGGAATAGTCGTTATTCGGATTATGGAAAAACACCTTGAACTTATATCCGTCGTACCTGTTTAGTCCCGATGCGGTGGAGAACCACATAAAACCCCTGCTGTCCTTAAAAATATGATTAATCTGATTGTGGGAAAGTCCGTCACGAACCTCCAACTGTTTAAAAAGAAAGGAAGATTGTCCCAAAAGAGAAGGGTAAAAGCAAAGGGAAAAGAAAGGTAGTAGAACAAAGCGGAATAGTTTCATCATTGGTTCAATCTTTATACCAAACAGCTTTCCTACAATTATATAGGTCTACATTTTAGTTACAATACATCACCAGTTAATATGGGAAAGCAGATCTACTGATTGTTTACTTTACAAACATAATAAAAAATATTTGTTCTTTATACAATTATGTATTTTTTTGATACATACTTTGTTATTACAAAAAATCCCGACAGAGTTTGCCGGGATAATTTTTCTGGATAGTATAACAGGTGGTTTATACCAACTTATCGATCTTGTCGGTAAAAAGGGTTTTGGGGCCTGCTCCTACCAACTTATCCACTACCTGGCCATTCTTAATGAAAAGCACGGTAGGGATATTGCGGATACCGTATTTACCGGTAGTTTCGTCATTGTCATCCACATTCAGTTTACCTACTATCACTTTATCTTTGTATTCTTCCCCGATCTCTTCGATGATGGGTCCGATCATTTTGCAGGGGCCGCACCACTCCGCCCAGAAATCTATGACCACTAGCTTGTCCGTATCCAGGACTGAGTCAAGGGTTGCGTCTGTAATTTGAAGCGCCATATTTGTCTTTTTTTATTATTAATTAGTTGATTTTAAAATCGATAGATAAATTATTCTTTAAGTAATCGATGAACCTTTTATTGACTTGAATCTTCGCCGGTCGTGAAAACAACTGGACTCTCATGTGGGGTTCTTCACCAATGATTTGGAAATATAACAATGAATTTCCGGAATTGTTTTTTACAAGTGCCGATAATTCGGTTACCGAAGTATCATCTATCTCTGAAAGAGGTATTTGCAATGTAATCTTTGATACCAGTTTATCTTTCACTTCAGATAAGAGGGAGATAGAGGATATTTTTATTTCCATCTCTTCCGGCCGGTAATTTTTGGGTTGTACCCTTCCTTCGATATATACGGATAAACCTATGCGCGCATATCTGCCGAAATTCACGCTGTCTTCGCTGAAAAGTGCGATCTCAAATTTACCCGCATAATCTTCGAGTTTGAAGATGGTGTAGGGCGATCCCCTTTTGGTCTGCCCTTCACGTACCGCTGTAATAATCCCTCCGAAGGTGATATCCTTCCCGTTCAGCGAATCGAGATCCTGCAATTGCAGCGTATCTGCATTACATACATACTTGAGGATAAACTCATATTCGTCCAACGGGTGTGCGGAGAGGTAAATGCCGATCAATTCCCTCTCCTTGTTCAGTCTTTCCAGATCCGACCAACGTACGGCCTGGGGTATTTCGGGGCGTGCTATCTGGAAGGAAGTATCGTCGCCGAACAGTGAGTTCATGGCTTCTATCTTATCCTGCTGGTATTTATTGCCGTAGCGGACAAGGGTCTCTAAAAACTCCTCTCCCTTACTATTCTGAGCCGCGAACTGTTCCCGCTGTATGCCGGGAAAGGAGTCGAAAGCTCCTGCCATCGCCAGCGCTTCAATATTCTTCTTATTGCAGGAAGAGAGGTTCACCCGTTCCACAAAATCGAAAATATCCCTATAACGGCCGTTTTGCTTGCGCTCGGCAATGATATCGTTGACCGCATTTTGACCTACGCTCTTGATAGCAGCCAGACCGAAACGGACGTCGCCCGCATCATTCACCGAGAATTTCATCATCGATTCATTCACGTCAGGAGGCAGCACATTGATGCCCATTGCCATGCACTCATCCATGAACTTGGTAATTTCAGTGATGTTGTTCAGGTTGTTGGAGAGTACTGCCGCCATGTATTCCGACGGGTAATTGGCTTTGAGCCATGCCGTTTGGTAAGCTACCCACGAATAGCAGGTGGCATGGGATTTGTTGAAGGCATACGAGGCAAATTTCTCCCAGTCGTTCCATATCTTGTTGAGTACCTTGGCATCGTACCCGTTTTTGGTACCACCTGCGATGAATTTCTCTTTCAGCGCCGTCATCTTGTCGATCAGTTTTTTCCCCATCGCCTTACGCAATTCATCCGACTGACCGCGGGTGAACCCCGCAAGCAGACGGGAAAGAAGCATCACCTGTTCCTGATAGACGGTAATCCCATAAGTTTCATCGAGGTATTTCTCCATGACGGGAATATCATAAGCGATCTCCTCCCTGCCGTGTTTACGGGCGATAAAAGAAGGTATATAGTCCATGGGACCGGGGCGGTAGAGGGCGTTCATCGCTATCAGGTCCTCAAACTTACTTGGCTGCAGCTCTTTGAGGTATTTCTGCATGCCGGCCGACTCAAACTGGAAGGTGCCGGTGGTCTGTCCGCTGCAATAGAGCTTGTAAGTGGTATCGTCGTTCATATCGATGGCGTCGATATCTACCTTTATCCCCCGGTTCTGTTCGATGATAGCTACGGCATCCTTGATGATGGAGAGTGTCTTGAGGCCAAGGAAGTCCATCTTGATCAATCCCGTCTCCTCGATCACAGAGCCCTCGTATTGTGTGACGAGCAACTTTTCCTTTGTCTCCTTGTCTTCCGCCGTACTGATAGGCACTACATCGGATATATCAGTCTGGCCGATAATTACACCACAAGCATGCACCCCCGTGCTTCGTACGTTGCCCTCAAGCATCTGTGCATACTTCAGTGTATTTTTTACCAGAGGATCGTTACTTTGGGCGGCTTCTTGCAACTCCGGCACATTTTCGATAGCTGCTCTCAGGTTAATTTTTTTGACGTTGGGAATCCTGTCGGGTACCAGCTTAGCCAGCCGGTTCGACTCGGACAAAGGCAGTTTGTGTACCCGCGCCACATCTTTGATGGACGATTTTGTAGCCATGGTACCATAGGTAATGATATGGGCTACCTTTTCACTGCCATACTTTTCGGTCACCCAGCGTAATACCTTTCCACGACCTTCATCATCGAAATCGATATCGATATCGGGCATCGATATACGGTCAGGATTAAGGAAACGTTCGAAGAGCAGATCGTACTTCAATGGGTCTATATCGGTGATTCTCAGACAGAAAGCCACTGCCGACCCTGCAGCCGACCCACGTCCCGGGCCGACGGCCACGTCCATTGCCCTGGCAGCGCTGATAAAGTCCTGCACGATGAGGAAGTAACCGGGAAAACCCATCGTCTTGATGGTCTCCAATTCGAAATCGAGTCGTTCCTCTACTTCCGGGGAAAGTGTTTCCCCGTACCTTTTTCTTGCCCCTTCCTTCGTGAGGTATGTCAGATAATCGGCTTCCAGCTTGATGCGGATTACTTTATTATAGCCGCCCAACCGATGAAAATTAGCCTCTCCGAACTCTTCTATCAGGGCGGCTTCGGAATATTTTTGTTTGTACCCCTCTTCGGTTCCGAATGCGGAATCGATAGGGTAGAAAGGCATCAGGGCGGCATGATCTATGGAGTAAGATTCTATTTTTGCCGCTACTTCCAGCGTGTTGGTCAGCACTTCAGGGATATCGGCAAAGATATGGTTCATCTCGGCAGTGGTCTTCAGCCACTCCTGCTTGGTGTAGCGCATCCGGTTGGGATCATCGAAGTCCTTTCCCGTACTCAGGCAGATAAGGCGGTCATGTGCGTCTGCATCCTCTTCGTTCACGAAATGGACATCATTGGTCGCGATCAGCTTCACATCATATTTCCGGGCGATTCGGATCAACTCCTGGTTGACCCGTTCCTGTTTGGGATAGGTAGTCTGGTCGGCATCTATCCGGTCGGTCTTGTGCCGTTGCAATTCAATATAATAGTCTTCCCCGAAAAGGTTTTTGAACCATTGCACCGCCTCTTCGGCCTCCTGGATTTGTCCGCTGTCTATTTTCCGGGAGATCTCTCCACCGAGGCAGGCAGAAGATACGATCAACCCTTCGTGGTATTGCTCCAGCAGTTCCTTATCGATACGGGGACGGTAATAAAATCCTTCGGTCCAACTCTTGGAGACCATCTTGATAAGGTTCTTATATCCTTTCAGGTTTTTTGCCAGTACTACCAGATGCCATCCGCTGCCGTCGATCTTCTCCGACTGCAGGTGACGGCTGCGGCGTGCCACGTAACATTCACACCCCACGATTGGCTTAAACAGCTTATTTTCTGCTTCGGTGAGCTTTTGGCGGAGTTGTCCGATCTTCTCCCTGTCTCCCCGTCTCCCTGTCTCCCTGTCTCCCTGTGCCCTAGTCGCCTCGTCTCCCTGTCCCCCAGTCTCCAAGCTCTCCTCGTTCCCGGTCTTTTCCAGTTCGCTGATCTCGCTTTTAATTTTTTTTATTTCGGCATTTACCGGTGCATTTTTCTTGCTTGCGTAGTTAAGGAATTCCTTGATGCCGTACATGGCACCGTGGTCGGTCAGAGCCAATGCTTTCATGCCATCTCCGATGGCTTTGTCAATCAGGCGCTGTATACTTGCCTGCCCGTCGAGCAGTGAGTATTGAGAGTGAACGTGTAGATGTACAAACGGATGCATATATATTGGTCGATTTTTTTATTCTGAGCTGTGTACAAAAATACGGAAAATTGGCCAAGGTAGGAGGAGATATCGGGAGAAGTTATCAACGGGGTTTTAGAAATTACTCATTCAGATAAATATAATGGAGGATGGCTGTTCTTTTTTGTCTATTTGTAAAATGAATTTTCAGCAAAAAAGCATCCACGCTTAAGGTATTGTTCACCTTAAGAAGTGCTCCGAATATTTCTCTACAATATATTGAGCTTCACAGCAAAATAATTTGAGTCTTACGGCAAACTAAAGCAGACACAAAATTTCTAACTTTGTACCACTCAATAACAGCAACAACAAAATTATGGCAGAACAACAAAACGATGCCTTTCAGACCATAAGCTATTCGGATATATTCCTTTCGTGTTTTTCCGAAAGGGGTACACATTGTGTCCATTCAAAACCCGAGCACGTTTTGTTATATCTGTATTCGGGCAAACAGGTTATCGAGGACAGAAATAAACGGATAACCATAAAAGCAGGAGAGTGTGCCTTTATCAGACGTGACCACAGGTTGACAATGTACAAGAACAGCAAGGGCAAGGAACTGTACAAAGGAATTTCACTTGTATTTCAGCGCAATGTGTTGCGTGAGTTTTACAGCAAAATGAACAAATCGGAAATTCCGAAAGACATAACAATTTCCGACAAGAACGTTTTCAAACTAAATAAAACCCCTGATATAGAAAGTTTGTTTCAGTCGCTTACCCCATACTTTGACAGCAACGTAAAACCAACGGAGGGCGTTATTCATCTGAAATTATTGGAAGGAATTTATGCCTTGCTGAATAATAATGAAATGCTTTATCCAATACTGTTCGACTTTGCCGAACCGTGGAAAATCGACCTTTTGGATTTTCTTAATGACAATTATATGGAGGACCTTTCAATGGAGCAAATCGCATCATTTACGGGGCGGAGTTTGGCAACTTTTAAAAGGGACTTCAAAAAGATAAGCAACCTCACTCCGCAAAAATGGCTGATAAAAAAGCGCTTGGAAATGGCCTACATAAAGCTGAAAGAAGAAAACAAAAAAGTGCTGGACGTTTGTATGGAAGTCGGATTTAAAAATCCATCCCATTTTTCCACTGTATTTAAAAAGCAATACGGAGTACCACCGTCAGAAATTTAAAATTGAGCTTCACAGCAAAATAATTTGAGCCTTACGCCAAAGCTGTTGTAAGGCTTTGTCTTTAACTTTGCATTGTAAAAAATAATGTAATGCAAAAAACAGATATATTTGAACGGTTATGCAATGGCGAAACCATTTTGCCAAACGACCCCGAAGCTTATAAAATGCGTGAAGCATCATACAAAACAAAAGAATTATTGGCACAGATGAACAACGTCACAAACCCGAAAGAAATAAGGGTTTTATTAAGCCAAATCACAGGCACAGAAATTGACGAAAGCGTTGCCGTATTTACACCGCTATACCTCAATTATGGGAAGAACATAAAAATAGGCAAAAACGTATTTATAAACTTTGATTGTGTCTTCCTTGACTTGGGAGGAATTACCATAGAAGATAACGTATTGATAGCTCCCAAAGTCAGCCTATTATCAGAGGGACACCCATTAGAACCCGAAAACAGACACGCATTGGTACCGAAACCTATCCATATCAAAAAAAATGCATGGATTGGTGCAGGAGCAACCATATTGCAAGGCGTTACCATCGGCGAAAATTCAGTTGTAGCATCGGGTGCGGTAGTATCAAAAGACGTTCCCGACAATATAATTGTGGGCGGTATTCCCGCGAAAATCATTAAAGCCATTTAAAACAGAAAGAAAATGAAAGGATTATCAAATTTAGCAGTTGCAAGCCTTCTGTTTTTAGGGCAGTCCTGCGCACAAAGTATAAACAATCAAAATGTAGAAAATATGAAAGAAACAGCAAAAACAGAACATTATACTTTTGAGTTGAGCAATAAGGTAACACGCCAAAAAGTAACCTTTAACAACCGTTATGGGATAACATTGACAGGCGATTTATACAGTCCCAAAAGTCGTAGCAACGAAGCTTTGCCTGCGTTGGCTATTAGCGGACCTTTTGGAGCTGTAAAAGAACAATCTTCGGGGCTATATGCCAACCAAATGGCAGAACGTGGATTTGTGGTATTGGCTTTTGACCCGTCCTATACAGGCGAAAGCGGTGGTGAACCTCGTGCCGTTGCATCGCCCGACATCAATACCGAAGATTTCAGTTCAGCAGTTGATTTTCTTGGAATACAAAAAATTGTTGATAGAAATAAAATAGGTATTATTGGTATTTGTGGTTGGGCTGGCTTTGCTTTAAACGCCACTGCTATTGATAAGCGTATAAAAGCCGTAGCCACAGCAAGCATGTACGATATGACAAGAGTAATGTCAAAAGGCTATAACGATGTAGTTACTTTGGAAGAACGTACCAAAACATTAGAGCAATTAGGCGAGCAACGTTGGAAAGATGCAGAAGCGGGAATATTCCACGCAGGAGCAGTATTAAACCCCGAAAAGCTGAAAGGCGATGAACCACAATTTGTAAAAGAATACTACGACTATTACCGTACACCGAGAGGATTTCACGAACGCTCTCTAAACTCGACAGGTGCGTGGAATGCTACCAATGCATTATCGTTTATGAATATGCCGATTTTAACTTACATCAAAGAAATATCGCCACGACCCATGTTACTGATTGCAGGGGAAAAAGCACACTCACGTTATTTCAGTGAAGATGCTTATAAAAATGCTTCCGAACCAAAAGAGCTAATGATTATTCCTAATGCCGTTCACGTGGATTTATACGACAACGTAGATGTAATTCCATTCGACAAGTTGGAAATATTCTTTAAAGAGCATTTAAAATAGGTTTTTTCTCGGGAAGTGCAGAAAGTTCATAAACCCGTTTATCCATAGATAATACGACCCTACTGTTGAGATCGTCCGGTATTTCAAGAGGTTCAGCCATTCTAAGAAGGAATACGGTAGCCCACAAACGGTGCTTGTAAAGTGTGAAATCAAGTTCCCGGTGATTCTTTAAAAACTCTGCAACAGTCGCAGGGGAGAAATCACCGGACATATTCAAGTCTTCGTATATACCGGCATAACGATCGTCAGATTTGCCTGTCTCTTGCAGATATTTCTTATATTTTCCTTCAAAATTCAGTTCAAGATGCTTTCTGCATCGTGATTCCCAGGGAATATATGACAAACTCTTTCTCCAGATGGCGGAAAAAGCATCCTTATCGATTGTTTCCAGAAATTGAAATTTTGCACTGTCATCCAACAGGGGAGTAATAGCCCCCTTTTTAACATCTGCATTCACTCTGTCAAGATAAGCCCGGTAACTCTCATTGATATCTGTCAGCCCGGTCCTTTCCGATACGATACTGTCCACAAAGTGGATCATCCGGTCGATGCCCTCCAGTTCTGTCGGGGTAAAGATTTCCTTTGCCGTTTCATCAGGAGAAATGCTGTTATCCAATGAAACGCAACCATGCAATAAGACAGAAACTGTTAGAATAGATAAAATAGGGTGTTCCATTGTTCAGAATTTGAGCTTATTTTTTTGCTTCATTGTGAGACATCACATTTCCATTTTTCACTTCTTCCAATCCTCTATCTATCGCCTCCAGTTCTGCGGCTGAAACTTCTACTTCGCTTTCGCCAGTATGGCTCGTAAAGTGAATACGCATTTCCTTAAGTATAGACTTTACCAAATTACTTTGTCTTTCGTTACCGGGTGTGGTTATTATTGTTTCCATACTGATATCTTTTTTCTTGCTCAAAATTAAGAAAAATAATTTGTACTGCAAAGTAAGAAAGAAGAATCACTCCTTTCCACAATCGGAACAGACATAGGAGTTCTTATACATCGAAAAACCAAATAACTAGGGGACGAGTTCCGCAGGTTAAAGGTCAAAATTATATCAAAGTCTTATAAACAAGAATTTGGTAAGAGTTAAACAAGGGTTAAGAAAGAGTAAGGTACGGCGAAATATTTGCCGAAAATCTGTTTATCTCATTGTAAACAGGTAATTTTATCTGCTATAATAATGAAAAACAGAAATGGGTATAAAGTCTATCAGTATCTTTGCCAAACTCCTCATTAAAAATCCTCACCTCGACGGAAGAAAAAAGTTACGTTGCATCACTCACTTTTCACCACTTCAGCCGGATTCTGGACGGATGCCCGCCAGCTTTGCCATGATACGGAAACCACAGAAAATAGCAGTACGGCAATGCCTGCCAGTACAAATATCCACCAGTCGAGAGAGGTTTTGTGGGCGAAGTTGGCAAGCCATTGTTGCATGACCCACCAGGCGAGCGGCGAGGCAATCACAAAAGCGAAGAGGATGCGGTAGATAAAACTCCTATTCAGCATCCGGATGATCTGCCCGGGTTGCGCTCCGTTCACTTTCCGGATGGCAATTTCCTTCCGTCTCCGCTTGACGATAAATGCCATAAAGATAACCAGCCCCAGATTGGCGATAACAAGGCATAATAGCGAGAACAGGTTGACAAGCCGTCCTGCATTGAACTCATTACGATAGACCGTCCCATATACATCCTGCAAAAAACTATAGTTGGGCGGGTAATCAGGATTTACTTTATTCCATACTTCATTGAATATCTTCAACCCTTCTTCCTGTTTGGCCGGTGCGAATTTCAACATAAAACAATGCCGGAACAGTTGTCGCTGCATGATGATCAGGGGAATAGACTCTTCATAGATATTGATATAGGTAAAATCATCGGTTACGCCGCAGATGGTACCTTTGCTGATATAATCGATTGTGCCTTGCGTGAAATGCATATTTTTCCCGATCGCCTCTTCCGGTGAATGAAAGCCAAGGATACTGAGGGCCTTGCGGTTGAGCATATATTGTTCCGTTAAATCAGTGGGGATCTCCTTGCCTTGAAGATAATGCATCAAGATCTCCGATTCGTCCTTGTAACTCATTTTATATGGATCGAACAGCTTCCCTGCAATGGGTTCTATCCCGAAAAAAGAGAAAAAGTCTTCGCCGACCAGGAGAAGGGGAAGCGGTACAGGTTCACCTTTACCTTCTACGGTTACTCTTACCCCATCACGGATTGCGGTACCGGGCAACTGGAAAGCGGTCGTGACCTGTTCTATCTCCGGATGTTTCAGTAATTCTGTTTTCAGTAATTCGTAGCGTTCCTTTACATCATCGGGCTGTTCTTCCATCACAAGGATATTCTCCGTTTTGCCGCCTACTTGTGTTGTTTTTATCAAATTAAGCTGTTTCGATATGCCGAATGAAATAATCACGATAAATATCACAATTGCATATTGTATTACAAGCATATACCGGATATTGGAGAATGAGAAACGAGAAGGGTTCAGGCTATCGCGTGTACTGATGAACATCGTAGAAGAAATGCTTGCCAGTACGGGGATAAGCGATACAAATAGCGTAAGCCCCAAAAAACAGAGTGCCAGCCCGATTGTTCCATAAGAGAGAAACCGGAACGTTGGGAAATGAAGTATGGGCGCCAGATAATAGGCTGCAATTCCCCCGATCAGGATAGAGAGTAAACCAATCAGGACAGCCGGTATGGTTTCGTTATAGAGGATAGTGGAAGCGTCGGCACCATTTAGTCTCAATAGCCGGTAATATCTTTTGTTGTAAGAGAATAGCAGGCTGTGGTTCAACCATAAATTGAACAATACCACTACTAACAACAAGATATTGGCTCCTGCAATCAGATAGATATAATAGATATTTCCGTTATGCTCCATTTCCCGTTGTGCCCGGCTATGGAGATGGATATCGGTCAGCGGTATCAGGTGGGCCGTTACCTCTTCGGTTAGATTTTCGAATGCATCATAATGGGCTTCAATCTGTTCTTTTACTCTTGGAAGGTTACGTATATCATTCAGTAAAAGATATACATAAGTCCATTCGGGTATGTCTTGTCGCCGGTGAAAGAGCAGGTCGGTATGGAAATGGGAGTTTTCGGGAAAATCGTCGAATACACCACTTACAAAATAAGTTTTTGAATCCAGTCGCCTTCCTTCCAGAGAGAGTTCTTTTCCTATGGGGTTCTCGTCACCAAACAGTTCCTGTGCCAATGACTGACTGACAAGGATGCTCTCCGGCGATTTCAACACGTTTGAAGGATCGCCTGTCGCAAGTGGATAGCTGAATACTTCAAAGAAATTGGGAGAGACCGCATAAAAGTCGTTCATGATGCGTCGTTCACCTGCATAGGCCAACACAGCCGTATTGACTTTGGTGATGGATACAAATTGTTCGATCTCAGCAATTTTCTCCAGTTCCGATTCCACGTTTTGCAAATAGAGACGTCCGTCCAAAGGTTCATCGTCATATTGTATCGATAACCGCACCATACGGTCGGCATTCTCGTTGAAACGGTCGTAGCTCAACTCTTTGCGGATATACCGGTACGACAGGAGCAGGCAGGCGAAGATCACCGACAACCCCAACAGGTTGACGATACGCAGAGACCTGCTCTTTACTAAACGACGGAAAATTGGGGTTATATTCATTTTACTCACCTTTTAAAGAATCCACCGGATTGGCGCGTGCCGCCTTCCAGGTCATATAACTTACCGAAACCAGTGTAAGGAAAAGTACCGCCAGTCCGGCAACGACAAATACCCACCACGAAAGTCCGATCTTATAGGAAAAGTTCTCGAACCATTTTGTCATAGCATAGTATGCCGCGGGACATGCGATCACGAACGCGATAGCTACTCTTTTCAGAGAATCCTTGTTAAGCAGGAGCAATACCTCCCCTTCGGTGGCGCCATTGATCTTCCGCAGGGCGATCTCCTTCTCCTTCTGCCGGATCAGGTAGAGCGACATGGCGAATACCCCCATCACCATAATGACAATGGTCAGCAGAGTAAAAGCACTCATAATGGATGACATTTTCTGCACGCTTTCGTAATTCCGCTGGATTCCTTCATCTACAAACCGGGCTTCAAACAATTCTCCACCGGTATATTGCGTATATTCCTCCTCGACACGCCTTGCCATACTATAATAATCACTTCCTGGAGACATTTTTACGATAATCTGCCATGGAGTCTCCCCGTTTCTTCGCCACCGCATCCTCAACTGGTTATAATCCTGATCAAGTTTACGAATCTTGAAATCGTTGAAAATACCGGCAATCTGTGCTCTATACTCTCCACCCCATACACTAAATGTTTGAGTTGCCTCATCTACATGTACGGCTTTATATCCCTTCTCATTTAGCCACCAGGTGTCATTTGACGGAGGGATACCGGTCGGATCAATCGTGATCCCATATATTTTGAAGAAGGCCGAATCCACATAGAATTCCTGAAAACTGAACTGCTCACCGTCCAGGTCATACGAATTGTTGTTACCGCCGTCGAGAGGTGTTCCGCATGAGAAGGAAACCAGGTCCACTCCGGGGATCCCCAGGAGTTTCGCTTTAAAACCGTCCAACTGGGTTGTATCCAGTCCGGTATTGTTTATTTCCAGAATACCTTCCCGATTGTAGCCTACATCATAGTTGATCAAAAACCGGGATTGCCGTTGAATAAAGATGGCACATATAAGCAAGGCAATCGCCACCGTATATTGAAATATAATCAATCCTTTTGAATAGGATGATTTCACTTTCCGGGAGAAGGTACCTTTTACCACTTCGAGCGGATTGAAGCTGGAAATGATCAGTGCGGGAATAATTCCGGCAAGAAGTGAAATAATAACCACGAACAGGATACAGATTCCTATCACGGATGGTGTAAACTGATATGCCAGATCAAGTGAGGTATTCAGCACGTTGTTAAAAAACGGTTCTGCAAGGAATGCCAACAGCAACCCGGCAATAAAGGTTACTGCAGTTATCAACAGCGACTCGGCAAGCAATTGGGATATCAGTCTGGATTTGCCGCACCCCAACAGTTTCTTGATAGCCGACTCCTTTCCTCGGAATCCTGCCTGGGCTACTGTGAGATTGACATAATTCAACAGGGCGATCACCAATATCAGGATCGCGATTGCCATATAAACGGTGATAGTGGTCCGGCTGTTATGCCGTAATTCCATATCGCCATAGTTCTCTGCTTCAAAGTATGCTTTCTTCAGCGGCATAAACTCCAGATTGTCAGAAAAACCCCTGCTAAAAAACCAGAAGTCCTTTTTGAAAGCTTCGAGCAATACCGGGGCTTTTGAGGGTAAATCGGTTCCAGGTTTTGCCATAAAGAACATGGTAAATCCGAAATTGCTTGGTGTGTCAAGTACCCAGTTACCCCCAAAAACCAATGTAATGGAATTGTAATTTACCACAAAATCGGCATCAGTAATAATTGTATTTACCGGTATATCTTCCATTATTCCGGTAATGGTATGTTCGGAATTCTCGATAAAAAGACTTTTCCCTATAGGATTCTCCGCCCCGAATGTTTTGGCGGCAAAACTACGGGTTACCACCACACTTTTCTGTGCTTCTAACACCTGTGAAGGATTTCCCTCTATCAATTTAAAGGAAAAAACACTGAAAAAGGTAGAATCGGCAAACAGTGCCTTAGCCTTGATCTTGTCGTTGCCCTTTTGACCTAACGCTGTCTCCCGTGATACTACCCGGACGAAAGACTCCACCTCAGGCGTATTCTCCTTGACATACAGTGCTACCGGATTACCGAAGTTCGTTTTATTATCGTGCGTCATCAGGAAAATACGATCCTTATTCTTCTGGAAATCATCCACCGACAGTTGTTGCCTGACGTACAGTCCCAGAATAATGACGAACATCAATGATATAGAAAACCCTACAATCGAAACAAACGTATAAAGTTTGTTGCGTGAAAGGAATTTCAAATAGGTTTTTAAGTTGAGCATGTTGCGTGATTTATCCTACCTATTACATCTGTACTTCTGTGACGATCTGTCCGTCGAACAGGTTGACGATGCGGTGTGCGAACGAGGCATCGTGTTGCGAGTGGGTTACCATCACAATGGTGGTTCCTTCCCTGTTCAGTTCGGTGAGCAGGTCCATTACATCCTTCCCGTTTTTGGAGTCGAGGTTACCGGTCGGCTCATCGGCAAGGATCAGTTTGGGGTTGGCGATCACGGCGCGGGCGATGGCGACACGTTGCTGCTGACCACCCGAAAGCTGATTGGGAAAATGTCCCGCACGGTGGCTGATATTCATGCGGCGAAGCACTTCTTCCACCCGTTTCTTGCGCTCCGATGCTTTTACTTTGAGATAGGTAAGCGGTAACTCCACATTTTCATATACCGTCATCTCTTCGATCAGGTTGAAACTCTGGAACACAAAACCAATTTTACCTTTACGGGTCTGGGTACGCTCTTTCTCTTTCAGATGTCCTACTTCCTTACTGTCGAGCCAGTATTCTCCCGACGTGGGGTTATCAAGCAGCCCGAGGATATTCAACAAAGTGGATTTACCACAACCCGACGGCCCCATGATGGCTACAAATTCACCTTCTTTTACTTCCATGGCGATATTGTTCAACGCGATGGTTTCCACCTCTTCCGTACGGAATACTTTTCTTAAATCGTTAATCTTAATCATAATTGTTGCTTTTATTTTAGAAGTTTAGAAATTTGAATTTAGAAGTGAAGAATGGAAGAGTTTACTCTTTCTTCAACGCATTCACCGGATTCTGGTGCAAAGCCCACAGCGTCACTCCCGATGTAGCCAGAATGGCGATGATGCATTGGACCAATATGGGAATCACGAACATTGTCCAGTTCAATGAAGTATGATTACTGTATTCATTTAGCATGTGGGTTGCCATATAATAGATAATGGGCACGGCTACGATTCCGGCAATCACAATCCATTTGACGATATCACTGGTCAATAAGGTGAATATTGCTTCGGGGGTAGCTCCGTTGATCCTGCGGATCCCAATTTCCTTGGTCCTGCGGACGGTGGTGTATAAGTGTATCGCTACCAGTCCCAGCATTGCGATAAAAATCGAAAGCAACGAGGCCAGTGTGATTACCCTCGAAGTGGTTGCGAACGTCTCAAACTTCTGGTTGTAGATATCCTCACTCCAGGTGGCATTGATTATAAAATCGGGATCGAATTGATGGAAGACTTCTGACGTTTTTTCGAGCGCCTGTCTCCTGTCGGTTCCTTCCCTGAAACGGATATATATCGTGCCTCCCCAATTTGTTTTGCTCAAAGCGATGGGTGCAATCTTATCGGCCGGATAGGCATAACAGAAATCTTTTGCGACGCCGACTATTTCAGTAATACCCCATGTATACATTACAGATTTCCCGACCACCGGAGGTGATATCCCCAACATCTTGACAGCAGCTTCATTCAGCACGACTTGATAAATGCTGTCGGGCGCATCTTCCTTGAAAAAATCACCTTCGACCAATTGCAATTCCATCAGTTCACCTACTCCCGGCATAATCCGGTACTCATTGATGCTATGCCTTTCCTCCTTATTGTCGAGCAGGCTGATACCCTGTCCGCTGCATCCCCTCCCGAAAGTATGCTGTGCTCCACTTACCTGTTTTATTTCAGGTACGGAGAGCAATTCCTGTCTTATCGCGTCAAAACTATTGCGAATCGTATTATTCATCCAAATAGTCACTACATTATCAGGATTATATCCAAGGGGAATATTTTTGAGATAATTGGTCTGGCTATTGACAATCAGGATAAACGACACAAGCACGATGGTAATGATGGATTGAAAAACCACTACACCCACCATCAACCTGCGTTTTGAAAACCGGATCCTTTTGCCCAGGATATCGAGCGGGCTGAAACGGCTCAGATACAGTGCGGGATAAAACGCCGAAGAAACAACGGTCACGATGAAAAGGCCGGCGGCAGACAGGATAAAAGTGGGATTCCATAACTGGACCATATCAATCTCCCTGTGGATCAATTCCGAAAAATAGGGAGCAAGTATGATCGTGAGAACCACTCCGATGATAAAGGCAATCAATACGATACCGGAGACCTCGGAAAAGAATTGCCTGACAATATCACTGATAGCCGCACCGTTCGTTTTGCGGATACCGATCTCGCGCATACGGGTCTCACCCTGTGCGATAAACAGATTAATGAAGTTGCTGACAGCGAGCAACAATATAAACAATGCGAGACCGGACAAGAGCCAGACAAACCGCATGTCTCCCATCCTGCCAATGTTGCCGCTGAATCCATCGGAATGTAAATAGATATCGGTCAGTTTATCTGTTTTGCCATAAACTTTCGCACTGAACGATTCGCCGAAAGCGGTAGTGATAGAGGAATATTCTTTTTCGATGGCACTCCTTACATCGCTGAGCGATGCATCCGCACTCACCAGATAGTAGGTCAGAAATTCCAATCCCGGCATACCTCCCATCCAATCATCTATTGACTTCATGGGAAGCAATGCATCGAATGAGAAGTGAGTATTGGCCGGAAGATTTTCCACTACTGCCGAAACAGCATAATCCCGGTCGCTGATTTTGAGTATCTGGTTGATCGCGCTGTGGCTGTCACCAAAAATAATATCAGCCTGCCGACGTGTTAGCACAATTGAATTGGGGTTACTCAATGCCGTTTGGGCATCTCCTTCCACAAACTTCATCCGGAATACCTTGAAAAATTCAGGATCCACACACAAAGTACGGACATTCTGGAAGCGCTCCTTCTCTTGAATGACCTCTAACGTTCCTCTCTGATAGAGTTGAACAGCCGCTTCCACTCCGGGTATTTTCGCCGGAAGTTCCGTATAAGCTTTGCGCATATTGATCGCATAATGAGTAGTCTGCTCATTTCCCTCCCAAACGGTTATCAAGCGTACGATCCGCTCTTTGTTCTCGAAATGCTTGTCGTAACTCAGTTCATTTACCACAAACAGGATCAGCATAATAGAAACTGCCAATCCGATAGCCAACCCGGTAATATTTACCCATAAGAAAAATCGGGTACGTTTGTAAGATCGTAGAATATTCATATCATTTTTTTTAAGAGCCAAGAATAAAGACATGAAAGTCGAAATTCCCGCTGTTTCCTCATCAGTCTCATTGACTTCGTCAATCTTTCTTCAGCGAATCGACAGGATTCTGATTGGCTGTCTTCAGACAATTCATACCCACAATCAATTCGATAAACAATATCACTATGACTCCGCATCCGATAAATAAAAACGGAGACAATCCGATTTTCTCAGTAAAATTCTCCATCCATTTAGAAGCCACCAGGGCTGCCGCAGCTTCTCCCACCACACAGGCCGACAGGGCGATAACAAGGATATTCTTCATGAACAGCCCCAATATGTCACTCAAAGTCGCTCCATTAATTCTCCGGATAGCTATTTCAGCCCTGCGGCGTAGCATCTCGTTGTTGACATAACCAATCAACCCGATAAGGGTGATAAGCACGGTAATCAATCCTCCGATAAAAATGGCATCACGGAATTGACGTTCCCCTGAATACATATTCACCAGGCTGTCGGCATAGGGCGAAAGCGCTATTTCCTTTTCGGGCATGGTCTCCTGCAATAGATCGAAGACTTGTTCGATATTCTCTCCGTTCATCGAATGAAGTTTGATAATAATATTGTTACTTGGGGTATTTCTGAAAAATAGTACCGACGGACGCGTGTCCTGATCGGAAATTGCCCCCAGCCGGATATCCGGAAATACTCCCACGATCCGGCTCAGTCCATGCTCAGTAATAATGATATCTTTCCCCACCACATCGTCCCATCCGGCGATAGTTTCCATTTTTTCTTTGAATGACCGGCTGACGACTACTTCATTGGGGGCACTCTTGGCGTCAAATGCTTTTCCTTCAACAATGGGTATCTCCATCAACGGGATGTAATGTTCATCCGCCCAGTACATGTCAGCAATATTGAACAGTTCACGCTCCTCTCCGGGTATAATTACATTGTTACCGGACATATTCTCGAATGGGAGCATACTCGCCGTTGCTACTGATGCCACCTGGGGCAATTGCCACAACCGATCTATAGCCGTCTGGACAGTATTCCGGGGTACACCGAAAGTGCCGGCATGTAAAACGTTCCCGTAAGAATAACCCGGATTATCGTTGGTCATCAGGTTGTATTGTTTGCTGACAATGACCAGCAACGAAAAAAGAAATGCTGCCGCCGCGAATTGCACTGAAAGTAATACCAGTTTCCATCTTGCCCGGATCTGTCCTGTACCCCGAAAAATGCTTGCCACGGGAATACGGGATAAAATATATGCGGGTGCGAATGCGGTAAACAGAAAGATAAGAACGGCAATTACCGCCAGATAGAGGGAAGAACGGAGACTGAACAATGAACCCAATGATGCAGAAAGCATCTCTTCAATGGTTCCCCTGAAACTGAATACAAGTAAACCGGCAAGTAGCAAGGACAAGACAAAGTGAAGGAATGTCTCGGTCATTATTGAACTACCCACATTCCGGTTTTCAGCTCCATAACATTTATATACTGCTATCTCCCTGGAACGACCTACCAATGCGGTGATCACAATCAGTACATAATTCAGGATAGCCGTAAGAATCAGTGCGAAAGCTATAATTGTAAGCAGTAGTGTCATCCTCTTGACCTCGGGAGAATCGCTATGGATGGATTTTAACGGGAGGAGAGCATAAGTGAGAGTCCAGCCGTTTTTAGCCTCTATCTCCTCTATATCCTGGTGCTTCTTTTGCATCAGTCGAACGGAGGGAGCCAATTTTTCAGGATCGGTTCCCGGATGCAACTTCACATACCCCCGATAGCGGTCGTTTCCCAGCCAGTTTTCCTGTCCGTCATAGCTGTAGAAGGAGGCCATCGAGTTGAGAGAAACAACCACATCATAACGTTGATGGGAATTTTCAGGAACATCGCTGAATACCCCATCTATTGTCAGTTCCCTGCCGGGATAGGTTTCTAATTGTATCTGTTTCCCAATCACATCGCCTCCCATTTTCTCAGCGGCGGATTGCGAAACCATGGCGTACATCGGACGAGACAATACCTCTTTGGCATTACCTCTAATCATCGGACGGGGAAGCAAATCGAAAAAACAGCTGTCAGCCATGATAAAGGTGCCTTTATACCGTTTTTTGTCGGGTGTAGAAAAAACGGCATTTTCCCCGGTCAAATAGGTAAACCGAGTTGCCGCTTCCACTTCCGGTATTTCTGCTTTCATGCCGGGGGCTATTGCGCCGCTGACCTGTCCCCATTGATCCAGTCCTGTATCATTTGTCCTGCCGGACAAGGTAGTCCATATCTGATAAATTCGATCCGCGTCAGGATAGAAATCGTCATAATTTCGTTCAAAACTTACCTTTGAGAGCAGTACCAGCCCGACGGCCAAACCAAATCCCAACGAGAGAATCTTTATCAGGTTGTTTTGCTTCTTCCGGAACAGGTTGCGATATGCTAATTTCAGATTGTTCATATTGTCCCATTAATTTATTCTGTTTTCAGTGAATCCACCGGATTGGCGGTTGCTGCCCGCCAACTTTGCCAACTTACGGTAACAAGGGTGATCAATAAAACTGCCAGTCCCGCCAATACAAATACCCACCAATAGATTGGCGTGCGGAACACAAAATTTTCAAGCCATTTAATCACCGCAAAAGAGGCTATCGGAATTGCGATGACAAAGCAGACGGAAAGCGTGATGAGATATGTCTTGTTCAGCAAGGCAAGTATTTCTCCGACGGACGATCCCAATACCTTTCGGATGCCGGTCTCTTTACGTCGATATTCGCTTTCGAAGATCACCAGGCCGAAGACGCCCACCATAGAGAGAATAATGGCAATCAGGCTGAACAAGGTGATTAATGCACTGATTTTTTGTTCTTTTTCATACAATTGATTCAACACCTCGTCATAAAAACGCACGTGGAACGGATAGTCCGGGTCGATGGAATCCAAAACTTCCTTTACATGCTGCAATACTGCGCCGAGATTGCTTCCGGCTTTCACCCTGACATAGGCATAATTGGCTGATCTTCCCCAATTTTGCGTTCCCCATACATAAAAAGCCATCGGGGCCATTTCGGTACGAAAAGAAGCAAATTTTATGTCGGGAATAAAACCCACTATCTCTGCATCATCTATCCGGTGGTTCAATTCCAGATCATAATCACTGCGGGCTTTCTCGTTGAAGACATACACTCCGTTTTCCGTATCTTTATCACTTTCCCTGAACCCTCTGCCCTCGACGACATCAATTCCCATTACTTCGAGAAAATCGGGATCAACGGGAAGACATTGGTATTGGATGTTCTTGCCTCGGTATTCACGCCCCCAGCCCATGTATTGTTCCGAACTCGACAGTAAAAATTGGGCATAGGCAACACCTTCTATGCCCGAAAAGGAATGCAACTCCTCCGTAAAGACATCACGGCTTTGATTGATATTATTGTTTATATCGGTAACGATGAGCGCGTCCTTGTCGTACCCCAAAGGAGAGTCTTGCATGAACCGGTTTTGGAGGTACATGAATCCTGCCACCATCATCAACACCAGTGAGATGACGAACTGAAAGCCAATCAGCATATTTCTCAGTTTTCTGCCTTTAGGCGACAAGCCAAAACTTCCTTTAAGTACCACTGCCGGAGGGAAAGAGGTGATATAGTAGGCGGGATAAAGCCCGGACAAAATGCCGGTAAGTATGGCCAGTGCCGCTGTCATACCGATCAGGACAGGATATGACCGTAAAGCAATGTCCATATCTACCATATCGGCAACAGGGGAGCGCGAAACCAGAAAAACAAGCGCCAGTGACAACAAGTAAGCCAATACGCTGATCAGGATAGCCTCCGCCAACAATGACAACCGCAATCCGGTGTCGGTGGCGCCCAATACCTTCTGGGTGTTGATCCCTTTGATACGCATGGGAGTCTGTGCCACGCTGAAATTCATAAAATTGACTGCCGCGATAATCACAATCACAAAAGCAATGGCAAAGAGTACCGCGATAGTTTGACGACTCGATTTCGGTGAGTTATCGTACAATACGTCGGTCGTATAATGTAAATCGGGCAATTGTGTGAATTGGAGCGAACCTTTGCTGAAATCAATATTCAGATCTTCCGGTAGGTTCTTCCTGAAATTATCATTGAGCAACGTAGTATCCACCGGGTTATTTCCATTGAGACGGATATATACATTATAATTCCAATTTCCCCAGTTATTTACATTCTCATTTTCAGGCATGGCAATGTATATACAGTTCTGTAAGGAAGAATTCCGGGGGAAATCCCTGTACACTCCGCCTATCGTATAAATATTTTTGCCGGACAGTTTTAATTGCCTGTCCAAAGCTGTTTCGCTTCCGAAAAGTTTTTCTGCCATACTTTTAGGCACAAGCACTTTATCCGGCTCATTCAAGACATCCTTTTCTCCCTCTACTATATCGAAATGGAAGACATTGGTAAATGAAGGGGAGACGAATATGCTCTTTTCCTTGTAGTATGAAATCACTCCGGCCTTATCGATACCGAAAAACAACTCTCCTCCAAAAAAAGGATTACTTATTGCTCCGGCTTCAATCCGGGGTGATGATTTAAATATAAGCTCAGCGAATGGACGGGAGATAACGGCTTGCTTCTGCCCGCCCCCGTGTACAATATCTACACGGTATATATGCTCGTAGCCTTTTATTCCCTTGTCAAAATTGTAGTCATAACTGACCTGCATCATAATCACGATAAAAGAGGCAAAGGAAATCGATAGCCCTACTATATTCAACACATTGGCCATTTTAAAACGGCGGAATGCATGTGTCAGGTTTTTTACAATTTGTTTCATATTCTTTTTTAAGAATCAAGAACCTAAGCTAATTTATTAATTTGCCAATATGCCAATTCAACTGTCCCAATCTGTCGGAATTAGTCTCATTAATCACATTGACATATTATAATCTATTTCAAAATCAATTCTTCCGCAGTACCAAACGTTTCGTAGCTGGAAGTGATCACCTTTTCACCCGGTTCAAGCCCACTGGTTACTTCGTAGTAGTTGGGATTTTGCCGCCCGATGGTGATCCTGCGTTTTACGGCTTTGTTTCCGTCCGGTGTGACGACGAAGATCCACTGCCCGCCGGTGGTCTGATAGAACGGTCCACGGGGTATCAGGACTGCTTCGACCGGTTGTCCGAGTTGCAAACTGATATAATAGGTCTGTCCGGCGCGGATGTTGTCGGGCCGTTCACCCTCGAACATGAACTCTGTCCTGAACTGCTTGTCGCGCACTTCGGGGAATACTTTGCGCACGCGCAGCGCGAAGTTTTTGTCCTGCCGCTCAAAAGTGGCGTCGAGTCCGGTCCTTACCCGGTCGATATAGTGTTCGTCGATCATCGCTTCTACTTTGAAATCGGACAATACACTGATCTGGCCGATGCGTCCCCCGGTAGGAATATTCTGTCCGATCTCCACATCCAGCAAACCTAACTGCCCGTCCACGGGCGCTTTGATATTGAGATTCTCGCTCCGCTGACGTATCAGCATCAGGTTCTGGCGCATATTATGCAAGCTCTCCTCCATCTGGTCGATCTGCACGGTACGGTAAAGGGAATCCTGTTTTTGGCGTTCCACCACCAGTTGCCGTCCATCCACCGCGAATTCGTAATCCTCTTTGGCCTGCAGGTAATCTTCTTTAGAAGCCAAATCCTCTTCATACAGTTTCTTGTACTGCTCATACTTGCGCTGTTTGCGGGTCACATCAAGGTCGAGTTGCAGTTTTTCCTTTTTCAATGTGAGCCGGTCCTGTTCCATCGCTACCTGTGTATTGCGCAGGAAATTCTGTTTCTCGGCCAGTTGTGCTTCACTATCCAGAATGTTCAGGCTCAGCATCGGGTTACTCAGGCGGACAATTGGTTCCCCCCTTTTTACATCTGCTCCCTCTTCCACCAGTTTGGCCTCCACCATACCGCCTTCAATGGCACTCAACTGTATGGTACTGATCGGTTGTACCTGCCCGCTGACACGTATATAGTCGTTAAACTCACCCCGTGTGGCAGACTGAATAGAAATGCGGTTACCCTCCACATTCAATTTCGATGCGTGATTGCCGAAGATAAGCCATATAACAGCTATCAAAAATGCCACTCCTCCAAGGATGTAGGGGAGGTGTTTCTTCTTCAATCCCTTTTTCTTTTCAACTAAAATATCCATAATTTTTTCAACTAAAAACTAATAAGCACCTTTCCACTTAATCACCTAATCACTTTCCCCCTTCCACAAATGATTCTCCGTTGTAATACCGCACCAACCGCGCTTTGAGCCGGTATTGCAATTCCGCATTCATTTCTTCGGCTTTTGCTTCTACTACCCGATTGGCACTGGTATGCAATTCAAGTGGGCTGATCAATCCCTCTTCGTACTTCCTTTGATTGGCTTCATGTGCGGTCTCCATCGCTTCCCGCTGTTTCACAGCCTGCCGGTAAGCATCCGCCTGGCCATTCATATCCGCCACGGACTGCTCAATCTCACTGTAGAGCGTGCGGAGGGTTTCCTGAAATTCGCTCTCGGCAATAATCACCTGCGCCTTACTCCGCTTATAATTGGTCGTTTTTGAGAAACCGGTGAACAGGGGCACGGACAATGTAAATCCCACATAACTCCCCCGTTTATTTTTGAGCTGATCCCAAAAGGGTTCATAATCACTTCCGTTGAGGTACCTTGCAAACCCTGAGGATATACCTGCTTCCATCGAGATAACCGGGGAAAAGCCCCCCATGGCTACACGTTTGTTCATTTGCTGTACTTTCAATGCCGACTCGGCAGACAGTGCCCTGGGATTGATCACCCTGGCTGTTTCATAAATGGCCGACACCGTTTCTCCCGATTTGACGATCAACACGTCGGATTGCTCATCCGTGATATCCAATTCATCCTCTATCGGAAAATTCATTCTCTCTTTGAGCAGTATGATACCGATGGTCAGCAAGTTTTTTTGACGTGTAAGATTATAGATATCTGCTGCTTCTTTCGCCGCCATTTCCGCCACGTCGGGTTTGGCTTTCATCCCCAGCTCTTCCATCCGTTTGGCCTGCTTCATGTTATTGGCGCTCTCTTCTGCCTGCTCCTCTGCCAGCTGTACCATCCGTTTGTAATACAAGACATTGAAAAAAGACTCCATGGTATCATACGCTACCATTTCCCGCTCTTGCTCCAGCTGCTGTTTTCCGGCGAGTTTACTGGCTTTTTGCATTCTAACCCTGTAAATATTCGACAAACCATCGAAGAGTGTCAGGCTGGAATAGAGCGAATAGGCATTGCTGAAAGAGTTAATATCGATGTAGGTATTTGTATCGTAATCGATTCCACGCCCGAAGTTGAAATAGGCATTCGTATTGACACTTAGCGATGGAAGCAGTCGGCCGATAGCACTCATGTAATCTTGCTGGTATATAGCATTTTGTGCGTTTTGCTTGTTGATTTTCGGACTGTTTTCTACCGCATACCGTATGCAATCGTCCAACGTCCATTGTCTTTCCTGTGCCTGCACCCAGGTGCTTGCAACCACTAAAAACAGCAATATGGGAAAAATTTTATTCATATTGATTGGATGCTTTCTTGTTTAGAATATACCAACCAATACCGTGCCAAAACAATTATCATACTGTATATGAATAGATTGACAATATAATAAATTATTGGATTTGTAAAATTATTTTACATGGGTGTTGATAATTTTACAATATTTTGAGTACATTTGTATTTTAGATTCAAGAACCAGGAGTCAAGAAAAAAGAATACGCTAATCGGGATTATTTTCATTGGTATATTGAAACTACTTCTTGACTTCTTGACTTCTTGACTTCTAAGTTCCAAGTTCCAACCTCTCAGTTCTAACAAAATGAGACAAGGCCGTATTCTCGTTGTAGACGACAACAAAAATGTGCTCAGCGCATTGAAGGTTTTACTGAATGCCCATTTCGAAGAGGTAACCCTCCTTTCCTCTCCCAACGCCTTGCTGTCTACGCTGAGGGAGAGAATGCCGGATGTGGTATTGCTCGACATGAATTATTCCGCCGGGATCAATACCGGAAATGAAGGACTGTACTGGCTCTCGGAGGTGAAAAAAGTAAATCCCGACCTGCCGGTAGTGCTTTTTACCGCTTATGCCGATATAGACCTGGCAGTTACCGCGCTGAAGGAAGGCGCTACCGATTTTGTGGTAAAACCCTGGGATAACGCCAAACTGTTGGCCACATTACAGTCGGCACTGGAATTGAGGTTGTCACGGAAGGAAGTGACCAAGCTGAAAGAGAAGCAGGATGTACTTAATTCCCAGCTGAACAGGGAAGGCGACACCTACTGGGGTGACTCTCAGGCGATGCGGGACCTGTTACGACTGGTAGAAAAGGTAGCTAAGACCGATGCCAATGTGTTGATTACCGGCGAGAACGGAACCGGTAAAGAGGTGATTGCACGCAGGATACATCAACTCTCTCCACGGTCTAATGAATCGCTGGTGACGGTGGACATGGGAGCGGTGACTGAAACGCTGTTCGAGAGTGAACTTTTCGGCCATGTGAAAGGTTCGTTCACCGATGCGCATAGCGACCGTGCCGGAAAGATCGAGGCGGCAGACAAAGGTACCCTCTTTCTCGATGAGATCGGGAACCTCAGCTATCCGCTTCAGGCGAAACTATTGAACGCCCTGCAATCGAGGCAGATCATACGTGTAGGAAGCAACAAGCCGATAGCAGTAGATATCCGGCTGATCTGCGCTACCAATCACGACCTTTTTCATGATGTGCAGGATGGCCTGTTCAGGGAAGACCTCCTCTATCGTATCAATACGATTCAAATTGAAGTGCCGCCGTTGCGTAACAGGAAAGAGGATATCCCCGGACTGGCTTCGTTTTTCCTCGATCGTTTTACGGCGAAATACAATAAAACGGGAGTGAAGCTGAGCAAAGAGGCAATTGTCAGAATGCAGGAATACAACTGGCCGGGCAATGTGCGCGAACTGGAACACACAATAGAGAAAGCGCTTATCTTATCGGATGACCGGATAATCGATTCGTCCGACCTGTTTCTTCGTTCCCAGGAGACCCGGGGAGGCCGCAAAAAGAGCTCAGCGTTAGAAAATGTGACCCTGGAAGAGATGGAAAGGGTGCTTATTGAACGTGCCATGAATAGTTATGGGAACAACATATCGGCTATCGCCAAGGAACTGGGTGTTTCCCGGCCTACGCTTTATAGCAAGATCAAGAAATACGGACTTTAAAACCATCCCGGTCATGTCCAAATTATATCTTTTAAAACCACCCGACTATGTTCAAATCCATCGAATACAAGTTATATCTCTATATGATCC
Source organism: Proteiniphilum sp. (assembly GCF_040307845.1). Taxonomy (GTDB): domain Bacteria; phylum Bacteroidota; class Bacteroidia; order Bacteroidales; family Dysgonomonadaceae; genus Proteiniphilum. Next base: position 136,330 of record NZ_JAWRIS010000027.1, read on the forward strand.
TGCTGGTCGCGGCAATTGTGATGAGCACTTATTTTGCCATACAAACAGAGTATCTCTATATGGCATTATCGATACTGCTTGTTGTTTTTCTTCTTCATAATCTGCGCCGGAGTTACAACCAGTTCAACAAGAATATCATTTTCCTGCTCAATGCGTTGGATAACGGAGATTATTCATTCAATTTTGCGGAGACCAAATTGTCAAGAAGGGAGAAAGAGTTGAACCAGATGATGAACCGTATCAAGGAGATCCTGACAAAAGCCCGCAAGGAGGTGATTGAGAATGAGAAGTTCCTAAGTGTGATCATGGAGAGCGTTTCCACGGGCATCATCATTTTGAATGAAGCCAATGTAGTGGTACAGATAAACCGTACCGTCAACCAGCTGTTGGGACTTTCAGTCTTCACCCATGTCAACCAGCTGGACCATATCGATAAATCGTTTCCCGAATTGTTCCGCAACCTGGAAGCGTCGGACGTGAAAACCATAAAAATTGCCAATGAGCGGGAGGAGGTGCAGTTGAGCCTGAGGGCCTCCGAGCTTACGCTGCAAGGGAAGAAGTTGAAAATCATCACCTTGAATAATATCGGCAGTGAACTCGATTACAAGGAAATGGACTCATGGATTCGGCTGATCCGGGTGATGACCCATGAGATCATGAACTCCATTGCCCCGGTTACGTCGCTGACCGATTCGTTGCTGTTCGCTTTCCGTCAGGATGAGCCCTATGAAGAAGATTCACTGATGCAAAATACGATCGAAGCCTTACAAACCATCAATTCAACAGCCAAAGGGCTGATCAGTTTTGTCAACTCTTATCGCCGTTTTACGGGGATCCCCAAACCTCAATTGAAACCGGTTTCATTGCAATCACTTATCGAACGGGCAGTCTCGTTGGAGACGGCACTCCTTGAAGAAAAAGAAATATCGGTGAATTTGCACCTACCGGATAAATCGCCTGTAATCCTATTGGACGAATCCCAAATCATGCAAGTACTGCTAAACCTGTTGAAGAACGCTGTCGAAGCCATTGCAGGCGGTGAAGGATATGATGGCGACGAAGGAGTGACTCAAAAGGGGCAGGAAAAACGACAGATCAGGATAGCGCTGTCAGAAGAGGGAGAGAAAACACACCTCGATGTATATAACAATGGGCAGCCCATCAACGAAGAGGTACTGCCCAATATTTTTGTCCCGTTTTTCACTACCAAGGATGCCGGTACCGGCATCGGGTTGAGTGTGTCACGTTATATCATGCGTCTGCACGACGGCACATTGATCCATTTCACCGACAGGGAATGGACGGTTTTCAGGATGACTTTTTTCCATTGATTATTTTGCAACCCTTTCCAACCATTTGAGCATCGCAAGCATGGCTCCCATGGAGATGCTACAGGCACATACAAACACAAGCCATGTACCCCATAACGGGAGTGACTCATAGAAAAGTCCGCCAAGTGCGACAAGTAAGTTACCTACAGCCGTGGCTGCCAACCAGCATCCTTGCATAAGACCTTGAAGATGGGGAGGAGCCACCTTTGACACAAATGACAATCCCAACGGACTGATAAATAACTCGGCCACGGTAAGGATAAAATAGGTGCCTACGAGTAACCAGGGAGAAACGCGCATCGCATTTGTCAGCCCGCCCATGGCCAATCTTTCCGATGCATCGGGAAGACCTATCGATCCAAGCATCAACAGAATATAAGCCAATGCGGCAATACCCATCCCTATCGCAATTTTACGCGGTGTGGAAGGTTCCATGTTCTTTCTTGCCAACCAGCCGAATAATCCTATAATCGGGAAGGTCAATAAGACCACGAGTAACGGGTTGACTGACTGGAATATCTCTGCACCCTGGATGGTTGTAAAGCCGAGGTTGATATTGATCATACTCAAATCAACATAGTCCCGGGCGAAAAAAGTAAGTGTCGCTCCATTCTGATGGAATGAGAACCAGAAGAAGATGACCACTCCGAATACAGCCGCAAGGGCATATATACGTTGCTTGACTTCCTTGATATCCATTTGCACCTGTTCCGAAGTACCGTCTTCTTTCTTTACCACTTTATTGGCCGGATCGGGAAGTTTATTTTTATTCACGCTGAATATGATCAACGAAACAAGCATCATTATCACTGCCGCTATAAAGGCAAAGTGAAATCCAGTTGTAAATACGTTCAAATAATTATTGGCAAAGGCTGTCAAGTCTGTAACCGGTGCTGAAATACTGACACTATTGGCAAGTTCCGTAAAACGATCGAGTGCCTGCCCTTCCATTTTACCATTCAGGAATTGGTGTGAAAGAGTGGAGAGGGTGGCATCATACAGGAATGAATTCTTCTGCAACCACCAGTTACGGACCGCTATACCGATAAGCGGTGCGAAGGCGGCGCCGATATTGATGAACATATAAAAGATCTGGAACCCGGTATCTCGCTTGTGTTCATACTGCGGATTGTCGTATAATTGCCCGACGACAGCCTGAAGATTACCCTTGAAGAAGCCGTTTCCCAGCGCAATAACAAAAAGACCCACGCAGGTAACGGTCAACATCAAAGCCATATTAGCGACCGGCGTCTTTGTAGGGATGGCGATAAGCAGATAACCTATCATCATCAATACTAACCCCGCCATAATGGTCTGCTTATACTTCTTCGTCTTGTCGGCAATAAAGCCGCCCAAAAGTGCAAGCACATAGGTAAGCGAGTAGAAGATGGAGTAGACCACAAGTGTAGTTGTGTCACTTAGTCCGAATTTTGACGAGATAAACAAGGTTAAAATCGCCATCATAATGTAGAATCCGAAGCGTTCTCCCATATTGGAAAGGGCGGCTCCAAGTAATCCCTTTGGATGATCTTTAAACATTGATAAAAATTTTATATGGTTATGAATATATTAGTTCACAAGGTTAGACTGTTTTAAGTCTTATTACATTTTCTCAATTATGGATGTGCCAAAATAATGAAAGCCGAAGGGTAAACCAAGCTTGCTTGTGTTTGCCTGAAGTGCCTCTTATTTTCTGCAAATATAAAATATTTTTCTTTATTTTGTTTGTCGAAAAGAAAAAAGTAGTACTTTTGCAGTCATTATCGGGATGATATTTCCATCATGTCGATTTACAAAAAGAAAATTTTAGACAATGATTACTTCTGTTTTTGCATTTGGTTTCTGGTTTTACTTTTACTTTAGTAGGTGAAGGCGGGATTTTATATGCAGAATGAGAAGAATTAAAAAATCATATCAAAATAAAATAAAGTCCTGCCGATTACACGGTGGGACTTTTTTTTGATGTAAAAACAGTTCAGATGAAACGAATAGCCATTCAAGGAGGAGCGGGTTCATTCCACGAGATTGCAGCCCGTGAATATTTCAGGGACGAAGAATTGGAAATTGTACCATGTAGTACTTTTCGTGATGTCTTCGCGGAAACCAGGAAAGACCCCGATTTGATAGGTATGATGGCAATTGAAAATACCATTGCCGGCAGCCTGTTACAGAACCACGACCTACTGAAAATGAGCGACGTGCAGATAGCAGGAGAGCATAAATTGCGAATATCACATTCATTAGCAGCACTTCCCGGCAATTCAATAGAAGATATTACGGAGGTGATGTCACATCCCATCGCTTTGATGCAATGCGAAGCTTTTCTTGATACCCTGCCGGGTATAAAAATAGTGGAACACGAGGATACAGCCCTTGCCGCAAAAGATATCCGGGATAAGAAAATGACATCGGCTGCGGCAATTTGCAGCACATTGGCTGCAGAGAAATATGGAATGGACATCCTCGCCTCAGCGATTGAGACCAACAAAAGGAACTTTACCCGCTTTCTTATCCTGGCACAGGGCGAAATGCTCCGGGAAGTACAAAAGGAAAACCATATCAACAAGTCGTCATTGGTTTTTGTGCTGCCTCACAACGAGGGAAGCCTCTCCCAGGTCCTTTCGGTATTGTCATTCTATAATATCAACCTCACCCGTATCCAGTCGTTGCCTATTATCGGAAGAGAATGGGAATATCAGTTCTATATCGACCTTACTTTCACCGATTACAACCGTTACCGGCAATCCATCGATGCGATCATGCCGCTGATCAGTGATTTGAAAGTGTTGGGAGAATACAGGGAAGAGAAGCAGGGATTCAGTGAATGAGTGAAAAGGTGAATAAGTGGAAAGGTGATGGAGAAAGGAAACGGTAAAATGTCGAAAATCATTATTTTTAATTTTTTTACTTTTAATTCTTAGTTTTTAGTTTAAAAAATATGATAGAGCCCGCAGCACATATAAAATCGATATCCGAATATTATTTTTCGGTAAAACTGGCGGAAGTGGCCCGTATGAATGCCGAAGGGAAAGATGTGATCAGCCTTGGAGTAGGCGCCCCGGACCGTATGCCGTCGGAGGAGACCATACGCACACTTTGTGAAACGGCGCAACGCCCCGACACACATGCTTATCAGCCTTATACCGGTATTCCGGAACTGAGGAGAGCATTTGCCCAATGGTATGGAAGAATATATCAGGTGGAATTGGCCGAAGATGAGGTATTGCCGTTGATCGGTTCAAAGGAGGGAGTACTGCATATCTCAATGACCTTTCTCAACCTTGGAGATGGTGTTTTAGTGCCAAACCCCGGCTATCCCACTTATAGCTCGGTATCGGAAATGCTCAGGGCAAATGTAATTTCCTACAACCTGCTGGAAAACAACAGTTGGGAGCCCGATTTCGAAGCGTTGGAAAAGATGGATCTGTCGAAGGTAAAACTGATGTGGGTCAATTATCCCAATATGCCTACGGGTGCCAATGCATCGATGGCGTTATTTGAGAAACTCGTCGATTTTGGTAAAAGGCATAAGATCATTATTTGTCACGACAATCCTTATAGTTTTATACTGAACGACAAGCCGATCAGTATTTTGTCGGTGCCGGGAGCCAAAGATATCTGTATAGAACTCAACTCATTGAGTAAATCCCACAATATGTCGGGCTGGCGTATAGGAATGCTAGCCTCTAATCCTCAATTTGTGAAATGGGTACTCAAGGCAAAAAGTAACATCGACAGCGGGCAGTTCAAACCGATGCAACTGGCAGCCATTGCCGCATTGTCGAATCCGGATGAATGGCATGCCAACATGAACAAGATATATGGTGAACGACGGGTGTGGGCAGAGAAGATTATGGATATTTTAGGATGTAGTTATGATAAAAGTCAGGTAGGCCTTTTCGTATGGGGAAAACTCCCCAATGATGCGTCGGATAGTAAAACATTTGTCGATGAAGTGCTATACAAGGCAAGAGTGTTTATCACACCAGGGGCTATTTTCGGGAACAACGGCGACCGGTTTATCCGGATTTCGCTGGGATCGTCAGCGAAGAAACTGGAGGAAGCATATCATAGGGTGGTTAAGTGGCTAGGTGCCTGAGTGGTTATACAGTTAAGTGATTAGGTTGGAGAATCCCAAACGTCTTCACTTCTCAACTTCTCAATTTCTCAATTTCTTAACTTCTCATTTAACAAACAATAAAACAACAATAATATGGAATTCGAATCAATTTTATTACCGGGCATAGATGACAAGAGGCCGCTTGTAATTGCCGGCCCATGCAGCGCGGAAACGGAAGAGCAGGTGATAGACACTGCCCGGCAACTGACAGATACCGGGGTGAAAATATACAGGGCTGGCGTGTGGAAACCCAGAACCAAACCGGGCGGGTTTGAGGGAATAGGTAGTCCTGCCCTTGCATGGATGATGGAAGCCAAAAAAGAGACCGGCATGTATATGTCGACCGAAGTGGCTACCGAGAAGCATGTCTATGAGTCTTTAAAGTATGGCATCGATATGCTGTGGATCGGAGCCCGTACGGCGGCAAATCCTTTTGCTGTACAGGAAATAGCCGATACCCTCAAAGGGGTGGATATCCCGATACTGATCAAAAATCCCGTCAATCCCGATCTGGAACTGTGGATCGGCGCTTTGGAACGGTTATATAATGCCGGAATAAAAAAATTGGGAGTAATCCATCGCGGATTCAGTACTACCGACAAAACCATCTATCGCAATCTCCCCCAATGGCATATCCCTATTGAGCTGAAACGGCGGTTTCCTACATTGCCCATTATTTGTGACCCAAGCCATATCGGCGGCGCCCGTAACCTGATCGCCAAATTAAGCCAACAGGCAATGGATCTCAACTACTCAGGATTGATCATTGAGTCGCATTGCTCCCCCGATGAGGCATGGAGTGACAAGGCACAACAGGTTACACCTGCTACCCTGAAAGAGATCCTCCACAACCTTGTGATCCGGGATACGGTACAGACTACGGAAGATCTTTCAGACCTGCGTGAACAGATCGATGACCTGGATAATGAACTTTTGCAACTGTTGGCCAAACGGATGCGGGTATCAAGGGAAATCGGGCAGTATAAGCTGGAACACGGCATGCCGATCCTGCAAACACATCGTTACGACCAGATCCTCACCGACCGTGCCGGACAGGCCGAACGGATGGAGATGTCCGGCGACTTTGTCAAGCAAGTGCTGGAAGCCATCCACTCCGAATCGGTGCGTCAGCAAATGGTAATTATGGAGAGGGCGAAAAAGTGATATTCAGCTTCGCCAATTCTATTGTTATTCGGCTTCGCCGTTATTCAGTAGTTATTCACTCGCTCCGCTCGTGTTATTCGTGCTTCGCACGTAGCTCAAATACAGCCGAATTACAACTGAATTACAATCAAACTACAATCGAACTACAACTGAATTACAATCGAATTACAACTGAATTACAATCGAATAACAACTGAAACAATGAAGATATTAATTCTTGGAGCCGGCAAAATGGGATCGTTCTTTGCCGACGTGCTAAGCTTCGACCACGAAGTGGCGATACTCGATCCCGATCCCAAAAAATTGAGGTTTATCTATAACACGCAACGGATGACCGACGCGGCTGAAGTAAAAGATTTTGCTCCGGAACTGGTAATCAATGCCGCTACACTTAAATACACCATCCCTGCATTCCATAACGTATTGCCCTATCTTCCGGAGACTTGCATCCTGAGCGATATCGCTTCGGTGAAAACCGGGTTGGAGGAATTCTACAGGGAACGCACCCGGCCCTATGTCTCCACCCATCCCATGTTCGGCCCTACTTTTGCCAGTCTGAGCGATCTGAGCCGGGAAAGTGCCATTATTATCTCTGAATCGTCACATCTGGGGAAGGTGTTTTTCAGGGATCTATACCAACGGCTCAAACTCAATGTATTTGAATACTCATTCCGGGAACATGACGAAACCATTGCCTATTCACTCTCCATTCCGTTTGCATCGACACTGGTATTTGCGTCCGTGATGAAGCATCAGGAAGCGCCGGGCACCACCTTTAAAAAACATATGAATATCGCACAGGGATTGCTTTCAGAAGATGATTATCTGCTGACGGAAATCCTTTTTAATCCCCATACATCAAAGCAACTGGAAAATATCAGGATGAAACTGCGCGAACTGCTCGATATTATCGGGGAAAAAGACTCCGAAAGAATGGAAGCCTTCTTAACAGGGGTAAGAAAAAATATAGAATAGACCGATAGCTATTCCACGTAAATCCTTCGGATCTCCGCATCGGTTTCGGGACGACTGTTGGCATCGACCGGCAGGGAGGCAATCTTATCGATGACTTCCAGTCCTTCCGTTACTTCTCCGAAAACGGTATATTCTCCATCTAAGCGGTCTATGCCGCCAAGGGTGGTATATGCCTCTTTCAATTCTTCGGGAAGAAAAAATTTCCCGGGAGCTATCGCATACAGTGAGTCCACCACGGTCAAAAGCGAATCCAAAAGCGCATTGAATCCTACTGCATCATTGGCCTCTTTGAGTTGGTCGAGTGTCTCTTTGTGCGGCAAATAATGGGTGCGGATAAGTTCGTTCTTGATCGGCACATTGACTGCCATCTCCATTGAGTCGAGCCGTCCCTGTGTATAGATTCTCCCTTGTACGATGTAAAATTGTGACGCGTCCGATTTTTTCTGCGGATTCTGGTCATCTCCCTTCCTGGGAGCGGCAAGCGCCCCTTTTTTATGAAACCGGTTCTTTCGGAATTCGGGCATCAACTCCATATCGGTACGGCCGCCACCAATCTGGACACCGGCAGGAGCATTACGTGAATCCTGAGCTCCTCCCTGAATAACAAAATCCTTGACTACCCTGTGGAAGAGAGTACCGTCGAAATAACCATCCTTTATCAGTTTCAGATAATGATTGCTATGTACGGGCGTATCATCATATAATACCGCTTTCATTGTTCCGTAATTGGTTTCAATGACAATCACCGGATAATTTGCCTGTGCATTGGCCTGCCAAGCAATTACGATCAAGATAAAAATCAGTATGTTACGGATCATATTTTTAGAATAAAGAATAAAGAGTAAAGACTTTTAGAACACCTTCCCACCAAACCACTCAGACACTCAATCAATCAGTCAATCAGACACTTAAAAACTCAGGCAGTCAATCACTCAACTACTTAATCCGGTGCTCTCTTATACAAAAACAGTGCAACGCCGGCAAAAATGACGTTTGGTATCCATGCCGCAATGAACGGGCTCATTCCCCCTTTCACGGCAAAAGTGGAACTTACCGTCATGAAGAGGATATACGCCATGCTCAGTACCAGCCCGGCGCCTAAGTTGAGCCCCATTCCGCCTTTTACCTTCCGGGCTGAAATCGCTGCCCCGATAATGGTGAGGATAAACGCCGAGAATACCGAAGCGATCCGGGAGTGATACTCTATCTGGAATGCCTGGATATTTCCCAAACCCCGTTCTTTTTGACTCTTGACATAGCTGCGGAGTTGGGGCGAAGTCATCATCTGCTGGTCTGTCTTGGCGATGATAAAATCATTGGGAACAATATGGAGCGTAGTGTCTATGGATGACCCCTTGGTGATAATCTCCTCCAGTCCTTCAAAGCGTCGGACCTGGTAATTGTTGATAGTCCAGTGATAGGCGGAGTCGTAACGGATCGATTGGGCGGTGAGCCTCGATGTTAATTGAAGGCTGTCGAAATGATCCATGGAGAAATTATATCCCGTCTTGCTGGTCATGTCGAAATTGCCGAAATAGACAATGGTCTGCGGTCCTATCCTGAACTGAATATCACGATCGCCCGTCACCTTTTTACGGGGATCCACATAGGTTTGCTCAAATTCAATACGTGTGGCATTGGCGGGAGGGATAATATAACCCCCGAAAACAAATGAAAAAACAGCAATCACCAAAGCAGACACCATATAGGGTTTCATTAACCGCTTAAAACCTATCCCGTTTGAAAGGATGGCGATAATCTCGGAATTATTGGCCATCTTGGAAGTAAAAAAGATGACGGCGAGAAAGACGAACAGAGGACTGAACAGATTGGTGTAATAGGGTATGAAATTGAGGTAGTAATCAAATACAATAGCCTTCAACGAAGCATTGTTGGTCATGAACTTATCGATCTTCTCGTTGATGTCGAACACCACCGCAATAGAAATAATCAGGGCAATCATAAAAATATAAGTGCCCAGGAACTTTCCGATGATGTACCTGTCCAGTCGCTTTAACTTCAGAAAATCATACTTCTTCATAATCGTCTGGTCACATTTTCCAGCATTATCGGTTTCCACTCCGAAAAATCACCGGCAATGATATGCTTTCTTGCCTCCTGTACCAACCATACATAGAAAGCAAGGTTGTGGATAGAAGCAATTTGTAAACCCAATATCTCGTTCACGTTGATAAGATGTCGCAGATAAGCTTTACTATATAGAGTGTCCACAAATGACGCACCGTCTTCCTCGATGGGAGAGAAATCATTTTTCCACCGCTCGTTGCGCATGTTCATCACGCCCTGTTTGGTGAATATCTGCCCGTTACGCCCATTCCGGGTGGGCATGATACAATCAAACATATCCACACCGCGTTCGATAGCTTCCAGGATATTTTCCGGCTTGCCCACTCCCATCAGGTAACGCGGCTTATCTTTCGGCAAGATCTCATTGACCAACTCCACCATCTCATACATTTTTTCGGTAGGCTCGCCAACGGCCAGTCCACCGATAGCGTTTCCGTCCGCCTCTTTGGCCGCCACATTTTCCGCGGCCCGGCGCCGCAGATCGGGATATACACACCCCTGTACAATGGGAAAAAGGGTCTGGCGATACCCATAAGGGCATTCCGTCTCATGGAAACGAGTCAGGCATCGGTCGAGCCACTGTTCCGTGAGATCGAGTGATTTTTTTGCGTAGTCATAATCGGCATCTCCCGGTGTACATTCATCGAAAGCCATCATAATGTCGGCGCCGATGACACGCTGGATATCCACCACCTTCTCCGGTGTGAAAAAGTGGCGCGATCCGTCGATATGCGACTGAAATTCCGCTCCTTCCTCTGTGAGTTTCCGGTTTTCGGTCAGAGAGAAAACCTGGAACCCGCCGCTGTCGGTAAGCATCGGTTTGTTCCAGCTGTTGAAGCGGGGTAATCCTCCCGCCTGTTGCAGGATGTCAAGTCCCGGCCTCAGGTAGAGATGATAGGTGTTACCCAGGATGATCTGCGCTCCTATGTCATTTTCCAATTCACTGATATGCACGGCCTTCACACTTCCCACAGTGCCCACCGGCATAAACACCGGCGTCTCCACCTCACCATGGTCGGTGGAAATGATACCCGCCCGGGCACTCGATTTGGGATCGGTATGTAATAATCGGAAATCCAATATGATTTGCTCTAACTCGTTTTGACGACAAAGATAATGATTTAATGTGAATAATGTGCCAATGAGGATAATCCCGATGAATCGGGACAGGTAGTGATTAATGCATGGCTGCGCTGATATGCGCTTCGAACGATAGTTCTCTTGATTTTCCATTTTCAAAGTCTTGGTTCTATCAGTCTTGATTCTAAAAAATAATTAGCAAATACCCGAATAAAATCGTATTTTTGTTCTTTGTATAACATTTAAGAATCACTTTTTCGTTGTAAAAGCAGGAAAAATTGTTTTTCACCCTGTCTGGTGCGACGGAAGAAATCAGTAAAAATATGGATAACAAGACCGAATTGATGACAAGGAAGCCGGATTGGCTCAAAATATCGCTCCCCCAGGGGAAGCAATACCTGGATGTGAGAGAAATTATCGCGAGGAAGGGATTACATACGATCTGCGTAAGCGGAAAATGTCCCAACCTGGCGGAATGTTGGGGCAGGGGAACCGCATCTTTTATGATTTTAGGCGATGTCTGCACCCGTGCCTGCCGGTTCTGTTCCGTGAAAACGGGGAGCCCGCAGGGCATCGTGGATTGGAACGAACCGGATCGTCTGGCAGAGAGTATAGAAAAGATGAACCTGCGGCATTGCGTGATTACCAGTGTGGACAGGGATGATCTGCCCGATCTGGGCGCCAACTTCTGGGCTACCACCGTCAGGCGGGTCAAAGAAAGAAATCCCGAAGTGACACTCGAGACGCTGATCCCTGATTTCAACGGGATAGAAGAGCTGATTTATAAAGTGATAGATGCAGGACCGGAGATCATATCACACAATATGGAAACTGTGAGGCGCCTAACGCCCAAGGTGCGTAGCCGTGCCAAGTATGATGTCAGCCTCAAGACGATAGAGACCATCGCCAAAAGCGGCAAAGTGAAACCCAAATCAGGTATCATGGTCGGCCTTGGGGAAACCGAGGAGGAAATACTGGAAACGATGGACGACCTGATCAACGTGGGATGCCAGGTGCTTACCGTCGGACAGTACCTGCAACCGACGAGAAAACACCTGACGGTAAAGGAATTTGTGACGCCGGAGCAGTTCCGGAAATACAAAACAGCCGGACTGGAAAAAGGATTCAAATTCGTGGAAAGCGGCCCGCTGGTCCGTTCTTCCTATCATGCCGAGAGACATGTTTGATGATCCGGTGATGTGATAATGCGCAATACCTGATATAGCCATTGACAGACTGGTGGCAGGGGATGAAAGGCGGTTGCGTTATTGATTAATACAAAGAAATGTTGTATTTTTGAGAAGTGAACTTTAAAAAACAGGTTATGATAATTACAATAGATAAATCGATGAAAAGGCAGGAGATTGAAAAATTATTGCAGCATATGAAACCACGCAAGTTGTTTCTTGCCAATCGTTTTGTAGGAAAAGTCAAATGGAACGAAGATGCGCTTGCCTATCAAAAACGGTTAAGGAATGAGTGGGATTAGAGTATTGTGCGATACGAATCCGCTTATTTATTTGCTGGATGGTAATAAAGATATAGCGGGTTTTCTAAATAACAAACAGATACATGTCTCTGTTATTACGGAACTTGAACTGTTTGGTAAACCGGATTTATCGGAGCCCGACAGAAAAATCATAGAAACAATGCTTGAAAATTGTTTTATTGCCGAAATTAATTACGAAATAAAACAGATTTACAAACATATCAAGCAAAATTATACCATAAGACTCCCCGATGCCATTATTGCAGCTACAGCGATTAGTCTTGACATTCCGCTGCTGACTTCCGATCACGATTTTCAGAAAATATCCGACCTGAAACTGATTCTCTGGCAATTATAAGATATTGTGCCATTGTAAATAAGAAAGAGAACATGAAAGTGATTTTTGAAAACCTCGGGCGTATCCGTTACAAAGAAGCATGGGATTACCAGGAGCAACTGTTCGAAACGATAATCCGGGCGAAATCGGACACCCGCGCAAAACCGGAAAGCGGGACCGGGATTGAAAAATGTGGAGAGGTCAATGGAGAAGTCTACGGAGAAGAGGAAAAGAAGAAAGAAAAAGAGCAATACCTCCTTTTTTGCGAGCATGAACATGTGTATACCCTAGGTAAGCATGGCGATAAGCAAAATTTACTTATTGCCAACCATGTTTGTAAAAGCAGGAATATCGACCTGCATACTATCGACCGGGGTGGCGATATCACCTATCATGGTCCGGGGCAGTTGGTGGCCTATCCGATCATCGACCTGGAAGTATTTGGAATGGGAATAAAAAAATATATATCCACCTTGGAGGATGTAGTGATAGATACACTGGAATCCTACGGCATCAAAGGAGAGAAGGACGAGAAGGCGATGGGCGTATGGATCGATGCCGCCGATCCGGCAAAAGCGCGGAAGATCTGCGCCATCGGCGTGCGGGCTAGCCGTTTTGTGACGATGCATGGCCTGGCACTCAACGTCAATACCGATCTTTCCTATTTCAATTATATCAATCCCTGCGGGTTCAGGGATCGTGGCGTAACCTCCATCCAGAAGGAACTGGGGTATGAGACCGACTTTGAAGAAGTCTCCGGACGGATGAAAAAAGCCTTTGCCGATCGCTTCGGAATGGAGTTATCCTACAGGCTTAAACATTTTTAACCCCTAAACTGTAAGAAACCTCTTTAACATTTCTAATTTTGTATGTCGAAAAAAATCCACCATCGTGAGAATTGAAAATCCGGGAGCGAAGGTGATTCAAAATGACTAACTTTAGTGAAATATCCAATAATAAAAAAATATGAGCCAAGTTGTCGATATTAAGGAACTGAATGAGAGAATAGAGCAGAAGAGTGGCTTCGTCCAGACACTCGTTACCGGGATGAACCAGATGATCGTGGGACAAAAACACTTAGTGGAGTCGCTGCTGATCGGGTTATTGTCAGACGGGCATATCCTGTTGGAAGGAGTTCCCGGGTTAGCAAAAACTCTGGCCATCAAAACGCTGGCTCAACTTATCGATGCAGATTACAGCCGTATCCAGTTTACGCCCGACCTATTGCCTGCCGACGTGGTCGGAACCATGATTTACAGCCAACGCAATGAGGAATTCCAGGTGAAACACGGTCCCATCTTTGCCAACTTCGTGCTGGCCGACGAAATAAACCGCGCTCCCGCCAAGGTACAGAGCGCATTGCTGGAAGCCATGCAGGAACGCCATGTCACCATCGGTGAGCAGACCTATAAACTACCGAACCCGTTCCTGGTAATGGCGACACAGAACCCTATCGAACAGGAAGGTACTTACCCACTGCCGGAAGCGCAGGTAGACCGTTTCATGTTGAAGGTGATCATCTCCTATCCTTCCAAAGAGGAAGAAAAGCAGATCATCTGGCAGAATATTTTCGAACCGGTTGCCATAGATAAGGCCGTCATCTCCACAGAGGCCATCCTGGAAGCGCGTAAAGTAGTGAGGGAGGTATATATCGATGAGAAGATCAGCAAGTATATTATAGATATCGTGTTTGCCTCACGTTTCCCCGACCAGTTCGGAATGGCCAACCTGAAAGAGATGATCGGTTTCGGGGCATCCCCCCGCGCATCCATCAACCTGGCGCTGGCCGCCCGTGCTTTCGCATTCATCAAGCGCCGCGGCTACGTGATCCCCGAAGATATCCGGGCCGTATGCCATGACGTGCTTCGCCATCGTATCGGACTTACCTACGAGGCGGAGGCGAACAACATGACTTCCGAGGAGATCGTAAGTGAAATTCTGAACAGGGTAGAGGTGCCATAAGCAGTAAAAGGCAGGAGATAAATGGAGACGACCGACCTACTTAAAAAAGTACGACATATAGAGATCAAGGCGAGGGGCCTTTCACGGAATATCTTCGCCGGAGAATACCATTCTGCATTCAAGGGGCGTGGTATGGCTTTCTCTGAGGTTCGGGAGTACCAATACGGGGATGATATGCGCGATATCGACTGGAACGTGACGGCGCGTTATAACCGGCCTTATATCAAGATATTCGAAGAAGAACGTGAACTAACCGTGATGCTGCTGATCGATGTGTCGGAAAGTCTCGGCTTCGGTTCCCAATCATTGCTGAAACGTGATATAGTAGCGGAAATAGCAGCCACACTGGCATTCTCGGCTATCCAGAACAACGACAAGATAGGGGTAATTTTCTTTACCGACAAAGTAGAAAAATTTATTCCTCCCAAAAAAGGAAGAAAACATATCCTTTACATTATCAGGGAGATACTGGGCTTCAAGCCGGAAGGGAACGGGACAGACCTGAATGTGACGCTCCGCTATATGACCAACGCCATCAAGAAACGGTGTACCGCTTTCCTGATTTCAGACTTTGTCGATGCCGGCGATTATAAGCAAGCGCTGCGGATTGCGGCCAAGAAACATGATGTGGCGGCTATCCAGGTGTATGACAAGCTGAGTACCGAACTGCAACCGGTCGGCCTGATGAAAGTGAGAGACCCGGAGACGGGAGAAGAGCGGTGGATCAACACCTCTTCCAAAAAAGTGAGGGAGCGTTACCGTTCCTGGTGGAACGACACGCAGGTGACAATGGGCAATGCCTTCCGCCAGAGTGGAATAGACAGCGTATCGGTCTCTACCCAAAGCGATTATGTGAAACTGTTACTGCAACTATTTAAACAGAGAAAGTAACTTGAAACAAAAAAAACTACATAGCATCATTCCAATCCAGAGGATAGCCGCAGTTGCCCTATGCTTTCTATGTGTTACCTCCCTTATTGCACAGAAGGCTTCGGTACAGGCAACGGTACAACCTACTGAAATCATGATCGGTGAACAGGCATTGATCAACCTGAAAGTAATTACCCCCAAAGATAAGGTCATCCATTTCCCGGTGTATGAAAAGGAGATAGTGCCCGGCATCGAAGTAATTGCCATGCTGCCTCCCGATACCCTTATCGAGAACAATGTGATGACACTTAATTTCAAGTATGTGGTCACCTCATTCGATTCCACCCTATATTATATCCCCCATATCCCCTTTTTCGACGGAACCGATACCCTCTATTCCAATTCATTCGGTTTGAAGGTTATTTCTCCGGAACTCTCCGATTCCACATTGGCATACCTGGAAAAGATCAATAAAGGGGAGACCGACTCAATCGATTTCAGGCAATTGCAACTCAATGATATAAAACCGGTACGTAAAGCTCCTTTTGTGTGGACAGACTACCTTTGGATATTCTGGATTGTATTGGGAGTGATATTGCTGCTTGGCCTGATCGGTTTTATTATCTACCTTGTACTGAACAAAAAGAAAAAAGGATACTTCTTCAAACCACCGGAGGTGCTGCCGGCGCATGTGCGCGCACTCTCAGAGCTGGACCAGCTCAAAGCGGAGAAAATATGGCAACAAGGCAGGGAGAAAGATTTTTATAGCAGGTTGACCGATATCCTCCGTACTTACATATATGAAAGGGAGGGGATCAACGCAATGGAAATGACTTCCGGTGAGATACTCAACGAAATCCGTAAAATATCGGATGTGGATTCCGTTTATGAAAATCTGAAGCAAATCCTGTCGACTTCCGATTTAGTGAAATTTGCCAAATACAAACCCTACCCCAATGAAAATGACCTGAGCCTGGTAAACGCTTATTTCTTTGTGAACCAGACACGGGAACCGGATCCTGTCGTGAAAAATGGAACGGGAGACGAGGAGAATGAGAGACGGGGGGACGAAGTGACTGGGAGACCGGGAGATGAGGAGAATAGTATTAAAAATAAGTGAGAATGGAATTTCTGCATCCTGAATATCTATATCTGTTGTTGCTGATTATCCCACTGATTGTGTGGTACATGCTGCGCCTGTCGAAGACACAAGCTTCGTTCAAACTGGCATCCACAAGTGCTTTTGGAGGAATGAAGCCGGACTTCAGGGTCTATATGCGGCATCTCCCGTTTGCATTGAGGGTAATCGCCATTGCATTGATCATCGTGGTGATCGCACGCCCCCAATCGGTGGATAGCTGGGAAGAGACAGAGACACAAGGTATCGATATAGTAATGGCGCTCGACGTGTCGGGATCCATGCTTGCACAGGATCTCCAGCCCGATCGCCTCCAGGCTGCCAAAAAGGTGGCATCTGAATTTATTACCGACCGTCCCAACGATAATATCGGATTGGTGATCTTTGCCGGAGAGAGTTTTACGCAATGTCCGCTCACGACTGATCATAAGGTGTTATTGAATTTACTCAATGATATCGATTTTGGGATGATAGAGGATGGTACGGCTATCGGACTAGGCCTGGCCACTTCAGTGAACCGGCTGAAAGACAGCGGGTCGGATTCGCGTATAGTAATTCTCCTGACCGACGGGACCAATAACAGTGGACAGATCGCCCCCCTGACCGCCGCCGACCTGGCACGTTCGTATGGTATTCGAGTTTATACCGTGGGGGTGGGAACCAAAGGGATGGCACCTACCCCAGTGAATACACCATACGGGATCAGGATGCAAAATATGCCGGTGGATATCGACGAGAAGACGCTGACCGAGATCGCCGCGATGACCGGAGGACAGTACTTCCGGGCACAGGATACCGAAGGGCTCCGCCAGGTATATGAAGAGATCGACGATATGGAAAAATACCTGATCAGCGTGCAGAATGTAACGCGACGCAAGGAGTTGTTCCTCCCCTTTGCCCTGGCAGCCCTGGGATTGATATTGGTAGAATTGTTGTTACGGAGGACATGGTTGAGGAACCTGCCCTGATAAATAAAATGCGATAGATATGTTTAGATTCGGAAATCCGGAATATTTGTGGTTGTTTTTCGTCATGCCCCTGTTGCTGGCGATTTACATCTACCTGAACATCAGGAAGCGTAAGGATGTGCAAAAAATGGGTAATCTCTCCACGCTGAAGTTGATGATGCCCGACCTCTCACTGAAACGTTCCTACCTGAAATTCTGGCTTATCTTCGCGGCACTGTGTGCCGGCATTATCATGATTGCCCGTCCTCAATTCGGTACAAAGGTGGAGACAGTAGAAAAAGAGGGGATTGAATTGGTCATTGCAATTGATGTCTCCAATTCGATGCTGGCAGAAGATGTGTCCCCTAACCGCCTGGCTCGTGCCAAGCAAATATTGTCGAGACTGATCGACCTGCGTAAAAATGACAAAGTCGCACTGATCGTGTTTGCCGGAGAGGCTTTCGTACAAATGCCGCTGACGTCCGATACCCAATCGGCAAAAATTTTCCTCAACACCATCGATCCAAGCCTCGTCCCGGTACAAGGTACGGCGATAGGACAGGCCATCAGCCTTGGAATGAGCTGCTTCTCGGGTGATCAGGAGATGAGCAAAGCCATGGTACTCATCACAGATGGTGAAGATCATGGGGGAAATGCTCCGGAAATCGCTGTGGAAGCCGCGAAAGCCGGTGTGATGATTAATCTGGTAGGAATTGGCTCTCCGGACGGTTCGCCGATACCTGCCACTGAATACGGGACCAATTTTATGACTGATGCCGAAGGGAATGTAGTGGTTTCACGCCTGAACGAGCAGATGGCGATGGAAATCGCACAAAACGGAGGTGGATTTTATGTTCGGGCAGATAACTCGAACAGTGCCCTCCGGGCTTTGGAGACGCAACTCGATGAACTGGAAACAGGTAAAACTACCAGCCTCACCTATTCGGAGTATGATGAAAAATTCTCATTGCTTGCCTGGATAATACTGGTGATTTTGGTACTGGAAATACTTGTGTATGACAAGAAGAATCCATTGTTCAGGAATGTGAGGGTGTTTGATAGGTAAGGTGAAAAGTGCCTGAGTGGATAAGTGGTAGAGTGCCTAGGTAGATAAGTGATTTGGTAATTAGTAATTGGTAATTGGTAATTGGTAATTAGTAATTGGTAATTTATAACTGGTAATTAGTAATTTTACAAAGTGAATAAGTTTCTGATAAAATATATCTTGTTCCTGATAATGGGGATGCTGCTGCCAATAACGGTTTCAGCACAGAAGGATGTCCGGAAAAACATCCGGAAGGGGAATAAGGAGTACCGGCAGGAAAAATTTTCCGACGCGGCTAAACTATATGAAAATGCGGTGGAAGGGAATGCTGCCTCCAAAGAAGCGAATTTTAATTTAGGGAATGCTCTCTACCGGCAAAAAGAGTGGGACCAGGCTATTGAGAAATATAATCATTTTATCTCTTTAGAGCAGGAAAAACCCATAGAAGCCTCAGGCGCATGGCATAACATAGGAAATGCGGCGTTACAAAAAAAAGATTTGCAGAATTCGTTGGAGGCCTATAAAATGGCATTACGGTTGAACCCCCAGGACAATGAGGCCCGGTATAACCTGGCGGTGGTGCAAAAGATGATCCAGGATGAAGAGGATCAGGGCGGTGGAGACCAGGATCAACAACAGGACCAGCAAGATCAACAACAACAGGACCAACAACAGGAACAACAGGAGCAACAGCCCCAGCAGAACAACCAGGATCAGGAGAAACGAGCGGAACAACCCGATCAACCTGAGCAGATGTCACGCGACAACGCCCGCCAATTGCTTCAGGCAATAGAACAGGATGAGAGAGAAACCCAGGAGAAAGTACAACAGATAAAGGCAAAGGAAAGAGAGGAGCAGGCTGAAAATAACAGAAGGAATAATAAAAATTGGTAGAATAGAGTAAAGAGTAGAATAAAGAGTAAAAAGAGTAGAATAAAGAGTAAAGAGTAAAGAACTAAAAGTGAATTTTCTTAGAAACGAGTGCAGAAACAAAACTTGTTTTGATTATGCCGAGTGACGACGGAAAATCTACGAAGTGAAAATGAATAGTAAAACGATTAAAAATTTCAATACTACTTCTTAACTTCCGACTTCTCAACTTCTCAACTTCCAACTTCTAGGTAAAAAATAACTCATATGAGACATATCTATATATATATTCTTCTTTTCATGGTGTTGCTTACCGGTGCCGGCAAGGCGTCTGGACAGGTAACATTCAAAGCTTCTGCTCCGGCGACAGTGGTCGAAGGGGAACAGTTCAGGTTAAGCTATATCCTAAACAAGGAAGGAAAGGATATCCGCCTTCCTGAAATTCCCGATTTTGATGTATTGTTCGGTCCCAGCATATCCACCAGCTTCAGCCAGCGGACGGTGAATGGTAAAACTACCTCCGAGAGTTCCGTTACTTATACCTATATCCTGATGGCGAAAAAAACGGGAACATTTACCATTTCCCCGGCGTCTATCAAGGTAGACGGAAGTAATTATGAATCCAATTCTTTACAAATAAAAGTACTTCCTCCCGACGAAGCGTCAACGCAGGAACCGGCGGCGGGCGGAGGACGGGGTGAGGAGCGTCCATCCGGTACCGGCACAGCGACCGTCTCGGCCGAGGATGCTTTTATCAGGGCCATTGTATCCAAAAATGATCCGTACGAGCAGGAAGGATTTACTGTCACGTTCAGACTTTATACAACCTTGAACGTAGTCAATTTCGGGAAGATACAGTTTCCCGAGTTCGAAGGTTTCATGGTGGAAGAGGTGAACCTTCCTTCGAACCAGCAGTTACAGTTGGAGCGGTATAACGGAAGAAACTATTTCACGGCCGATCTCCGTAAGACGCTGTTGTTTCCTCAACGGTCGGGACAGATATCTATTCCGCGTGGAAGCCTGGAGATGGTCTTTTCAGTCCCTTCAGGGAGAAGGGTGTCTACCTTCTTCGGCACCCAGGAGGTGATGGTGGATGTAAAAAAAGAACTGATCACGAACCCTTTATCGATCAACGTGAAACCTCTTCCTGCCAACAGACCTTCCAGCTACGCAAATGCGGTAGGTACCTTCACATTGAAGTCCGGCATTAATTCTACCGCAGTAAAGGCCAATGAAGCGATCACCATCACATGGGAAATATCGGGTACGGGAAATATGAAACTGATCCGGAATCCGGAAATAGAATTCCCTAATAATTTTGAAGTATACGATCCCACAGTGACCAATTCGCTGAATGTAACCACTAACGGATTGACCGGTATCCGAAAAATAGAATATATGGCTATCCCTCGCTATGAAGGATCCTACACCATACCTGCTGTAGAATTTGCCTATTTCGATCCGGCTAAGAACAGGTACGAGACACTCACCATGCCTGCACAGAATCTGCAGATAGCGAAAGGAGATCCGGGCAGTAGTACAACCACCTCCTTTGTGAATCGTCAGGATGTGAAGGTAGAACAGGATATACGCTTCCTGAAAACAGATGAACCATCCTATCTTTCCGCAACAACCTTCTTTGTTGGCTCGCTGAACTACTGGTTATGGTACCTGATTCCTTTACTGCTGTTAATTGTGTTGTTTGTGCTTAACCGGAAGCAGGCACGGGAAAATGCCAATGTGGCGCTGATGCGCACCCGGAAGGCGAATAAAATGGCTATCAAGAGATTAAAGACAGCGAACAGATATCTGAAAGAACAGGATAAGGAGCATTTTTATGATGAGGTCCTCCGGGCAATATGGGGATACTTCAGCGACAAGCTTTCCATTCCGGTGGCACGCCTTTCAAGAAACAATATAGAAGAAGAGCTGTCCCGAAAAGAGATCAGTGAACAATTGGCCGGCAAGTTTATCGAAATCCTCGATACCTGTGAATTTGCACGATATGCACCTGCCGAAAGTAATGCCGAGATGGATCGGATCTATAACGACACGATGAAAGCAATTGAAGAAATGGAAAATAAACTGAGAAAAGCTGCTAAATGATATGAAACTAATGAGACTAATGTGAATAATGTGCCAATGAGACTAATGAAACTAATGTAGTTAGGTGTTCTAAAAATCCTGGTTTTTGACTCTAATAGTCTTGGCTCTTGGTTCTAAAAGTCTTTATTCTTTACTCTAAAAATATGATCCGGAATATATTTATTTTTTGTTTGATCCTGTGTTGTGGCGCCGGAATGGTGGAGGGACAAGAGGTGGGCGATACCATCCCGCAGACCGCCAATACAACGGTAACCCCATCGACAGAAGCATCGACAGACACATCGGAGACTGCCGCGCAGGCATACCGTAGCCAGGACTATAAGGAAAGCATTTCGCTTTATGAAGCGCTTATCGCACAGGGGTTAACTGACGACAAGGTATCAGCACAACTCTATTATAACCTGGGGAATGCCTACTTTCGGGATAATCAACTGGGAAAAGCAATCCTTAGTTATGAGAGGGCATTACTCCTTGACCCGGGTGACAGTGATATCCGGCATAACCTTCGGTTTGCGCAGAATCGTACCGTAGACCGTATCGACACTGCGGCCAATCTCTTTCTCGCCAACTGGTTCAGGGGTATCAGAAATGTGTTCAGTTCCAACCAATGGGCTGCTACAGGTATTATACTCTTTATCTTGTTTCTGGCTTGTGTGGGCATTTACCTTTTTATTCGACTGCTTTGGGCAAGGAAGACGGCTTTTTACACAGGCATCGTACTATTTCTATTGATGATGGCGGCCAATATTTTTGCTTTTAGCCAAAAGAGCGAACGTACCCGCAAGGACTCTGCCATTGTGATGGCGGGGGCTGCTACAGTCAATGCTTCGCCTGATACCGGAAGCAATCAACTTTTTGAATTGCATGAAGGGACGAAGGTGAAGATCAGAAACAGGGATGGCAATTGGTTTGAAATCCGGATCGCCGACGGAAGTATAGGGTGGATACATCAACAGGATATTGAAGTTATTTAACGTGCCAATAAGATAATATGAAAGAATTTGTCGAGGAATTACTTCCCGCTGAACGGGATATCTTTTTTGCGCTGAACGGCAGTGAATCACTTTTTTTTGACAATGTGATGTGGACAATCAGCGGTCGGTTTATATGGGTCCCGGTAATGCTGTTTATCCTTTTTATCTTTTTCTTCAAGACACGCCGAAATGAGGCTATTCTGGTTACCCTTTTCTTCATTCTCTTATTTGTTGCCGCAGACCAGATATCTTCTTCTTTCTTCAAACCATTCTTTGAAAGGTACCGCCCCACGCACCATCCCGATTTCAAGGATACGGTAGATATAGTGAACGGTTACAGAGGCGGGAGATATGGCTTTATCTCGGGCCATGCAACTAATAGCTTTGCCATTGCCGTATTCCTTTCACTTGTGCTCAGAAACGGTCTGCTTACGTTTAGTTCCCTTCTTTGGGCCACAATCAATAGTTACACACGTATTTATCTTGGAGTACACTTCATTTCGGATATCGTTGCGGGAATGATTGTAGGTACACTTATAGCTTTTATTATATACGGGATCTATACTTTGGTCAGGAAAGCGGTTGTCAACCCTCCTTCATCAAGAAGAATATCTGCCTACGATAAGAAGAAAGGTACGTTACTGGCTGTTTTCATCCTCCTATACCTTTTCATTATCACTATTTTTAGCCCTTTTTTAGCAACTTTACCTCATTGAAAATGTTCTAAGAATAGAAACGAAATATTTTTGTAAAGATTTTACTACAAATAATTTGGTTTCTCTGTTTTTTTGTGTATGTTTATGGCATAAATGGATTACCAAATTGTATTATTCATATAAAAAATAAAAAGCCATGGCAAGAACAATTACTTTTAATGAATTAAGAGAGCTGAAAGACAAACTCCCTGACGGTAGTATCCACCGGATAGCTGAGGAATTGGATATGAAACCCGAAACCGTAAGGAATTATTTTGGTGGATACAACTACAAGGAAGGCAGAAGTGTAGGAATACATATTGAACCGGGTCCCAATGGAGGCATTGTGGTACTTGATGATACAACCATCTTCGATAAGGCACTGAATATTCTCGGCCTTAAGGATTATCCAGAACCCGATTCAGTGGAAACCGAAGAGGTAGAATAAGGATTATTAAAACAATAAAAGTATGGGAAAGGATAAAAAAGACAGCAGTTCATACGACGAAAAGCTGGTTACCGTTGCCATCCATACGTATGATAAAGCGCACATATTAAAGTCGATTCTTGAATCAGAGGGAATTCCGACAGTCATACATGCTGTAAACCTGATCGATCCGATAATCGCCGGAAATGTACGGGTACGCATCAATGAGAGTGATCTCCCCAGGGCATTGCAGATCATTGAAGACGTGGATTTTACCGCCGATATGGAAGAGAAGGAGGAAAAGAAGCAAAAGAAGGAGATCCTCATTCCGGTAGATTTCTCCGATTACTCCCTGGTTGCGTGTGAGTTCGGTTTTCGTTTAGCACATGATCTGGATTGTAAGGTGAAATTGCTCCACGCGTTCTTTACACCTTTTTACCCTGCATCAGTTCCTTTCGGCGACACTTTTACCTTGCAGACAACTGACAAAGATCTGTTTCAGGATGTAAGAAACAGAACGGAAAGAGAGATGCAGAGCCTGGTAGAGAAGGTTGAAAACAGGATTGCCTCCGGGGCTATACCCAAGGTATCTTACAATACCTCACTGGTGGAAGGCCTGCCTGAAGAAGAGATCATCACTTATTCAAGGAAGATTCGTCCGACTGCCATCGTAATGGGTACCAGAGGCAAAAATGCCAAGGAGCTGGATCTGATTGGTAGCGTGACCGCAGAAGTGATGGAAGGGTGCAGGACACCTGTTTTTGCTATTCCTGAAGGTGCGAAAATAAGAAGTCTGTCAGAAATGAAGACCATTGTTTTTCTTACCAACTTCCAGGAGCGGGAGTTCAAGGCGTTCGACATCATGATGAAGTTCCTGGCGCCTTATCCCGTAAAAGTCTATCTGGCACATATTGCCAAGAAAGAGGATGTATGGAACGAAATCAAGTTATCAGGCGTACAAAAACGGTTTTCCGACCTTTATCCGCACTTGCAGATCGAATACAAGCTGATCGACCAGAACGAGAGCCTGGAAATTACACTCGACAAATTTGCTGAGACTCTCAATGTGGATATGATATCCCTGTCGAGTTCACGCCGGAATATCTTTGCAAGGATATTTAACCCCGGAATTGCGAGGAGAATGATATTCCATTCCGATACACCGCTTCTGGTGATAAAGGGTATGTAAAAAGAAAGGGTTCTTCGCAATGAGGAACCCTTTTTTTAGCAGGTGGAGATTTATTTTATCTTATTATTTGATGCCCAGTTTGGTTTTTACTTGCGGTGTGGCATCAACCGCCGAAGGGCTAAAATAAATAATGGGCGACTGCATGGAGGAAATGTCATACACAAAGGTGTAATTGTTCTCATCCCCTATTGCTTTGATAGCCTCAAATATCTTTCTGTTCACCGGCTCAAGCAGTTTCTGTTGTAACTGCTGAAATTCCTGCTGACCATTCTGCATATAGGTCTGATACCTTTCATAAAGCTGTGTTATTTGTTTTTGCTGGTCTTGTTTTGCAGCTTCAGATGCGGCCGGATTGGTTTCAAATTCTTCCTGTTTCTTGTTGAATTCTTCTTCCAGCGCCTGCATATTTTTCCTGATCTCTTCCTGTTTGCCGGAAAGCTGGGTCTCAATACCGGAGATTTCGGGCATAGCGTTAAAAACCTCCTGTACATTCACTGTGGCGATTTTCACTTCCTGGGCCATAGCTGCCAATGGCGCCACAGCAATAAACAAAATCAATAATTTCTTTAACATGATTACTATTTCTAATTTTTTTGTTGGTAATTCGATAAAAATTCGGCTACAAAGATAATCTATTTATTTTAATAACCTAATCTTGAAAGCACCTGATCACTGATATCAATGCTGGGGGAAGCAAAAATGATCGATGTGGCTGAAGCCCTGTCAACTACGAGGGTATAGCCCGATTCAGTGGAGACGGCTTTCACAGCCTCATAAATGTCATCCTGTATGGGTTTGATAAGCTGCTCCTGCTTTTTGAACAGCTCGCCCTGTGGACCGAAATATTTATTCCTGAGTTCCTGGATAGCATTCTCTCTGGCTACGATTTCGTTCTCCCGTTTGGTTTTTTCATCTCCCCGCAGGGTAGACAAATCGGCCTGGTATTTTTTATACATGGCATCCACAGTTTTCACCTCTTTATCCACTTCACTCTCCCACTGCTTTGAGAATGATTCCAACTGCTTGTTGGCACTTTCATAAGTGGGGATCTTCTTCAGGATATATTCCATATCGATCAGGGCATATTTTTGTGCATAGGTGCTCCCCATTGCGAATGCCATAAATATTCCCATTAAAAAAAATATTTTCTTCATATCATTCTTATTTAATTGTTATTTATTCAGTTGTTATTCAGCTTCGCTGTTATTCAGTTGTTATTCACTCGCTCCGCTCGTGTAATTCGTGCTTCGCACGTAAATGCAAATTACCAGCGAATTACTATTGAATTACTACCGAATTACAACTGAATAACCATCGAATTACTACCGAATTACAACTGAATAACCATCGAAATACAACTGAATAACTACCGAATTACAACTGAATAACTACTGAATAACTACTGAATATAAAGACGGTCCCGGCAATAAAACGTTTACAGGTATCTTAATAAATTATGTTAAACGTATTAGAACTCCTGCCCGATAATAAAGTGGAACTGACTGCCACCTTTCTCTCTCGTACCCCGTCCGTATACCGTATCAAATCCGTATGCCCAGTCGATTCCCATCAGTCCGATCATCGGCAGGAAGATGCGTGCCCCCACACCGGCTGAACGTTTCAGGTCGAAAGGATTCACATCTTTCACTTCCCACCATGCGTTCCCCGCTTCGAGAAAGGCTACTCCGTAGATAGTGGAATTGGGTTCCAGGATAAACGGGTAGCGTAATTCCAGGCCGAGACGCGTATAGGCACGGGCATTTGTGGCAATGGAGTTATTCTCGTATCCACGCAATGCTATATTTTCGGTGGCAAAGGTAGTAGTATAACCCGTCATCCCGTCACCCCCCACATCGAATGTTTCGAAAGGAGTCTGTTTGTTTTTATTGTAATGTCCCAATACTCCGAATTCGACCCTGGTGGCCATCACCGGTGTCCTCTTTACGGTCATTGGTGTCAGTGGTGTGAAGGTACGTATCTTCAACTTCCACTTATGATATTCGTTCCATCTGTATTTTTCAGGATCGCTGTACGCTATTTTGGCGTAGTCTTTCCCGTCCCATAATGAGAAAGGAGGTGTGGCACTTACACTCAAAGTGAATTGAGAGCCGGTCCGCGTGTAGATAGGATTGTCCGTGGAAATACGGGACAACGTCAATCCGAGTGTAATACTGTTACTATTCCCGGTCTGGAAGGGGAAATAATTATATCTCCAGTTCTTCAGGTTATAGAGCTGGTAGCCTATCTCTGCCATAAACTGGAAATAATCGTCGGGCCATTCGAGCCTTTTTCCGTATCCTACTGAGACTCCCACCATATTGAATACCTGGTTCGGGTCGTAGCTATATTCCATGGCATCCTGATAATAACCGCCATATCCTCCATAACCATACCCCCCGTACCCTCCATAGCCATACATATAGGGATTGCTATACATATTCTGGCTGTAATAACGTTCGTTCATCCCTGTCATTCTCGAATAGTATACACTAAATGACAGGTTGTTAGGCCTTTTCCCGCCAAACCAGGGTTCCATAAACTGAAACTGGTAGGATTGATAATACTGGCCGTTGGTCTGCGCGCTCAACACCAGCGTCTGTCCCTCCCCCTGCGGGATGATCCCCCTCTGCATAGAAGGATTCAACAGGTTTTTCAGCGAGAAGTTGTTCAGCCGCAAACTGAGTTTACCCACTAATCCGGTCACACCCCATCCGGCGGAAAATTCGATCTGGTCGTTCCCTTTTGAAGTCAGCGGATAGGTAATATCCACGGTTCCGTCTTCAGGATTGGGATTGATTCCTCCCGAGATATCTGCGGAGAGAGCTTCAGGATCGAAGTGCCCTGTCTGCGCAATTTCACGTACTGAGCGCAGCAGGTCCTCCTTGCTGAATACAGCACCCGGTTTTGTCCGTAGCTCGCGGCGGATGATATCTTCATAGAGACGGTCGTTCCCCTGGATGATTACCCGTTTGATAGTAGCTTTAGGGCCTTCTATCACACGAAGTTCAAGGTCTACCGAGTCATTCTCTATATTAATTTCTACAGGGTCTATATTGGAAAACAGGTATCCGTTATTCTGGTACAGGTTGACAGCCGCATCTTCATCGGAAAGCAGCCTCTCCTGTAATTTTTTCTGGTTATACACATCACCAGACGACATATTGAGCAGTTGCCCCAATTGAGAAGAAGGATAATGGGTATTTCCCACCCAGTTGATGGAACGAATATGGTACAATGGCCCTTCTTCCACCGCAATCTCTACGTTCACCGTCTTCTCGTCATGCTTATAGACCGTGTCGCGGATGATCTCCGCATCGCGGTATCCTTTTTCATGGTACTTATTGATAATATTATTCTTGTCTTCCTTATAAAGATCCTCCACAAATTTTTTGGAACGGAAGAGGTTGGCCAGTTTTCCCTTCTCGTTGGTCTTCTTCATCGCCTTTTTCAATGTGCGGTCGGAGAGTTCGCTGTTCCCATCAATGGTGATCTTCTTCACCTTCAGCTTTTCCTTCTTGTCGACATCAATTTCCAGCACCACCTGGTTCTTTTGTGTGGCATCGGGACGCTGCATAATCCGCACTTCCGCATCACCAAATCCTTTCTCCGAGAAGTAGCTTTTGATGATCACTTCCGCACGTGATATCTGGGGAGGGGTGATCTGGTTACCTTTCACCACGCCTAATTTTTTCTCAATATCTTCCTGCTCACCCTTCTTCATGCCGGTATAGCGGATATCACTTACCCGCGGCCGGTCCGTCAGACGCAACTCTAGCCAGACACTGTCACCCTCCACCTTGGTTTGCAATATCTTTATATCTGAAAAGAGCCCGTGACGCCAGAATTTCTTGACGACACCGGATAGTTCATCACCGGGGATTTGTATCTGCTGGCCTTTGGACAACCCGGAAAATCCTACGAGGGTAAACTTCTGCTCCTCATACATCGTTCCTTCCACACCCGTCACATCGATATCGGCTATGTAGTATTTTTTGGGAGCAGCCGTATAATTTACGGTAGATATGTCCGCAGCAGATGAGGGAATGGTATCATTGGTTTGCGCCTTGGACACAAACTCCGACAACATGATAAATAACAGAAGTAAATAAGATATTCTCTTCAACATTGTGATATTTTTCTTTTCTCTGACTCTCACCTCTCTATCTGGTCACTGGTCTTCCCGTATCTCCTTTCCCGTCCCTGGTATTCGATGATTGCTTCGTACAAGGCATCATCTCCAAAATCGGGCCAAAAAGTACCGGTAAAATAAAATTCTGCATAGGCACATTGCCACAACAGAAAATTGCTTATACGTTGTTCACCCCCTGTCCGTATCAACAGGTCGGGATCGGGAATATCACGGGTAGTAAGATATCCTGCAAAAGTTTCTTCATCAATATCTTCTTCCTCTAAAACCCCTTTTACTACGTCTGCAGCCATGTTCCTTGCTGCTGTGGATAGTTCCCATTTCGAGGAGTAACTTAGCGCAAGCACTAAAGTAAGCCCTGTTCCCTCAGCCGTTTCCCTGATACATTCTCCCAGAGCTGTACGGGCATACGCAGGAAGACGATCCATGTCGCCGATAGAGCGGATCCTGACCCCGTTCTTTTTCAGGTCGGGAGTCTCCCGCGAGATGGCGTATACCATCAAATCCATCAACCCCTTCACCTCTTCGGTGGGACGGTTCCAGTTTTCCGTGGAGAACGCGTAGAGCGTCAGGTACTGTACCGATGCTTTCGATGCAGCTTCTACTACCCTTCTTATTGCATTTACTCCTTCCCTATGTCCTTCGCCCCGCCCCAGCCCTCTGGCTTTGGCCCATCGACCGTTGCCATCCATAATAATGGCGACGTGGGCAGGTAGGCGGTTTTTGTCTATCTTGTCAAGCAACGACATCTTCTTTATGTCTGAATTGTTAATTCCCATGACAAGGGTCTTCACGCTTACTGAATTCCCATGTCAGAAAAATCATTGTGAATGAATACCAATCCTTGTTTTTAAGGAAACTGCTTTCAATGCCGAAAGGATTATCCAGGTTCCATCCGGTGGTTTTCTCAGTTACATCGAAATCGTCGCCAAACAGTTTTCGCATTGAAAACTCAATGCCGATATTCATCCTGTTTTTTAATTTATACTTAAATCCCACTCCAAAAGGGATATTCGCTCCAAAAAAAGTTTTATTCCCCGTCGCATAAGTGCCACCTACCCCTGTAAACAGGTAAGGAGTATAGGGTTTCGTCCCCAGATAAGCATACTTATCGCTATACGGGAAAAAATTAAACTCTACCTGTGCCCCCAACTCTGCCAGTGTGCGGTGAAAAGAGGCTTGCTGCGCAAACGGAAAACTGTTTCCCGCATCTTCACTCTTCCCTGAAACATTGGCTACGGATATACCGGTTTTGATACTCCAGAGAAAATTGAGGTTGTACCGGAACAAAAGTCCTCCACTCATTCCGGGATGAAGGTAGAACTTGGTCCTGTTCGCATCGCCCATATAAAATGACGTGCCGGCAGCCCCTCCGATTTCATACTTGTATTCCTGCGCCTGAATATCTATATTGGATATCATCAAAAAGAAACCCATTATAAAAAGTGAGACAACGACAGAGTTTTCATTTTTCATTCTGATGCGTATTATTGTCTCAACTCTAACGCAAATTTAGTACATAAATTGTGATTTTTTCTATCAATCAAGGGCAAACTTATTGAGCCTGCCTTTCCAGATATCCACAAGTTGGGTATTGGATGAAGATATTCCGCCGAATATCCATATATTATTGTCCGCATCAGTAACGACTGAGGTATTCGTCCTTCCGGCAAAATTTTCCGGGAAGGACTGGTTCTCTTCCGCTTTAATCCAATCTTTGCCATAATTGTCGGAATACATCAATATATTTTTCCCGGCTGATGTGGCAATCAGGTAAGGTTTGTCGTCGTAATAAAAGAGACTGCTCCCTTTCAGGATACCATCCGGCCTTTTGGATGTGATATATTGAATAACCCCTCCATCTTCCTGGAGAATCCAAATATCGTTGTTGAGGGCATCACTGGTGGTATTTCCACCCGACAAGAAGATGAACTTGCTGGCATAGGAAGTCTTACTCTCCACTTTCATTGCAGTAAAATCTATTACCGGCATATTAGCCGGAAGGTCGTTCATCAGCACAATATCCGAGAAATCGTTGCTTGCCCGGGCAAACCTGACCTTTTCGTCGTGACTGACAGCCAGCAAAATATTTCCGGCAGCAGCATTGGGAAGTTCGCCGTAAATCGCTTTCACTTCATATTCTGTTTGTACTATGCTCCAATTGGCACCATC
Organism: Proteiniphilum sp.; assembly: GCF_040307845.1. Classification (GTDB taxonomy): domain Bacteria; phylum Bacteroidota; class Bacteroidia; order Bacteroidales; family Dysgonomonadaceae; genus Proteiniphilum. The sequence continues at coordinate 167,456 of NZ_JAWRIS010000027.1, forward strand.
GGGAGAGTGATAAACCGCACCTGTCGCTGCATCAAGAGCATAGATAATGTTCCCCGATGTGATCAGCGAGGAAAGACGAAGCGTGTGAGGGATACCGGGGAGATCATCTACCGCTTCCCATCCTGGCGTATCGGAGATCTCTGTTGACACTGCTTTAATCTCGTCTCCCGACCGATAATAGGTGTAAAACCGGTCTCTGTAGAGGATGGTTGCCTGACTTTCTACCGGAGAATTGAGATAGTTTTCCCCTATTTTTTTCCAGGTAAGAATGTATGGATCTTCCTGGTATATATTCAGTTGAAAATCATAATTCTTTGAGGTGACACCATCAGGAGCCGTAGTTTTGATCTTGCGTAATCTGGGGATGGCGATTGAATCAGAACTGCTCCATGCGTAAGAACTGTCAGGCTCGAGGGTAACCTCTATACCCGAGAATCCATAACTGGTCGATCCGGTGAGGCTCAGCATGACACTATCCACATGAAAGCCGTAAGGAAGCGGCTCCCTGTTAAATAATTTCCCATTTACCTGGTCTATCGTAAAAACTACTCCCGGCAACAAACTGGTCGTATCGGTTTTGGAGGAAATAGAGATAGCATATATTTGCGGATCGGTAGGATATTCCATATTGTTGTCAGATGAACTTAAACAGGAAGAGAACAACAATAAATTCACGATAAGTACCGATGCCCCAAGGAAATATTTAGATATCATTTGTTTCAAAAATATTGTACACCAAGTTATTTAGGATATGCAAAAGTAGAAAGATTTTTCTCTTTAACCATATTAAAATGAATATTTAATGAAAATTTCGAGTTATTTTACTCTTTAAATGAAATTGAACCGAGCCCGGGTAATTCCTGCAAGCAACTATATCCCCCTGGATGAGCGGTGCTCTCACACCCGACTGGAGGCTTTTTTCAGCTATTTCAAGATAGGCTTCGTCCCACATCTCTTTTTCAATGAAAGAGGTCAATAATTGAGCGCCCCCTTCTATCAACAGGGAGTATATTTTCTCATCATATAAGCCAGCCAGTATTTGCCTGTTTGTATCTCCTGAAAAGTCTATTACGATGTGTTTCACATTCTCTTTTTTCCCAGTATGGGAAGGAGCGGATGCGGTGAAAACGATGGTAGGTACCGTTCCGTCAAAAAGGAATGCATCGGCCGGAATTTTATTCTCCCTATCGATAACCACCCTTACAGGGTCATTGCCAAACCATTTTCTGGCCGTCAGACGGGGATTGTCCAGGAGAGCGGTGTGAGTGCCGACCATGATTCCCTGTACCTTTGTACGAAATTTATGCACGATAGCGTGCGTCATCGTATTGGATATAATAACCGGACTCTTTCCATCACCCGGTATACGAAGGTAATCCATGAAACCGTCGCTGCTCTGTGCCCACTTCAACAGTATATAAGGCCTGTGATAAAGCTGGTTCACAAAGAAAATCCTGTTCAAATCACGGGCTTCTTTCTCCAACAGGCCCACTGTTACTTCAATACCGTTTTCCCTCATCATCGCAATTCCTTTTCCTGAGACTTTGGGATTGGGATCACCGGTAGCTACCACTACACGGGGGATTCCTTTTGTAATGATCAACTCCGCACAGGGAGGAGTCTTACCATAATGCGCACAGGGTTCAAGGGATACATAGAGCGTTGAGTCGGCCAGTAACGCACTGTCCTTTACGGAAGCAATGGCATTCACCTCTGCATGCCCCTCACCATATTTCCGATGGAATCCTTCCCCGATGATTTTACCGTTATGTACTATTACAGCACCTACCAAAGGGTTCGGTTTTGTGAAGCCTTCCCCCTTGCGGGCAAGCTGAAGGCATCTTTCCATAAACAGTGGATTGATTTCCATTTTTTTATTATTATCTTTATAGAAGATAAGATGCGCCTCGGAAAAGTTCAAACAAGTTTGGCTTTTCACTCGGCTTTCATTATCTTTACCATCGTTATGCAATATTCGATTCAACATACCCTACAGAACACCCTACAGGAATTGGAAGGCCTCTACTCCAAACCGGAGATATCCGTCCTTACGCGACTTATCCTTGAAGAGGTATGCGCCCACAAAAATACTCATTTATCCGGTTCAGAGCGCAGGAAGGCTGAAGATATTGTCCATAGGCTGAAAAGCGGAGAGCCGATACAGTATATACTGGGAAAAACAGAATTTTATGGAATGCCTTTTGCCGTTACGCCCGATGTGCTTATCCCCCGCCCTGAGACTGAAGAACTTGTAGAGTGGATTCTCGCAGAAAACAAGTCGGAAGGCCATTCAGTGCTGGATATCGGGACCGGCAGCGGCTGCATCGCGGTAGTGTTGGCAAAGAAAATGCCCGGCAGCCATGTATATGCCTGGGATATATCGGAAAGGGCAGTGAAGGTAGCTTCCGAAAATGCATTCCTGAATGGAGTGGATATAGCGTTTTCGGTACGGGATATTTTTCTACCTGTGGATATCCATACCGCTTTTGACGTGATAGTAAGTAATCCTCCTTATGTGACCGAATCGGAAAAAGTGACCATGGAAGCTAATGTACTCGGGTTTGAACCTCATCAGGCGCTTTTTGTTCCCGACGATCACGGTTTGATTTTTTATGAGCGGATTGCCGACGTAGCCCTCGCATTATTACATCACAACGGTGAGTTATATTTTGAGATCAATAGGGAGAAAGGCGTAGAAGTGTGCAATATGCTCCGGGACAAGGGTTTTGTCCTTATCGAACTGAGAAAAGATATATCGGGGAATGACAGGATGGTGCGTGCCGTAAAACCTGAAGAACATGGATAAGAAAGGAGGGGGCATTACCGAAGAGATGGCTTATGCAAGGATGGCACGGGTATGCTCACAAAAGGAGTGTGCCCCCTTTGATATTACCCTGAAACTAAAGAAGATGGATCTGCCGGAGCCACTGGCAGGCAAGATCATCGAACGGCTCAAAAAAGAGAAATACCTTGACGAAAAGAGGTTTATCCGTAGTTATATCCACGATAAACTCCATTTCAATAAGTGGGGAAAGAAAAAAATTATACTCTTTCTGAAGCAGAAGCAACTTCCTCCCGAACTGATTGAGGGGGTTTTTTCCGAACTTCCCGGGGAGTCGTTCGGCGAATCCCTGCAACCGGTACTTGAGAAGAAATGGAAAAGCATCAAAGGTGAATCGGACTACGAAAAACGGGGAAAATTGATCCGGTACGCGTTGGGCAGAGGATTCTCCATGGATGAGGTAATGGCTTGTATGCAAAAAATGAAGATAGGGGAGAGTTTTGATGAAACGGAATAATTTGTTGAATCAACTGGTACATCTTTTCTATCCGAACGTGTGTGTGGTCTGTGGCGGAGAGTTGCTGCCGGGGGAAGAAGGAGCCTGCCTGCAATGCCTGTATAAATTGCCGAGGACCTATAATTTCAGGGAATTGGATAATGATGCGGAAAAACTGATGGCCGGGCGTATCCCTTTCGAGCGGATCGCCTCTTATTGTGTCTATACCAAAGGTGGAACCCTGCCTCCTTTGATCCATCATCTGAAATACCGCCACAAGCAGGATATCGGCCTGTTATTGGGAAGGATGTTCGGTAAAGACCTGATGGGAACTGAGTTTTTGAAACCTGTTGAGTTGATCGTCCCTGTACCGCTCCATCCTAAAAAAGAAAAATTAAGGGGATACAACCAGGCGGAAATAATTGCGAAAGGTCTTTCCGAAACTACCGGCTTACCGGTCTCCACAAATAACCTGATTAGGATAGTATACAATCCCACGCAGACAAAACGCAGCAAAACGCAGCGTTGGGAGAATGTGAAAGATATTTTCAAAGTGACTAATCCATTGCTGTTCGAACGGAAACACCTTTTGCTGGTAGATGATGTGATTACAACAGGATCTACACTGGAAGCCTGTGGAATAGCTCTAAGCATATGCAAAGATTTGAAAATCAGCATAGTTACCCTGGGAGAAGTATTTTAGCCTTATTTTTTTCAGAAATTGAGGGTAAATAATTTTGAAAAAGTGTACTTTTGTAGTTAATCTGTGTAAATGTGGATAAAAAAAAGGTTATCAAAATAAATAAATCATATGAACACGCTACAGAAATTAACAGCCGAGAAACTGCTAAGGATTAAAGCCATTAAGTTACAGCCCTCAAACCCGTTCACGTGGGCTTCGGGTTGGAAATCACCTATATATTGTGACAATCGGAAACTGATGTCTTATCCGGCTATCCGTAATTTTATAAAGGTGGAGTTTGCACGCCTTGTCCTTGAGAAGTATCCACAGGCCGACGCCGTAGCAGGCGTTGCTACGGGGGCTATTGCTCCCGGTGTGTTGGTGGCCGACATACTCGGCTTACCCTTTGTCTATGTCCGTTCCGCACCGAAAGACCATGGTTTGGAAAATATGATCGAAGGTGACTTGCGCCCAAAGCAAAAGGTGATCGTGATTGAAGATCTGGTTTCTACCGGAGGCAGCAGCCTGAAAGCAGTGGAAGCCATCCGGAACAACGGTTCGGATGTGTTGGGAATGCTGGCGGTGTTTACTTACGGATTTCCTTATGCCCAAAAACGAATGCACGATGCACGGGTGGAACTCACCACGCTTTGCAATTATGACGCGATCCTGGATGAGGCGCTGGCGACCGATTATATCGATGAATCGGAATTGCAGACGTTGCAGGACTGGCGCAGAGATCCGGAAAACTGGGGACAAACCGTAAAAAAGGCAAAGAAATGACCGAATTTACCAGTGGGGTAAAAACCATTCTGCACAACGATGCCGATGTGTTCCGTGTGCTCTCCGATCTCCGCAAACTCGAATTGGTAAAGGATAAGATTCCTGAAGACAAACTCAAGGATTTCACGTTCGACCAGGATAGCGTTTCCTTCCGGATAGACCCGGTAGGGACAGTGTCTTTTCTCGTGGTAGAGCGTGAACCGAACAAGTTGGTGAAGTTCAAATCTGACAGGCTGCCTTTTGATATTTTCCTGTGGATACAACTGGTATCCAAGGCGGAAAAAGATACCCGACTGCGAATGACGGTAAAAGCCGACCTGAACCCCTTTATCAGGGGAATGGTCGAAAAACCGATGAAAGAAGCAGTGGAAAAGATCTCCGAAGTGTTGGCGCAGTTGCCCTACGATCAGGTATAACCTGATCATGCAATACCTGCCTGCTCTATTAACCAGGATATACCACTTCCAATTCCAACTCTTCCCCGGCCGTCATTCCGACCGGCACGAAACCGTTTTCCACAGGAAGTTCTTTCCCGTTCTTCTTTATTGCCGTGGCCTGATCGGGTACTTTCAATTGGAAAGTATTGCCTGTTCTTGCTCTCAGAGTGATGCGCGTCGCCTTTCCATCCTTCCATGTCGCGTCCGCTTCCGCTCCTCCCCTTACACAAAGCCCTTTGAAGCTTCCATCCGGCCATGTCGATGGCAAGGCCGGCAGCAGGTGGATATACCCATCCTGGCTTTGAATCAACATTTCAGCGATCCCTGCCGTACCTCCGAAATTACCGTCAATCTGGAATGGCGGATGAGCACAGAACAGGTTCGGATAGGTCCCGCCTCCGCTACCCATCTTCACCTCACTCCCATAAGCCGGCTCCAGCAAGCTCTTTAAAAGCTTATAAGCCCGATCGCCATCATGCAGGCGCGCCCAGAAATTCACCTTCCACGCTCTTGACCACCCTGTGCCGGCATCACCACGGCGGTCAAGCGTCTTCCGTGCAGCTTCCGCCAGGTCGGGCGTTGTGACGGGTGATATCTGGTTGGAGGGGTGCAACCCATAAAGATGGGAAACATGCCGGTGTTGCGGGTCTACCTCCTCATAATCCTCCAGCCACTCCTGTAAATATCCGTCGGGGCTGATTTGCATCGGCGGCAACTGGGGAATTGTTTCCCTGATCTTTGCCGTAGTCACGTCGTCTATCCCCAGTATTTCTGCGGCAGAAAGTATATTGGAAAAGAGTTCTTTTATGATTTGCACGTCCATGGTCGGCCCCATGCAGACATATACCGCCTCCCTGCTTCTGGGGAGATAAAATCCGTTTTCAGGCGAAGAGGAGGGAGCGGTGACCAACCATCCTTGCTTCGGTTCCCGGATCATGCTGCCCAGAAAAAAATCGGCAGCACCTGCCAGCACGGGATAGATGGATTTCAGGTATGTTTTATCCTGGGTAAAGGCGTAATGCTCCCAGAGATGTTGGCAAAGCCAGGCACCCCCTGTATTGGTAGCGCCCCAGGAGGCGTGCTCCCCGGGCGCTGTGAATTTCCAGGGATTAGTCATCATGTGCGCCACCCACCCTTCAGCACCATAAAAGGTTTGCGCCGTTTTCTCTCCTGACGGTACGAGTGATACCGTGAAATCTGTCAAACCCCTGTGTAACTCCGACAGGTTGCATACCTCTGCCGGCCAGTAGTTCATCTGCAGGTTGATATTCAGGTGGTAATCCCCGTTCCAGGGCGTCTGCACCTGGTTGGCCCATAACCCTTGCAGGTTGAGCGGTAAATTGTCTTCACGGGTGCCGCAGATCATCAGGTACCGGCCATATTGAAAATAGAGGGCAGCCAATGCCGGGTCATCATCCCTTTGAAACCGGATAAGCCGTTCATTGGTCGGCGTTATATTGTCCTGCTTGCCGAGATTCAGCTCTACTCTGTCGAATTTCTCCCTATACACATCGACATGGCTGTTTTTTAGCCGGTTGTACTGCGTATTTTTTGCCCGTGTGAGTAACTCTCCCGCATATCCAGAATAGGTTGTGAGCCGCTCTTTGTCGAGCATATCCGTCGCGTTGGAGATAAGGATAACCGCCTCATCGGCACCGGACAGGGATAACGAGTTGGCAGACGAAGCCAGCGTTCCTCCGTTGTTTACAATTTCCAATTGCGTAAGGAAGCGCACCCCCTTTTCCCCGTCATGCCCGTCGTTCAGTTGTCCTTCCATATAAAGGATATTATCCTTTACCGAGACCGTGGCCCTTTCCGGGCGACTTAATTTCACCTCAAAAGAGAGCGATTCCTTTCGATCGGCGGTCAGCCGGATCACCAGCACATCATCTGCGTGCGATGCGAAATATTCACGTGTATAGGTGATACCGTCGCGGTTGAACTGGGTGGCAGCCACGGCATCATTGAGGGAGAGCGTTCTTTCATAAGCTCCGATCACACCTCCCGACGGCGGATAGTTGCCCGTACTCGGATAGCTGTAGTTGACATCCAAATCGCCCAACGTCTGGAATGCCCCATACGGGGCATCTTTCCCACTACCGTGGGAAGAGCCTTTTCCGCCGCAACGGAAGTAGCTGTACATTAATTTTTGGGCATCCAGGTTCTTGCCCGCGAGCAATAGTTCCCGTATTTCAGGCAGATAAGTGATCGCATCCGGACTGAATGCCTCACTGTCTTCACTTCCCGACCACATGGTAATATCATTCAACACGATATGTTCAGTATCGATACCGCCGTCGGGCATCATTCCGATACGGCCGTTACCCAGAGGAAGGGTCTCTTCCCACACGCTGGCAGGTGCATTATAACGTAAAATCAGCCTTTGCTGGAATACACCTTCCTTGGAGCATTGCATCCATAGCCCCGCCAACATTACCAGGAAAAAAAACGGATATTTCTTCATACGATAGCGTTTATTTCAAAATCACCTCAATCACCGGCACATCGTAATCCGGACGTTCCACCGGAAGGTCCAGGATAACATCGTTCTCTTTTGAAGTCTCCACAGTATGGCTGCCGGACTGGGTACGTGAATGGAATTTTATTTCTGAAGCGTCATTCAATAGCTGCACATATTCGATCTTGTCTTTCAACCCCGGCAGATGAAGCGACTTGAAAGGCCACTCAAGCACATGGATATACAGCCTGCGCGTTTCGGGGTTATAGGTCAGAAGGCAATTCGCGGGAACTTTATACTCCTCCGGCGCCTGGGTACAGCCGTAAATCGACCGGCTATGGAATTTCATCCATTCGCCTATGCCGTCCAGGCGTTTATTGGCGCGTTCATCAAACACTCCTCTTGCGGTAGGACCTACGTTGAGTAGCAGGTTACCTCCCTTGCTTACGGTTTCTACCAGCATCACGATCAACTGGTGCGTACTTTTCCATGTATATTGGTCACGATAGTACCCCCATGAGCCGGAGAAGGTCTGGCAGGTCTCCCATGGTACCCGTTCACCATTGACGGTGGGCCACTCCTGCGGCATAAATTGTTCAGGGGTGATAAAGTCCCATCCCCAGTCGGTATGGGCCAAATCCATCCTGTTGTTGATGATAATCTGCGGTTGCAATTCACGGGCGAGTCTTGCCAATCCTTCCGAATCCCAATCCTCATGCCCTTTTCCTCCTTCGCCGGAATAGGAGAAGTCCATGAACAGTTCATCTATCCGGCCGAATTGGGTCAATAGTTCCCGCAACTGGTCTTTCATATATTGGCGGTATATGTTCATATCCCGCTTTGCATTTTCCTTCTTCCGTTCTTCCGGGTCGGTCGGGACCGGAGGATGACTCCGGTCGAAAGCAAAGTGCGGATGATGCCAGTCGATCAGCGAATAATAAAATCCGATGCGTATCCCTTCGGCGCGGAAAGCCTCCACGAAAGGTTTTATAAGGTCTTGCCCGTAAGGAGTGTTGGTTACTTTATAATCGGTGTATTTGGTATCCCACAGGCAAAATCCATCGTGATGCTTGGTAGTCAGCACCACATACTTCATACCGGCTTTTTTAGCTTTGGCAGCCCATTCCCTGGGATCATAAAGGTCAGGATTGAAATGATCGAAATATTTTTTATATTCGGCAGCCGGAATTTTTTCGTAGAGTTGCACCCATTCGTGCCTTGCCGGCATGGCATATATACCCCAATGGATAAACATGCCGAACCGGTCGTGTGTCCACCATTCCATCCTTTGGGCTTTCTGTTCCTTGGTTTCACTCCATGCACGTTGTTGGGAAAACAGCGGATTGCTGCAAATCATAGTGAGGAACAGAACAGCCAAAATCATTTTTCTTGTATTCATAGCGATGAATCGTTATATTTGTTATGATAAAGTGCAATGTGGACGATCTCCGGAATGGGATTCAGTTTCCGACAAATAGTTAATCACTCTTCAATCCGGAAACTTCCCTTTAACCGGATGTCGTTGGACGCCGCACCAACCATCACGGTAAATTCGCCCGGTTCGGTAACCCGCTGCATATACTGGTTATATAGGGTAAGATCATCATGCTTTACTATAAATTCCACCTTTTCCGATTTACCTTTTCCGATAGGGATCCGTTGAAAATCTTTTAATTGAAGGGGAGGTGTCACTACGGAGCTCACGTTGTCCCGGATATAGAGCTGTACCACTTCGTCACCGTCAATACCCCCTGTATTCGTGACGGTACAGGAGATTTGCACATGATCCTCTCCCTCTTTGATGGAAAGATCTTCGTATTTGAAATCGGTATAGCTCAGCCCCTGCCCGAAGGCATACAATGGCGAACTGCTTTCTTCCACGTAATTGTTCTGCCGGCCCAACGAATAATATACCGGTAGCTGGCCTATCGAGCGCGGGACGGAAATAGGTAACCTGCCCGCTGGATTATAGTCCCCGAAAAGGACATCGGCAATGGCATGCCCTCCCTCCTGCCCGGGATACCATGCTGTCAGCAGTGCGTCAGCTTTCTCCGAGGCATTGTTCATATTTAACGGACGGCCTTGTATATATACTACAATCAATGGTTTACCTGTGGCGGCAAGTGCATCGAGTAGTTTTTCCTGGTCACCCAACAGATCAAGTGAACTGCGGTCGTACCCTTCCCCCGACTCCATATCCGAAATTATTTCATCCCGGTGGGTGCCGACGGTAGCCGCCCCGGTCTCTATATATTCGGTTCTGAAATCCCTGGCGCTGGATCCTCCCACAACCAACAGGATTATGTCTGATTGACGGGCTATCCGCACAGCTTCATCTATATTGCTTTGAGTCGTATCACGAATGGCACAGCCTTTCGCATACCGGACCACAGTATGGGGACTTACGGTTTTTTTAATTCCGTCGAGCACAGTAACAATATGGGTCCGCTCCTGCGGTGCGGTGTAATCGCCCAACTGGTTATAGATGTTGTCGGCGTTCGGCCCGATCACCGCGATAGAAGCAATCTCTTTCGGGAGCGGCAGCAGGTTATCGCTGTTTTTGAGTAATACGACACCTTGACGGGCTACCTCCCGTGCAATTTGCCTGTGTGCTTCACTTCTTACGAGACGGGTTGTCTGGTCGGGGTCGATATAGGGATTTTCGAACAACCCCATTTCAAATTTCATCCGGAGAATATTGGCCACCGCGTCATCTATGTCCTGCATCGTGACAAGTTCCTCTTCCAGTGCCTGTGTAAGATTCTTACCGTAGGCATTTCCTCCCAGGTCGGCATCCACGCCCGCCTGCAAAGCCATGGCTGCCGCATGTTTGACGTCGGGTGCCACCCGGTGTGTACCTGCGATGCCTTCGATACTGCCAAGGTCGGAGAAGACAAATCCGTCAAAACCCCATTGGCTTCGCAGCATATCTTTCAGCAGAAACCGGTGAGCAGTAGCGGGAATACCGTCGATGGCGTTATAAGAAGTCATCACGGTCTTCACTCCTGTATCCACCGCTTTTTTGAACGGTAATAGGTGGTCGGAAAACAATTCCCGCATGCCAATCAAGGCTTGTTGGCCGTTGTGTCCGCCTGAAGGGACACCGTAGGCGGCAAAGTGCTTTGGAGTAGAATAGACATGCCGGCCGTTATGGATATCCTTTCCTTGCAATCCCTGTATAAAAGAGGCCCCCAGTTTCGCCGTCAACACCGGATCTTCGCCAAAAGTCTCTTCCACCCTCGACCAACGGGGTTCGCGTGCCAGGTCAAGGATAGGGCCGTACCCTATATGGGCGCCCTGTAACCGTGTCTCCAGGGCGATTGCCTCTGCCATTTGCCGTATCAGGGTGGGGTTCCATGTGCTACCTTGCCCTAGGCCGGTGGGAAAGACCGTCGTTCCTATAGCCATGTGCCCATGCATACACTCCTCGGCGAAGAAGAGAGGAATACCTAACCGGGTATGCTCCACAACATATCTTTGTAATTCATTCAGCGCCTTGGCAGCCAATCCCGGATTCAATCCTGTCTGTAATGTTTTTTGTGTCCACGGGTCGGCGCGGAGTGTCGCCCAGAAACCACCCAAAGGCATGACTTGCATCCGTTCCCTGAACAAATCGGAAGGCATAACGGAGTTTACATCTGTTTTGGCGTACATCTCCCATCCGGTAGGGAAGCATAACTGACCGATTTTCTCTTCAGGGGTCATAAGGCTTAACAGATCCTTTACCCTGTCGTCGACCGGTGCGGACGGGCTTTTATAAAGATGTTGCGCTACGGTTAATTGCGTAATGACACACAAGCAGCAAAGGATTGAAATACGGTACATTGACTTCATGTCTTTGAGTGTGAACGGTTCTTGTATGCTCGTTTCTTATAAAAAATCCAATTCGGCAATAGTTACGGATCTTCCATTTCCCGCAATACCGGTTGCCTGTACACGGATATAACGGGTAGTTACCGGGTTGGTGAATGGATGCGTGCGTGGGGTCGGATCATTGATCAGATTGCCGAACCCGAAGGTCTCCACGGTTTTCCAGTTTTTCCCGTCATTGCTGACCTGGATATTTCCCCTTTCCATCATCCCGTCACCATGAAAAGTTTGCGGTGTGTAGGCCATCGCCTTCAATTCATACTCATCGCCAAGATCAATGGCGATAAAGTGAGGCATGGCGTCCTCCTGCGACTGCCAATAGGTGCGGCGGTTGGCGTCGAAAGCATGGTGGGCAGCCATACGGTCGCTTCGCTGGCTGCTGGCACCGAGCAGCACCCAATTTTTTTTCACGATTCCAAACACTTCACTGTGTACCGGTCCTTGCTCTTCATTGTTGAATGAGACCGCTTTCAATATATTATTCTCGACTTTTATAGGATTCTCATACAAGCGGGAAGTTTGGTTTGGTTCCGATCCGTCGAGCGTGTAGAATATCTCGTATCCGGTATTCAGGTTGCCGGCGGCATTCTCGCCATGGGGATTCCAGTTAAACTCGGTCTGCAACGGGGCAATGGTAACCATTCCCTCTTTGTCACGGGTAAAAGCCAGTTGCGGTGGACGAGTAAGATAGTAGTATGCAGATATATGGCTGATCGCCGGATCAAGTCGTGACTCCAATACCCGCAGACGGAGTTTATTGGTAGTAACCTCTGGAAAACGGAGGATACGCTTATAACCGATATTGGTCGCCGCGGCGATCTCTTTCCATTGATTGTCTATCCAGGCATCCACCGCGTGTTGTTCCACACGCTCGCTATGGGTGGCAATGGCTTCCTGCACCATCAACCGGTTGATCGTGGCAGAAACGGGAAGTGTGACGACTATCTCCCGCTTGTTTTTTCCCAACAACAGGTATGTGTCCGGATCGTCATCCAGCATCTGCTTCGGTCCTTTTGCCTCCTGCAACAGATCAACATCGTAAGTCTCCTTTATGCGTTTTCCCACTTCCTCAAGCACCTCCACATCCCGTTGAGAAAAGGATCCTTCGCGGTTAGGCGGGATATTCAGCAGGAAGGTGGAATTGCCTCCCACCGAACGTTCATACATGTCGAACACATCGTCGGCACTCCGTACTTTCTGGTGCGTGTCGTCACGGTAAAACCACCCTTCACGGATGGAGGTATTGGTCTCTGCCTGCTGATAGTGAAGGTATTTCCCCTGATAGAGTTTTTCCCGTGAGCCAAGATCGATATCGGTCATATCCGCGAATTGGGTGGCGGTACGGGGATCTTCGGGGTAGGTGATCACGTTCCACTCCGTGGCCCGTGTAGCTCCCGCTTCGTTACCGCACCAGCGGATATCCTCACGTCCGAAGATAACCGCCTTGGGAGCCAAGGTGCGGATCAACTCCTTCCATGCCGGGTAATTGTATTTCTGTCCCCCTTTGGTCTTGGGATGCGCACCGTCGAACCACACCTCATGGATTTCACCGTATTCAGTCAGCACCTCGAAAAGCTGGTTCAGAAAATATTCATTGTAATCATCCACCTCGAATTCAAAGGTGGTTTTGTTTTCAAAGGGACGACCCGGTACCTCACGCGGAATAGTGCGTTTGGTATATTCACTCAGATTTCCATATAGCCCTTTGGGATTTTCAATCTGATAAAGATCTGCCGGGGAGAGGTAAACACCCAGTTTCAATCCATATTTTTGGCATGACTCAGAAAGACTTTTGAGTATATCGCCTTTGCCGTCGAGGAAACCTGACGACATGATACCATGGTCGGTGTAGCGGCTTTGCCATAGTACGAAGCCGTCATGGTGCTTGACGGTGAGAATGACCATTTTCATTCCGGCAGCTTTCATTGCCCGGCACCACTGGTCGGCATCGAGCGTTTTCAGATCAAAGATCGCCGGGTCTTCCATCCCGTCACCCCATTCTTTGCGTGTAAATGTATTGGGGCCAAAGTGGATAAAGGCGATGAACTCATTTCTCAAAGCATTCAATTGGTTCTCTGTGGGAACCACATGGGCCGCTTTCTCGATAATGGCCTCTTTACTATCTCCCTCTTCTATTTTGATCGTGTTTTGGGGAGTGATGGAACTTGGCTGCTCTGTCCTGCACGACAGAAGAAGCAAGCCGAAGAAAAACAGGATTACTTTTTGCATTATTTGGTAGGTTTATCTATTTAAATTTTGTAAGTCGTATGATTGCCACTAAAGCGTTTCAAATGAAAATACCAATGGCAAGTTAGTATGATTTTTTATAACAGGCAAAACTATACGGGTTTTATTTCCGTCGACCATCCATTTTACCGGTTTATTGGTGTGGAGAAGGGTGACCTTGCTCCCTTTCCCGGGTATGTTGCCTTCCCACTCTATCACAGAAGGTATTTCTTTTCCGTTATCGGGCACATAGTGAGCGTAGATTGTTTTGCCGTCCTTGGCAGCGGTGAACCAAACGTTGCCACTGTGGTAATCCGGTGTGATACGGGTATTATATATTCCTCTGCCGTTTATTTTCAGCCAGTCTCCAATCTCTCCCAGAATTGTCTCCACTTCGGGTTGGATGATCCCTTCGGGGGTAGGTCCTACGCCCAGCAAAAGGTTTCCACCCTTTGCCGTCACTTCGATCAGCATGGCGATTACCTCAGCCGGCGTTTTAAAGGTAGCATTGGGAATCCATCCCCAGTCACTGCTTAGAGGGATACAACTTTCCCAGGGATAGGGGAGCTGTTCGGTAGGGACAGAACGTTCCGGTGTCTGGTAATTCTCATATTTCCCGCGGATCGTGCGATCCACGACTAACAGGTCGGGTTGGCTAGTGCGTGCCATTGCCACGATCCGGTCCATATCAATATCCTGTCTGGGGGGCGCCACCCATCCGCCGTCGAGCCAGAGGATGTCGATGTCGCCATAGAGGGTCATCAACTCCTGCAGTTGGTTGAAGGTGAATTGTTTGAAATTCTCCCATCGCTCCGGATGGCGGTCAATTTTATAGTTTACATTCCGGGTGGGGGTGGCAAAATAATCCCACCAGTAATACTGGCTGTGCCAGTCGGGTTTGGAGAAATAGGCTCCCACCATGAATTCCTTTTGCCGGAAAGCTTCGAAAACGAATTTCGCCACATCGGCTTTAGGGTGGTTCTTGAAAGGGCCCTTAGCGATAGAAAAATCGGATTCTTTGGTATCAAACATATTGAACCCGTCGTGATGCTTGGTAGTGAAAATGGCGTATTTCATGCCTGCCTTTTCCATGACGTCGCTCCACTGGACGGGATCGAAATCTACCGGGTTGAATTGGTCTTTCAATCCCCGGTACCATCGCTTGTATTCCTCATAAGACACGGTGCTGTCGCGAGGGATCCATTCTTCATCTTCTGAACAGATCGACCAGGATTCCACGATGCCCGGCACGGAGTACAAGCCCCAATGGAACAGCACACCAAATTTGAGATCCTGCCAGTTATCCAGTTTTTCAAGCACGTTTTCCTCTTCCGGCCAGACATATCCTCTCGATTGTTCGTGCACAAAGCCCTGTTGGGAATAGATCATTACGGAAAATAGTATCCCGTATAAGATCAAGATTTGTTTTCGATGCATTCTTCTGATTTATTATTTGTCAAAGACTTATCCGATAAGCATTATCACAAAAGTAAAAAAATTTCATTGTATGAAAAAGGAACCGGGAGGTTAGTGATGGCTATTCTTCCCGGTTCTTCTACATATTTGGGCAATTGTTTATTGTTCTACAGAAATTACTTAGCCCAAAACGGTTTGATATAAACGTCATCCGTTCCTCCCATCGCCTGGACTTGGGTCTGATGATTTTCTGTTTGCAGGTAAGGATTACACCTTTGAACCCAGTCTCTTTCAAAACAGATATCCATTGGCCAGTATCCAGTTCGGAGGGGTTGAAGACAGAAGGGCTTTCGTCGCCATATCCCGATTCCTTACCGGTAAAGGTATTGGTATTGAAATGAATGTATTCATTCATTTCCATTTCGTGCCACTCAAGCTGATTTTCTGAAGGTACAGGTAGTAAAGGCGACGGCGACGGTACACTTTTCCCGGATTGACAACCGGTAGTCCACAAACCGATCATACAGGAAATTATGAGGATGATTGGATAATTTTTCTTCATCGCTATTGATGCTTTTGAGATAAATTATCAAGAGAAGTGTGTATTTCACTTCTCTTGATAATAATCAAAATCAGTCCCACCCAGGATTTTGAATTAGGTTTTCATTTAATGTAATTTCATTGCTGGGAATAGGAGACAACCATCGACGATCATCGCTTGACCATACACGACCGGCATCATTCAATGTTTTTGCCGCTTTATACTGATATAGATAAGTGGCTCCATCGTATTCAATAGTTGGACGTCCCGACTCACCACCAAACGTTATATTCGCAGCGGCATAAGCAGTAATAACATCATTTGTGATCTTCAAACCAAACATTGTTTTCGGATTTTCCAATAATTTCATTGCGTTCCAACGTTTCAGGTCATCCAAGCGAAATCCTTCTGCCACTAGTTCGATACGACGTTCTCTCCGAATTTCATATAACAAATTGGATATATTGTATCCATAATTAATAGGTTTGGCATCTGCTACTGGATTTACTGTAAGATGAGCCATTTCTACGCGATCACGAAGAAGATTGATGGTTTTATCCAGTACTTCTTGTGTGCAGAGGTCCAATTCAGCTTGTGCTTCTGCATAAATCAATAGCACTTCTGCGTAGCGATAAACAAACCAATCATAAGATGTGTTTCTTGCTTCTGCCTGTTTGGAATTTGCTGAACGGAATTTTACGCATGGATATCCGGTAACACCTTTACTGGCAACGACATCTGCCACTTGATTTACATATTGGGTGCCATTTAATACAGTATATGGCCTATGCTTGTTATCTATTATTTGATAAATACGCGGATCCCGATTAGCAAATTCATTTTCCTGGTTATCATCACCCTTATAGTCCGATCCGGCATTAAAGATCGGGGTTCCATCTTTCATTAAGAAAGACTCCACAAAATCTTTCGATAAGCCCATTCCATTTTCACCTACCTGACGACCCGTTTCGTGTGTCAATACACCTGTTTCATAAAAGCGGCAAAGAATACCTTCGGCATTTGTACTTAAATCTTCTTGGGTAAATTGATTCGAATAATAGAGTGGATATCCGTCAAAAGCTAACTGATCACTTCCCGCATCAGTTCCTTTTACAATCGAATAATTGCCTGAATCCATTATCTCTTTGGCTAAAGAAGCTGCTTTTTTCAATAATGAAGTCGAAGACAGAAGGTCATCTGATGATGTTTCGTTATGGTATTTTTTATACGTGCCGTAATATAAACAAATCCTGGCTAATTGTGCTTTAGCTGCATCTTTGTGTAACCGACCACTTTCCGCACTTGCTTTAGTGGGTAACCAATTAATGCCAAATTCGATATCTTCTATAATTTTTCCCAACACATAATCCCGGTTGTCTCTTGCTTTATACAATTCTTCCGTGTCGGATGTTTGTAAATCCGTTTCATACCAGGGGACATCTCCAAAAGATTTTATTTTATCGAAATAAAGTAATCCTCGAAAGAAACGAACTTCGGCAACATATTTGTTGATCTCTTCTTCCGTACCGGCTACTTTATCATAACGCTGCATGAAATAGTTGCAGTTACGAATGGTATTCCAATACCAACCGTTGCTTGAGGCTGCCTCCGCGGGGATTGTCAATTCATTGAAGAGATAGCTGCTATAGCTGTTTGTGACAAAATTATCACTTATATTGTCTCCTGTGGCGGTGGGAGCACCAAGATTTTCATATAAACCGTTAGCATACAGTTTCAAATCGTTCACCGAGGTCCAATAAGATTCATCCGTGAAGGAATCTATAGGAGACAAATCCGCAACGTTGCAAGCTACGAGTGAACCTGAGAAAATTGCAATGGTTATTAAATATTTTAATTTCATTGTTGTATTCTTTTACATGTTAAACTTTTAAAAGGTCAAATTTAAACCGAGAGAAAATTTCTTGTTGATAGGATAAACCATGTTGTCTATCGTTTCAGGGTCAAATGATTCTATTAAGGAGGTGAATGTGAATAAGTTCTCACCCTGTATGAAAAATCTTAACCGCTGGATTTTAAATTGCGATACAACAGATTGTGGAAGGGAATATCCTACAATGACATTCTTTAAGCGTATATAGCTTGCATCCTGTAGGTAGCGGGTAGAAGTTTGCCGATTCCCACCATTATTCCAATTAGGCCGTGCAAAGTAAGCATTTTTGTTATCTTCCGTCCAATAGTCCAAAGCGCTTTTTAATGGCGTGTCCCATTCGGAGGTAAATCCCCAGAATGCACTTCCGCCCGGCATATAATCACGTTTACCGATGCCTTGCCAGAACATTTCAAAATCGAACCCTTTGTAGTCAAATCCGGCAGTAATACCATAGGCGTATCGCGGCGTATTATTCCCGATAATCTTCCGATCGCCCGGGTCGCTCAATGTGTTACTTCCGATGTTTATTTTGCTGTCACCGTTCAAGTCTTCATATTTCACGTCGCCTGCGCCCCATTTTCCGCTATACAGATAGGATTGGTCGTGGCCTGCGTCTGCTTCGGCATCAGTTTGGTATAAGCCGTTGGATACATAACCCCATATTTCCCCGAGTTTACGACCTACATAATATTGACTGAGTAATCCTGTAGGATTTGCAAACTTTGTAATCGTGGCCTGATAGTCTGATATAACACCCTTAACGTAATAATTGAATCCGTTCGACAGCCGGTCCCTCCAGCCAAGAGAGAGTTCCCAGCCTAAAGTCTTCATATCTGCCGCATTCTCGTTCGGGACACTTGTACCCAACACTGCCGGAAGGGCTTGTCCTGCGGTAAGCATATCTTTCGTATTCCTTCGGTACCAATCGAATGTCGTAGACAGCCGATTTTGCAAAAATGATGCATCAAATCCTATATCAACTTGGTCTACTGTTTCCCAGGTAAATGAAGGGCTTATCAGCCCTGGCGCGGATACAGCAACCGGAAGACCGCCGTTTAAGAGATAACCATATTTGGTATTCACTCCATATGATGCCAGATAGGGAAAATTCCCCAACTCTCCGACGACTTGGTTTCCTAAAGAACCATAAGACAGGCGGATTTTCATATTATCCCAAACATCCTTAAGGGATGCCCAGAATGTTTCTTCGGAAATTCGCCATGCGGCTGATACCGAGGGGAAAAAATGATATCGATGTCCTTTTGCAAATTTTGAAGAACCATCGTAACGCCCATTCATTTCCAATAAATAACGTCCTTTATAATCATAATTAATACGGGAAAAGGCACCATTTATAGCCCACTGGCTTTCCGATCCGCTGGTGGCAATTTCACCGGTTGCCAGGTTAATAGATGGATTATCATTATCAATAAGATTTTTGCGTCCTACATAATGGTACTTTGTCTTTTTCTTTTCTTGATTATACCCTGCCATAACTTTGAAGTTGTGATTGCTTTCTCCTGCCAATGAAAAAGAATACTCCGCAAAAGTATTGACGGCGTAATAGTAATCATCATCATTAGTCAACGTTACACTGTTCGGGTTAGTCCAGGGATAGTAGTTTTCTGTTCCGGGAACGGCTGTGTAGTCATAGAAATTTCTTACATGTTGTGATGTCGCCTTTCCATAATAATTCCATGTATAGTCGGCATTAATTATCAATCCTTTGATAGGTGTAAGCATAACGGCTCCCGTCATCCAGAGATCGTTTTGTTTATAGGTAGCGTTACCGCCTTGAGCTTGTATGGCTACCGGGTTAGTATAGCTGCCCTGACCTGCATAATTTCCGTCGGGATGCTTCACCGGCATCAAAGGGCTTAAGTCGTTTTTCATCATCCCACTATATGCTGAAAGCCCGGAATAAGCTGTTGTATTCATAGCTGTAGTACCACCCGTAGGGTGCTTTTCATCCGTATGGGTATGCATGATTTTAGCGGAAACATTCAACCAGTCCGTAATGTTTGTCGAAACATTGATGTTTGCATTGTATTTACGGTATTCGTCATCAGCCGCTTTCAAAATCCCTCCCTGGTCGTTCATTCCCAATGATGCATAATAAGTTGTTTTATCGTTTCCACCATGTATGCTTGCATTATAAATAGAGGAGAAGGAAGTTTTATATAGTTCATTCCACCAGTCAGTATTTCCAACATACTGATACTTATAAGGATCTATGCTCGCATCAAAGAACACCGGTGAATCATAAGTTCCGTTAAAATATCTTTCGGCATAGTCATATATCGCTTCATTATAATAATGCCCACTACCACCTGAATTTTGATACGCCAAATCTTTCATGGTCAAAAATTCTATTGAATTTACATTGTGGAAAGACAATGCTGGCCGTTGCCAATAGGCAGTAGTTGAAAACTGAATGGTTGGTTTTTGACCGATCTTACCTTTCTTCGTGGTAATCAATATGACTCCATAGGCTGCGCGTGCTCCATAAATAGCTGCGGAAGCTGCATCTTTCAAAACCGAAATAGATTCAATATCATCAGGATTCACCAGATTGGGGTCCATCTGCACGTTATCTACCAAAACCAAGGGACTGCCACCGTTTAAAGACGTAGTACCCCGAATATTAAAATTCGATGATGCCCCGGGTGCACCACCATTATTCATTGAGATATTAAGGTTTGGTACCACACCTTGTAGCCCTTGTCCAATGTTCGTGATGGGACGATTTTCCAAAACCGAACCGCTGACCGACTCAACAGCCCCCGTTAAATTCACTTTCTTTTGCGTACCATAACCCACTACTACCACTTCTTCCAACATTTCCGCATCGGATTCCAACACAACATTAATCGTTGTTCTTCCGTTTACCGGAACAGATTGGGTAACCATTCCCACATAACTTAATTGTAATGTAGCATCCACAGGCACATTGCTTAATGTATAATTCCCGTCTATATCAGTAACCGTACCGTGCGATGTATTGCCTTGTATCACAATCGTTGCCCCGATGACTGGTTCGTTAGTGGCATCCATTACCGTTCCTCTCACGGTAATATTTTGTGCAACCATTCCAATGGCTATTATCCACATACATGTGAATAGTAGACCTCTTAAATTAATGATTTCTTTTTTTTTCATTCTTTCATTTTTTTGAGAATTAGTAATTCATGAGATTTATTCTGCTTATCTAACCGGTGGCTATTTTTTTACTTCAAAAAAAATCTTTTATTTTAATATATTATAGACAGCTCGTAATTGCGATTTTCTTATTCTTCAGAATTTATATTAGCTATGGTTTTGTATAAACCTCATAAGTCCTGTATCTTTATGCATTCATTATCAAATTTCAGTTCACTATCTTAGGCAAACTATACTGTGCTGTGCTGTGCTGATGCAAAAGTAAAATAAAAAAAAGAGATGAAGAAATATTTTTATATGTTCTGTGACATATTTAAAAAAAAAGGAGAAAGGAATGCCTCAAAATAAAGATAATTTCAGCGAGGTAGTCCCTTGAGTGAGGTTTCCTTGAGTAAATAAATACGTATTCATATAGTCAGGATAATCCTAATATATGATCAGGCAGTCAAGTTCATTCTACTCCTTTTATATGCCTGCGTACCATACCATGTTACCACCACAAAGCATATAAATGGTAATATAAAAGAGGCGTTCACAGCGGGAAAGGTTCCTCCGATAGTGCCCAGATCGATGATCGCTGCCTGCGCCGGAGGTAATATGGATCCGCCCAATATGGCCATGATCAATCCTGCCGCACCGAATTTGGCATCGTCGCCCATCCCTTTCAGGGCAATACCGTAAATGGTGGGGAACATCAGTGACATGCAGGCTGACACCGCTACCAGACAATAAAGACCCCATATATCCTGGAAAAGAATTACACCCAAGGTGAAGATACCCGCGGCAACGGCAAATGCGCGTAGCATTTTCCCCGGATCGAAAAATTTCATCAGGTAAGTAGCAACTAAACGGCTGACACAAAAGATGACCATCGCCACAATGTTGTATCTTTGCGAAAGGACTTCCGCAGCCTGCTCTTCCATTCCCCCGTTCATGAAAACACGGGTGCCATACTGGATGATAAATGTCCAGCACATAATTTGCGCACCTACGTAGAAGAATTGGGCGATGACCCCCTGGCGATAGTTGGGTATGGAAAAAATTCGTTTCAGCGTATTCCCGAAATGAAGGCTTTTGTCTTTATCTCCGTTTTTGGGCATTCTCATCAGGAGAATAATCAGGAACATGGCAAGCACCACCAGCCCGATGGTCAGGTAAGGTGCGATTAGAATAGAAAGGTCGGATTGCTTCATCGCCTCGAATTCAGCATCCGGGAGCAGGGCACGCTCTGCCGTACTCATAGGATTGAGTCTCGCCTGAATGAAGTTCATGGCAACATACATTCCCATAAGCGATCCTATAGGGTTAAATGCCTGTGCCATATTAAGCCTCCGGGTGGCGTTTTCTTCCGGACCCATTGTAAGGATATAAGGGTTGGCACTGGTCTCCAGGAATGATAAACCGCAAGTGAGTACAAAATAAGCAGCCAGGAAGGGATAATAGTTCCCCGACATCATGGCAGGAAAAAACAGAAAAGCTCCCACGGCATATAATGTCAGGCCCAATAAAATCCCCGATTTATAGGAAAACTTCTTGATGAATATGGCAGCAGGGAATGCCATGGCGAAATAGCCTCCGTAAAAGGCCAGTTGTACCAATGCTCCCTGTGTGACATTCATCCGGAAAATTTTGGAGAAAGCCTTCACCATGGGATTGGTAATATCGTTGGCAAACCCCCAGAGCGCGAAGCAGGCGGTAATGATGATAAACGGTAACAGATAATTGACGCCGTTGTGTTTCAATAATGGTAGTTTTGTCTTATTCATCTCATTCTGTGTTGAAGCGCTCATGGCCATTATCAGATTACCCTCTCCCCTTCCCCGATGAATCTTTGTCGATTCAAGGAGGAAGAGGAATCAGGGTGGCATAACTATTGAGCTGTTGTGAAGTTATTTATAAATGGGCCCGAAATTTTCACACGCACGGAAATCGGCACCTTCTTTGTCCATACCGAAAGCATTCCATGCCGACGGGCGGAAGATCTCATCTTCTTCCAGATTGTGCATACAAACCGGAATACGAAGGATCGACGCGAGTGTAATCAGATCCTGTCCGATATGTCCGAAACTGATCGCGCCATGATTGGCTCCCCAGTTGTTCATTACGGAATAGACGTCTTTAAAGGGACCTTTTCCGGTAAGGCGCGGGGCAAACCAGGTAGTGGGCCATGTCTTGTCGGTCCGCTCGTTGATGATGCTATGTACCTCAGGATCGAGATCTACCGTCCACCCTTCGGCAATTTGGAGGACAGGCCCCAGACCGTCTACCATATTCAGGCGTGACATGGTGACAGGCATGCCTCCCCTGGTGAGGAAAGTGGATGAATAACCTCCGCCACGGAAGTAATCGCGGTTGGCCGGCGACCAGGTGGTAGCTGCCAGACAGGCTCTGGTTTCTTCTTCGGTGATATTCCAGGGTTCTTTCATGGCAGGTCTCCCGTCACAATCCATGCGTCCCGTGCCGTCGAGTGTGGTGGCTCCCGAATTGATCAGGTGTATAACGCCGCTGGCGGATAACCCCGTAAGTTCTTTTCCGGTAACACGCTTCACGGCGTCGGGACTCCAGTAGGTGCGTACATCCGAGAAGATCTGTGCGGTATTGGTCAGCAGATGGCCGAACAGCATAACAACAGCGTTCAACGAATCGTTTTCAGTGGCGAAAGTATACGCCTCACGGATACCGTTCCAATCGAACGAGCTGTTCAGTATGGTCTCGCTGAAATCACCGTTGGGCAGGAAATCGGTCCACTGACGTTGTCCCTGGAATCCTCCGAAGATGGCATTGTGTCCGATCGCCTCTTCCTTGAACCCCATTTTTTCCAGTTTCGGGTTGCCCTGCATCAGGTCACGGATGATAATGGTCATTTTCACCACAAATTCCCAGTCTTTGTCTTTCTCTTCCCGGTTCTTTATTTTCTCCGGCCTGTTGACGTCAGCACCTTCGTTCACTTTACAGTATTTCTCGGTCCACGCCATCGCCTTTTCAAACTCTTCATGGTCGTAGATGCCTTCCTGCATCCGGCGGAGGATCTCGGTGGAGTCTATCGATTCATTACGGACACCCAGGTATTTCTGGAAGAAACCGGGGTTGACCATCGAACCGGCAATACCCATAGAAACACTGCCGATGGAGAGGTATGACTGCCCCCTCATCGTGGCCACGGCCTGTGCCGCACGGGCAAAGCGGAGAAGTTTTTCAACCACATCCTCGGGAATGGTATTATCCTGCAGATCCTGCACTTCATGCCCGTAAATACCGAAGGCAGGCAACCCCTTCTGTGAGTGGGATGCCAGCACTGCCGCCAGGTATACGGCGCCGGGGCGCTCTGTCCCGTTGAAACCCCAGACAGCTTTGGGATAGTGCGGGTTCATATCCATGGTTTCCGAACCATAGCACCAACTTGCGGTCACAGTAATGGTAGATCCCACATCTTCACGCTCAAATTTTGCAGCACAGGCGGCACTCTCACCTACGCGACCGATCGTGCCGTCGGCAATCACGCACTCTACCGGACTTCCGTCTCCATTCTTTAGATTGGTACTGATTAGTTCTGCTACAGCTTTTGCCAGATTCATCGTTTTCTCTTCAAGGCTTTCTCTTACGCCCCCCTGACGTCCGTCGATGACAGGACGGATTCCGATTTTAGGATACTTCTTCATATTGTTTTATTTTAATGGTTGTTGTTCGGTTGTTATTCAGTTGTTATTCGATTGTTATTCGATTGTTATTCGATTGTTATTCGATTGTTATTCGATTGTTATTCGATTGTTATTCGATTGTTATTCGGTTGTTATTCGGTTGTTATTCGGTTGTTATTCGGTTGTTATTCGGTTGTTATTCGCTCGCTCACGTTATTCGCTTCGCGGTTATTTCCCGCTTTGCGGGATTAATTTTAAATTACCACCGAATCACAACTCGTTACACCAAATGAGCGACACAAATCAAAGAGAATCCCGCACTATAATTTCTGTCGGTAAGAATTCCTGGATAGAGGTCTTATTGACAATAAAATCAACAGCATGGTTTCCCATCTCTTCCCAATTGATCCCTATACTGGCTATTCCGTTTTCTATCACTTCATAGAGTGGGTTCTCATTGTATGCCAATATCCCATAGTCGTTTCCCGACCTGAGATTTTTTTGCTTTCCTTTTTTTATGATCGTCACCAAATCTTCCTGTTTGATCACCAGATAAAACGCCCGTTCTAAGATGGCCATTTTTTCAGAGACCTCATCGATGATCTCGAATGGGAAATTGTTGTCGATACAAAACTTACTGAAATACATCTTACTACTCTGCGGATGTTTGTGGTATTTGTTCAATACAAAGAACAGTTTCCGGTATTTTCTTAAACGGTCTTTTATGGTTTCCAGCGCATTGTACAACCCGATGTCGAAATCCTGGCAGACATACGAATACCCGTTTTTATCGAATTTCCCAAAATCAAGAAGCAACAATTTTCTCTTATCAATTTTCGTCAATGCTTCGGAAAATTTTTCATTATCGTAATTCATCACGAGGTAGCTGTTGTACATCCCGACGGAATTATTGATTATCTGGTTGAAAAGATGCTCATTGTATTGGTGAAACCAAAGGTCAATCTCATAGTAAGAGGGCAACTTATCCCGTAATGAATTGTATACTACCTCTTTAAAAGGAGTATATTCATCCAGCAGTAACAGCACATTCTTGGAATGAGATGCTACATAGTAATTTTTACCATGTACCGAATCAATGATTTTCCTGTTTTTAAGGTCTGTGAATGCCTTGAAAACCGTATCCCGGGAAAGATGGAACCGCTTGCTCAATTGATTGATGGAGGGTAATTTATCACCCACCTTCAATTCATCAGCTGCAATGGACCTTTGTATGTAATCCGTAAGCTGCTGTAATTTTGTGTTTTTATTATTGAATTGTAATTCCATCGATTAAGTATACTGTACTGTACTGTGCTGTACATGGCAAAGATAGATAGTCTGTATGAACCATACAACTTTTTTTATATGTTATATATCATGTTTTTTAGGCTATTGTCCTATTTATTCCCATGGCTCGTATGCATGAATTGGCTATCACAGGCGCTCCTTCGTGTGATGATGAAGAATCTCCATATAAAAAAAATCCCGGCAGGATGCCGGGATCTATTATTAACACCTGTCTCCACTACAATGAAGACTAATACTCGTCCTCATTGAAGAAGAAATCTTCTTTACTGGGATAGTCAGGCCAGATATCCTCAATCGATTCGAATATTTCGCCATCCTCCTCAATCTCCTGCAGATTTTCAATCACCTCCAGCGGAGCGCCCGATCGCTGGGCATAATCAATTAACTCATCTTTTGTAGCGGGCCAGGGAGCATCCTCTAATTTCGATGCCAGTTCAAGTGTCCAATACATTGATAATTTATTTAATTTGTTGTTTACTTACTAAAGTTAGGCTATTTCTGCGCCCAACAGAGTCAAAACCGGTTTATCTCTGTATTCGCTAATGAAATAGTGTAATTTTTTCGCAAATGTATAAAAAGTTTTTATATATCACCTTGTTCCCAAAAAATTTCTTCTGAGGTTTTATTACTTTCATATCGTGCAAACACAAAAAAATAGTCTGAAAGCCGATTCAGAAAAATCAGGACCTCATCTGCCACCGGAAATTTTTCTGCTACACGATACACATTCCTCTCCGCACGCCGTGTTACGGTACGACATATATGAGCCCGTGCAGCCGCTTCATTGCCCCCGGGTAATACAAACCGGTTCAGCCGGGGCAAGCTCCCGTCGATCATATCAATCTGCTCTTCGACACGGGATATATCCTTTTCGGAGATGATACTTGCCGGTTTAGGATCCTTACTCTCAGTCTCGGTTGCCAGGTAGGACCCCACCGTAAAGAGTTTATGCTGAAGGTAGCGGAGAAATTCGCGATGCGCCTCTTCTTTTACTTCACAATTCAGCCAGCCTATATAACTGTTCAGCTCATCCACCGTACCGTATGCATCGAGGCGGATATGCGTTTTAGTCACCCTCATTCCCCTTACGAGCGAGGTTGTCCCCTTATCGCCGGTCTTTGTATATACTATGCTTTTTTTCATTTCGTTTTCTTTAGAGTAAAGAGTAAAGAGTAAAGAATATTCCACCTTTCCACTGTTCTCACACCCAATAATGCTCCTTATGCAAATCGGGTCTCAGAAAAACAATTCCTGTGCTTTTAGCGTCAAACGTGACACGAGTTGTGACATTATGAACGATTTCATCCCAAAATTGTTTAGCCTTTCCTTTTTTTATAGGGTGAAACGCCCAAAAAGTATCGGGATGGCTCAATTCGGCCAATATCCGGAAATCGGGGATACAGCCATCTTCAAGGTTAATAAAAATAGCATCATAACATTCTCTTTCGCAGATGGATAATGAAGAAATGAACTCCACTTCGAGCCCCCTTTGTGCGTAAAGGCGTTCTGCCACAATACGCTTCTCACTGTCTTTCTCCATGCAATTGCAATGGATATGTGACGATGGTGCTGTAAGGAACAGGGTATTTATTCCGGTACCTGAATTGATCTCCAATATTTTTTCGGGCTGGAGATAATGGACCAACCGGAAGGATAGGTGATTGAAAGCGGTAATAGAATCCTCCGGATTGATGTCGTTCCGGGATATTATGTCATAGATATCGGAGAAAGCATAAAAACTGTAGGGAGAATAGATCACGTTGGTAATCAGGTTATACGCAAAGGGGGAATGCACCCCGTGGCCTTTCGCCTGTTTTTTACGCTGGAGCCACCGTGAACAGGAATAAAACTTCTTTCCCAAAAAGTTCACAAGTCCCGCAATCCCATCAAAGCCCGGCATATTTCTGCCGTTAAGATTTCTGTATGAGTGCTACCGCGTAGGCAGTAATCCCTTCTTCACGACCTACGAATCCCATCTTCTCGGAGGTAGTCGCTTTGATGGAGATGAGTTGCTCATCCACCTCCATCACTTCTGCCAGTTTTCGCTGCATAGAAGGGATATGTGGATTGAATTTAGGCTGTTCGGCACAAATGGTAGCATCAACATTACCAAGGATATATCCCTTATCCCTTATTAAATTCATCGTATCCCTCAGAAGAATTTTACTATCTACATTATGATAGTCCGGTGAAGTGTCGGGGAAATGATATCCTATATCACGCAGATTGGCAGCACCCAATAAGGCATCGCAAATGGCATGAATGAGTACATCTGCATCGGAATGTCCCAGTAATCCTTTTTCATAATCCAATTGAACACCTCCCATCCAGAGTTCTCTTCCCTCCTGAAGGCGGTGCATATCGTAACCAAATCCAACCCGTATCTGCATGATTTTTATCGCATTAAATTCCTAATTCCTTCCACATCAAAGCCGAGAGAGATACGCAACGTCTGGTCCAACGGATTCGACTGGGCAGTCGACACCAGATAAGCGGCATCGATCTGAAAGAGATCACTCCTGAAGCCTGCACCAAAAGCAACATAACGGCGGTTACCCTTATACTCGTTCTCGTGGTAGTAACCGGTCCTGACAGAGAAACTGTTGTCATACCTATATTCCGCACCAAGCGACCAGGAGACCTCCTGCATCTCCTCCTTGAATCCGCCGGGAGCATCACCAAATGATTTGAAAATCCCTCCGATAGAAGAGATATTCTGATACTTATCGATCCGGCGCTGTGCCTCCTCTTCGGTCTCATCCTCCGGACCCAATGGAGGAGTAGGCACCAGTAACTTATTGACATCGAAACTGACGGAGAGCGTATTTTTGGGATCGAAGGGATAGCCTAAAGAGGCGCCAAGCCGTAAATTCGCGGGAAGGAACATAGAACTGTTTCCTCCGTCGTAAGAGATTTTTGTACCTATGTTGGAGATATTGAATCCCAATCCCAGAAGGGCTTCTGAGCGCCCCATATAGAAATAGGATTCGTTGTACCCTGCGATATCCGCAGAAAATGCATTTCCGGGTGTCGTTTCATCGTCACCGGTAGAATAATCGGCACGGATATAACGCAGGGTAACCGCTCCGGAGAATGTTTCGGTGAGTTTCCTCGAATAGCCCACATCAAACGCGAACTCGTGTGGCGACACAGTTTGCCAGAATTCATCATTCAGGGTGCCAACTTCCATATCTCCCAATGAAAAATAGCGCAATGAGGCGCTGATGGCATTCAGCTTATCGTTACCAAACTTCCAGTAACCCGACGCATAGAGCAGGTGAATATCACTTACCAATTTGCTGAGCCAGGGTGTATAAGAGAATGCAAAACCGGCGTCACTCGAAATAAACGGGTATTTGGCCGCATTCCAGTGCTGTGAATAGACATCGGGCATAGTAGCCGCCCCTATGTCACCCATCGCTCCGCTTCTGGCGTCGGGTGCGATCTGCAAAGAGGGCAAAGCAACCGGGATCGGATTATATTCCTGGGCTGCAGCGGAAAAGTCCATTATCCCACAGAGCAGGCAGCACAATAGAGTAAAAAAAACTTTGTTCATGTTGTATCGGTATGGCGATTGAGTGAATGTCATTTGATCCGGAAATCCAATAACTTCCGGCTTTCGAGGTAACCCTGCAGATGATCGTCGATTGCTACCGGGCCAATACCCGCCGGCGTGCCAGTAAAAATAAGATCCCCTATCTTCAGCGTAAAGAACCGGCTTATATAGGCAATAATTTTATCTACAGAGTAGATCATTTCCTTCGTGTTGCCCTGTTGGACAGTCTGATTATTGATATCAAGCCGGAGATCCACATTCTGGACGTCGGACACCTCATTTTTAGAAATAAACGTACCGATAGCCGCAGAATTATCAAACCCTTTCGCTATCTCCCACGGCAAACCCGACTCTTTCTGCTTCCTCTGCAAATCGCGTGCGGTGAAATCTATGCCTACCGTGATTTCATCGTAATAACGGTGAGCAAAACGCTCGGCTATATTTTTCCCCAGACGGTTTACCTTCACTACCAGTTCCGTTTCGTAATGGATCTCATCTGAGAAATCAGGCAGGAAGAACGGTTTATCTCCTTTCAGCAAAGCCGTGTCCGGCTTCATAAAAATAACCGGCTCTTTACTCTCAAACGTGCGTTCCATCTCTTTATTGTGAGACGCATAGTTTAATCCGACAGCAAAAATCTTCATTCCCTAAAAATTATCCGTTCAAGCGGTTAAACATCACGGCAAGATGTGCGTAAAGAGAGGTGTTTTGCAGGACAATTCCTTCCGGCACACGTATCCGGAAAGGTGTAAAGTTCCAAATAGCTTTCACTCCGCCCCGAATCATATATTCCGACACCTCCTGGGCCGCTCCCGGCGGTACGGTGAGAATCCCTATTTCCGCCTTCATCTGCTTGTTCCGCTCAATAAATTCCCTGGAATGGAACACCGGGATATCATGTATTGCGTGACCAACAACGGCCGGATTTAGGTCATAACCGGCAATAATCTTAAGTCCAAATTGTTCCAGCCCGGAGTCGGACAACAAAGCTGCTCCCAGGCTTCCCACCCCAAAGACTACTGCCGAATGCGTATTGGTAAATCCGAGGAACGACTCCAACACCCTGATCAGATCGTCTATATCGTAACCGACCCTCGTCTTGCCGCTTACATCCACATAAGAAAGATCCTTGGCTATCTGTGAAGCGGAGACATCTATTTTTTTGGCGATCTGGGTAGAAGAGACAATAGTTTCCCCCTGGCTCTTAAGGAGTTTCACATACGACAAGTACCAGGGAAGCCTCCTGAGCGCCGGTTCAGGTATTTTTGCGGAATATATCGGATCTGGCATATTTTTCTCTCGTAATCATTACTGATTTACAAAGATACGTCCTTTTTGGGAAAATTTTAGAATTTTAATCCCTATTTATTCAATTGTTATTCGGCTTCGCCGTGATTCGCTTCGCTGTTATTCAATTGTTATTCGCACTTCGTGCGTGATTCGATAGTTATTCGATAGTTATTCATGCTCCGCATGTTATTCGATAGTTATTCATGCTTCGCATGTTATTCGACAGTTATTCGTGCTTCGCACGTAATTTCAAATTACCATCGAATTACAACTGAATATTTGCGATAAGTGAGTACAAAGGCAAAACAAGTTTTGCCTTTGTCGAGCACAGCAAATATCTAAATTTACAACGTAAATTTGAATTACAACTGAATAACAATTGAATTACAACTGAATTACAACCGAATAACAACTGAATAACAACCGAATAACAATTGAATTACAATTGAATAACAACCGAATTACAACCGAATATCACGGATTTCTTGTTCCCGAGGCACTCTTCAGGACTGCCCTGATAGCACCGAATTTCAAAGTAGTATCTATAATTACCGGGATACGGTTTTCATCATTAGTGAGCGACGCCTTTAAAGCTTTTTTCTGATCCTCGAAGGCATCATCAAGAATTGTCAGAGTAATATTGATCACCTCGTATTTTTTCCCGTTATTGGCTTTTACTTTTGAAATACCATCGTAATTGACATACATGTTCACCGGTTTTTTCCCGGCAATAAAATGAATATGGAGCCTGTCACCGGTTTGCATGCCGGTATAATCAAGATTCCGGATATAAGGCAACACAGAGAGGTAATCATAAGTACAATGTTCAAGGGTATTCACCTCATCGAATTGTTCTTTCCCGTTCCTGACACGGAATGAGCGTATTTTCACCTTATCCCCTTCATAAGTATAGGATTGCCGATCCACGGAATAGTCTTTACCCTCGGCCGCCTCCTTGGTAAACAGCAACGGGCGCAGGCTCTTATCCACAAAGGAGGTGAGCGTATCGTTTACAGAGTAAATATTACCTGCCAACCCGGAAGTATTGAACATCATCACCAACTTATAGGCGTCGTCACCACGGTAATTGGCTTCTGTCACCGAGAGCAGCCCCCGTCCGGCACGAGCATTGAATATACCCAAATTCATATAGAGATCATACTTTATCTCCTCTCCACTCTCAAAAGCGGTATTGGTCAGCTTGCATTGTGCATCTACCTGCATTACATTTAACAGTAAGAGTAGCAATACAAGTATAGGCATAATTTTTTTATTAATCATAATTCTAATTTTAAGGGGGAGGGTGCAACAGGTAATTCAATACCGTGTTCCTCCCGATTGCTGTCTCATATTAGAAGGGACTCCCGCACTATTACCTGTTCCGGAGAAAGAAGAGTTCTGCTGATTTTGGCGTTGTTGCTGCTCTCTCTCCTGATTTGGGTTACGGCGTTTTTTTTCTTCCGGCTTATTGGTCGTTATCTCCAACGGTTTTTGGTTGATAACAGGTGTTGCACGGACATTCCAGTCTTCCGAATGATCCGAAAACGCCCTTATCACAAACTTACCGGGATAATAGAATACCTCTTCCGGTTGTCTACCCTCTTCATAATTTCCGGTAGTCCATACACCATCTTCATTTTCATCTATCACAATACGGGCATAAACTTCACCGGGAGGCAAATCCTGAAATCTTGCCCTGTTTCCTTTGACGTAGCTTCTCCGAAAAGGTTTATCCGACTTATCTAGCAACTCCACGAAAGCCGGTTTACCCTCAGGAAGTCCGGCAATGGATATTTCCAGGTTTCCGTACTGATCCAACGGCTTTACGGTAAATGATTGTTCATATTTATTATTCCAAAGGCCATAATGACTGGTGATTGCGGCCGAATCGATATGTATCTTGTATTTTCCTCCGGGGACCCAACGGGGCCGCAAGGTAAACTTACGCGGATTCAACGAGTCGGATTCCAGACGGAAAGGGACCGCCTCGAATAAGGAATCAACCTCGGTCACCAATTGTACGTAGGTAGAATCAAATGCCGTAACAGGTTGATCGAATTCTATCCGGATAGGGTTGTATAACTCGAAGGATGATTGTACATTCGCATTCACATTCAAAAACCTGATCTGCTCTTCTTCCTCGTCTTTTTTTCTTGTACTGGCACGGTCACGTCCCGATCGTCTCAAATTGAGATTGAGTGTATCTGTAGCAATATAATTTTTGTTGAGTGAATCGGTTCGTATATAATTGATCTGCATACGCAGGGAGTCCTGTTGATAGATCAATGAATCGGTAATCCAAAGCATAATGGTGTCATTTTTGGCGTTCCGTTCGGTAACATACCAATCATTGCTCTTTACGTCGGGATTCAGTAAAAAGAAAGTCGGCATGTCGGTAGGTGCAGCGAAAAAGAGGTTGATCTTATGTGCTTCGGGACGTTCATGCTTCTGCAGGTATTGCCGTTGGAAATCGGATAAGAAAGAACGCAACAACAAATCATCCGGCAAAAAGCGGGTATAATTTACGGCACGTATCGTGTCGATGGTAAGGCTATCCTGAAAGACAGTGTCCTGCCGTACTGCCGGCATGGTAGAGGGTATGACAATGGAATCCAGGAAAGCAATATTTTCCTGTGGATTATCATACTTATAATCCCTGTTCAGGTCATTCAGTGCAAATACCCTGTATTCTCCGGGAGCCATCCCTCTCACGATGAAGTTCCCCCGGGAATCGGTCCGGGAGATCCGCTCAAACGGGACACGGGTAAAAGCCGTATCATGATGATTGGAATGAACACCCACATACATGCCTGTGACAGGTTCCAGTTTATCGGCGGTCAGGACTCTACCTCCAATGGATAATGTATCGAGCCGTTCGCCGGTAGAAAAAGAATAGACAAAATTCTCCAACGGATTACCCTCATTATTATCCACGATGGCATCGGTAAAATCGATCGTATAGGTAGTATTGGGCAACAATGTGTCTTTGAGTTCCACGATAGCGTTTCTTCCTGCCGAACGGATCACCGGCATACTTTTCTGGGGAGGAGTAATGATTACTTTCTCTGTGGGCTTCTCTATTTTAATATTCTCATCGAACTCAATCTCAATCCTCGATGGTTTAGCATTCAACGCATTAAAAGCAGGAGTGGCTTTCTTCACTACCGGCGGATCTATGTCATAGGCCCCCCCGGTAGGCGCAGCCATATTGGCACAGGAATAGGACAAGACCGTCACTACTGCCACAAGAAAAAGCCAGGAGAGGAAAGTGAAAAATCTATGTAACATTCTATTTTTTGTGTATGTAAAATGCTATTTCCAACACAAATGTACAATGTTTTATGCAGTCTCATACGATTTTTTCATTTTTTACAATATTCAGTGGAACAGTGCCTAAGTGGTTCAATGCCTAAGTGGCTAAGGAGGAAGGTGATTAGGGGGTTAGGGGGGAGGTGGTTAGGGGGGAATCTGAAAGTGTCTCAACTATGAGAGAGCAGCCGATGTCCAATCCGGCAGAAGAGGCACTTGCGTGGGTCACAATAGGCTCTTCTCAATTGTATAAGCGCCTGCGTGTCAAATGCATTTCGGGGAATTACTCCTGCCTCGCAGAATTCAGAAACAATCACATTCTTCTCCGGTTTTAACAACTCTAAAAGATGAATGGCCCTGTCGCAATGGCTTTCGATAGTAGTTTTTTTACCATAAGCAAATAAAACAGGCGCCACAGTGTTGATCAGCAAAATCTGTCTCGACGCGCTGCCCAATTGCCCATCCGACTCGGGTGATTGTTTTCCGAAAGAGTAATGTGTTCGCCAATAGGGGGAGGGAGATATCCGGAACAGCGACATCCAGTTTTCTACTTCCTGTTGTTCAAGCACCACAGAGAAGAGTCTTCCGGACGATTGCAGCAATGCTGCCAGTTGTGCAATACGCATTTCAGGGAATGATGGTGGACGAACCCGCATTCGCTTGAAGAGATAACCCTCCAGGGGTGTCAGTGAATATTTGTTTTTTAAAAAATGGTACTCTTGCCGCAGTTGCAGGAAATAATCATCCCCCGTCCCCCGGTCTCCCGATCCCCCGGTCTCCCACTCTCCCAACAGTCCTGCCTGTCCAAACAACAACGCCTCCACCTGAAACAGGCTGTCGCCGTGTCGCCGGATATATTTGAATGGCAATGAAAGGGCAAGCCGTTCGAACGCATCGCTATTCAGTCCAAACCCGAAATTACGTGTAAGCAATACATAGAACACGTCATCCCACGATTGATGGAAACGATCGAGATGAGTAAAGATGTCAGCGGTTTTTCTCTCCAGCCGTTCGATGGCTAAGCGGCCGAGAAATGAGCGGATGAACAGCTCCGGCAAAAAAGAAAGGTGATCCCTGCATGGAACAGCGCTATGGCTATAGATCAGGTAGTCCGCATTTCTACGTACTTCATCGGGAACCGGCAACCTGCACTGGAGTATCTGTTGACCCTTCTCATTCTTTATAGCTTTGTCCACACGTTCCGACAGATGAAGGATTACCGAATTATAGGCTTTGTCGGTATGATGTCCATGTCGTTCCCATTCATCCGAAGAACGATGAATTTCCACATCTCCGGCCCATACCTTATTTCCAATCCTCACCTTGGCATTAAAGAAATCGGGGCCGGCATGCAGGTTATGCATTCCCGGATCGATTACCTCTATCTCCTGCCCATCCATCGTCTCAAGCGAACCGGAAGGATAAAGCCTGAACTTCCATATATAGTGTAGCAGTTCTTCTTTATAAGGCATAGTAATCAGAATTAAAGCTTAAAGTTACAACCTATTATCTAAAAATCCAAACTTTTTTTCAATCCTATTTCGCTACCTTCCCACTTAGGCTCTCCCAGTCCCACAGTCACCCACTCCCACAGTCACCCACTCCCACAGTCATCCACTCTCCCTGTCTCCCACTCTCCCCGTCTCCCTTTCCACTTAGGCACCTTTCGCTTCGCGCAATCTGCTATCGTTCGGCAAATGTAAGTAAACTTCCTTTGTCCTCACCTACCCGCAGATTTCCACTTTGAAAAATTTTGATTAATTTTGTCATCACATTATTTATTCCATGTACTTCTATGTTATCAACCGACAAAAGAATCCTTATCCACCGACTCATGCAACAAGAGATAGTTCCTTCCGTCGGCTGCACCGAACCGGTTGCCGTGGCTCTTTGTACTGCGAAAGCATGTAGCATTCTCGGTAAGAAGGTAGAAAAGATTGAGGCTTCTCTGAGTGCCAACGTGCTGAAAAACGCATTAGGGGTGGGGATTCCGGGGACAGGTATGACCGGGCTGCCCATTGCCATTGCGCTGGGCGGGTTGACCGGTAGGCCGGAAGAGGGATTGGAGTTATTGAAACAGGTAACTCCCGAACAAGTAGGGCAAGGGAAACGTTTCATTGAGGAGGGAAGAATAGAGATCCGTCAACAGACCGGTATTAGCGATAAACTCTATATCAGAATCCGCTGTAGTGCAGGTAAGGACTCGGCAGTTGCTGTCATTTCAGGCAGTCACAATCATTTCACCTACATAGAAAAAAACGAGGAGATACTACTCAATGAACCGGCTACCGGACACAAAGAGGATGGCGAAGAGAATACCCTGGCTCTTGACTTCCGGACTGTCTACGAATACGCTGTGGAATCCCCCCTCGAAGAGCTCTCTTTCATACTGGAAGCTGCCCGGATGAACAGGGAAGCATCAGCTAAAGCCATTCTCCATAACTACGGGCACAATGTGGCCGGCAGCCTGAAGAACAGGAATGGACTTCATATTTTCGGTGATAATCTGCACACCCGGATGGTAATCTCCACGGCGGGTGCCTGTGATATGAGGATGGATGGAGGGTTGATTCCGGTAATGAGCAACTCCGGCAGCGGCAACCAAGGAATCGCCGCCACCATGCCGATCCTCACCTATGCCGAGAGTGAGTCATGCAGCGAGGAACAGTTGATCCGCGCGTTGACGATGAGCAGCCTGCTGATCATTTATATCAAGCAGCAATTAGGCCGTCTTTCCGCCCTGTGCGGGTGTGTGGTAGCCTCTACAGGCTCCAGTTGTGGAATTACTTACCTGATGGGCGGGAGTTACGAGCAGATCGTGTACGCGGCTAAAAATATGATCGCCAATATCACAGGCATGATCTGCGATGGCGCCAAACCCGGTTGTGCGTTAAAAATCGCCAGCGGGGTATCTACTGCCGCCTTGTCGGCAGTGATGGCCATGGAAGATGAAGTGGTCACCTCCCAGGAAGGGATCGTCGATGAAGATATCGACCGTACCATAGAAAATCTGGCACGCATCGGCAACAGTGGCATGTTGGAAACCGACAAACTGGTGCTGGATATTATGACAAAGAAATAGGACGACGCCATGGCTCGTCCGGGTTATTACAACAAAAGAAAAATTGCAATCAAAAAGAGAACAGGATTTTCAAACAAAGAAAATCAGTAAATTAGTATGGGATTACGCTCTCCCCGGCATCGTGGGAACGATGGTCACAGCGATGTACAACGTCATCGGACGTATCTTCATAGGGCAGGGAGTGGGCGCGTTGGCTATTTCCGGCCTTGCCATTACCTTCCCCGTGATGAACCTCACCGCCTCCATCGGCATGTTGGTGGGAGCAGGGGCAGCAACCCGTATCTCCATCAGTCTGGGAAGACAGGACAGGCTGACCGCGGAGAAAATTCTCGGCACTTCATTATTGATTACGGTCTTGCTTAACGCCATATTTATCACCCTTATCCTGATCTATCTCGATCCCATCCTCAGGGCATTCGGTGCCAGCGATCTCACTATCCCCTACGCACGCGACTATCTGCAGATCGTACTGGTGGGGAATGTATTCGTGAGCCTCTGCTACAACTTCAATGCGATGATGCGTTCTTCCGGTTATCCTAAGAAAGCAATGATCACCATGCTGATCGGCGCCATATTGAACATCATCCTGACCCCCCTTTTCCTCTATGTATTCGACCTGGGAATAAAAGGGGTGGCCTGGGCTACCGTAATCTCCATGTTTATCGGGATGCTCTTTGTTATGGACCATTTTACCCGGGAAAGCAGCCTGATCCGCCTCCGGTGGAAAAACATACGCCTCGACAAAAAGATCGTCGCCTCCATTCTTTCCATAGGGATATCACCGTTCAGCATGCAGGTGGCAGGCTCGGCAGTGGCGGTACTGTTGAATACTTCGCTCTTACGCTACGGGGGCGACCTGGCGGTGGGAGCTTATGGCATCATCAACACCGTTATCATGATTTTCATGATGATCATCATGGGATTGAACCAGGGAACACAGCCTATCATCGGCTATAACTACGGAGCGCGTAACTTTGGCAGAGTAAAAGAAACTCTTTTCTATTCAATAAAAGCGGCCACGATAGTCACCACGGCCACATTCATCGTCGGGCAGTTCTTTCCCCACCTTTTCGCCTCAGCCTTCACCTCCGACCCGGAACTGCTCTCGATCACTGAAAGGGGGATCCGGATCACTGTGGTCGCCTTCCCGCTCGTGGGTATACAAATAGTGGGGTCCAGCTTCTTCCAGAGTCTGGGGTACGTCGCCAAATCAATCATACAGAGCCTGAGCCGCCAGTTGATATTCCTGGTTCCCTTCATCATCATTTTCCCCCGCCTGTGGGGATTGGACGGTATCTGGATTGCTATGCCGGTAGCCGACACTCTTTCGGCCTTCTTGTCGATTTACCTGCTTATCATACAACTCCGGTTGTTGAACAGAATGGAAGAGGAAGATTTTTGCAATTAGGCTAATTTTATTTAGTTTTGCAAAAAGATTCAAGAGGCAAGAGCCAAGAGCCAAGATTCAATAGCCAATAGCCAAGAGGCAAGAGGCAAGAGGCAAGATCCAAGAAGCAAGATCCAAGAAGCAAGATCCAAGACTTGGAATTTGGGAGATTGGGAAAGATTGAAGGAAATCAATTAAGTCAAGTAATTAAAAACTTCTTGACTTCTCCACTTCTTAACTTCCGACTTCCAAGTTAAATGCTTGAACAATCATTGATAATTGGTAATTGATATTTGATAATCAGTAATTAGTAATTAATATAAGAAAGTATGAAGAAAGTAGTCTTAATTCGCCACGGCGAAAGTGTATGGAATAAAGAGAACCGTTTTACCGGATGGACGGATGTAGATCTCTCCGAAAAGGGCATCGCAGAAGCGCATAAAGCAGGGAAACTGTTAAAAGAAGAGGGTTTCCAATTTGAAAAGGCCTATACTTCCTATCTGAAAAGGGCCGTAAAGACATTGAATGTAGTGCTCGACGAGATGGATCTGGACTGGATCCCGGTAGAAAAGACCTGGCGACTGAATGAAAAGCATTACGGTATGCTGCAAGGTCTCAACAAAGCAGAAACGGCAGAAAAGTATGGCGACGATCAGGTCCTTATATGGCGCCGCAGTTATGACGTACCTCCTACACCGCTTGATAAAGAGGACGAACGCTCACCGTTCCAGGATCCACGATATAAAGGAGTGGACGAAAAGGATCTCCCGCTCACTGAAGCATTAAAAGATACCGTAGAACGTATCCTTCCTTACTGGAACAATACTATCGTACCGGAAATGAAAAATCTGGATCAGGTGATCGTGGCCGCTCACGGAAACAGCCTTCGCGGTATTATCAAGCACCTGAAGAATATCTCCGACGAAGATATAGTAAGCCTGAACCTGCCGACTGCCGTGCCTTATGTTTTTGAATTCGACGATGAAATGAACCTGCAGAAGGATTATTTCCTGGGCGATCCCGAAGAAATCAAAAAACTGATGGATGCGGTGGCGAACCAGGGAAAAGCCAAATAAACAAACGAAAGTATGCCGGAAAGGTCGCAAACCGCGATAACCGGGAAAGGCAGAAAAAAACGGGTATCGAAATTCATTCAATACCCGTTTTACTTATCAACTTAAAGAATTGTTTTCAAATCTTCGGGAGTGACATTCATCGCGATGATGACTCCGTTCTCATCTATCAAGTAGTTACGGAACCCTTCGTTCAGCCTGAAATCTTTGTAGGTTTTCGAACCGGTTCCACTTATCTCATAGAATTGAGATTTACTCTCCAGCCTATCCAGCATCAGCGTCCTTTCCACTACATTTCGGTTTTCATCGAAAGCCACTGAAACAAATGCAACATCGCTATCTCTACTTTGCAGATAATTATAGAGTTGAACGTTGTTTGCCCTGGATTGGGCATGGTAAGTGGCCCAAAAATTGACCACTACTTTTTTGCCTTTATAATCGTGCAGGTTATGCCAATTACCTTCCGAATCTGTTAAAACAATGTCAGGAATTGTCTCCCCGGGATAATAACCCGAAGAAGGTAAATCTGGCTTTACCGAACCGGATGACAACACGAATGCAATCACCGATACAAGGCAAAAGCTCAAGTACTTCATAAAAATATAGTTTGGTTAGTACTCAGAGAAGGCCGCGGCTTCACGCAGCAGGCCAAATCCATTAACTTTACTGACTTTTCGCTAAAAGTCTCATTTTTAGGATGGCAAAAGTACGCTACTTTTTTTTATCAGGAAATTATTTCATCAAAAAAAACACTTCCGAACGTTAATTTTAACCTTTTTATGTTTC
Organism: Proteiniphilum sp.; assembly: GCF_040307845.1. Classification (GTDB taxonomy): domain Bacteria; phylum Bacteroidota; class Bacteroidia; order Bacteroidales; family Dysgonomonadaceae; genus Proteiniphilum. The sequence continues at coordinate 207,626 of NZ_JAWRIS010000027.1, forward strand.
TATAAAATTGATTATAAATCTATTAGCAAAAGAGCGATCTTCAATAACGACTTATGTTGTCAATGAACTGAAAAAAATGATTCGATCATCTCTATGGAAGTGTCTTTCAGCACTACTTTTTTATCTTTATCCAGTAAATATAGAGTGGGAAACGCCCTGATATCATACAATTTTTTCGTCGTGATTTCTCCGCTCTTATCATACGCATATACCCATCGGACCGGTATTTCAGGAAGATGTGCTATCCACTCGTCCAAATCGTTGTCCGGAGAGAGAGCGAGAATAGTAAGCATCGTACGGGTCGGGCTGTTCAGGGCCAACGCATCATTCAGTTCCCTGGACTCCTTGAGACGCTCCGTCACTGCAGTACAGGTGGAACAGCCCGGATTGGTGAACATGAGCAGGGTGTATTCGCTCTTGAGGTCATACAGGCGGAAAGATTGCCCCGATGCGACCGTATAAGTGAAATCATTGGCACTCTCTCCTATACGGTTCTTCATGGCCATTTCCCTCTGGAAGCCATACCGTGACCGACTCTCTTCCGTCAATAGCGGTGAGGCCTCGACTTCCTGCAATACGGGTAAATAATACTCCTCGTTGCGGAAAGGGGAATTAGGATCATAGAAATATTTCTCGAATAATTCCGTGAAATGCACATACATCATTGTATCGGTCTCCGCCTTCCGGAGCGTATGTATAAGCGAAGCATCAGCATCTTCCTGCGGTACATAACCCAGGATATTAATATAATCCACAAAAGCCTGCTCCGTAATTTCCGGCCGCCGGATCAGGTTCCGGTCACTAAAATCAAACCTGTCCCAGTAATGCATCACTAAATATTTAGCTCTTTCTTCAGGATCTTTCATGATTTCGGGGATCTGGGGTAGGACAAACGTATCCGGCACGATAGTTTGTACCGGCGTGGGATTCTCCTCAGCAGGTTCCGTCTGCGCTTTTTTACTTGACAAACAGGAGAAACCCGTTATCGCCATCGACCCGATCAAAGCTATGATTAGCAGGATATGTTTCATTTTTCGTTCAATTTCATTAGTCAAAGTAAATGAATTTATTCGTCTTCACGAAATAAGACATTCATACTTCAAAATTACAAGAATTTCTTCTAAAACCACACATAAGGGTAAAAATACCATTCTCTCCATCTGGAAAAAGCAAAAAAAACCAGCCGATGCGTTCAAAATATTTTCACTATATTTGCACTTTACTATTTCTCATAAAGCTATGGACGCATTTGTTGTTTCCGCAAGAAAATACAGACCCTCTACCTTCCAATCGGTAGTGGGACAAGAAGCGCTTACCACCACGCTGAAAAATGCGATTGCCGGTAATAAACTGGCACACGCTTACCTTTTCAGTGGTCCACGGGGTGTAGGGAAGACTACCTGTGCCCGTATTTTCGCGAAAACAATTAATTGCCTCAACCCTACCGGCGACCATGAAGCGTGCAACCAATGTGAATCGTGCGTGGCATTCAATGAACAACGTTCTTATAATATCCATGAGTTGGATGCGGCCTCCAACAATGGCGTGGACGATATCCGGAATCTGATTGACCAGGTGCGTGTCCCGCCTCAGATAGGAAGGTATAAGGTATATATCATCGATGAGGTACACATGCTTTCACAGTCGGCTTTCAACTCTTTCCTGAAAACATTGGAAGAGCCTCCTGCACATGCTATTTTTATTCTCGCCACTACGGAGAAACAGAAGATTATCCCCACTATCCTTTCGCGCTGCCAGGTATATGATTTCAACCGTATCACCATTGACGATACGGTCGCACACCTGCAATACGTGGCCGATCGGGAAGGAGTGAAGACTGAACCGGAAGCCCTGAATATCATCGCCCAGAAAGCGGATGGGGGAATGCGTGACGCCCTCTCCATTTTCGATCAGACAGTGAGCTATACCGGGGGAAATATTACCTACCAGGCGGTGATTGAAAATCTGAATGTGCTCGATTATGAATATTATTTCAGGTTATCTGACGCTATCCTCGACGGCAACGTGGTGGAATGCCTGCTGATATTGAACGATATCCTCAACAGGGGATTTGAAGGACAATATATCATCAGCGGTATCTCCAACCACTTCCGGGACTTGTTGGTATGCAAGGACGCGGCCACGGCACAGCTCTTTCAGGTGGGATCCTCCATCCGTGAGCGATACATCGGGATGGCCAAAAGATGCAGTAACGAGTTCCTCTATAACGCCATCGAGATATCGAATGAATGTGACCTCAACTATCGATTAAGCAAAAACAAACGTCTCCTTGTGGAACTGGCACTGATACGGCTCTGCCAGCTAGCCGGGCCAAAGGATGCGTCCTCCGTGAAAACGGAAAAAAAAAGAACTATTGAACCGATAGTACCAGCATCACAAGAAAAAGCCACACCGGCAGATACCCGGCAATCGCAGTCTCCCGAACCGAAGAAAGATCCCGAACCGAAGAAAGATTCTGGACCGATAATAGTTCCCGAGCAAATAAAAGTTCCCGAGCCAAAAAAAGATGCTGAAAAAAAGGTTGTTGCTGAAGCTGCCACTTCACTGAAAAGGAAAACGGTCTCCCTTTCCGGGATGGGTGTGTCGCTTTCCTCTCTCTCCAATAAAAAAGAAGAAGACTCTTCCTCCCCCGGAGTAGAGACACAACAGCACAATGGGAACAACCTGTTTACCGAGAGCGAGTTAGTAAACGCATGGAAAGAATATACCCACAGCCTGGATGAAGAGAAACTTCTCAAGAATACAATGACACTCTACCATCCCAGGATGCTGAGTGAAACCGTGTTCGAAGTAGAAGTCAACACAGAACTCAATAAACAATACCTCACCGACCACAGTATCGCCCTTCTCTCCTTCCTGAGGGAAAGATTAAGAAATGACGATATCACCATGACCATCAGGATATCAGAGACCAATGCCATTAAAAAGCCCCTGACTTCCCGTGAGATATTCGACGAGATGGTACAACAAAATCCTTCACTCCAAAAACTTTCCGATGAGTTTGGACTCGAACTGAGTTGAGATGAGAGCTATCGTTTCCCTTATTTTAATTTTCGCCTTATTGGGTTCATGTACGGGAAGGAACAACCGTTCCACTACCGGGACAGGGAATCCGGCCACAGAAGCAGGGCAACCGGAAGAAATCACCGGCACCATACAACAGCATCAACGTCCCGACACGGCAGAAGAGGTTGCCTCCGTCAACAACGACACTATCGTCGATGCCGCATATTCCTTTGAAGAGGCCATTGCCGGCACAAAAGCACCCCAAAGCATTATCGACCAACTGGCACTTTTCGATGTGGTGTATCTTTCCACCGACGGACAGATACACCGCGGACAGATACTTTCCCACAAAAAGATAGCAGAAGATATCAGGAATATTTTCAAGTTTATGCTCGACGAAGGATTTGTAATTGAGAAGGCGATCCCTATTGTACAATACGACTGGAACGATAGCCTGTCAATGGATGATAACAACAGTTACAGTTTCTGCTACCGCGACATTACCTTCTCCAAACACGCGAGTGGAATGGCCATTGACATCAACCCCCGGTTCAATCCCTTACGATGGAAAACGGAAGACCGCCCCAACCAACCTGAGGGAGCAGTATTGGATACCACGGTGAATGGTACCCTCTATCCGGGACATCCGGTAGTGGAGGAATTCCGTAAACTCGGCTTCCGGTGGGGGCACTCGTTTACTAAGTTTTACGATGATCATCATTTTGAGAAAAGTGCCTAAGTGGTTAGGTGCCTGAGTGGCTAGGTGCCTAAGTGGTTAGGTGGATGGGTGGTTAAGTGGCTAGATGGTTAGGTGGTTAGGTAGGGTTACTTATTTTTCAGAGAACTGATAAGTCGCAAAAGCATGACTCTGATATATTTTATTTGTTCATTCGGTATTTTTTCTTCTTCCATATATTTCAATCTTACTGCCAATTCCAATTGGGTTTCCACCTCTGACAAAGAACCGTTGGCAATGTAAAGAAACTGGATAAATTCTTTTGTTGAATTCCTGGAAGCACCTTCTGCAATATTAGAAGGAACAGATATAGCCGCCCGTTTTAGTTGGGCCGTCAATCCATAAATCTCCGAAGTGGGGAAAGAAGATACAATTTCATATATTTCTTCGCACAAATCCATCGATTTCTGCCATACAACTAACTCTTTAAAACTCTTCAAACTCATGATCCACATCTTTTAATTTACACCCTCAACCTAACCACCTAAGCACTCAACCACTTAGGCACTCAACCACCTAGGCACTCAACAACCTAAGCACTCAACCACCTAGGCACTCAACCACCTAGGCACCTAATCACAATGCCCAATTATCCCTATCCAGGTTCCGGTAGTTGATCGCTTCCGCAAGATGCGACGGTTTCACATGTTCACTGCCGTCGAGGTCGGCAATAGTACGGGATACTTTCAGTATGCGGTCGTAGGCTCGGGCCGAAAGGTTGAGCCTCTCCATGGCCGCCTGCAGCAGTTTCATCCCTTTTTGGTCGGGAGAAGCATATTCGCGCAACATTTTGCCATTCATCTGCGCGTTGCAAAAGACGCCACGCCTGTTTTTGAACCGGCGCGACTGGATCTCCCTTGCTTTCACTACCCTCCCGCATATATCCGCACTGCGCTCCGCCGGTGTACTATCGGATATCTTTTCGAACGGCACCGGCACAATCTCTACCTGGATATCGATCCGGTCGAGGAGCGGCCCGGAAATCCTATTGAGGTATTTCTGTACTGCTCCGGGAGGACATACGCATTGTTTGTCGGGATGATTATGGTATCCGCAGGGGCAAGGATTCATCGCTGCTATCAGCATGAATCCGGCCGGATAGTCTACCGAGAATTTGGCACGAGAGATGGTGATCTTACGGTCCTCCAACGGCTGCCTCATCACTTCCAGCACATTCCTGCTGAATTCCGGAAGTTCGTCGAGGAACAGGATCCCATTATGTGCCAGACTTATCTCGCCGGGCTGTGGATATGCACCTCCACCCACCATCGCTACATCGCTGATGGTATGGTGGGGCGAACGGAAGGGACGATTGGTCATCAGCGACCGCCCCAGATCCGTTTTCCCCGCCACGCTATGTATCTTGGTCGTCTCCAACGCCTCTTCCAGTGAAAAAGGTGGCAGGATAGAGGGCATCCTTTTGGCCATCATCGATTTACCGGAACCCGGAGTGCCTATCATTATCACGTTATGCCCTCCGGCGGCAGCCACTTCCAGAGCCCGCTTCACGTTCTCCTGTCCTTTCACATCGGAAAAATCAAATTCAAAAGAAGAGCGGCCCTCCAGAAACTCCTGTTGCAGGTCCACTTTTATAGGCTGTAACTCCTGTTCACCGTTGAAGAAAGCAGCCACTTCCCGTATATTGTTTACCCCATAGATCTTCAATCCCTCTACCACAGCGGCTTCTTTTGCATTCGCCATCGGCAGGATAAACCCCTTGAGGTTGCTATCCCTCGCCATCAAAGCCATGGGCAACGCACCCTTTAAGGGAAGGATGGTGCCGTCGAGCGACAATTCACCCATCATCAGGTAGTCGCCCAGCCTGCCAGGGGGAACGGATCCGGAAGCAGCGAGGATACCGACAGCGAGCGGCAGGTCATACGCCGATCCCTCCTTCCGGATATCGGCAGGGGACATATTGATTACGATCTGTTGACGTGGGAATTTCAGTCCGTTTACTTCAATGGCTGATACAATACGTTCATGGCTTTCTTTCACAGAGGTGTCCGGCAGGCCCACCAGCATAAACCGGATCCCTCTCGAACAATTTACTTCAATGGTGATGAGCGTCGCATCGATACCTTGTACGGCCGCTCCAAATAATTTGACCAGCATGCCACCAAGTCTTTTCTTGCACTTAATCTTCGGTAGAATTTCTGATTGCATTCGCTACTCCCTGGGCGGGAATATTGCGTACTTTGATATTGCCGTCGGGAGCGATCAGAATATTAAAGGGTATATATTGCACATTATACGCATCTACAATATCAGATCCCCAACTCCTTTTCTCGGGGACCACTCTCCAGGGAATAGAGTCATTTTCCACATATTCCACGGGATAAATGTCGGAATCGATATACACAGTCAGGAACTCCACACTGTCCTTATTAACTCCCTGATAAGCTTCTTTCAGCAGATCGATTGTCTCGCGTGATTCGATCCCCGCCATAGAGACGAAAGAGAGCAGCACGTATTTTCCGTTAAATTGATGAGAATAGATAGTCTTTTCCTCTTTGTCAATGAGCTTGAAATAAGGCATCCGCGCACCTTCTGCCGACTGGTTGATCTTTTCGGAATAGGATCTCAATTGGGTTGCGTACCGGGTATTGGTCACATCTCCCTGTAAATATCCCAGTACCCGTTCCAATGCATGAGGATTATCACTATTGATAAAAAAATTATTGATGAGGATGAGACTTGAGAATCTGGAAGGATTTTTCTTGATGAATTCTTCTGCTTGCGATATCAATTCATGATTGAGCAATTGCAATTTGGCAAGTTCATCATGTCGGGTGACAGACTTGTTGACGACCGTATCCGCCTGTGACTCCACATTCAGATTAAGCAACAACTGTCCCCGCTGGGAAAGCAACTCACGGTTTTGCATCTTGAACAAGGTCAGATCATTATTGATCTCATTTCCGTTCACCTCTATAAGATCGGGTAATAACGCATCTCCTTTCACTTTCAGTTCCTGCCCTTTATCGGCGAAAACCACCGCAGCACTCTCATAATTATTCAGATAAAGAGAGAAAGTGGTAAGAGTGTCAATGGGGTTTTTGTAATTGAACCTACCCTTTACATCTACATTGATCGTATCAGTGGCCAGCGTGTCGCCGGAAAGCCAGGTAACCAGGATATAGGGATTTTCTAAGTTTGAAATTTCCCCCCTGATTAAAACCTCCTCTCCATTTTTACATGATAGGACGGAATATAAAATAAATATATAAATAACTATTTTACAAAACCTTTCCATACTATAACAATCTCTCTTCTAGTATTTTATTGATATTTTACTCTTTCTTGCGCAACCTATCAAACGAGAATATTTATTAGGAAAAACAAAGGTATCTCTTTTTTTTAAATATTCAATGATTTTCACATTTATTTAACTGTTTTTTGTTTTTAACTTATTATCTCAAAATGATCAAAGGAGATGAAAGTAATATTCAATGGAAATAAAATAAATTCATTAGATTTGTGATGGGAAAGTGGGAAGGTGATTTTATTTACTAATTACTAATGGATAATGTGCCCCAAATCCCCAGTCTTGGTTCTTGATTCTAAAAGTCTTGGTTCTAATTTTTACTCAATGTTTTACTCTATTATAATTCCTCTTTATAATCGCCCCGACGAGGTGGAAGAACTGCTCGAAAGCCTCAGTAAACAGACTGACAAGCAGTTTGAAGTCATCATCGTTGAGGATGGGTCTACCCGGAAAAGCGATACTGTGGTGGAAAACTACCGCCACAAACTCGATCTCTGTTACTTCGAGAAACCCAATTCGGGTCCCGGTCTTGCCAGGAATGCCGGGGCAGAGCGGGCAAAGCATGATTACCTTATTTTTTTTGACTCAGATTGCATCATTCCCCCTGATTATATAGAAACGGTTTCACATTCCCTGCGCCAGAAATATGCTGATGCCTACGGGGGACCGGACGCGGCACTACCCACCTTCTCAACCACGCAAAAGGCGATCAATTATTCCATGACTTCTTTCTTCACTACGGGGGGTATCCGGGGCGGAAAAAAATCGATGGAGAAATTCACTCCCCGGAGTTTTAACCTTGGGGTTTCAAAAGAGGCATTTAATACGATAGGGGGCTATGGCACCATGCGGTTTGGCGAAGACATCGATTTCAGCCTGCGGTTACAGAAAAATGGGTTCCGGACAATGCTTATTCCCGGCGCTTTCGTATACCATAAACGAAGAACTACTTTCAGGCAATTCTTCAAACAGGTGCATAATTCTGGTATCGCACGTATCAATCTCCACCTTTCGCATCCCGGCTCATTAAAGATAGTGCATTGGCTACCCGCGTTGTTTGTTGTAGGGATGACACTCTCCCTGGTACTTTCACTTCACCACCCCGCGTTTCTGCTTATACCGCTATGCTATTCCCTACTGCTTTTTATCGACTCCCTCCTGAAAAACAGATCGGCCGGCGTAGCGCTTTACAGCATTGCGGCAGCATGGATCCAACTGACGGGATATGGGACGGGGTTCCTCTCCGCAGTGTGGAAGCGGCTGATCTTGGGAAAAGGGGAATTTAACGCATTCGAGAAAAAATTCTACGATTAGATTTTCTCCCCGTAAGCGAGATCGCCCGCGTCGCCAATGCCGGGTACGATATAAGATGACTCATTCAGTTCCGGATCGATAGCGGCGGCCCAGATAGTGGTTTTTTCTTCAGGAAAATTGGCCTTGCAATAATCGATCGCCTGCCTGCTGGCAATGATAGTGGCTATATGGATATGCGCCGGCGTCCCTTTGGTGAGCAGTGCCCTGTAAGTCAACTCCATGCTGCTTCCTGTGGCCAACATAGGATCGGCCAGGATCAACGTTTTCCCCTCTATGGAGGGCGATGCGATATATTCGATATTGATATCGAACGATTGGTGGCCGATCTCCCTGTATTTCCTGTATGCAGAGACGAAAGCATTTTCAGCCCCATCAAAATAATTCAACATGCCATGATGGAAGGGAAGCCCCGCCCTGAGAATAGTGGCGATAACGATTTCCTCGTCCGGAATATTCACTTCAATCAGGTCGAGCGGGGTGTTCACCTCAATCTTCTTGTAATGAATCCCTTTGCTGATCTCATAAGCCATGACCTCACCGATACGCTCTATGTTTCGGCGGAACCGGAGACGGTCGTTCTGGATGGTGATATCCCTAATTTCACGGATAAAAGAGTTAAGTAGAGAATTGGTGTCCGAAAAGTTGTTTACTTCCATTTTATATATCAGTTTTATCTCTTCCGGTTTATCACGAGGTAGCATACAAAACTCACGTGATGAACCCGGATGAAGTAATTATTTCCGGAAAACAAAGGTAATGATTTTCTACACTTGGCTAAACTTTTGGCATAATTTTTTGTTTTTAAAAAGATATGCGGATAAAAAAACAGCCAATTAAAGAAAAATTTCTTTAATTATTTTCCTGTATGAAAGAATTTGCGTATTTTTGTGCGCCTGTTTTTAGGTTTATCCACATGCAAGCATTAGTTCTTAATTTTTCACTTCGTAGATTTTCTGTCGTCACTCGGCATAATCAAAACAAGTTTTGCTTCTGCCCTCGTTTCTAAGAAAATTCACTTTTAGTTTGTAATTGGCAAGTTTTGTAAATTCATAATATAGTAAACCCTAATTTTATCAAAATGGCAAATTTAGATTTAAGCAAGTATGGCATTAGGGGCGATTTTGAGATCGTTCACAATCCCTCCTACGAGACGCTTTACCAGGATGAAATGAATCCGGCGAACGAAGGTTTCGAGAGAGCTAAATCAACAAAGAGCGGTGCTACCGCAGTGTATACCGGAAAATTTACCGGTCGTTCTCCTAAAGATAAATTCTTTGTAAAAGACGATGTCACAAAAGACACACTCTGGTGGGATGGTACTATCAATCGTCCTTGTACCCGTGAAGCATTCGACTACTGCAAGGGATTGGTAGCCAACCGGCTTTCCAAAGCGAAAAAACTGTATGTAGTGGACACTTTCTGCGGCACCAACGCCGACACACGTATGAAAGTACGTTTCGTGATGGAAGTTGCCTGGCAGGCCCACTTCGTAACCAATATGTTTATCCGTCCGTCACACTACGAACTGGCCAACTACGGTGAGCCCGATTTCGTATGTTTGAACGGTTCCAAAGTAACCAACGACAAATGGCAAGAGCAAGGTCTGAACTCTGAAAACTTCACCCTGTTCGACCTTACCCAGAAAATGCAGGTAATCGGTGGCACCTGGTATGGTGGTGAAATGAAAAAGGGCATGTTCTCCCTGATGAACTACTATCTGCCTCTGAAAGGTATTGCTTCTATGCACTGCTCTGCTAACGTAGGTGAAGATGGTGACGTAGCTGTCTTCTTCGGTCTTTCAGGTACCGGTAAAACCACCTTGTCAGCCGACCCGAAACGGTTCCTGATCGGTGACGACGAACACGGTTGGGATGAGCACGGAGTATTCAACTACGAAGGTGGCTGCTATGCGAAAGTGATCAACCTGAGCGAACAAAATGAACCGGACATCTGGCGTGCTATCCGTCGCGATGCATTATTGGAAAACGTAACAGTAGATGATGAAGGCAACATCGATTTCGCTGACGGTTCTACCACCGAAAATACCCGCGTATCGTATCCTATCTACCACATCAGCAAGATCGTTCTTCCTTCACGTGCAGGACATGCCAACAAGATCATTTACCTCTCGGCTGACGCATTCGGCGTATTGCCTCCGGTATCTATCCTCGATGACAACCAGGCACAGTATCACTTCCTCTGTGGATTTACGTCCAAGCTGGCAGGTACCGAACGGGGTATCACCGAACCGCAACCTTCGTTTTCACCCGCATTCGGAGAAGCGTTCCTTACGCTGCACCCCACCGTATATGCACAACGTCTGGTTGAAAAGATGAATCAGCACAACGCTAAAGCATATCTGGTAAATACCGGCTGGAACGGAACAGGAAAACGTATTTCCCTGAAAGATACCCGTGCGATCATCGATGCCATCATCGACGGTTCAATTGAAAAGGCAGAAAAGGTACATATTCCTATCATGAACCTGACGGCTCCTGCAAAACTGGAAGGTGTTTCCGATATCCTCGACCCGCGTAACACTTACGCCGATAAGAGCGAATGGGAAGCAAAAGCCAAGAAACTGGGCGCCATGTATATTGAAAACTTCAAGCAATATTGCGACAACGATGCTGCAAAAGCATTGATCCCTTCAGGACCGCAAGTTGACTGATCAGTTTAGATTGATTGGCTTAACAAATGTGCCACGGCATAGTTAAGTTTTTTCCATAAAAAACCCGCTTCGCAATAGGTGAAGCGGGTTTTTATTTCACTCCTCCAGCACCATGATCTCCACTTTCCGGAAATCAATCGGATGGCCTTCACTCTGCAAGGAGATGGTGCCACGGCTAAGCATTTTATCGCCACCGTTCAGACCTACCAGTTTGGAATAGGTTCCGTCTCTCTCATCCAGTTGCGGCTGCGTATACTGGAGTACGGTATCACCGTTGATGATATGTTTAATTACCTCGTTACCCCTCACCTCTACTTCGGCGGTGTACCAATCTTCACCATAAAAATAACCGGTGGAGGAGTTGATGCAATGATCGAGTATCAACTCGCCATCCATCACAATATTGGTTCCCGGGGTACATACATTCATATTGGTACGCTCCACCGTTGAATCGCTGCCAAGCAACTGCACCTCGATGGAAGTAGGGAAATCCTGGCCTCTTTCCATCGATTCAGGTGTCTGTCCATGGATCATAATTCCGCTGTTCCTGTATGCCCAGCCGGGTGCACCGGGGCATTGGTCACCCACAAAACGATACTCCACACGAAGCCTGTAGTGCGAAAACGGATCTTTGTAGAACAAATGTCCGAAGCGGTTATCAAATGAATCATACCCGCCGTCGTAGCGCACTTTGATCATCCCGTCCTCTACCCGGAAAGTGTTCCCGAAATTATCCCCGGAGTCGTATCCGGTGATTTTCGGCGTCCAGCCGGATAAATCCGTACCGTTAAAGAGTTGCACCCATTCGGCTTCACCCGTTTTTTTCCCGTTACAGGAAGCTAAAAACAAGATTGAAACAGCAGTAAAAAAAATGAATAGCCAGTTATACTTCATGATTGTGAGCAGTTTATATGAATTATTAAAGAGCAAAGATAATCATTTTTTCATCTTTCCTATAATGGTTGTATTGCTTTGGGGGGTAAAAATCGATAACTTTGTCAAAAAAAGCGACATGAATCTTTCACTTGTAGACATATCCATAGCACCTTATGGTGGAGACAGAAAGCAGGCCCTAAAGAACACTATCGAGACCGCTAAGCTGGTTGAAAACTTGGGCTTCCGGCGTATATGGCTCGCCGAGCATCATAACCTCGCCAACGCGGCCGGCCGTACGCCCGAAGTATTGATTGCCGCGGTGGCGGAAAACACGAAACGCATCCATGTGGGGTCAGGGGCTGTATTATTGAACCACTATAGCCCCTTCAAGGTTGCCGAAGTTTTTGGCACGTTGTGCGAACTCTATCCGGGCAGAATCGATCTGGGTATCGGCAGGGCAACCACCGGCAGGTATACCGATGTGGCGTTGCAGCGTAACCGCTCCGCCTATCAGCGGTTCGACGACTCGCTGGAACAGATCGAGGAGCTTCTGGCATGGCTTACCGACGATTTCCCCGAAAATCATCCTCTAAAAGGGAAAGTAAGATCCTACAACGACGGCGCTTTGCCCAATGTATACCTGTTAGGTTCAAGCAGCTTCAGCGCTGAAGCTGCAGCAGAGTTGGGGTTGGCGTATGTATTTGCCTCATTCATCAACACAAACGGCACTTACCCGATCACCAACACATACACCCGCACATTCCAACCCTCCGAAAAACCCTATGCACACAAAACGCCCAAACTGACCCTGTCGCTGAGTGTATATGTGCATGACACCGATGAGCTGGCACTACAGTTTTCCGCCCCTATGCAATATATGTTCAGGCAGATGCAGTCGGGAATAATTTCCAACGCCTATCTGCCGGAAAAAGAAGCATTGGACAAACTGGGCGGCTCCGCTCTCATGGAACGGTTGAACAATCCGCTGCATCCGCCAAGATACCTTGTGGGAAAAGCGGAGACAGTAGCCCGGGAAATAAAACTGATCCGGAAAACTTATGGCACGGAAGAAATAATGTTCCAGATCATCACCGCCAACCATACCCAGCGGCTGAAAAGCCTCGAATTGTTGGCAAAGCATCTATTGGATTAAAAGTCAAAACGACAAATCATCCCGATCTAAAACAGGAAAAGTGACCAATCTGATCACTTTTCCTGTGAAGTAGCTCCGCCGGGAATCGAACCCGGATCTACGGTTTAGGAAACCGCTATTCTATCCATTGAACTACAGAGCCAAACGGAAGTGCAAAAATAGTACTTTTCCGGTTATCTGCAAAAGATATTTGCCGCAGACACAAATAAACAATATGCTGGTTGGGTTGTTTAGTGTACACCTATTATGGGACTATCGTTGCGTTTTGTAAAACTATTGTAAAACTTTTACAGAAATATTACAGAAATATTACAGAAATATTATAGAAAAAATGAATAAAATAGCCATTCTATACGGCTCATCCGGCGGGAACGCGGAATCTGTGGCCAGGCAGGTGCAGGATCTTTTTGACGGAAATGCCGACTTATACAATGTGGAGTATGTCTCCCTCGATGAAATAAAAGATTACCCCTATTACGTGGTGGGAACCTCAACGACAGGTATTGGCGACTTGCAGGACGATTGGGAGGGCTTTCTACCCTCTTTTGCCGGGTTGGATTTCACCGGAAAAAAAGTAGCCATTTTTGCCCTGGGTGACAGCGCCTCTTATTCGACCAGTTTTGCCGAATCGATGAAGGTGGTCTACGACGAGATAGGCGACAAGGCCCAGATCGTCGGCCGGGTCCCTGATGAAGGGTATACCTATGACGATTCCACTGCCGTGATCGACGGCCTGTGGTTAGGTCTTCCCATTGATGAGGACAATGAATACGACATGACTGAAGAGCGTTTGTCGAGATGGGTAGAAGCCCTGAAGGAAGAATTCGTGTAGCAAACCGGACAGGAATCCTCATAACAATTCACACAATTGAATCAAAAGCAAACAATCAACATGATAACGGTAAAACAGTCTATTTTACTGGCAGCCCTTTTAATGGCTTTGCCGGTGATTTCCTATGGTATTGAGTCCGAACAGAACTTAACATTGACCAAAATTGCACAAGCATCCGAGAAGACATCGGAAAACACCAGTCCCACCCGTTTGGCCCAAACGGACACCGACGAGGTCGCCAATCTTTGCCTGGCCGCTTTTGCCGCACTGGGGACAGTACTCACCTGGCGTGCCGTTCGCAAAGAATCGAAACAACAGCAGATCAAGCGCACTTTCCAGGCCAAAATCTTATCCGACCTGGTGCGGCACATGTACCGGAATAAAGTATGTATCTGCGCCACGCAAGCAAAACTTCGGGAAGAAGGATTCAACAGGTACTATCCCTCGGAAGAGCACTTGTTAAAATTGAAACTCCTGCCGGAAGATCTTCGCTTCGACCGTTTCGACAACACCCCTGACTATTATGATATCCTGCATGAACTGGAACTCAAATTCCGGAATTTCAATATTGAGGTGGACGTCTCTTTAGAGCATCTGAAACAACAAAATATAGATGAGAAAACCAAGGTGCGGGATCTGGAGGTCCTTGAATTCAAATCCCAGCTCTTAACGAGCGACATCATCAACCTGATGCATACTTTAAAGCTTCCTATTTTGGAAGAAGAAAATAAAAACTCAGGCGAAAGTGCCCTAAGGTATATTCCCATGGAAAGCGGCGACACCGTTCAGCATGGTTTGAGGAAGAAGTTCCACGCAGACATCCCGTTGGATTACATCGAAGATGTGAGGAAATTTCTGGTATCCAAGTCTGCCCGTTACTCGAAGCTACATCCGGCAGAACTTCCTTCAAAATCCTGCCGTCCGGATCACAAAGATGAGAGATCGATCTATTTCGATGAAGTGCTGCAACTTACCGAATACTTGGACAACGACATCAGGGCGGAATATCCGAAAATCCATCTGATTGCGTTCCAGGCCTGATTTCTGGGCAACATGCCGTTACCAATGACTATCTTTGAGGTTTATCGTCATCGCATGATGCCCGCCTCGAACCTCCGCTGCATATGCGTCGCACTTTCTCCAGTGCAACTCTATATCAACTCTATACCATCCCTATACCATCCCTATAAAATTATAGTGTTGAAGCTGCGCTTGAATGAGATTCATCATCCATATATCAATACTTTTGTCTGTTCTATATTTTTCCGGAGAAAGGAATTGCGGATAGGTTGTTCTTCCAGCAAGTCCACTTCTCTCCCTAAAACATCTTCAAGCGAATATTTAAAATCGAAATAGTGAATGAAATGGTCTTGAACCGCCTGTTTATCGAAATCAACAATCAAATCCACATCACTTTTGTCATTGAATCGGCCGGCAAGAACAGAGCCAAATGAATTAGTCTTGAATTGTACATGATAGTGTAAAACAAAACCCGGCATATCCTGAGATACACCGGGTTTCGTAATTTTTATCACCTAACCACTTAGGCACCTAACCACCTTTCGCTTCGCGCAATCTGCTACCGCTCGGCAAATGTAAGTACACTTACTTTGCCCTCACTTACTCGCAGATTTCCACTTTACTGCACTACCCACCCTTTCTCCATTGCACTTGCCTGCAGGGTTTGTCCAAGCGGTTCTTCGGTGAGCCAGAGGTCACCGCCGGTCACGCTTCTCAGCGTGGACACGATGCTTTCGGCTTCGGTGTCGGCCAGTGGGTTGCCAAATGCCCACAGGCGGTTTAACAACGGATTTTGTGAAATATCGAGTGCTGCCAACTGGTTATTGTACACCAACAGGCGGGTCAGTTGCGTGTTGTCCGAGATATCGAGGTTGCCGAGTTGGTTTCCGGAGCAGTCTAGGTATTCAAGGGCGCTGTTGGCCGACACATCCAGTTCCGTCATCTTGTTGTTGAAGCACCAGAGCGACACCAACTCCGTATTGGCCGACACAATCAGCGACCGGATATCGTTATCCGACACGTCGAGGCGGGTGAGCATTGTGTTCTGCGACACATTCACAGCGGTGAGGTTGTTCATCGGCACGTTCAATGTGGTCAAATAAGGACTACCCGACACATCAATAGATGTGAGTTCATTTCCCGCCGCGGCCAAATAGGTGATATCACCATAGATTGCGATTTCGCTCACTCCCGGGGCAACGGTATAGTCCTGGTAGGCGTTGAACACCTTCACGTTTTCCGTACCATCTTCCGCACATTTACCATCCCCGTCGAGGTCGATCCATACAGCGGCACGGTTCAACGCAGGGGCATCCACCGACAGGCTGATGATACCGTCGGTACGGCCGCTTTTGAGGGTGACCACGCTTCCGCTTTCCGTCTCAAGGTCTCCCGCCCTAAATCCGGTATCGGGCAACTCTTCTTGGCAGCCCGTTATCACCGTGGACAGCAACACCACCAATAAGTATACATATTTATTATTCATCTGTTTATGAATTTCTAATTACTAATTTCACTTAACCACTTAACCACCTAGGCACTTAGCCACTTAGCCACTTAGGCACTTAGGCACTTAACCACCTAGGCACTTATCTCACCACTATTTTCCTCGCGTCGTTGATTACCGCGTTCTGCAGGCGCACCACGTGTGTTCCACCCGGCATATCCTCCACGGTTTGCTCGTCACCGGCTACCACTTCCAATCGTTTCAGAAGTTTCCCGGCGGTATTGGAAATGAATACCGAGCAATCGTTATCACTTCTATTATGGATGGCAATTTTGCCGGCATCGATGGAACTCACGGTGATTTTTGCCGCTTCCCCGCCTGTCAAGATACCACCCGATGATGAGAGGCTGAAGCGAGTGCTTGAGTCCCCTTTCTTCGCCGCGAAGCGATAAGAGCCGCCGTTTGTGATCCGTGTTTGTGTGCCGGAGGCAAGGTCGTTCAAATAAATCTCTTCGTTTGCCCAGTGGTCGGAAAGGGCGAATTCAATGGTGTATTCTCCGTCCACGTCGGCTTCGAAGCCCAGCGGCAAGTTATCCAGTCCCGGCACCGTGGCCACCTGGAAGTGATCCTTGTCGGCTTCATCCGCCACGTAGAACTGAACGATACCGCTCTCGGCCATCTTGCGACCATCCCATCCATTGTCGAAACCGTTGGTAGTACCTTCTTTCGTGAAGATCCATATCCTGTCGGCCGATTGCTCGCCAATCACATCCATCACCAGCGACGGGATTGAAGATGCCGACTTGCTCTCTGCCGAGCGGGTGACAATTTCTGTCGAGCCGTCCCCTAACGCTACTTTCGTGTTTTTAGTGAGCTGGTCGTATTTTATGGCCACCTTACCGGTGGTAGTCGCATCGTCAACCAGCACCATAAAGCTATGCATGGATGGAATCCTGTCGGGGAAATGGAGTGTTCCCCCCAGGTTGACCGGTACCGCGAGATACTGGCCGGCTCGGTATCCCTGCTTGTTGATCGCTGTGCCATTGAGCTTGCGCCACTCATCACGGGTACCCGTATTAAAGAGGTATACTGTTGCCTCCGCGTTGGTGAATGTCATTGCCTCCGGTTTGATGGGAATGGCTGCCGTATAGGAATTAGCCACCAGATTGGCTCCCGCATAGTTCACCACAACAGGTGTGGTTGTCCGTGTAAGGGCCACGTCCTTGTCGCCCACGTTCAGCGTACCGGCAAAGTCGTAGATATGGTCCGGTTGCGTGGTGCCGGTATTGGTAATCTGATACCCCCTGAAAGGAATGAGATTCCCCGATGTCACGGATACCCATTTATTACCGTTTACAGGCTCTTCCCATCTGTTCACCGACTCACTGACCGGTGACTGGAAAGGAAAGTCCGAACCATCCACAGGGGTTCCGAAGTATTGCCAGCTGCGGGTATAGAATCCACAATCCGCGCAATCGTACGCCTGATTGTAGAATTCCACGACCGCCTGTACACCGTCAGGGTTTTCTTCCGGGTTAATTTTCAACGTGCCGGTAGGCGCGTTGACCGGTTGGCTTCCGTCGGTGGGAATAGTGGTCGATTTCACAAGGATAGTACCCGTACCATAAGATCCATCCGATTGTTCGGTTTTTTCTTCCACCTTGCCGTTAATGGTCAATTGGTTTCCGGATGTGATCACCAAATCCATATTCGAATTATTCTCCAGCCTCCCGATAATCCGTCCGCCACTATTATCGTCGTCCGCATCATCCAGGTAGAGGTGGTCTTTTGCAGCTCCTTCGCCATTACCATCCCCCCCCTCACCGTTATTATCTTTTGTCGCGAAGACCACGTCTTCATTGATGCCGGGCACGAATCCGGCCGTCCAGTTTTCTTCCTCGTTCCATGCGTTCGGTGCTCCGGGCTTACCGCCTATCCAGTAGTTTTTGGACGACTCGGTAGGACACTCGATGGTAGGGGCATCCGATGGAATAGAACAGGTTTTATCAAGACGTATATCATCAATAAAATAGTCATTCCCCTGATATTCTGCTTTATTATTCCGGAAAGACAACACAACGTTGCTTGCGTTACAGTCAGGGCCTTCCCCTCCGGGCACTACGAAATAGAGTTCAAAAAGTGTCCATTTTCCTTTATAGGTGGGATCCCAATCCCATAAGTTGGGGGAAGTTAACGTTGCCAGCACTTCTTTCGTCTGGGAATGCTTGATGTCAATGGCTACCTGAGAAGGGCCATTGACCAAGTATAACCAGAATGAGGCCCTATAACCGGATCCGGCTTTCAACAATGCGGGTCGGTCATAAAACGAATTCAAGGTCTCTCCCGCGTTTATCACCATCACCGCGCCATTTTCAGTTCCGGAACGATCTGTCACCGTATTAGGTTCACCGACCGCAGGTGTCCAGAAATAATATCCATCCACAGTGCCTTTTTTGATGTACCCGGGAGCAACAACGGCATAGTGGTTATTATCAATATGGGAGATATAGTAATCGTTCGTGTTATCTTTCGATGTCCCGAATGAAAAACTACCCGATGGCATATACTCTGATTCTCTTCTGCCGTGATTGATATTGGGATCGCTTATGCCAAAATCTTCTATGAAAATATTCTCCCCTATACAGGGAACCACTGTCACGCTGCTTCTATTATTTTCAAGGACAGGATCGTATCCTTCACCTATAACAGCTGCCACATTAGTGTAATCACCTGAAGCCAAAACCTTTGCCGTAAAACTAAGAGAGACGGGGGTATCATTCTTACCCAGTTCCGGGATTTCCCATTCAATGATATTGCCGTTCGCGACACCATCCCCATTGATTGTTTCAATGAGGTACCCGTTCGGAAGCGTGTCCGTTACAATTATATTGACCGCGTCATGAGGCCCTTTATTAGATATCGCCAAGGTGAAAGTAACGATATCGCCCACATCGGGATCCATTCTATTTACCTCTTTCAGTATCGCGAGGTCGCTCATGCGCGTCACTTCCACGGTTTTTTTCTTACTATTGTTACAAGGATCGGTGCTATTGCTGTGGGTACATTCAAATTCCGCACTGAAGGGAGGAACATAGTAATTAACGACACCGTTGGCATCGGGCCAGTCGGCCGGATATTTCCAGAGGTCATCCCACGTACGTCCCTGAGGAAGCGGGTACATATCCTTTTCCGGATCACTACTGTTAGTAGCATTCGGGTCGGTCACGTCATTCGGGCGGAGGATACCGGCCACCGCGTCCGTATCGTCAGGATCCGAATTTCCGGTTACTTTAGCCTTGAAGGTATAGGTAATCTCGCACCCGTCTGGCAAATTAAGTTTGGACCGATAGGTATGCGTTACCGGATCATATTCCATCGCTATTGATTCTGTACCACAGCCATTTCCCGAAAATACAGGGTCGTCAGTCGGCTCGAAACCGGGAGGCAACCTAAAGGTAAACGGCGCTTCTTCCACATCGCTCGGCCCATTATTTTTAACAACTACTTTATAGTCCAATTGATCACCTACAATGAAATCGTCTTTGGGAGTGGTTGTCCCCGACTCGAATGTGGTAACCGACTTAACTTCAAGATCAGCAATTTTTATGGCGACATTGGTATCGATTGTCTCTTCCTCTCCCTTGATAAATGTCCATGTGTCCATAGATTTGACATCACCGAAAGTTCCGGTAGTACCTCCACCTCCCCATTTATGTCCATTGCTATTCGAGCTTATTCCTGAACTACCAACACCTCCTAAAGAGGAGGGGAGATGGCTGTTATTTTTGGGATTTGAAGCGACTCCATTACTTGCAGAAGGTATGTCTGCATCATTCCAATATACGATATCCGACTTAACGACCTCCTGCGAGGGCAGCAACTCATGATCTAACAATTCCAACTTGATCCCGTTGATATTATTCTCCATGTCGAAATAAGGGAAATGGACCTCAGCTCCTTGCAGTTGCACTGTAATACTTGCAGGTGCCGTTCCGGCAGGGATGGGTGTCAAGTTTCCATCTTTCCCGTCCCAATATACACTGTTTTCTCCGGCGACAGCAGTGCCGTACAAATATCTTGTAGCGAAAGAGGGAGTACCATTACTTTCTATTTTTATGGTGTAAGCTCCTTGTGACTCCGTATTGAACTTAATGTACCCTCCTTTGGTACTTACCTGTCCTTCAGTATTATCCGCCCCCTGAATTCTCACATCCATAACCCGAGGTACTACCACTGAGTTTTTTAACCAGGTTGAACCACCGGGAACAGCCCCATTAACCGGCGTGTCCTTTGGCAAATCTTCACTCGGAAGCGTGTAAAACATTTTATGTGTTATATTCTGCTCATTATCAGGTCCGGTAGGATCCCATATTTTGTTATCATTCACGGCTTCATCAACAGTCTTCAAACTCTTATAAAGCGGGGTGTAATCTATACTCCCATTCGATTGCTTCCCTTTTACAAAACCGTTGTTGTTTACAAAAAAAGCAAATAAGATACCATTATTCCCATTATTATCCACACGATAGGTATATCCATCTTTGGTTAACACATACATCTTACCATAAAATCCTTGAGAAGCAGAGGAGGATCCTTCAATTCTCATATTTAATAAATTGGCATATACGCGTCCCTTTATATAACCATTCTTTGCAGTATTGATTACCGAAACATCCCATGCCCCGATATGGGTCGATTTTGTATTACTACTATTCCAACTGTTCCATAATGCATCTGCCATCGTATTAACGAGTCCAGTAGTTGAAATCATTTCAGTTGTTGTTTTAGACCAGAACTCAACCTTGTAAATACCCTCACCTCCTGCCGGAACCGTATAATATATAGGCAGGTATCTATTTGTTGTATTGTCTGTCGATGTCAGCTTCGGACCTGCCAATTCCTGAGCCCGGGTAGATATCCTACCTGCATTGTTCGCTCTATCCAACGTCGTAATTTCACTGCCATTCGGCCGGAAAAGTTTGATTGTCGCGTCCCCGGTCCATGCACTGGATGCCAGCGCAATGGTTTCATTTGCTTTAGCATAGACGTAGTGGGTACCATAGCTTTGAAAAGGAAGTGATCCACTGTAGCTCGTATAATACGAGGTTAAATAAGCTCTTCTCCCTAAGGCTCCATCAGGGTAAAGATCTTTCGACCCATCGGCATAAATATTGGTAGCCGGCACTAAAAACAGCAATGCCAAGAACAGCCAGAAATATCGGTTTGTATTCTTATACATAGTCAATTGTATCTATCATTATCAAATTTCAATCTCATGCACGTACCAGTCATTACGCTGTATCCCTTCGGGGAATTCCAACTTGTATAGTTCGGGACCGAACTCAGGAGGAGGAAGCGGACCTGATCCGTTGTATGGCACCTCTATCTCTATGGCTGCACCGGTATCATCGCGTTCGTTGACATAAGTGACGAGTTTCAAAGTAGTCACCACTCCCCCCGAGACGGTATGGGCCGAACCAATTCCTTGCGTGTCGAGCGTAGACCCCCAGGGTGTCCAGTCGGCAGTAATGGGCCATACGCTTGCGGATGAAGCGGCGTATTTATCGGAACCGGTGGAGGTGGCTTTTTTGATCACATTGGTCTCCTTGTGAAAGTTTGTGTACTTGTATTTATAGTCTGCAATGGCGGCGCTCTTATGTTCGTCTTTGAGTATGATATTCAACTCTATCTTGGCAAGTGCGCGCACCAGGTGCAACGGTTCATTACCGCCGGTACCGGTTCCCAACACACGGTCGGTCATAAAATTGTGCAATTTGCTTCCCGACATCAGGATCGGGGTGGCAAGCGCGGGCGACCAGGGAGTAGTGGTAGTGCTGAACACCTCCTCTAAATCCGAAATAGAATTTACACCATCCAACGCCGTTTGCAAGGCGGTATTTCCGGCGGTATTGGCCACGATATAGACCTCACGGTTACCGGCTTCGGCTTTTGTAAGGTTGAGCGATACTTTCTTTCGGGGTGCGTCGTACGTTCCGAAACTGCCGGGAACTCCTACCTGGACTACTCCGGCGCCATTTATATAGTATTTCCTTACCGGATTTGTATTGCCCGATCCCGGGAAAAGAAAGAGATAGAAGTCGTTTATTGCCTGCTCATAAGGATTACCGGCATCTGTTGCACGGGTTGCAGCACGGACGGTGGTTACCTTGTAATTGGAAACCGAGAACAGCACCGCTATATTTTCACTTCCGGTTTCGTCGCCCGGAACCTCTTCCGACGTGCAGGCAGGGAATAACAAGACCGCCAACAGGGATATATATAGTATTCTTTTTATCATCATTATTCGAATCAATTGCTAAATGTTTTCACCAGGATATCATTATACCAGACCTGCAGATATTCCCCGGAAGAGGGGATATTGCTTAACGGGTATTCGGGAGACATTTTGCCGGGCGTATCATCGGTAAATACTCTTTCTGTGTCAGTAGTCCCTCCTTCAAAGGTGGCACCGTTGATAGCTACCAGTTTAATTTCATGCGGTGGACAAGCATCTACCGTATTATTAACGGTCACCTTGCCATTTTCATCGATATGGACATTATAGCCATAACCGAGATATGTGTGCCTTTCCACTAGGTTCCACGGTTCAACTTCGTAGATAACCTCTATCTGTTCCAGGTTCCTTACCATATATTTGTAATGGTGGTTGCGGTGGATAGTATAATCGGGGGTATAGCCGGGGAATGTCCCTTTTGCCTTTTCCAGATAACCCGAGGTGATGGAGGTTTCATTGGAAATAATAGGAATATCGTATTCCGTACCATCGAGGGTTACAATGGTGAAATAGTTGATGGGCTGCTGGTTGCTGCTTCCCGCCGGATTCCATGTTGCCGAAGAGATCATAGCTTCGGGCATATAATAAATGTAAGTATTGGAACTTTCCAGCCTTCTTAATTCAGTATTCGTTGAATTATTATTGAAATATGCCGCAGGAGGAGTATCAAACTCTACTAAACGAAAATGGTGGTTGGCATTGCGGAAATAGATTTTATCCACACCTAAATCGGTTGTACCATCCAGGTTTACTTCCAGTTTGGCTACCACGCGGATCAATTCCACATAGTCACGCGTGACATCACCTGTGCCGGCGGAAGTTGCTACCACGCTGTATTCTTCACTACTCCCTTGCTTTGGATAGAACGGTTTGGGCTGGTAAATGGTTCCTCCCGCTTCCACCAACTGGTTTTTATAGATCCTTGCCATGGGGAAGCCCTCCATGGCCGATGCACCTTGATATAAGGTGCTGCTCAACTCACGGGTGGCGACTCTCAGGTAATTGTCCATCGCCTCCCTGTTGGGAATGTTGGCTTCCGTCAGGTCAACCCGCATATTCGGCATATTGGCCACGAAGTAGAAATCGTAATTCTTATTGGCGGTCAGTTCTACCTTGAAGGCATGGGTGGATTCGCCGCTGCCTAAGCTGTTGTTCAGATGCACTATGCCCACCCTTTGGCCGCCATCGCTGTTGAATACCAGCATGGCGAGGTCGTACACTTTATCTTCGTGATCTGTCCCGTCGGTGTTGATGGAAGGACCCTCGGCAGCCCTTAGCCCGCTCTTGGCCTGCGCCGCACGTACATTCACGGAAAGGTGCACCGTATGGTCAACCCCTCCCGGTTCCTGTTGGTCGTAGATAAGCTTGTCGCACCCCGCAAAAACGAGGATTAGCGCGACAAGCATTACATATGTTTTTTGTAATTTCATCATAATCTAAGCTGTTCTTTTATCAGCACCGGGATCAAAGGCCCAGTTGGGTACTGTAGCTATGCACCAGCCAGTCGTTCACATAAATGGAACAGCTGAAATGTGTCCAGCACTCCACGCAGTAATCCTTGATGACTACCTTAATGGTAAAATCATTGTCGCAGTCGAGGTTTGCCTGTCCGTTTTGGGCTGCCAGCAGGATCATGGCAATCAGGTCGCCATTGAACACGGTCTCCCCCTCTTCATCGTTGCCCGTATAATAGACATGGAGTTTATTGTCCTGTCCTGTCTTCAGATCGAGCAGATTATAGTGCCAGGTGGCCACGTTATCGTTGAGTGCAGAATTGGAAGAAGGATAGATCAGTGCATCCTGGTTGAGCGGCATGGTGCCGTCGATCCTCATTGTGCCATTGCCCGATGAGACCTCGGCATGAATCGCTTCCAGATCATAGTCTTTCATCGTGGCCTTGTCGAACTCCACAATCAGCTCTACCCGGTTGGTCACTTCCTGCAGGTTGACAGCGGTATACTCATAGAAACTGGCATAGTCCGCCGGATCGGGCAGGAACACCACGGGACTTTCGCCCTGCCATACCTTTGTACCGTTCAGGTTGGCTGCCACGCCGGAGGCGGACTTCAGCGTGAGCATCACATCCTTTTTGGTGGTGGTACCGTTGGTGAAGGTTCCCAGCGTGAAATGATCATCCACGCCGGCCCATGCCACAAAGGAGAATTTCCCGTTGGAGACAGGCACCAGCACGTTGTAGTCACGGCTCAGCGTCACATTCTGTTGTGTGACGGAAGTAACCAGCCTGTCGTTTTCATCAAACGCGAACAGGGTAAGCGAGGCAACGCTCCCTAAGAACGTTGAATCTGTGGCACAAGGTG
Source organism: Proteiniphilum sp. (assembly GCF_040307845.1). Taxonomy (GTDB): domain Bacteria; phylum Bacteroidota; class Bacteroidia; order Bacteroidales; family Dysgonomonadaceae; genus Proteiniphilum. The sequence goes on from NZ_JAWRIS010000027.1 coordinate 232,583, forward strand.
TCATTGAGTAGAATTTCACATATACACCTTGGGGACAATCGGCCAGATCATCATAGATCAGAGAGTCGCAACCCCAGAAAATTGTTCCCAACGCGAACAGCGTTATCAATATCTTGTTTCGTAAATTCATCATTCGTTGCGTTTTGAAAGTTAGCTCAAAAAATTTTTGCCATTTTCCCGCCATGGCGTCGTGAATGCAAACCGCTATATCTGCCCGGCGAAAATATGATTATAGTATTTAAAAAAAACCGGAGGAGAAGGTGTCTCCTGAGAGTCTCCTCCCCCGGATATGTTGGTTAGTTATTGTAAAACCTGTTTGTTATATACTTGCTTTGATTAGATTCCGAGATCTACTCCGTAAGAATGTACTAACCACGGCAATACGGTCACATCCACGCTCATCCATGTTTCAGACGTTGTCAACGGTTCTTCCGGATCAACAGGATTTTCAGGTTCTTCTACATCCGGATCTTCGGGTACCGGCCGTGGATCGGGATTGTTTGGATTTTCAGGATCATACGTCAGATCGTCCGGATCTTCGGGATAAAGAGGATTCCAGTTGGTTCCCAGATTTTTGAAACCGGTGATATGGATATGATAAATGTTATTCCTTAATACCGGTGAGTTATACCAGTTAGGGATCTGGTCAGGATTCAACCAGGCATAGTACAACACCTTACCTTCTTCATACTTGGCAATTTCAAGATTACCAGCAGCCTTGGCATTGGCTGTGGAAGTATAAAACTTACCATCTTTTCCTATGTAGAATGTTCCGTCCGTAGCTTTATCGGCAGGATTATCCGCAAAAGCAGCATCTTCAGGTGTAAATTTAGCCCTGATCAGGACATACGGAGTATTTCCTTTTACGTATCCTCCAGTATAACTTCCTGCATTAGTAGGGGCAACTTCATACAAGTGAGTGGTAGGCAACACAAACTTACCATCTAACCATCTTGTTTCCAGCTCAATGGGATCATCATTCTTATTTGTTTCATAATCCGTATATGTCGGCACATTGGTTCCACCAAAAGAATTAGAACGGCTTTCAAACAACCCTGAGTAGTCATATTTCTGATTGTCTTGCCCTTGAGCATAGAATTCAGAATTGCTGGGTTTCCAATCCCAGTTTGGTGTAGCCCATTCCCATGGATTATCTTTTCTGCGTTGTACGTACAATGAGTTTTCACCTTGTGCCACTACCCAGGTAATGTTTGTAAGAGTACCCAGGTTTGTTGCACCGTTAGTGTTGGGATCCGGAATTGTATATCCTGCGGCAGGTTGGTCTTTAATTGTTACCATCACACGTGCCACGGCTCTTTCCACCTGCACAGAGGCCCTGTTCTCCGAATCATTAATGGTCGCATCTTCTGAGATATTAGCCTTCACATCAAGTACCTGGGGAGTAATGGTAGTCATTACGATTGACTCATCAGTTGTTCCCATTGTTGCAAGTTTAGATGCAGAAGTCGCAACAGTTGTGCTTGTACCGGAATTTCCAAGGACAAGTGGAAGATTCTTATAGGCTTCCTCAAACTCATGTACAGGCGTTTTATTCAACCAACTCCTAACTTCAGGAGTCTCATTCACAACCACATATACAGTCTTCACACCTGCTGTAGTTTTCATTGCGGCAGCAGTTTCCGGGCGCAAGAAAGTCTCTTTGGTAGCAGCATTGTATACTTCAGTATACTCTACACCCACTGTAAATTCAGAAGAAGTCACTGATGAACCGTCTACCAGATAAATTCTGATTTTATTGAATTTATCTTTTCCGGCCCATTCTCCAACCGGGTTATAATTATCAGGCAAACCGTCACCGGCTGCTCTCAATTTAGACGACATCTTCAATGTCACGCTCACATGGGTATTTCCCTTCTGGCCATCCACGTTCGGCGAGTCGATGTCGTCATTGTTACATGCCGTAAGTCCTAATCCAAGGGTTACGACAACCATCAATAATAATTTGCTAAATTTTCTCATGTTCTGAAAATTAAAATGAATAATGTTTGGTTGTAAAATTTATTGTATTTCCTTATTGTTTAATTTAATTAGTTCCCGGTCGCCTTACGCAATTCCTCGAGGTTGGCGCGGGCATCGTTATCGCCCTGTCCTACCGCCCTGGTAAAGTATTCCTTCGCCTTGTCGAAGTCACCCTTGCGGGCGTACGCCACACCGAGGTTGTTCCATACCTTGGGATTGTCGGCGATCTTGTTCATCCGGGCGATGGCGCCGTCCATGTTGCCTCCCTCTATGTCTGCCGAGGC
>NZ_JAWRIS010000028.1:0-71474 GCF_040307845.1 Proteiniphilum sp.
CATTCTGGGCTACATCCCCACCTGGTGTGACGTTGAATAACTCAAATCCGTGTGCCAGACATTGGTCCAATGCTTCTTTGGTGATTTCTGTGGCTTTTTCCCAGGTATATTTACTCCCTGATATGTACCATAACGGACTTGCAGCATATAGCGCTGCCTGTGATTTGACAGCATATGCAAAGGCGCGGGTAATGGTTCCCCTTTCATTGTCACTTATATTCCAGCGGAAACCTATATCTGATTTTCCACTTTCAGGGATCGCCAATGCAACGTCGCAATCGGCAATGATAAAGTCTACACACTCTTCGAAAGTGGCACGGCGATCATTGGAAAAATCATGGGTAACTTCATAAGGTGTGCTTATGAGCGGAACGCCTCCATACCTTTTGATTAATTGTAAGTAATAAAATGCCCTTAAGACATGCACTTCTCCAATCCATCCGTTCTTCTCATCTTCGTCAATTATCGCCGTAGCCATTTCCGGATCATTGATATTTGCCAGAAAGGAGTTGCATTTCCTGATTCCCTGGAAATAGTGGGCCCAGGAGTATGATCCTGCTACAGGGTTGTTGGAAGCAGAGGTGCGGTTATTGTACCAGTCGAATACGGCACCGCTCACGCCATTACTCGCATCATGTGCTTCGTCACTAAAGGAGGCAAGAGGAGTCCGATTGCCCTGGTACATAAATCCGACCTGCGGGAAATAGGAACGGCAGTTGCCGTAATAGTTTCTTGTACGATGATAGCTGTTGAATATATCTTTAAGCGTTAATCTGCCGTCGGAAGGTAAATCCAGATCAGCACAAGAATTTATGCTAAAGAGAGTGATAGCTATTATACATATTTTAATAATACTCTTATTCATGATCTATAATATTAAAAGTTTGCACTAATGCCAATATTAAAAACTCGATAAGGTTGGAATGTAGCTATACTTCCAATTTCCGGATCAATATACTTGGATTTCATATTGTCTAGTGTGAACAAATTTTGGATGTTGAGTATAACTTTAATTCTTTCGGAACGAATTTTTTCAGATATCCGTTCAGGTAAAGAATATGCCAGCGTAACATTACGCAAGCGCAGGTAAGAACGATCACTCAAAAAGAAATCATTGTTGACATGGTTCGTCGACGGTGACAGAGAGAGTGCAGGAAAACTAATCTCTTCGCCGGCCGCATACCGTTCGGGTGTCCAGGCATTCATGTGAATATCATTGAATATCCCTTTTCCCTGGTTTTCATAAGCACCCATACCGCTTAGGAACTGTGAACTTTTTCTTACGCCATGAAGAAGAAATGAAAATTCGATACTTTTCCATGTGAATCCTCCTGTCAAGCTATATTCCTGTTGAGGAATAAAGCTGTATCCCATAGGAGCTGTGTCTTTCTCATCGATAATCCCATCATTATTCAAATCTTTATAGATAAAATCTCCTACCCGCGGTGTACCAAAAGAGTAACTGAGCTTTGAGTTGGCAAGTTCCTCAGCTGAATTGAACATCCCGTTACCGTTGCTCCAATCAATTTTGTATCCCCAGAGTTGCCCGACAGAGAAACCCTCGGTACGGTATGGATAGGCGTAATCATCCCCCAGTGGCGCCTCATTAATGTTAATCACTTTGTTTTTAGCCTGCATGAAATTTGCCTGTGCAAAAATTGAAAAATCTTTTGAGAGATGTTTGTTGAACCCTAATGACAACTCAAACCCTTTATTTTCCATTTCACCTTCATTCAGTTTTGGAAAATAATTGAGAGGGACTCCCTGGTATTCAGGTATTGTGTAACTACTGTTGATTAACATATTGCTTACATGATCGGAGAAATAATCAACATCGAGTGTAAACATGTTCAAGAATCCCAGATTGATTCCCACGTTCAATTTTTTGATTTTTTCAGCTTCCAACCTGGGATTCCCAATTTCCAGTTCAGAACCATCTGAGCGAATATTATCCAAATAAAGGAATCGTGCTCCACCAAGCTGGTCATTGCCACTGACACCATACGACGCCTTAAGCTTTAGTAAGGAGATCAATTGAGACTGAAAAAAGTCTTCTTTGGAAGCGATCCATGCACCTGAGATAGCGGGTGTGAATGAATACCGGTGGTCGGGATGGAATTGTTCCGAACCAGAATATCCCATGTCTGCTTTTAAAAAATATCGATCCTTGTATCCATACAGGGCAGAGAGTCCGAAATTCTGGCGTTTATAGGGTAATACAGTATTGGCTGAGCCCGTTGATTCTTTTTCCTGTTTTAAATAATAGGTATGAGCCGAAGCATTGATACTGTGATCTCCAAAACGACGGTTATAATCCACACTTGCTAAAAAGTTCAGATAATAAAAAAATAGTGAACCCTTGCCGTAACTTAAAGGTGTATTTTCGAATGTTTTATATTGAATGAAATTGTCTAAGGTAGAAAAATCATCCTCCCGTATAAGTCTCCTATAACTCTGATTAGTCCCTGTTTCGTTTCGTACGTAGGTTTGATAGGCCATACTGCCACTGACGGAAAGTCCTTTCGCGAGGTAATCCAAATCGACCTTTAAGCCAGCCTGGGCGATGATATTTGTCTCGATCACCGTACGATAGCCAGACCGGTTCAATATACCATATACGGGATTATCCAATCCTTCTACCGTTACTACCTGTTCACTCATATCGGGATCATCTTCATTGATGGGTGAAAGCGGGCCATACATTGTAGGAGGTTGCTGGAATATATAGTTATATATAGTCCATCCCATATTTCCTCCTGCTAATATTTCCCGTTTTACATTTCCTGTCAATCTCATATAACCGGATATGTAGTCATTGAAATTTACATCCATGTTTGTACGGAAGTTACCGATATTTACATTGGGTGTAGGGTCATACTTCCTATTGGGTTCGTCTGCAATAATCAAAGGTTCACCTTGATGTACGAAACTTAAATTTGAATAGTAACGAAACTTATCCGTACCGCCTCCCACGTTCACACCCACGCGTTGCCGCATCACATAGTTCTTGATATACTGGTCGAACCAATTGTTGTTCGGATACCTGGGATCATTGCCTGCATCGAAATAGCCAATCTCCTCATCCGAAAATTGGGAGTTTTTACCCAATCCGTCCCGTTCGCCTGCTTCATTGCGTAGTCTTGCATATTGACCGGAGCTGACAAATTGAGGACGCCTGGTCATCTGCTGAAATGAGTAATCGGCATAGCCTTCCACGTTCAACTTACCACTATATCCTCTCTTTGTAGTGATGACGATCACTCCGGCAGATCCTTGAATACCGTATGCTGCTGTGGCAGATGCATCCTTTAATACCGAAATACTCTCTATTTCTTTAGGCGAAATAAATTCGATATATTGTGTAGGAGCAATTACGCCATCTATAATTACCACCGGACTATATCCATTCACAGTAGAAATGCCCCGGATCGTTTTGGTGAAATTCCCATATCCGAAGAAAGTCAACTCAGCAATGTTATTTATAACCGTTAAGCCGGGTAATCTTCCCTCATAGGTGTCAGACAGTACATTGGAAGGCGTTCTGTCCAATATCTCCCCAGAAACGGAGGAAACAGCACCAGTAATCGATTCCTTGTTATAGGAGTTATATCCGAAGTTAACTTCTCCTCCCATGTTGTGTGGATCGAAAGCGAGTTGTATCTTTTCGTCATTTATCAATTGATCTGTGGAAATACGGGTATTCAGATAGCCGGCAGCAGAGACATGGATAAATTGGTCCTCCATTTTGGAGGGTAATTTAAAAGTGCCGTCTTTGGCTGTTCGTGATGTATATTTACCATCTTCCGTCTTGATCAGTGCACCCTGGATCGGTTGGTTATATTCATTCACAACCCGATTCAGCACATCATCTGTTCCCTGCGCGTATGAAGGCACGGCCATCAATAAACAAATAATGTATAACGCTATGAATTTTATTTTTTTCTTCATTTTTTCATCATATTTGAAGTTACCATCCTGGATTTTGCCATTTTTCTCCCGTAACAGCTTCAAGGGTTGCTGCTTCATTTAAGGGCAGCGGAAGCAACAAGTCGCGGTTTTGCCATCCGCCCCTCGGGTTGTTCGAGATATTCCGCCGGTTATAAGTAAAACTACCGTCACTTTGTTTTGTGATGACCATTGCTGTAAACCATTTGCTTGTCTCACTCAAGTCTCCATCTGGCTTTTGCCAGCGCCTGAGATCGAAATAGCGTTGCTCTTCCCATGCCAACTCTACACGACGTTCATTGCGTATACGTAGAATCAACTCTTGTTGGGATAAACCTGCCGGTAGATTGGGCATTCCCGAACGGGCGCGGACTTCATTCGCTGCTGCCCTTGCTTCCTCTAAATGATTGGCTTCCGCAGCTGCTTCGGCTAAATCCAATAAAGTTTCACCCAAACGATAATATTTCCATCTTGAATTATTAATCCCTCTGTTGCCGCTTGCACCGGGCGTAACCATTTTATTGTGGTAATATCCCGTTCTTGAGAAACTGCGGTTTGTGATATCGAAACTGGGAGCATGTGCTCCGCCGGTAAATGTTTCAATTGTCACTTCCTTACTGTCGAATATGATTTTGCTGCCGTTATGAAGCACTGTTTCGGCAAGACGAGGATCGCGGTTGGCATAAGGATTGTTGGGGTCATACATTGTATTTGCAGTATTGTAATTGGGCTGCAGATGTTTTTCATCTGAATAGGGTTTACTCAGGTTAAGTACCGGTTCCCCGTTTATTGTTTCAAAGGCATCGACCAGCTCCTGTGTCGGTGCAACCCCGCATTTATAGGTGTTAGGCATATTGCTTCCAATATAACCAATATGCCACACAAATACGTCGCCACTCCGTACCTGGAAAATAGTTTCTTTATCGCGCGGCGTGGCGGAATAATCGGCGTTTTGAGTGACCAGCTGGCGGAAGGCGGCTGCAGGCCCGTTTCCATACACCGAGGTTTGTGTTGTTTTGGTGAATAACTCATAGCCGTTCGCCTTTAATCTCGTAACAGCATCTTTGGCTGTAGTATAAGCCTCTTCCCAGTGGTTTTGACCTTCATTATGCAGAGGACTGGCAGCAAATAACATGGCTTTCGTTTTAAGTGCTAATGCCAACGCCTTGGTTACCCGCATGGCATCGTTCTTATTGTCAATTCTCCACGGTAAGTTGGGCTCTGCCAAAGCTGCATCACAATCGGCCACAATGAATTTCGCCACGTCGTAGACGGATGACCGGGTCAAGGTGGAAAAATCAGCATCGAAAGGCACGGTTGCGTCCAATACCGGTACTTTGCCAAACCACTTGACCAACTCCATATAGAAAAATGCCCTTAATACACGAGCTTCAGCTTTAAAACGCCCCCTGTTGGTTTCCGCATGCACGGCAGCATTATCTATTACTTCAATGAATTGGGTGCATAGACGAATTTGCTGCCAGGAACGATTCCAGTAACCTGTATTCCCTCCTCCATGTCCATCATGGGCATCCCTAATATTATGGAAACTCGCCGAGTTATTATCAGCATACATACCGCTGGAAGGTATACCTTGTGCTTCCTCTGAATTATATCCATCATCGCTTGATGCCACTACTAAAGCGTCAAAAAACCAATAACTGTACCCTTTTTGAGGAATATTATTATAGCACCTGTTTAAAAGTCCCTCCACCTTATCCGGATCAGAAAGCACTTCATCCATTTGCATATTCCCATCAGGAGCCATGTCAAGAGCATCTGTGCAATTGCTGAGACCCATGATTAATGGTAATATGATAAATATTAATTGTTGATATCTTTTCATATCTTATCTTATTATTTTATTGGTTAGAATGTAATGTTAAGTCCAAAATTAACCATCTTTGTCAAAGGATACACTAAGGTTGCGGGTTGCTCTGGATCTACAGTGTCTATTGGTAATTTTTTGAAAGTCAGTAGATTATTCCCGTTAGTGTAGACTCTTAAACTTTCAACGCCAATGATTTTCAACCATTTTTCCGGGATGTTGTATCCCAATTCTAAGGTTTTTAAACGCAGAAAAGAGCGATCCATGATAAATAAATCATTGGGGTTCTGGCTAACGCCACTTGCCATTCCCAGAGCAGGGTAAAGAATTTTTTCTCCGTTTGCATATCTTTCGGCAGTCCAGGCATGCTTATGCCATCCACTATAAAAGCCGACCAATGCAAATTCTGTTGCTCCCCATCCGCTGGTATATCTGCTGGTCTGTCCTACACCTGTAAGAAGAAAAGAAAAATCGATGTTCTTATAATTGAGGGAGCCTGATAATCCATAAGTAAGACGTGGAATATTCGGATATCCTATGGGCACCATGTCACGGTCATTGATGACTCCATCTTCGTTTACGTCTACATACATAAGATCACCTAAACGGGGAGTCCCGCCCACTTCATATTTCGGCAGATTATCTAACTCCTCTTGCGTGTTAATGTATCCATTACCATTGCTGTAGTCTATCTTATATCCAAATGGTTGGCCAATACTAAATCCGGTCACTCGGTTTCTATAGGCATAATCCTCTCCATATTGCACTTCATCGGCAAAAACAACGGTGTTTTTATTGTATGCGTAGTTCGCCTTGACGAGGAAAGAAAAGTCTTTGTTGACTGTTTTCCGGTAGGTTAATTCAGCTTCAAAACCTTTATTGTCCACTTCACCGATATTTACCCTCGGAATATTTTCTAACGGTACACCTTGAAGAATAGGTATCGTTTTACGGCTGATCAGAATTTTATCGCGGTGTTCCTTAAAGAAATCCACCGTTAGTGAAAGGCTTTTCAGTAATTCCACGTCGATACCCATGTTGGTTTTCTGTGCTATCTCCCATTGGAGAGCCTCATTTCCCATTCTACCTTGTGCCACACTTTGTCCTCTTCCTAAACCGGGAAAAACCCCGCCTTTCATATTAATGAAACTTTGATAGAGGAACCTTTCTTCCCCCAATTTATCGTTACCTGTCTTTCCATGTGAAAATCTTACTTTCAGATTTGTGAGAAAGGGACTATTCCTCAAAAACGATTCATTACTAAGAATCCAACCAACAGAGAAGGCAGGGAAGGACCCAAATCGATTTTTAGGGGCAAACTGCTCTGAGCCATTATGTCCGTAGTTGAATTCGGCCAGGTACCTGTTGTCGTAATTGTAGGTTACACGACCTACAATACCCACTATATTGAAAGGCAAATCGGCACCATATTTATCCCAATTATCACGCTGATAAAGAAACATTCCGGTAACGTTATGTTTCTCGAAGGCCCTGGCATAATTTAATGAGGCTTGATAATTCATGTAATACCGGGTTTGCATATTTTTCGATAAGCTAATAGCCGGATCAGAGTTGGATCGAATAGGGGTATATCCATTGGTTTCGTTAGCATTGCGAGCTACATGAAAAGCATAGGCATCCAAATTACGAACCCCTTGAAATACAGTGTTGGCATGACTGTCAAAAGCTATCATCCCTTTGGCTGATAATCCCTTGGTAATAAAATCCAGCCCCCAATCCAATGTCAAGGAAGAGTTTAGATTATTGGTCGTCTCCTGGCGATACCCCCGTCTGTTTATCTCTCCATAAGTGTTCCTATCTTGTCCAGATTGGGCGACTATTTCATTTTCCGGCACTCCATAACCTGGGGCGGTAGTAGGTCCCGGATCTGTCGGAGGCGTAGCCCAAGTGTAAGCAATCATATTTTCCACCATTCCTGCAACACTTCCGTTAAACAGGGCAATGGTTTGGGGAGTGTTCATTTTCTCAAGATAAGTGGCAATATTCAGCGACGCCTTTAAATTACCGGCGATGTTGTAATCAACATTGCCACGGAAGTTATAACGATCCATCTTATAGCTTGGGTCATAACCCAAAAAGCTTTTTGGTTCGGTTTTGAAGTTACCTCCCTGGCCGATATAACCTGCGTTGAGAAAATAGGTGAATTTGTCACCGCCGCCATCGAAGTTCGCATTTACACGTGTTTGCGGCGCCCAATCCCTAAAATAATCATGATAAACATCCCGATCGGGATAGAACACACGGTCTTCGCCACTACGATATTTATCGATCATATACTGCGTAAATGGCAACTGATCGCCAGATGCTCCCGGATAATCATTCATATAAGCCTGATTCCGCAGTTCTGCAAACTCCCATGAATGCAAACGGTCGGCTTTCGCCAGAAATTTCTGCATGCTTTGATCGACTGTAATGCTGAGTCTTGATTTACCCGGTTGTCCTCTCCGGGTGGTCACCATCACAACACCATTGGCACCGCGCACCCCAAATACTGCAGTTGCCGATGCGTCCTTAAGAATGCTGATTGATTCAACTTCATTGGGATCTATTTTACTTATATTGTCTCGTGGTATCCCGTCTATAAGGATAAGTGGAGAAGCGTTATTCAAGGTTCCCACCCCGCGAAGGTAAAGACTGACTTCGTCACTTCCTGGCTGTCCGGATGTCTGGATAGCAGTTAATCCAGGTAGGCGACCAGCCAAAGCGGCGGACAAGTTGGCAGCTGAACTCTGTTTCAGTTCTTTGGTATCGACTGATGATATGGCTGCGGTGACCGATGCTTTCTTCTGTATGCCGTAACCAACTACCACGACTTCCTCCAGGAGTTCCGCATCTTCAGTAAGTATTACGTCGATCCTTGTTCTGCCATTTACATCTATTGTCTGAGAGCGCATGCCTACATACGATACTTCAATTTTTGCATTCGGTGGAACATTCGTGAGGGTGTACTGACCATTGAAATCGGTAATGGTTCCTCTCTCACTTTCTCCAACAATTTTGAGGGTTACCCCAATGAGTGGTTCATCCTGGGTATCCATCACCGTTCCGGTGATATTTATATTTTGTGCAAATATTCCAATTGAATATATGCTTAAAAAAAAGAACATGAGCCTTTTTCCAACATTTACTGGAATTGTCTTTTTCATTCTTTCATTTTTTTAGATTATTAAATATAAAAATTATCTGTTCTTAAGGTGCTATACGTTTATTTTTCAAGCGATTGATCTGTTATTTTATAACAAAATGGATAAAATATTATTTCTATGTCATAGGCAGGAAATTTTATGATTCTCAACTGGTTCTTAATGAAAATATACTAAAGTTGCCGATAATTAGAAGTAAAATGCTTTTTATTGATAGTTTTAGTTTGCTTAACTATTAATAATACTTGTATATGATTATAAGTCAAACAAATTCAGCTATTATTAACTATTAGTTCAAAAGGATGACATACATAGAATTATGTTTGGATTTTTATAATAAATGCAAAAAAATATCTTTTAAATTTGAAAAAATACTGAGTCCCTTTGTTTACTATGTCACAAGCAAATCTCTATTTCGCTTAAATAATCCTTGTTATATAATATATTCCAAAAATAGCTGATATTCCCTATCTAAAGTTGTAAAAAATGACAATCAAATAAAGAGAAATGATATTTAACATTCATCACTAACTCGAGATCTTAGGGAAGGGTTTTCTTTTTGTCTTATTTTAGCTGTAAAAGGAGCGTTGACTTAGGAGCCAATAGGAGATTTACATGATCGGTTGATGGGGAAATCTTTTCGGAGCCGGGGTATTGGATAACCTCCGCGGAGAAGGGCAGGTTGATACGTCTTTTCCCTCCCTCCACCGAATGAATGCAAATCCAATTCCTGCCGGCATATGTTACGTCATTGGTATCATTATATATATGGACGCCGGCATCTTTACATATCTTACGCAATTCCGGATACCCCGATAACCATTGGTCAGTTTATTAGATAATTGTAATAGTCTGATTATTTGCTATTTATAGATCCAGTAATTCAATGTGTGATTGGGTGTTTTTAAAACGACTTTCACAAAATCTGAATTTTTAGGGAACTTGATAGGAATAGCCGCCTTTTCCTCCTTAATATTCACTTTACCGATCTTTTGGTAGGTGTCTTTTCCTCCTACTTTGATATTGTTCGTGAAGCTTACCAGCACTTCCGCCTCCATATCTTTCTCCTTATTGATGGCATTCCAGTTAAGCTCCAGTATCTTGCCCCCACTCAAATGACCTTTCAGGTCAAAAGCATCTATCTCTTTCAATACAGAAATACCGTCCAATTCATATTGCGTTTCGGCTGGGATTTTCACATCCAAAAAACCACAGATAGTAGGGAGAAGATCGACGGCCGCAGTACGGTAATTGAGGGCATACTGATTGATATCCTTTTTATTCATTATCATCCATGTATGGCGTTCATTATCGCTTTGCCCCCCGTGATGTCTTGCTGTAATCGGCGTTCTGCCATGATCGGTTACCACGACAAAGAGCCAGTTCTCTCCGAACTCTTCCTCGCGTTGTTTTACTGCGTCATAGATCAGCCCGACCAATGCATCCTGGAAGGTGATGGAATTGTACAATTCGGGACTATTCCCATAGTGGTGGCCTGCATCATCGGTATACTGCAGGTAAACCCATGACAGATCGGGTCCGTTTTTATAAATGGTTTTTGCGGTTGCCATGGCTACCTCTGCATCGATTCTTTTGATGTAATAACTCTTTTTGTCGTGGGGATAGTTCTCGGTGTCTATTTCAAGCCCGTCAAAATGGTAGTCGAATTTAATTCCTCCGGTGGCAGGTAATCCCTCCCCAAGGAGTTTGGTACGGTTGTCGAGCCAGGTGGAAAAGATTCCTATTTTTCCATCCGGGTAAGCATCTTTGTAGAGTCTGAACAGGGTGGGGTAGTTGTAATTGGGGTCATTCAGGCTATTGTCCCAGATGTTATTCTTATGTGCCCACGTTCCGGTGACCAGGGTGGCATACCCGTTGGCAGAAATAGTGGGGGTTTCAGAATAACCGCCTCTCTCTCCTCCCACGTAAGAGTTCAAGAAAACACCTTCTTTCTCTATCCTGTCCAGATTGGGAGTGCTTGCTTTATGGATGATATCTGTCGGGATACCGTCCATAATAATATAAATTGCTTTGTTTCCCGGAGCCTGGGCGAAAGAAAACAATCCTATCGTCCATAGTAACCATATAAATCCTGTTTTTTTATTCATTTTACTGTTTTGTCCTGAAAATAGGTGCACGTTTTCGGCTTATTTTATTCAATCATTGTTAATCCTGCGAAACTGAAGTACTGTTCGGTAATATTCAGTTCTTCTATTGTTTCACGGGTCTCCATGGTTTTCAGATGGGCGGTGTTGAACCCTTTCCCACCATCGTTATTATAGACCCATGTTGGAGTGGGCCACAAGCAGGCGCGGAATTTTACCGTGCGGTAAAAATCCATGGAAACGCCCTGTTGTCCGTGGTGCGCCATTTGGATGTAATCGCAGTCTAACTCGTCTTTGAACGGTCCATTCAGCAATTTATCCCCTGCCTCTTTTCCTGTATCGGCAAGAAAGAGTATCGATTTTACAGGATCGGAAACCCTCATTACCACGCTGGAATTATTATAGGGATTAGTGCCTGCGAGTTCTTCATTTTTAATCCCCAGGATTTTAAAGGTAGTGTTGCCGAATGTAAAAACCATACCGGGAGTCAACTCGGTGGACTTTATTCCGGATTTCTTCACTGTTTCATAATATTTCACGGCGTCCTTTTTAGAACCGGGCTCCGATTCTAATAGGTTGTCTGAAAAGGTAGATTGGCAAATTTCCCGTATAGTAATCCCTTTCGGGTCTTCCAGAATTTTTGTCAAAGCTCCGATATGGTCGCCATGGGGATGGGTTACGAACCAGCAATCTACTACATTGCCCAATGCACCTAAAAAACCCCTTAGATAATTTTCTTCTTCTTTTACTCCTCCGTCTATCACAATAATTTTGTTATTGTTGGTACGTATTACGTAGGAATTTCCGATCGTATTTATTTGAGAAGGTAATTGCCAAAGAGTGAAGGTATCATCTTGCTTTGAAAATGATGGCTGTTGGTTGAAATAACCCAATTTTCGCCAACGGCGTTCGGTGTTTTTCACGCGTCGGCAAAAATCCTGATAATCCTTGTTGGTTGCTTTGGTCCAGCCACATTCAGCATAAGCAGCAAGACGCGGGAATATTTGATAATATATACGGGTCACGTTGGGAGTATATTCCCCCCACATCTGACACCCCGTACCGAGTATTTTGGACTCTTTGGATTTTTTCAAACCATCGGGTATCGGGTTGAACGAATAGGCCTTTTCGAGAGGTATCACTTCGTAGGGATAGTCGAGATAGGTGAAATGACGGTTGGAGTTCACTACATCGTAGCCTTTTTCGATGGCTTTGTTCACAAGCCCGATATCGCCATCCCAAAAATGGACGATTGTACCTTCGGCCAATTTTTCCGATTGTCCTTCCTCTACATGTGCTTCATTCCGGATATTGTCTCCGGTAATTTCGTTCCAGCCCATCATTTTCACACCTTTCGATGCGAGGTATTTGGAGAATCTGTTGATCGACCATACCTGCAGATCGGCAAATGTAGGAATATTGTTGTCCTCCATGAACTTTACAATCTGTTGGTTATTCCGCCAGTGTGAATGATCGGCTTCATCCCCACCGATATGCAGAAGCTTTGACGGAAACAGTGCAATCACCTCATCCAGAATGTCATGAAGGAACTCTTCAACCTTGGGGTCAGTCACATTGTAAAGATCACCCCAGATACCTTTTCCCTCCTTGCTGCTGCTTGCGCCAAGCCAGGGATAGGCGGCTATGGATGCTGAAGCATGTCCCGGCACTTCAATCTCCGGCATGACTTTTATCCCTCTCTCACCCGCATATTTTACGATCTCACGAATTTCGTCTTGAGTGTAAAACATTTTCTTACCGGGGAATGTCTCGTCCCATTTTTCGGGTGTAAAGTCTCTATGAGAGAAGTCACGTAGGGAACCTATTGTCGTGAGTTCAGGATATTTTTTAATCTCAATTCTCCAGCCCGGATCATCGACCAGATGCCAGTGAAAAGTATTCATTTTCAGTCGCGCCATTTCGTCAAGCAATCTCTTTACCGTTTCCATCCCATGGAAATGACGGCTTTCATCGAGCATAAATGCACGCCATGGAAATGCCGGTTCGTCCGTGATACTGCAAACAGGTAATGTGATGATGTTGTCGTCTCCCTTCACTATCTGGCACAATGACTGGAATGCATATAAAACTCCGTTTTCGGAAGAGGCGGATATGGTTATTTTACCTTTCCCGGTAATCTGGAGTTGGTAAGCCTCGGGATTTTGGGATAGTTTATTGTTTACATTCACGATGATCAGCGCGTTCTTTTTTTCGGTTGCGTCAGCAAACTCGATATCAAACTCCTTGAAAATAGAAGAAAGATATTCCCTGTTAATATTCAATTGAGAAGGAATAAAAATAGTCCATTTTTGCTGTACAGCGACTTGCTCTCCGGAAGTGCTTTCCTTTGCCGGCTTGGGGACAATAGGCAATGAGTTGTTTGACTGTACTGCCGGAATAACAGATAGACTGAGGAAAAATGTCAGTACCAGGTATTTCATTTTGAATATATTTATCTTATAACTTTTATCTCTTTCGGGGCATCTATTTCACTTTTTACTTTTCCGTCAGGTTGTTTCACATGTTTCACTGTTACAATACCGTACGGAGTAGGGAATGTACCTTCTGCAAAAGAGAGGCCTCCCAGATTGGGTTGTATCCGGATTACTTTTGACCCGGGTTCCACGACCTGAATACCCAGTACGTGTGCCGTTAGCCAGGCAGTAGGCCCGGATGCCCAGCCATGGCAGAGACTGGCCCTGAGGCCGATATAACAGTGGTCACCTCCATCGGCGTGGATATTGAACTTCGATGGTTCGGGCAATTGATCGATAGGTATAGCATTCAGTCGTTCTTCGTAATTGAAGTTTTCCCAGAAGGTGGTAGCGCCCAAATCGAGCATAGCTCCCCAGTAATCGGAAATAATATCCATCGCTTCCCGGTATTTGCCGTCTTTGGCCAATGCCTCGAGCATATAATAGCCGTAGAAGGTAGCGAAATCATTAGCTCCGTTGTTGAGTATGACCGGGGAAGCCTTGACAGGGGAAAGTATACCGGCCAAAGCGAGTAATGAAGCGGCTTGTTTATTTCCATGGTCAACCGGGCGATGTTTTCTCAACGATCCGGATGTTTTTGCGCATAGTTGGTTGAGTTCACGGTCGTTCAGCCATCCGGCAATATCTTTTCCCGCTTCCATAGCCATAAGCGTCAGGGACTGGAGACCGGAATGAATAACGTTCTCATCATTTGCCGTGGGCCAATCAAGAAAACGACCTCCATCCAGATTTTCCTTTCCGTTTTTATCTATTTTTGAAATGATCTGACTGATCAGTTCAGAGAGATAGGGCTGTTGTGCTTTCAAATAATCGAGATCTCCATGATAGAGATAAAGATCGCGATGGGCAATGATCCACCACAGTGAGTAGGAGGAAATGCCGTTCATCCATCCGGGCAGGGGAGTGGTATCCCTTCCAAAATCGAGACTTTTCTTCACCACTTCGTGATCACCAAATACGGTGTTGATCGTCATGATTTCCGGATGTATGTCCCCCAGCCACACCAACCGGTCACGTTTTATTCCGTCCCACAGGTATTCCTGCATATTCAGGTGGACGGTATAGGCCCCCGTCTCCCATATTTCATTTAGTCGTTCGTTATCACATTTGAATGAACCCAGATAAGGGATATCCCTGTATCGAAAGATTCCTCTTACTGACCGTATCGGCAGATCAACACCTTTGTCCAGGAGATCTATCCTGACAAACCGAAATCCGGAATTACCCACTTCGACAGTCCCCAGCCAGGGTATTTCCAGTGTATAATCTCTTAACGAGTGATCATTGGTGGCAGAATTCATTCCCGGGACACTATTGTCTATACAATCGCTCATAGCTTCGGAAACCGATTCTCCCAGACGGATACGGACTCTGACGGGCTTTTTCTCCGCCCTTATCGCGGCGGCTATTTCTATTCCTCCGTATATTTCTGTTCCGAAATCCAGAAGAACGGAAGCCTGCACTTCGTTATCCGACTGCAATACGCACATACCTGCTCCACTGGTAGATAATTGTCCGTCGAATTGTGTCAACAGCACTTCGGGATTTTTTACCTGTTGGTTTTTATTATCCGATTGCCATACGACTTTCACCGGGGTAACGTAACTCCTCGTGATCTCATCCTTGTCCAGATTATTCCGGAAATTTTCAGTCAGGACATTTTTTTGCGCATGGATGCTTCCTGTAAATAATAGCGTGAGAGAAAAGGTAATGAAAAATTGTTTCATATATTTAGTTTTTGATATTACTCTTTTTTACACGAAGGGCTCTGTCTATATCGAAATAAAGTTTGCCTATGTATATAATGCAGTCGTCCGTTGGTTTTGGTGCGTCAATGTTCTACTACGAATACCCATTTCCCGGAACCAATATTCTCAATGACTGAAAAGTTTCCGTCCCTTCTATATTTTACCGGTTGGCCATTTATGCGTGTGGTCTGGCTTCTGGAATAGAAAGGTAGAGATATATCAGCGGTTGTGTTGGCCGGAATATCCACTTCAAGCCTGAACGATTGCCCGGGATTATTATTAAAACTCATTGTTACATCACCCCGGATAGTGGGATGTTTGATCTCAGCTGATTTCAACGAACCCGGTTGGGGCTTGATCCTGATCTTACGGAATCCCGGTTCCAAAGGCTCGATACCCATCAGTTTCCGCGGAATGAGGTTGGCAGGAGCGGCACCCCAGGCATGGTTCCAATCCTGATTGGGTTTATACTTGTTGTCCCATGCTTCGAGTGTGATGGTGGAGCCGACGCGGACCATGTTGTACCAGCTTCTTTCGCCTGTGGAAGTCAGCAATTGCAGCCCGTATCCGGCATCGTTGGCATTGTAGATGGCGTCGAGCAGGAACTGCGAACCATATACACTGCAAGCCATCCCTCGTGAACGGATAAAGTTCAACACGCTGTCGATCTGTTTTTCGGGTACCAATCCAAAAGCAAGCGGGAACATATTGGCATGAAGTGACGCATGATCAGTTCCGATGCCATCAATATAAACGCCTCTTTTGTTATCGAAAAGATATTTATTAAAAGATTGCTTTAGTTTGGTGGCACGTTCTTTATAAAACTTCTGGTCATCTGTCTTACCTAATGTTTCCGCGATTTGCGCCATCAAAACCAGCGTCCTGTAATGGAAAGCATTGACTACCGTGTTGATGTCGGTGAAGACAAAGCCATCGGTCTCACCGCCTTCTTCCTTTTCCAACCCGAGAATGCCGGTGTGGGGCCAATCGACAATATCCCGCATTTCCCCGTTGAAATGGACAGATTGAAGCACTTCCGGCGTTACCTTCCCGGTACGTGTACTGATAAATCCATTCTCGTCGGAGAGTGCTACCAGAGTTTTTGCCTGAAGGTCTTCATAGAAGTGTGCCAATGAGAGTGTATTGCCGGTGTACATATAGTCTTCCCATGCTATGAGAACGGATTGCAGGTGCCATTCGGTCGGCCAGGTCGGCTTCCGGATGAGGTATTCGTGCGAGTAGCGTGCCATGCTGTAGTCACGTGCCACACCGTAGTGTGATAGTTGATTGATCAGTGCATCCGCCTCGTAAGGAATTCTTTCCCGGTCCCCATCGACATATATACCGAGGAAAGATGTGGCTTTTATTGAGTATTTGCTGATATCCCAAACCTGATTGAGTATGGTGTCGGAACTATGGAAATA
Source organism: Proteiniphilum sp. (assembly GCF_040307845.1). GTDB lineage: Bacteria > Bacteroidota > Bacteroidia > Bacteroidales > Dysgonomonadaceae > Proteiniphilum. The sequence continues at coordinate 16,710 of NZ_JAWRIS010000028.1, forward strand.
TGAATCGAAATCGTTGAACGGATAAAAAACCGTCTCCCGTATCAGGTCTTTTTCCTGTAACAGATGCTTGTAATTCTCAACTTCGCAATAACGGAACGGAGTTACCTCTCCAATGTATTCCGGCATCAGTACAGCCTGTGGCCCGGTATTCCTTTTATCGGGGCGAATGGCGATCACATAGGTTTTCCAGCCTCTATCCAATCCGATCTTGTATTGGGAGTAACGGATTGAAGCCCCCGGGGAGCGGTTAACTGCACCGTTTTTTTCTGTTTCACCTAGGTGGATGATTATACTATCGGTTCCGGTATCAGAATAGAGATTCACCCTAATCCTGCCGAAAGCTGCTTTCCCGAAATCGGCAAAATGACGCATTTCGCCAATCCGATTAATTTTTACGGGATACTCGTCTTGTTTTTGTATCGGATATCGGTCGGTAGCATAATCGGTTAGCTTTTTGGCGGTCTTAAAAGTCGAAATTTGAGAAAAATCTGATTCTTCACCATGCTGATTCCACGTTTTTACTTTCCAAAAATAGACTTTATCCGGTTCGAGCTGTTTACCGCTATAAAGTACGTTGACAGAACAACTTTTATCCACTTTTCCGGAGTCCCACAAATCAGCCGAATCTTTGAACAGAAAATCCCTTTCGGATGCGACTAATAGCTGATAGGCTGTTTGATGGGTATTCTCCCCTTGGACAGGAACCATCCATCCGAAAAATGGCACAGGGGTGCTTATTTCGGTGAACTGGAAATTTTCTCTCCCTAAAACAGCTTTCTCTAATGGTGTGTTAGCTGGATACCCGTTTATATATACCTGTTCGGCTTGTGATAACAAATTAACCGTTAATCCATATGGAACAACTTGATCCTGTGCATGGATAATTGGCAATAAGAAAAAATATGAGAACGCCAGTACTATTATTTTTTTGATGCGCATGAATAATCAGGATTAGTTGTTATTATGTTTTACCCGCCCTGAATTTCGGTATTCCATGGGAGTAACCCCGACTCTTTTCTTGAAGAACGACAAAAAGTATTCATAAGAACTAAAATTCAGTTCGTAAGATATTTCTTTTATAGAGTAATTAGTCTCCGCCAGTAATTCCTTCGCCTTTCTTAATTTTAATTCCTGAAAATATTGTGCCGGAGCATAACCCGTATACTCCTTAAAGGCTTTTCTGAATAAAGAATAGCTGATTCCCAAATTTGTGGCAATACCTTTGATATCAATATTTTTATAGATATTTTCAATCATGATAACTTTGGCCTGTTCTATCTTTTGAGCTGAATCCCTCGATTCGAAATTCCTGTTTTGTGCCAGCGATAAAATTGTACCCAGGATGTTAAAAGCTATTCCTGCGAGATTTTGTTGAGCAGCCGTTTTGTCTTCTTTCGCTACTTTGATGGCGGTAGAAAACAGGTGTACCAGATCTTCATTCACCCCTACATCGAGGATCTGATTTTCTGCAGATATAAAACCGGTCACTACAATATCATCGATGATTTTTCCTTCAAAGCCAATATAGTACTCGTTCCAACCAGTCTCTTGGAGCGGACAGTAAGTATGCCATTGTCCGGGAAAAAGAAAAATAACCTGTCCTTTGCCAATACTTGTTCTTTTCGTGGAATTGGATGAAAAAACTCCCTTACCTTTACTAATATATACTATCTGATACTCTGATAAAATACGTCCGTTATTTGGGGTGAAGTAGTAATTTTTTGGATGTTCTGTAGACGGATATACCGTATTAGGTGCTATTGGTTGAAACCCAACGGTATTGACCGTCAACCCAAATTTCTTATCTTTTTCGTTGACTAACAGGTATTTAAAGTCGATGCCAAAATCATTGTACCTCATGTTGTTTCTGTTTAGATTTGCACGTTCATTTTCTTTGTAAATAGGCGTTTTAAATTTTATTACTCATTATGGCATAACGAAAACGCTATTTAGAGTGTAAATTTACATAAATAAACCGAATTCAGTTCCTGCCGCATTCATCAATCTGTCGCGGCACATTGCAAATATTTTCAGATCAACCTATGATTTACAAAAAAAGAAAAGATTAAAACAGATTAGGTATTACCAATGAAATGATCAACACTGCCATACCGAAAACCAGAAAAACGACAGCCTTTTTCCCCGCACCTTTCCATTCTTTCAGGATAATGCCCCATACGTTGCTGAAAACTACGTTCAACGACATCAATATACTCCATGAAAATGCCATCATTACACTGCCCGGTTCGAAAAAACTTTGCCCCATACCCAGACCGAAGAATTGGGAGTACCAGAGAAGCCCGGCCAGTGCACAGAACAGAAGATTATTTACTAAAACAGGTCTTGAAGAACGTTTTATTTCTCCTCCGGTTTTATTTTTCCGGTTCATATAGAGACAATAAACCAGGTTGGTCATAAATCCACCGATGGTGACCAACAGCGTAACGGGATTCTGCGCGAACAACTCCTTGGCACCGGCAGCAATAGCCGCTTCCTTTACCGGTATTCCGGCACTGAGTCCAAGGCTGAAGCAAGCGCTCATCACACCGGCAAACAAAGCTATCAGTAGCCCTTTCTTGAGTGCAAAATCCTTGATCGCTTTTTTTCTTTCCTCTTCGGACATATTTTTAGAACGAAGGCTACCGGCATACCCTACCAGGGCGATGCCTACCAGTGTGACGGCCACAGCTACCAAGAGGACGATCCCTTTCGGGGAGAAAAGATCAGTGCCGGCAAGCATTGCAGGGATTAGTGTCCCGAAAGCCGCACAGGTGCCTAAAGCCACTGATTGTCCGAGTGCAATACCCAGAAAACGCATGCTTAACCCGAAAGTCAATCCGCCGATACCCCAAAGTACTCCGTAGCCTATAGCTTGCCATGAGGCTGCTGCGTTGGCGGTATATATCCCGATTAAACCGGAAGGGGAGATGGCAAGGAATGCCCCTAAGATAGGGAAGACCAGCCATGCGAAAACTCCTTGTGTCAACCAGAAGTTTTCCCACGACCACTCCTTTATTTTATTGATGGGGACGTATGAGCTCGATTGGCCCATACTTCCCACAGCAATAATTATTAAACCCAGAATTGTATTCATCGTTTAGACTCGTTTAGAGGTTACCTGATCTTCATATTCCTGGATATCCCTGATATATGCATCACCGACAGGTACTGCCTGTTGCTGGCAATAGTAGTTATAAACAGCGTTCCAGGGCATCGATTTCAATTCTTCGAGATAGGCCAGACGTTGGAAATTCTTATCCTGCAATTCAAATTCCCTCAGTTTTTCGGTGGGTTCCAGCAGTGCTTGCAGCATGGCTCTCTGTGTCGAGCGGATCCCCACTACATAGGCTCCTATGCGGTTGATGGATGCATCAAAATAATCGAGTCCCACATGCACACGGTCGGCATGGCCCGAGCGGACGATTTCCTGGGTTAAAGCCATTAATTCGTCGGTCATGGTTACCACATGGTCACTGTCCCAACGTTCCGGACGGCTTACATGCAGATTGAGTTCGGGAACGAAAAGCAACATGGACGAGATCTTGTCAGCTATTGACTCGGTTGGATGGAAGTGTCCGGCATCGAGCGTCAGCATCATATTGTTTTTTACCGCGTATCCCATATAAAATTCATGCGATCCTACTACATAACTTTCACTACCGATACCGAACAGTTTGCATTCCACACAATCTTTCAGGTATTCTGTACTGATTTTTTCGGAAAAGACGTCGTCGAGCGCTTCTTTCATCAATTGCCTGTGCGCAAATCGTGAAACTGTTTTATCTTTTTCACCGTCGGGGAACCAGATGTTATGGATACAAGGATCTCCCTGTTGGCGTCCGATCTCTGCCGCGATACGACGGCAACGGCGCAGGTGCTCTTTCCAGAATTCTCTGATCTCAGGATCAAAATGGGAAATCATGTATCCACTTTCTCCTTTGGCATGGGAGAAGAGCGTACAGTTGAAATCGAGTTTCACACCCACCTTCTTCGCCCAGTCGATCCACGATTGGAAATGCTTCGGCTCAATCTGGTCGCGGTCCACGAATTCACCGCCGAAATCGCCGTAAATGGCATGCAGACTGATCCTGTGTATCCCCGGGATAAGCGAGAGTACCTTCTCGTAATCTTTCCGTATTTCTTCTATGTTCCTTGCCCTGCCCGGATAGTTGCCGGTTGCTTGGATGCCACCGGTAAGGCCGCCCTCCGGATTTTCAAACCCTAAAACATCATCTGCCTGCCAGCAATGGATGGAAATAGAGAGATTATTCAATTTCTCCAGTGCCTTGTCTACATCTACCCCCAGCGATGCGTATTGTGCCTTTGCATCTTCATACGCTTTTTTCAATTGTTCTTCTTTCATACGATTTATTATTAGAGCAAAGAGTAAAGAGCAAAGAATAAAGACTTAGCTCTAACTTCTTTACTTTTGTTGTTAAATTTTAGCTTCCATCTTTCCACTTCTTATATTTCCCTGTAAACATTCAGGTAATCGCTGTAGTGGCTGTCCCATAGGACAGTATCTTCGGGTTCGAAAGTATCAAGATGAATAGAGTTTCGCACGATTTGGCGCATCTCTTGCTTGTCGTTGACTATACCGGCTGCTTTGGCCTGTAATAAAATATTTCCCATTGCTGTGGCTTCAGACGGCCCTGCAATTACAGGCTTACCGATAGCGTTTGCCGTAAAGGAATTGAGCAGTTTGTTCTGAGCTCCTCCACCGATAATATGTAAGGTGTCGATAGGAAATGTGGCCAGTTGCTGCAGGTTTGCCAGAACCTGTTTATAGCGGAAAGCGAGGCTTTCGTAGATGCAACGGGCTATTTCTCCCATGGTTTGGGGAATATGCTGATTTGTTTCTTTGCAGTAAGCCTGGATAGTAGCAGTCATAGATCCGGGGGCAGCAAAGCAAGGAGAATCAGGATTGATGAAACATTGAAATGGAGCCGACTGTTTCGCTGCAGCGACTATCTCTTCATAAGAGACAGGTTGTTTATCCCCCCATTCCTTTTTACATTGTTCGATCAACCACATGCCGCAGATATTCTTCAACAGGCGGATAGATCCGTCGGCACCCCCTTCGTTGGTGAAGTTGAGAGTGAAAGTCTCGTCGTTAATGACAGGCTCTTTCGATTCTATGCCCATCAGCGACCAGGTCCCCGAACTGAGATAAGCGAAATTCTCATCTTTCGCCGGAGTAGCTAAAACGGCAGAAGCCGTGTCGTGGCCGGCAACGGCAATGACAGACAGATCCTGCAAGCCGGTCAGGCGCTGTACGGAAGAGGATATGTTACCGATCTTATATCCCGGAAATACCTGCATTCCAAAGTGATTGTCGTTCAGTTGCAAGGCTTGAAGAAACGACTTGTCGAATTGTTTGGTATAAGGATTAAGCATTTGTGATGTGGAGGCGATCGTATATTCCGTCACCATTTTTCCGGTCAACAGGTAGGAGAGTGCATCCGGCATGAATAATATTTTGTCGATTACGGGATAGATAGATGAATCTTCACTCCTCAGGGTATCAAGCTGGAACAACGTGTTGAAATTCATGATCTGAATTCCTGTTTTTTGGTACACCTTTTCCTTGGAAATTCTGGTGAAAAAACGCTCTGGAGCGTCAAACGTACGGGGATCCCTGTAACTGTAAGGCATGCGCAACGGCTCCCCATCTTTTCCGAAACAGACAAAGTCTACTCCCCAGGTATCGATACCCAGTGATGTGACATGCAGCCTATGTGATTTGACCTCCTGCAATGCCCCTATTACCTGGTTATACAGATGGAACAAATCCCAGTATAACCGGCCATTTACCTCGATGATCGGATTAGGAAAACGGCTTATTTCCCTTAACTCTAATCGGTCGTTTTGTATCGTTCCCAACATGGCTCTCCCGCTGCTGGCACCTAAATCGATTGCTAAAAATGACATTAAATTATCTACGCTCATGATGAGGTTAAATCCAAATTTTTTTAAAGATTGTCTGCAAACATACAGGATAAATTGAATATATGCAATCAAATAAATGATTTTATGACTGTGCTTTTTGATAATGCTTAGCTATATGTATTTTTGCTTATGGTTTGTTTTCATTTCAAGTGTTGGGAAATATCAGGATTTTCATGTATAGTTGTAGAATATAAGGTGTGCCTCAAGTAATCCCAAACAAGTTTAGCTTGTTATTCGGCTTTTATTATATTTCCTCTTCGAACTCTTATCTTGCTCGTGTTCAAAAGGAATTTCCCTGCCGGAGTCAGTTTGCAAAACGGGGTAGTTATCCACCATATAAGTGCAACTGGCGGACAGTTCCTTGATCTCGCGGGTGGAAACACCAAACTTCCCTTCACTTTTTTTGCCCTGCTCATCCAGAATACACATGAAAATGCTATCTTTGTGGATGTCAAGGCCGCAGACTGTTCTCATAATGTTATGTTTTTTAATGAAACTTTGTGCCCAAGAGCACGTTAATTGCTTATAGAACGCTGTGGCCTTGATTTTTATTTGCCCGTATATAAAATCTCGACTTTTTTATTTAAGTTTGTAAAATATAGGATACGTCTCAGCATAGCTCAAGTAAACTTGGCTCTGTATTCGACTTTCGCCATATTTGTCGTAAAATGTGATAATATATGGAGCAGATACGGTTATATACAAATTTACAATATCTGCATCTGCGCAACGACTTGAAATCAGAGGTTAACAATTTTGTTGAGTTCCTGTTGGCTAAGAGGAAAAAAGAGCTAAAGAATAAAGTCCTTGATACGGAAGTGTCAAGGGGCAGATCTATATGTCGGCTGATTTTGATGATCCTTTGGAAGTTTTTAAAGCATATATGTGATGGAATTACTATGGGATACTCGTGCTTTGATCTGGTTTCACAGTGTATTGCCAATCAATTGACCATTATGACTAAAGATGAAAATATCCGGAAGTATAATATCTGGACAATTTGGTAGTTTTGTTAACCTTATTGTGTAAAATGACACTTGTATTTCAGATACTATAAGCAATTGCAGGGATGGTCATCAAAAAATAGAGACTTTTTTTAATTATTGAGTAATAACATCCGTTAAATGAAACTCATGTCAAAAACAATATATGAAAGATCAATTATTGAATTGATCATGAAACCGAATGATGTATATTTGCCAATATTTTCTGTGTCGCTTAAATTGAATGAATTAAATAAAATGACCTTTGGAGATTCGAAAATATTAAATGCCAATTTAATGGCATTTATCTTTGGATTCTATCATAGATAATGATATCTTTGTGTCAGCATAGTTCAGCACAGTTGGCAGTGGTCAAAATTATATGTAGCATACTTAAATCATGCATAAATGGCAGTTGTAGTAATCATGCCCAAACAGGGGCAATCAGTAGAGAGTTGTATCATAACCGAATTGAAAAAGAAAAAAGGGGATACCGTGCAAAAGGGAGACGTTCTCTTTTCCTATGAGACGGATAAAGCTTCGTTTGAAGAAGAGGCTCCTTCGGAAGGGGTAGTGCTTGAATGCTTTTACGGTGAAGGCGATGAAGTACCCGTATTGGAAAATATGATGATCATCGGCGAACCGGGAGAAGATATCTCTCCGTTGCTGGCCGGGCGTGAAGCGCCGCAAGAAACGTCGAAGGGGACCATTGCACCGGGTAGTGCCGGTCTTTCCACAGGAGGTGTTGCGGACTCCGCGGCAACCACCCCGTTAATCGGTGAAGTGCCGGGACAGGGAGAAAGTCCTGCTTCGCAAAATGTACAATCCGGCGTAACCCCTGTTTCCCCGCGTGCCCGGAAACTGGCAGGGAAAAATGCTGTCGACACCTCCGCTCTTTCCGGAAGCGGACCAAAAGGACGTATCATAGAAAAAGATATAGAGGCGGTCTTACAAGATCGTCCGAAGATGACACCGCTGGCAAAGAAATTGGCAGCCGAAGAGGGCATGCTGCCGCAGTCGTCCGGAACGGGACTTGCAGGGACGGCCAGGGCTTCCGACTTATCCGCCCCCGTGAATACTATTTACGGCAAGGATTATGAAGACCGGAAAATTTCCAATATGCGCAAGATCATCGCCCGTTCGATGCACGCTTCCCTGCAGAATTCAGCGCAACTTACCCACCATTTGGGAGCAGATGCCAGGAGAATACTGGAACTTAGAAAAAAAGCGAAAGCGATGTTGGAAGAAGGAAAGCTTGATATCAATATTACGCTAAATGATATGGTCTGCTTCTCTGTTATCAAGGCGCTGAAGAAATTCCCCAATGTCAATACCCATTTTTTGGGTGACAACATCCGTTATTTTAACAAGATACATCTTGGTCTGGCGGTGGATACCGATAGGGGGTTGATGGTGCCGGTCGTACGCAATGCCGATGACCTCTCTATTACCGGTTTGGCGCGGCAGTTTAAGGAAATTGCCTCGGCCTGCAGGAATGGTAGTGTGAACCCGGATATCCTCTCCCCGGAAGCCGGTACGTTTACTGTATCGAATCTGGGTAATTATGGCGTGGAAATGTTTACGCCGGTCATTAACCTGCCCCAGTCGGCTATACTTGGTGTGAATACCATCGTGCCGCGCCCCAAAGATATTGGCGACGGCGTGTATGCTTTTGTACCCTTTATCGGTTTGAGCCTGACTTACGACCACCGTTCATTAGACGGAGGGGAAGCTACCCGCTTCCTGAAGCAGATTGCGATAGAGATTGAAAATCTGGTATGGGATGTATAAGAATCAAGAGTTAAGATTCAAGGCATAAGATACGTTGTTTAATGAACTATAGGGCGTTTAGTTGTTATATTGTAAATGATTTTTGAAATGTTTTAATAATAATCCTGTCAGAGAATTTTTTGAATCCAATGTCTTGGCTCTTGATTCTTGGCTCTTGACTCTTTAATGATTCTTGATTCTTTGCTCTAAAGAAAATATTATGTACGATTTACTGATTATCGGTGGAGGTCCCGCCGGGTATGTGGCGGCTGAACGGGCCGGGCATAAGGGGCTGAATGTGGCGCTGTTCGAGAAGAAAGCAATGGGAGGAGTATGCCTGAATGAAGGATGTATTCCCACCAAAACATTGCTTTACAGTGCCAAGACTTATGAAAATGCGCTGCACGGAGACCTCTATGGTGTTTTTGGGGATAATATCCGTTTTGATTACGGAAAAATGGTGTCCCGTAAAAAGAAAGTGGTACGTAAGCTTGTACTCGGGGTGGAAGGCAAGATGAAAGCCAATAAAGTGACAGTGATAAAAGGTGAAGCCTATATCAACGGGCGTTCATCGGAAGGAATCGAGATAACCGGCAACGGTGAAAAATATGTGGGTAAGAATCTCCTTGTCTGTACAGGATCGGAAGCATCCGTGCCGCCCATACCCGGACTGCAGGAAGCAGGAGAGGTGGTTGTTACCAACCGTGAGATACTGGAGTTGACCGAACGTCCCGAATCACTCGTCGTCATCGGCGGCGGTGTGATAGGAATGGAGTTTGCCAGTTTTTACAATAGCTTGGGCTCCAAAGTGGTTGTAGTGGAAATGCTTCCTGAAATCCTTGGAGGACTCGACTTCGAAATCTCTGCCATGCTTCGTGAAATCTATACAAAGAAAGGTATTACTTTCCATCTGAACGCGAAAGTGACACAGCTTGAGGGTAACAAGGTCATTTTTGAGAAAGATGGAAAGACGGAAACGATAGAAGGTGAAAAGATATTGCTAAGTGTGGGTCGCCGTCCCGTTACGCAAGGCTTCGGCCTGGAGAACCTGGGTGTCGAGCTGGTACGGGGTGGCATCAAGGTGGACGAAAAAATGCGGACCAACGTTCCCGGTGTGTATGCCGCAGGTGATGTGACCGGCTTTTCATTGCTGGCCCATACGGCAAGCCGTGAGGGTGAGGTGGTAGTCAATAACCTTACCGGTAGACCCGATATCATGCGTTACAATGCTATTCCGGGAGTAGTATATACCAATCCGGAAGTGGCCGGCGTTGGAGAGACCGAAGAGTCGGCCAAAGCCAAAAATATTGCTTATAAGGTGGCTAAATTGCCTATGGCTTATGCCGGGCGGTTTGTTGCCGAAAATGAAGGTGGAAGCGGACTCTGTAAAGTGTTGGTCGGCGAAAAGCATGGCGAGGTGATTGGTGTGCATATGCTGGGTAATCCCGTTAGCGAAATCATTTATGGCGCCTGTATCGCTATTGAGCAGGAAATGACGCTGAAAGAGATGCAGGAGGTCGTTTTTCCGCATCCCACCGTCAGTGAAATTATTAAGGAAACTGTCTTCTTGTAAAGTGCCTAAGTGGTTAGGTGCCTAAGTGGAAAGGTGGAAAAGAATAGAGACTTTGTTAATTGACAATAGACAATGGATAATTGACAATGAATTGTAAAACTCCTTCACTCCTAAATTACATAATCATCAAATCAATAAATTAGTAAATCAATAAATCAAAATAAAATGCCCAAAGTACAACTTATAGATCCCACCGAAGCACGCAAACCCGGGTTTGTGGAGTTTCAACCGATACCTGTCAACCAGTACCGGAAAACAGTGCAAGAAGAAAAAGAGAATTTTACCACGGAGGAATTCAAGGCGATTTACCATGATATGGTATTGATCCGGGAATTTGAAACCATGCTGAATCTGATCAAGACGCAAGGTGAATACAACGGTACACCCTATAACCATCCCGGTCCTGCGCACTTATCTATCGGGCAGGAATCGTCGGCCGTGGGTATGGCCTGGACACTGACGGTGGACGATTTTATTTTCGGAAGCCACCGCTCGCACGGCGAAATTCTGGCCAAGGGGATGTCGGCCATCCATCAGTTGGATGACCAGCAGCTTATCGCCATCATGGAAAACTTTTTTGATGGTGTGATTTATAAGATCGTGAAAAAAGATTTTGAGGGATCGGTCAAGGAACTGGCAAGAAGATTTCTGGTATATGGTACATTGGCCGAGATTTTTGCCCGTAAGACCGGCTTCAATAAGGGATTGGGGGGATCGATGCATGCCTTCTTCACCCCGTTCGGCGTTTATCCCAACAATGCCATCGTCGGCGGATCGGGAGATATAGCTGTGGGTGCCTCTTTGTACAAGAAAGTGAACCGTAAACCGGGGCTTGTCGTGGCCAATATCGGTGATGCCTCCATGGCGTGCGGCCCGGTGTGGGAAGGGCTCACTTTTGCTTCGATGGACCAGTTTACGCAACTCTGGGAAGGTGACATGAAGGGTGGTCTTCCCGTGATCATCAATATAATGAACAACCAGTACGGTATGGGAGGCCAGACCTGTGGCGAGACGATGGGCTACGGTATTGCCGCACGTATCGGTGCCGGCGTGAACCCCGACCAAATGCATGCAGAACGGGTGGATGGTTACAATCCGTTGGCTGTGATCGATGCCTATAAACGTAAACGTAAAATCATTGAAGAGAAGAGAGGCCCGGTATTGCTGGATGTATTGACGTACCGTTACAGTGGACACTCGCCTTCCGATGCATCGTCGTACCGTTCCAAGGAGGAGGTGGAAGCATGGGAATCACAGGATTGTATCCGCAGTTATGGCGAACAGTTGCTCGAAGCAGGAGTAGCTACCCAAGCCGACCTCGACTTGATCTCCGACGATATACGTGCGCTGGTCAATGAAATGTTTCTCAAGGCGATCGATGACGAAATCTCGCCCAGAATGGAAAATCCGGATATTATTGGAGATATGATGTTCTCTGATGGTTCCGTGGACAGTTTCTCCAACGAGAAGCCGGAAGTGCTGATGCCGCTGGAAGAAAATCCAAGGGTGAAAAAAATTGCGAATAAGGAGCGCTTTGCTTTTGATGCCGAAGGTAAGCCTTTCAGCAAAATGAAGCAGTTCCACCTGCGGGATGGACTTTTCGAGGCTATTATCGACCGTTTCTATAAAGATGCTTCCCTGATCGCTTACGGTGAAGAGAACCGTGATTGGGGCGGTGCGTTTGCCGTCTATGGGGGGCTGACCGAATCGTTGCCCTATCACCGTCTGTTCAATTCGCCGATCGCCGAGGCATCCATCGTGGGAACAGCTATCGGTTACGCCATGTGTGGCGGTCGTGTGATCCCCGAGATCATGTATTGCGACTTTATTGGCCGTGCCGGTGACGAGATTTTTAACCAGTTACCCAAATGGCAAGCCATGAGCGGTAACGTATTGAAAATGCCGATGGTGGTCCGTGTATCGGTAGGATCGAAATATGGAGCTCAGCATTCGCAGGACTGGACATCGCTTGTCGCTCATATCCCCGGCCTGAAAGTGTGCTTCCCGGTGACACCTTATGATGCCAAGGGATTGATGAATGCCGCTTTGCAGGGTACCGACCCGGTTATCTTCTTTGAAAGCCAACGTATTTATGATATAGGAGAACAGTTCCATGAAGGAGGTGTTCCCACCGGTTACTACGAGATCCCTATCGGTGAGCCGGATGTGAAGAAAGAGGGTAGGGATATCACATTCCTGACCATCGGTCATACGCTCTATCCCGCTTTAAAAGCTGCGAAAGAGTTGGAAGACAAATACGGCATGAGTGCAGAGGTGATCGACGCCCGTTCGTTAGTGCCATTCAATTATGAAAAGGTACTGGAGTCGGTGAAGAAAACCGGAAAAATCATTGTGGCCGGTGATGCCACCGCGCGTGGTTCTTTCCTGAACGACCTCGCCGCCAATATCGGTCAACTCGCATTTGATTATCTCGATGCACCCGTCTGTGTGCTGGGTTCACGCAACTGGATCACTCCGGCACACGAATTGGAAGAGTCGTTCTTCCCACAGCCAGGCTGGTTCCTGGACATGGTCAACGAACGTATCCAACCGCTCAAAGATTATATTCCCGGCCAGAACTTTACCGATGGGGAGTTGATCAGGAGAGCGAAGAAAGGTGTTTAGTTGATGTGGAAAAGTGAAAATGATTGGAAGATGAGTCAATTGGATAATTGTGCGAAAGTGAACGCACACATGCATACGCCTTACTCGTTCAGTGCGTTTTCCGATGTGAATGACGCGCTGGACAGGGCGGTTGCCGAGGAGGTGAAAGTGGTGGGTATCAATGATTTTTATACTGCCGAGGGATACCAGGAGTGGGCTGATGGTTGTGCGAGGAGGAGACTCTATCCGCTTTTCGGTATCGAGTTTATCAGCCTGAATGAGGAAGACCAGAAAGCGGGATTACGAGTGAATGATCCTGCCAATCCGGGGCGTATATATCTGAGCGGTAAGGGATTGTCTTATCCTTTCCACTTGAAGGAGCCTTACGCAACCCTATTGTCCAATGTGAGGAATGAGGCCAATCGACAGGTGGAGGCGATGTGTGGAAAGCTGAACGAATTGCTTCTGCAGAAAAAATGTGGCTTTGCACTTGACTTTAACCGGATAACCAATGAATTGACAAAAGGGTTGATTCGTGAGCGCCACCTGGCAAAAGCGTTGCGCATAAGTGTGTATGAGGCCTGTAGCAATGACGAATCGCGGATAAGGGAATTATTTGAAAAAATCTTTGACGGAAAGGTGTTGAAATCGTCGTTGGATGACCTTGCCGGCGTAGAGAATGAAATCCGTGCCAACCTGTTGAAAGCGGGTGGTGCGGCATTCGTTCCGGAAGAGGCTTCCGCTTTCCTGCCGATGGAAACTGTGCAGGAAATCATCATTGCCGCCGGTGGTATTCCTACTTATCCCTTCCTCGCGGACGATGCGAACGGGAATTATACCGATTTTGAAAATGACCTGGAACGGGTGGCTAAACAACTAACCGAACGGGGATTCCATTCGGTGGAATTTATTACTACCCGTAATGATGTGCATCTTTTGGAGAAATATGCCACCTATCTCTATGAACAGGGTTTTGTGGTGACTTTCGGCAGTGAACACAATACGCCTGCCATGGAGCCTATTGAACTGTTTGCAAGGGGGGGAGTACCTTTGACCGATAAGCTTATGGAAATTAACTATAATGGGGCCTGTGTTATTATGGCGCATCAGCATTTGCTAAAACAGAGATTGCTCGGGTACACAGGTCTAAACGGGGATGTCGACCGCTCTAAACGGTATGATTTGGAGATATTGGGAGATGTACTCTTCCAAAAAATCATTGTTTATAATTTATCAGATCGGAACGAATAAAAAACAGGATAAAGATGGAACAAGAGTCTCAAACTTTTCTGCCTGAAAATGATATTTTCGGAATACGCGATTTAATTTATATATCGCGGTTTTACGGGCAGGACAGCCGTTTTGTAATTGCCGGTGGAGGTAATACATCTTACAAGAACAAGGAAAAGATTTGGGTGAAGGCCAGCGGCGCTGCATTGGCGACCATAACCGAAGAGGGTTTTGCCGTACTCGACAGAAGTAAACTCGACCCAATGTCGGAGAAAGCGTATAGCCCGGATCCGACAGAGCGGGAGGAGCAGGTAAAAAATGACCTGGCCGGGGCAACCCTCACTAAAGGGAGACGCCCTTCGGTGGAGACATCGATGCACAATGTGATCAATTATCCTTTTGTGGTACACCTGCACCCGACGGCAGTGAACGGATTGATGTGCGCGCAAAATGCGAACTCAGAATTGAAACGGCTTTTCGGCGAAAAAGCATTGTATATAGAATATACCGACCCGGGCTATGTGTTGTTCAAAAAGGTATATGAGCGGATCAAAAAGTACCGGACAACGCATAATGAGGAACCTCAGATAATCTGGTTGCAGAACCACGGTATTTTTGTCGCCGCGCCTACCATCGAAGAGATACAAAAGATTTATTCCGAAATCTTTCAAAAATTGGAACAGTCTGTTTCAACATCGTCACCTACCGGAGAGAGAGATACTTGCCGTTGTACCGAAGAAATTCTTCCAGCGCTAAGGATGATGTTGTCGGCCCAAGGGTTGAAAATATTGAAGGTGAGGAAAAACGAACTGATCAAATATTATTACGACAGCCCCGGGAAACAGATAGATATTGCTAAACCGTTTACGCCGGATGCCATTGTCTATTGTAAATCAAATTATATTTTCCTGAACGGTGAAACACCTGAAGCGGTGTTGGGGGAAGCTCAGAAAGTGATTCCTGCCTTTATTGAGAAATTGGGTTATCAACCTAAAGTGATATTGATAAAAGGAATCGGGTTGGTGGCCGTAGGCGATAATGCCGGGCAATGCGACATCATCCTGGATGTGTTCGAAGACGCGATGAAGGTTGCCTATCTCGCCCATTCATTCGGAGGGCCGCACCCGATGACGCAGGAACAGATAGACTTTATCGACAACTGGGAGGTGGAAAACTACCGCCGCAGTGTGGCAGGAGGGACATCCCGGGGACGTGCGGAGAATAAAACCGTCGTGATTACCGGTGCTGCCCAGGGTTTCGGTGAAGGGATCGGGCGATGCCTCCTACAGGAGGGAGCCAATATCGTGATTGCCGACCTGAATGAGGAGGCAGGCAGTGCCACAGCCGAAGAATTCAACCGTATCGCGAAAAGTAACAGAGCTTTTTTCGTGAAGACCAATGTGACTGACATGGCAAGTTTGGAGAATCTTATCCACGAAACAATTTGTCAATTCGGGGCAATCGATTGTTTTATCAGCAACGCCGGGGTACTTCGTGCAGGAGGTCTGGACGATATGACGCCGGAGAATTTTGATTTCGTCACCAAAATAAATTACAATGCCTATTTCTATTGTACGAAAATGGTCACTAAGGTCATGAAATTGCAGACCAGATATGCTCGTGCAGATTATTATGCTGATATTATTCAGATCAATTCCAAGTCGGGGCTGCAAGGCAGCAAAGCCAATTTCGCCTATGCCGGTGGAAAGTTCGGAGGAATCGGGCTTACCCAGTCCTTTGCGCTGGAACTGGCGCCATACCGTATCAAAGTCAATTCTATCTGTCCCGGGAACTTCTACGAAGGACCTCTCTGGAGCGATCCCGACAACGGATTGTTCGTGCAATACCTGAAAGCAGGTAAGGTACCGGGAGCAAAAACTATTGAAGATGTGAAAGCGTTTTATTTATCTAAAGTCCCAATGGGAAAAGGGTGTACGCCCGAAGATGTGACCAGGGGCGTGCTTTACCTGATGGACCAGTGTGGTGAGACGGGGCAGGCCTTGCCGATCACCGGAGGACAGGTGATGCTTTCTTAGAAAGTGGAAAAGTGGAAAAGTGGAAAAGTGCCTAAGTGGTTAAGTGGTTAGGTGGAACTGAAAGGAAATGGTTGATTTGACGGTTCAATGATTTTAAATGTCTTTCTCTATGGATTTCAACGATCTGCAACAAAATATTCGACATATTTCCGGCACATTCCGGCAAAATGCGGTTGCGGCTGTCAATACGCATCTGACTGTCAGGAACTGGCTGGTAGGGTTTTATATTGTCGAATTTGAACAGAATGGTGAAGATCGGGCAAAATACGGGGCAAAATTGCTTCAAAATTTGGCCGATTCTTTTGATGAAGAAGGATTGTCGTACAGGAATTTAAACCTTTATAGGCAGTTTTATTTAGTTTATCCGCAAATCAGTATTTACGTACCCTATTTTTTTCGAAAATATTTTGGAGAGATTTGGCAGACACCGTCTGCCAAATTGCAATTTGCTGTAAAAGAAGATGTTGGAATTGGGCCATCGCTGTCGGCCCAATTGGATAACTCTGGACAAGAAGATATGGAGATTCTGCAGACACCGTCTGCAGAATTACAATTCATTGAAAAAGAGTTTGTTGGAATTGGGCAATCACTGACTGCCCAATTCAACCCTGAAGAGGTTGCAGAGCAACTACCTTATATTACAAAATTAGTTCGCAAACTTTCATTTTCACATTTTAGTTTGTTGCTCCCAATTGAAAATCCTCTAAAGCGGCGATTCTATGAAGTGGAATGTATCAAAGGAACCTGGAGCGTACGCGAACTCAAACGTCAAATCGATACCCTCTATTTTGAACGAAGTGGTATCAGCCAAAAACCAGAGAAGTTGAGCGAAGTGGTACAGGCAAAGAGTGAAAAGATTGTAATGCAGGATATTATCAAATCTCCATTTACCTTTGAATTTTTAGGGCTTAAGGCAAAAGATGTGGCTTATGAGTCGGATTTGGAGCAAGCGCTTATTGAACATCTGGAAGAATTTTTGATAGAACTCGGACACGGATTTTGTTTTGAGTCGCGGCAAAAGCGAATTATTATCGGCGATGAATATTTCTTTTGTGATCTGGTTTTCTATCATCGCATTTTGAAATGCCATGTGTTGATTGAATTGAAAGTCGACAGTTTTTCACACGAGCATATCGGTCAATTAAAAACTTATGTCAATTATTACCGGAAAGAGATAATGCAACCGGAGGATAATCCTCCGGTAGGGATATTGTTGGTGACCAATAAAAACAATGCGTTAGTGGAATACGCCGTGGCTGATAGTGACCATGAGTTGTTCATATCAAAGTATTTGGTGGAACTTCCTAATAAAAAGGATCTTGAACGGTTTATCAACGAAGAGTATGCAAAAATAAATAACAAATAAATATCATAATGAAAACAAGAGCAGTGAGATTGTACGGCAAAAAGGACTTGCGTCTGGAGGAATTTGATTTGCCGCCCATCAAGGAGGATGAGATCCTGGCCAAAGTGGTGACCGATTCGTTGTGTATGTCGTCCTATAAGGCTTCTTCGCAGGGGACAGACCATAAGCGTATCCCCGATGACGTGGCGGAGAATCCTATTATCATCGGTCATGAGTTCGCCGGTGAACTGCTGGAAGTGGGTTCCAAATGGGCGCATAAATTCAAAGCAGGGGATAAGTTTTCCATTCAACCGGCGCTCTATTACGAAAATGGTCCCGTGGGTATCCTGAGCGCTCCCGGTTACAGTTACAAATATATCGGCGGTGATGCCACTTATGTGGTTATTCCCAATGAAGTGATGGCACAGGATTGCTTATTGAAGTTTACCGGAGAGGGATATTATCCTGCGTCGCTGGCCGAACCGCTCTCCTGTGTGATCGGCGCTATGCATGCCAATTACCATACTACCCCCGGCAGTTACAAGCACAAGATGGAGATTGTGGATGGAGGAAAGATGGCGATTCTTGCGGGCGTGGGCCCGATGGGATTGGCTGCGATCAACTATGTGCTCCATCGTGAGGATAGAAAACCATCACTTCTGGTGGTGACCGATGTGGACCAGGCACGACTGGACAGGGCTGCCTCTATCTATACCGTTGATTTTGCCGCTTCTCGGGGAATCGACCTCCGTTATATCAATACAGGGACGGTAGATGAGCCTGTGAAGGAGTTGAGAGCAATTACAGGTGATACGGGGTATGATGATGTATTTGTCTTCGCACCGGTAAAGCCGGTGGTGGAGCAGGGAGATGCTGTCCTTGCTTTCGACGGGTGCTTGAATTTCTTTGCCGGTCCCAGTGACCCTAATTTCAGCGCCACATTCAATTTCTACAATGTCCATTATGCTTACACGCATATTGTCGGTACCAGTGGAGGTAATAACGATGATATGGTGGAAGCGCTCGATATCATGGGTAAAGGACTTGATCCCGCCGGACTGATTACCCATATCGGGGGACTCAATTCGGTAGCCGATGCGACGAACAACCTGCCCAATATCCCCGGAGGAAAGAAATTAATTTATACACATATCGATATGCCGCTCACTCCGATATCCGATTTTGAAAAGATGGGTGAAACCAACGAACTTTTCAGGGAACTGGCTGTTATTTGTAGTCGTCACAATGGACTGTGGAGTGTGGAGGCGGAGACTTATCTACTGGAGAAATACAGATAAGTTTTTAATTTTTTATTCTTACTTTTTGATTTAAAAGTCTTGAATATTGGTTCTAACAGTCTTGGTTCTAAAGTCTTTATTCTTTATTCTTTACTCTTTATTCTATAAGACAATGAAACAATTAGATGTAAATTTGATGCATCCGGTGGAACAGATCAATGTGATCATCGGAAGAATATATAGTAGGGGAATGACCACTACTTCGGGAGGAAATATCTCCATCAGGGATGAGAATGGCGATATCTGGATTACCCCTTCTGGAGTAGACAAAGGGTCGCTTACTACAAAAGATATTATGCAGGTGAAAAGGGACGGAACCGTTATCGGACTTCATAAACCCTCGTCGGAACTCCCTTTCCATAAGGCTATCTATGAAGCCAGGCCGGAGATCACGGCTATTATTCATGCACATCCGCCGGCACTGGTCGCTTTCAGTATTGCCGGTATTGTGCCCGATACCAAGATCGTCCCGCAGGCACATAATATTTGTGGCGATATCGGTTTTGCGCCTTATGGTACACCCGGTAGTGAGGATCTGGGTGAGAAGATTGCATTTGAGTTTAAAGACAGTCGTTATAAGGCGGTGATCATGGAGAACCATGGTGTAGTGTTGGGTGGAACTGATATGATGGATGCCTACCAACGGTTTGAAACGCTGGAATTCTGCTGCCGTACCATCGTGAATGCCAAGAGACTGGGGCAGGTGAATTATTTGACTGATGAACAGGTCTCGCAATATGTAAATCACCTGCCGACCAATATTTCCCATTTTATGGATATTGACCATCCTTCCGATGAGCGGGCAATCCGTACCGAGATGGTGAATATTATCCGCCGGGCTTGTGATCAGGGATTGATGATATCAACTTATGGCACGGTATCGGTACGTTGGAAAGGCAATGATTTTCTTATTACTCCCAGTAATGTAGCCCGATGGGATATTGTGCCGGGTGATATTGTTCAGATAAAGAACGGTATGGCCGAAGCGGGGAAAACACCCAGCCGGTCGGTTGCCTTGCATCAACGTATCTATCAGCTAAACCCGCATATCAACTCCATCATTTGCACTCAGTCTGTGAACCTGATGGCTCATGCTGTGAGCGGATCCAAATTTGATGTACGCACCATTCCCGAAAGTTGGATCTTCCTTCAGGATGTCCCCTCCATACCTTTTGGACTCATCTATAATGATGTGGACAGTGTGGCAAAAATGTTCAATCACAACCGTGTGATTCTGGTAGAGAATGACAGTGTTTTTGTTACAGGAGATAAGCTGCTAAATACGTTTGATTATCTGGAAGTGGCCGAATTCTCTGCTAACTCACTGGTGATGGCCTCTTCGATCGGTTCTTTACAACCGATGGGCGACAAGGAGATCGATGAATTAAGAATTGCATTTAATGTGAAGTAGGGACTCAGTCCCTATTTTTTCAATTTACCAGTATAATTCCGGTATCGCTGTCGGTATTATTCATCCGCTTGTTTTCAGTTTTGGCTTTCCGTCCAAAATCGAATGACAGGAAAAATTGGTCATTACCATTCGGGAGAGGTTATT
Organism: Proteiniphilum sp.; assembly: GCF_040307845.1. Taxonomy (GTDB): domain Bacteria; phylum Bacteroidota; class Bacteroidia; order Bacteroidales; family Dysgonomonadaceae; genus Proteiniphilum. The sequence continues at coordinate 37,053 of NZ_JAWRIS010000028.1, forward strand.
TATATATCCATATGATTCATAGGGTGAATAGGTATTCATATTCTCATATTGGTCCTATGCTAATAATGATATTGACCGGTAAAGTTAAGAAATTATGGATAATAAAACAGGCTATATCTTTAGAGATATAACCTGTCTGGTTTATTTCCGGCTTGAATTATACTTATCCGTTCACTTTTTTCATGATGGCTATCGTATCGGGCACCTTACTGGAGAAACCCCATTCGTTATCGTACCAGGCAACTATTTTAACGAACGTAGGACTTAGCATGATCCCGGCCTTTTCATCGAAAATAGCCGTGTGCGGATTACCGATCATATCAGATGACACCACTTCATCGTCCGTATATGCGAGATAGCCTTTTAAAGAACCTTCCGAGGCCTCTTTCATGGCTTGGCAGATATCTTTGTAAGTGGTGGGTGTGGATAACCGTGCTGTAAGGTCTACCACGGAAACATCTAGGGTTGGAACGCGAAACGACATTCCTGTGAGTTTTCCGTTCAGTTCCGGTATAACCTTCCCTACTGCTTTTGCGGCTCCTGTGGTAGAAGGGATGATGTTAGAAGCAGCAGCGCGCCCTCCCCGCCAGTCTTTCGTCGACGGGCCGTCTACCGTTTTTTGAGAGGCTGTAGTCGAATGTATGGTACTCATCAAAGCTTCTTCTATGCCAAACTTATCATTCAGCACTTTTGCTACCAACGCCAGGCAGTTAGTTGTACAAGAGGCGTTTGAAACGAATTGCGTTCCTTTGACATACTTGTCGTCATTTACTCCCGGAACAAACATCGGAGTGTCGTCCTTAGACGGGCCCGACATGACCACATATTTAGCCCCTGCGGCAATATGTCCCTGCGCTTTTTCTTTGGCAAGGAACAGTCCTGTGGATTCTACTATATATTCAGCCCCTATCTCATCCCACTTTAGGTTAGCCGGATCTTTTTCCGATGTTACCCTTATCGGATTGCCGTTTACGATCAACCTGCCCTCTTTAATTTCAATAACCCCGTCAAATTGACCATGAATAGTGTCATATTTGAGCATGTAGGCTATATATTCAGTATCTATCAGATCGTTGATCCCTACTATCTGTATATCATTTCTGCTTTGAGCAGCACGAAATACCAAACGCCCGATGCGTCCGAAACCGTTAATACCTACTTTAATCGCATTCATAATAAATTGGTTTTTGAGTGATAAAATATTTTTTTCCTGCTACAAAGATACATTATAATATTGTTGTCCGAAATGACAAAAAATATACAATTCCTGCCAAAAAGGATAGGTTGTAAGGAAATAATATCTACTTTTAGGAAATCAAAATGGTGGAAAGGCGGAAAGGAGGGACAGTGCCTAAGTGGTTAGGTGCCTAAGTGGAACAGTGCCTAAGTGCCTAAGTGGCTAAGTGGAATGGTGGAATGGTGGAATGGTGGGAGAGTGACAGACCGGGAGAGAATGATGAAACAAAGAACAGATGGATAAGCAATCAACAATAAGGCATATAGTATTTTTGGTTCCTCCGAATACTACATTACTGACTACTGTAGGTCCGTTAGAGGTGTTTTCTAAGGCAATAGATCTTATTGATTCGGGTCGGGGCAATAAGAATTTCAGGTATCAGGCACATGTTGTATCGATGGATAAGGGAAAACAGATAAATACATCGTCGGGTTTACCCATATTGAGTGAAGGTACTTATATTGAAATAGATTATCCGATTGATACACTTCTTGTTACAGGATTGGGACGTTATCTCGATCCCGGCCAAAAAGGGGAGATGTTGGAATGGTTGAAAAACCAGTCCGGGCGTATTCGGCGGATATGTTCGGTATGTTCCGGTGCTTTCGTCCTTGCCGAAGCGGGCCTGCTTGACGGAAGAAAAGCAACGGCTCACTGGTCGAAAAACGAAGAACTGGCACAGGACTTTCCTTCAATTGATGTGCAGATAGCCCGTATTTTTATTAAAGACGGGAATATCTATACCGCAGCGGGAATTACTTCGGGTATGGATCTGGCACTGGCATTGATAGAGGAGGACCTCGGGCAGTCTTTTGCGCTGGATGTGGCACGATGGCTGGTTCTATATCTGAAACGTCCGGGAAATCAATCCCAGTTTAATACCTATCTGGATTGCAAAAAGATAGGACACCCGACTATGCGGAAAGTATGCGAGTGGATATTGGACCATTTACGGGAAGATATTACGGTGGAAGATCTGGCGGAACAGGCCGCTATGAGTCCGCGTAACTTTGCCCGGGTTTTTGTACGGGTATTACGGATTACTCCTGCAAAATTCATGAATAAACTACGAGTGGAGAATGCGGGCAGGCATCTGATAGAAACACAATTGTCTCTTGATGAGATAGCGTATCACTGTGGACTGAAGACAAGCGAGAACCTGCGCCGGCAGTTTCTCAATTTCTTTGAGGTTACCCCCACCCAGTACCGGAAGAGCTTTCAATCTTCTCTATCTTCTCTATATGATGCAGAGTTGAAGTGAAGATTGAAAGATCAATCCGGTGAGCGGGCCTTGCGGAGCCTGATGCACAGTTTTGTATTTCAGACCGGCTTTAAGGCAAAAAAATAACCTCCTTTGCCGGATTTGATACGTAAGAAAGAATTTTTAATCCACCATCCCCCCAATTGATAACTATAGGGGTATGCCTTATTGCAATAATTAATACAAGGTTCCAAGTTGTTTGAGTTATCCAAAGACAAGAATGCATAGTTACAAAAGTCATTTCCATTAAACAAACAACTTAAAGTAACCATATCACCCCCTATCTCTATCACCTTCTCTTTGGATTCTTTGTATTGATAGTATATGATACAGATTTCCTTATCTTCAAGCATCTGTAGAATTATTATGGAAGAACAATTGATAACCTTATAAGCTAGATTGATCTGTTCCGCAAAACAATTCTGTATATTAGGAGCTGGGGATTGATGAATATTTTCCATAGCATATAATTAATTTTGAAATTTAAATTTGATTGTTGATTGAATTACAAAGGAAAGGTATATCTCCTTTATAGCCTATCAATTAGGGTTGTAATATATTGAAAATGAAATAAATATTATTATATGTTTATTGGATATGATATTTGTGAAGGAAAATAAAATATTACTCAATTAAATTTCGTATTTTTGCAGGAAACCTGTTACTCATCATAAGTTTATGGAAGCAACTGTCAGAAAAAGTAATCACGGGGCTAATGTAAGGCGTTGGAGAGAATGGAGGGGCATTAATCAGGACGTACTTGCCGAACAAATAGGAGTATCGCAAGCTACCTTTTCGGGTTATGAGAAAAAAGACAAATTGGAACAGGATGTCCTGGAAAAGATTGCGAAGGCGCTCGATATTCCCGTGGAAGCTATTACTGAAATAGGAGACGGTACAGCAATAAATATAATATCAAGTACTTTTCATGGTCCTGCTTCTGGCTCTATAAATTATAACCCCTCTTTCAACCCGATAGACAAAGTTGCTGAACTTTACGAGCGCTTGCTAAAGTCAGAGCAGGAGAAAGTAGCGATGTTACAGGAAATCCTAAGAGATAAGAAATAAAATTAGTTTTCAATTACGCACATATGCAATAAAAAAGCTCTCTAAAAAGAGGGCCTATCTTGTTTATGTAGCCTTTACCCGTTCAAGAATGAAGTTGATTCTTTCCGGTATAGTCATACGGGGAACTTCAACTAATTTATAATCATATTTTTCATAAATTTTTATCATTGCGTTGTAGGTGCTGATTGCTACTTTAAAGTCCTGTTTTCTTTCAGCATCTGTTTGGTATATATCTTCCCAAGGTGGTAAAATAAGTACCATAGGATTGTATCTGAAATTTTTGACGCAATCGATGTATATGTGCTGATTGGGCAGGTTTATTAGCGCCGTGTATCCCAATACATCGGGAATTCCCCTGTCGAAGAAATAAACGTCAATTTCAGAAGAAAGTGAAATATAGTCCCGAAGTGAATAGTGCAACATCTGTTCGGAGTAACTACTGACATCCGACCAAGGCAATGCAGTCCCTCCAAAAGAGAGTTGTTCTTTTATGATTATTCTACCAACTTCCGGTACGCAGTTATATCCTTTATTTTTGAGTTGTTCTATTAATGTTGTCTTTCCGGAGCCGGGTCCGCCTGTTAGTATGAAAAAATTATTTTTTAAAGTCATGTCGTTCTTTTTATAAGTGAAACACATAGGAAATTTATGACAATATTTGTACTGTCATTTTATAACAAAGGGGATGATCAGATTGAGAGAAGTGATTTGTAGAAAGGTTACAATGTCAATATTCCGATAGGGGAGAGTTACTGTGGTGAAGAGTTCCCTTTTATGATGCCGGGGATTGTGAGTTGGATGCAAAGATACACTTTTTCTCTGGAATCGTAATTTTCAATATTTGGATTGGGGTGATAAACTAAAAGTTCCATCTTTTTGTTGTATTTTTGTCTTGTCGAATAGGTAATTATCCGGTAATGGGATAATCCGGCAAATGTATGTTTATCATCTTATTCACAGAGTTTAATCCGGCTATTCTCCTGTCCAACGCAGTTTGGAATGAAGAGATTGCGTTTTGTTCCAAGAGGATAGTTTTTCAAAAGAGTTTATTTACTATGGCTGTACTCCATAATCGTATTTCCAATGCTGAACTTAAGCTGCAGATGTTGCGGGAGACCGAACCCCGTGTCACGGTCTCATTCTACAAATATTTTCATATTTCCGACCCGCAACAATTCAGGGATGACCTTTATACCCGGTTCGAGTCTATTAAAGTGTTCGGTCGGGTTTATATTGCACAGGAGGGGATTAACGGACAAATCTCCGTACCCAAGGGTAATATGGATGCTTTTCGTGATACCCTATATGCCGCCGATCCGGCACTGGACGGTATCCGTTTGAATGTGGCGGTGGATGATGATGGCAAATCGTTTTGGGTATTACGGATGAAGGTGCGCAACAAGGTGGTGGCCGACGGTATTGATGACCCGACATTCGATCCTTCCAGAACAGGAAAATATCTCAAGGCAAAAGAATATAACGAGATCACGCAAGACCCCGATACGATTGTGGTGGATATGCGTAACCATTACGAATATGAGGTGGGACATTTTGAAAATGCGATTGAGGTTCCATCCGATACTTTCCGCGAGCAGTTGCCGATGGCAGTTGAAATGCTGAAAGAGCACAAGAACAAAAATATCGTGATGTATTGCACGGGCGGTATACGTTGCGAAAAGGCGAGTGCCTATATGCTTCATAACGGATTCAAAAACGTATATCATGTGGAAGGCGGTATTATTGAGTATGTCCGTAAGGCGCGTGAAGAGAATCTTCCGGTGAAATTTGTCGGGAAGAATTTTGTGTTTGATGAACGGTTGGGAGAAAGAATATCGGAAGATGTAATTGCCCGCTGTCACCAATGCGGTGCGCCGTGCGATACGCACACTAACTGCAAAAATGAGGGATGCCACCTGTTATTTATCCAGTGTAAGAAATGTGCTGAGGAGATGGCCGGCTGCTGCTCCGACGAGTGTAAGCATGTGGTACGGTTGCCCGAAGAAGAACGTAGGGAATTGAGAAAAGGAGCGGATCGCGGTCGAATGATATTCAATAAATCGAGAAACAATCCGCTACTTCGGAAAAGGACGGTATCAGGTAATTAAATAAAGGAAACCAGCGGATTAGGCATGGTTTCCTTATGAGACAGTTCTTTTGTTTAACTCCCTAATATATCTTTTACAACTTGCGCCAGGGGAGTTGTGGGGCGGCCGATTAACCGGGAAAGTTGCTTGCTGTCGTCGAACAGGTCGTTCTTGGCTGCTCCGGTATCAAATCCTGCAATTGCTTTTGCTCCCTCTTCCGGTAGTCCGAAACCTTTCAGCATTTCGGCATATTCTGTTTCGGGAAGATTCTTATAGGAAACATCTTTGCCGGTCTGGCGGGAAACCTCTGCAGCCAGGTCTGTCAATGTGAAATAGTCGTCGCCGGCTAATTCGTACACTTTCCCTTCCTGGTTTTCACTTGCCAATACAACGGCTGCTGCTTCAGCAAAATCTTCGCGGGTGGCCGAAGAGATTTTTCCTTCACCGGCACTGCCGACAAGGACGCCGGCTTTCACCGCTCCGGGAACAGAGTTCATATAATTTTCGGTATACCATCCGTTCCGTAAAAGAGTGTAGGCGATCCCGGATGCTTTCAAAGCCTCTTCTGTAGCTTTATGCTCTCCTGCCAAACTCAAAGTCGACTTGTCCGCATGTAACAGGCTGGTATATACGATCCATTTTACTCCGGCTTGTTTTGCGGCATTTATTACATTTTCATGTTGGTGTTTGCGCTTCCCGATTTCATTGCCCGATATAAGTAATAAATGGTCGATACCTTGCAATGATTCTATTAAACCTTCCGGTTTTTCGTAATCGAATGCGCGGGCTTCAATGCCCAGGTCTGATGCCTTTTCAGGCGTGCGTACTAATGCCACGAGATTCTCAGCGGCCACTTTTCTCTTTAAACTCTCTACCACCAGATGTCCTAACTGTCCGGTAGCTCCTGTAATTCCTGTTTTCATACATTAAAATTTTAAATTGTAATAATAGTTGTTACATATATAGATAAAAAAATCAGTGAAATTGTTTCACAAAATCTTTCAATGTTTTATGCCTGAGGGAATCGATCACCACATGACTGATCTCTGTAAACAGCTTTTCAAGGTTCTCATTTATATCCTTCCCTACAGGACACTTAGGATTGGGGTGTAAATTCTTTTTTCCCAAAACTTCCGAGTTCTTCACTGAGAGATAAATCTCCGCCAATGAGATCTCGTCACTCGGTTTATTTAATTTTGAACCGCCTTCTTTGCCTTTCCGGCTGATTACAAGACCGGAATTTTGCAATATGCCCAATTCCTTCCGGACAATCACCGGATTGATATTAATGCTTCCCGCAATCCAGTCTGAACTTAACCATTCATCGGGAGAGTTTGCCAGAAGGGTCAAAATATGGATGGCCGTTGCAAATCTTGTATTATTCATATCGGGTGCAAATATAAGCATAATTTTTTAATTGTAATATAAATGGTTGCAATTTTGTCCGTCCTAATTTTCTGGATGGTGCCCGGTCTGAATATGACATGTTCAATGTGGGGTCATTTCCTCTCGATTTCCCTTAAGTTCTCCATCTTCTTTTTAGTCAGGAATCCGTAGATGTCTTCGAGGTGTTCGGTTACTTTTTGGTTGCCGAATTCGTACACTTTTTTTACTAATCCGTTGAGGAAATCGCGGTCGTGCGACACTACGATCAGCGTACCGTCGAAATCGATCAGCGCCTGTTTCAGGATGTCTTTGGTCTTCAGGTCGAGATGGTTGGTCGGCTCATCAAGGATCAACAGGTTGACCGGTTCGAGCAGCAGTCTGATCATTGCCAGCCGTGTACGCTCACCTCCGGAGAGAACTTTTACTTTTTTGTCGATATCTTCCCGGCCAAACATGAACGCTCCCAGAATGTCCCTGATCTTTGTCCTGATATCGCCCACGGCAATATCGTCGATGGTTTGGAAAACGGTCAACTCTTCGTCCAGAAGCGATGCCTGGTTTTGTGCAAAATAACCGATCTTCACGTTGTGTCCCAGTTGCAGATCTCCTCCAAACCCGGTTTCACCCATGATACATTTCACAAGGGTGGATTTCCCTTCACCGTTGCGACCGACGAATGCCACTTTTTCTCCCCGTTCGATGGTGAGAGTCACATTGCTGAAAATCAGTTTTTCGTCGTATGATTTGCTAACATTTTCGGTAATCACGGGATAGCTTCCCGAACGTGGGGCAGGGGGAAACCGCAGTTTTAAGGCCGATGTATCCACTTCATCCACTTCCACCAACTCCAGTTTTTCCAGCATTTTCACACGTGATTGTACCTGTAGGGTTTTTGAATAGGTACCCTTGAACCGTTCGATAAACTCTTTGGTCTCAGCAATCATTTTCTGTTGGTCGTCGTACTGCTTTTGTTGCTGTTCGCGGCGTTCTTTTCGCAATTCGAGGTAGCGTGAATAAGTTGCCTTGTAGTCGTAGATACGTCCCATGGTCACTTCAATGGTGCGGTTGGTGATATTATCTACAAACGCACGGTCATGCGAAATAACAACCACAGCTTTGGCGCTGTTGATGAGGAAATCTTCGAACCATTCCACGGAATCGATATCGAGATGGTTGGTCGGCTCGTCCAGTAAAATAAGATCAGGATCCTGTAGAAGGATCTTCGCCAGTTCGATGCGCATACGCCATCCGCCGCTGAATTCAGATGTCATCCGGTTGAAATCGCTGCGGTTGAATCCCAATCCGAGCAGTGTTTTCTCCACGACAGCATCATAATTGATCTCTTCAACGCTATAAAATTTTTCGCTCAAGGCCGAGACCCGCTCGATGAGTTGCATATATTCATCCGACTCGTAATCGGTGCGTACGGTAAGTTCGTTGTTGATGCGTTCAATTTCCTGTTCCAACTGATGGATACGCGAAAAGGCTTGTGCCGTTTCTTCAAAAACGGTACGTCCGTCTTCTGTCATCAGATGCTGCGGCAGGTACGCAACGGTGAAATCCTTGGGCATGGAAACTTTTCCCCTGGTGGGTTGTCTCACGCCTGCCAGAATTTTCAATAAGGTGGATTTTCCCGCACCGTTCTTACCCATCAGGGCAATCCGGTCTTTGGGATTGATGACAAAAGAAATGTCAGAAAATAAAGTTGCTCCCCCGAATTCTACGGCTAATCCGTCAACTGATACCATGTTTGTTTCATTTTTTTTGAGGGTGCAAAGATACGCTTAGAAATTTGGATACTGAAATCGAATGAGTGGAAAGAATATTACTTTTACATCCGTTTATTCAAAATATAACAATGAACGGAAAAGCAAAAGGATATGTACTTGGGGCTATAGCACATATCATCGCATCATTACATCATCACATCATCACATCATTTTCAGCATCTGTAGTATTGCCATGTTGGCGGAACGTTCAATATTCTCACGGCGGGAATTGCCCACATTGTATTTTTTCGCGATGCTTTTACCCCGGCAATAGGTGCAAATCCATACTGTGCCTACGGGTTTTTCTTCCGAACCACCGGTCGGACCGGCAATACCCGAGACAGCGATGGCGCAGTCGGTTTTTAGTAATTCCGCACAGTTCCGGGCCATTTGCACCACCACTTCTTCACTTACTGCACCAAAAGTATCGAGATCGCTTTTATTGACGTCCAAAATACGCTCCTTTACTTCATTGCTGTATGAGACAACGCTCCCCGTAAAATAAGCAGAGGCGCCGGCCACCGATGTTATTTTGTGGGCAACCAATCCTCCGGTACAACTTTCGGCAGTGGAAATTGTGAGTTGCCTCATTTGCAGTTTTTCACCCAAAAGTTCTTCCAGCAATTTTTCATTTTCCGAGACTAATAGGTCTACAATAAGATTTCTCAGTTTTTCCGACTGTTCCTGAAAGAGTGCTGTCTGTTCTTGAAAGAGCGCTGTTTGTTCTTGAAAGAGTTCCTTCTGTTCTTGGAGGAGCTCCGGATTTGCTGTATTACGAGTAAATAATCTGAGTTTGATCAATCCGTACAAAGGCAGGTAGGCCAGCGAAATTCCATTGGGAAGTTCTTTCTCGAATTCTGAAAGCCGCATAGCCAACGCCGACTCGGTGATTCCCGCAACTAAAAACGATTCTTTGAGATATTTCTCCAGATGAAACTGTAATTTCAAACGGGGAATTATATCGTCTGTCATGGCCGTCTCCATCTCAAAAGGGACACCCGGCATCGAGACCAGTACCTTCTGTTGTCTCTGGAACCATAGGATAGGGGCTGTACCTGTTTTATTCTGGATTACGGTGCAGCCTTCAGGAACAAGAGCCTGGTTACGCGTTAATTCGTTGAGCGAAATATTACGGTGGGCAAAGATATTCAATATATTTTCCAAAACCTCATTACTGAAGATCAGCTCCGTATTGAAATAACGGCACAGGGTATTTTTGGTTATATCGTCATGAGTGGGTCCGATCCCTCCTGTCAGTAACAAGATGTCGGAACGTGAAAAAGCCAGATCGATTGCGTCGATAATAGTTTGTGCAGAATCGCCGACGGAATGAATGTGGGTTACCTCGAATCCCGCCTTGGTGAGTTCTGCTGCCATCCAGGCAGAATTGGTCTCGATGATCTGTCCGATAAGGATTTCATCACCGATGGTTATAATCTCTACTTTCATTTTTTTTACCGGGTGTGGATATACGACCCTTACGATACAAATGTACAAAATATAGAGGCTTATTATCCATTGAGGAATGGTAAAAAATCTAACTTTTAACTTTGAACCGTTGGGGTTGGGCCGTTCCATGGAGATGCCGAATGACGATCCAAAGAAACAAAAGACCGAATAATATGTTTATTCAAAAGGAGGATACCTTCCCATTGTATCATATATGTCATTCATGTCAATGCATTGCTTCATGACTCTTTTGTTATAAATTTAAAATTACTGATATGTCAGAAAAAATAGAATTCTCGAAAACCGGAGAACAGACAAAGGCGGTCCATGCGGGAGAATTTCCCGATCCCGTAACACGTGCCTCTTCTCCCAACTTAGTGATGTCTACCACGTTCGTAACCGATGCCGATTCCGGATTTTCGGCAGAGAATATGAAGGAAGGCGATTCATGGATGTACACCCGTTGGGGAAATCCCACCATACACCAGTTGGAAGAAAAATTGGCTGTGCTGGAAGAGGCGGAAATGGGTGTGGCTTTTGACAGCGGTATGGGAGCGATCTCTGCCTTGCTATTCCATCTGTTGAAGAGCGGTGACCATGCCGTGGTAACGGATGTAGCTTATGCCGCTATGTCGGAATTGACCAATGAGATGATCCCGGGTCTGGGTATCGGGATCACCAAAGTAGACACTTCCGACCTGAACGCGATTAAGAATGCGATTCAACCCAATACGCGGCTGGTCTATATTGAAACACCCTGTAATCCGTTACTCCGCCTGACCGATATTGCGGCCGTTGCGGAAATCACGCATAAGGCCGGCGCCAAATTGGTGGTAGATTCAACTTTTGCCACTCCCGTGGCTACCAAGCCGTTGACATTGGGTGCCGATCTGGTAATTCATTCCCTCACCAAATATCTTGGAGGACATGGAGATGCTTTGGGCGGTGTTGTACTGGGTAAGAAAGACGATTTGTTATCATTACGGAAAAAAACGGCGATACGCCTGGGAGGAATATTGAGTCCGTTCAATGCCTGGTTGATTTTAAGGGGATTGGCCACTTTCCCGATTCGTATGCGTGCCCATCAGGAGAATGCGTTGAAGATTGCTACCTATCTGGAGAAGCACCCTAAGGTAAAGCGTGTAATCTATCCCGGATTGCCTTCCCATCCCCAATATGAGCTGGCTCGGCGACAGATGAAAAATTTCTCGGGTATGATCACATTTCAAGTCGAAAACGGGCGGGAAATGGCACAAAGGTTTGCAGAAGAATTGCAAATCATCCACTATGCTGTCTCATTAGGACACCACCGTTCCCTTATATTCTATATGGATAGCAAGAATTTGCATGAGACGTCTTTTCATCTTTCCACTCCTGCGCAGTTGGATTCCTGGAACAGGTTTGCCGGTGAAGGTATTTTCCGTTTTTCTGTCGGCCTTGAAGATGCGGATGACCTGATTGCCGATTTGGAGCAGGCTCTTAAGGAATAAGATTAAAATCCAAATGTTTCATCCTATTTTTGAACGGATAAACATTCCGGATGTTTTTCTAAATTACTGAATGGGGGACTATGGGCTTGGAGAGTTTTGGTTTTCCAAGTATGGGAATTCAATCTTAAAGCGGGAGTGAACAATATCAGAAAAACAGATGTTAACCCTATGGTTGGATTTGATATTTCAATTTCAGACCCATAATATTAATCAGTATGAAAAGTTTCATTTTAAATGCGTTATTTATGTCAGGGATTATATCATTTGCCGCCGGATGCACCGGTGGCGGTAGCAACGGAGAGAGGCAATCGGAAGCGGTTGCGCAGGGTTTACGTACAGAGAGCCGCCCTCAGGTAGCAGTATTACTAACTGAAGGGTTTCAGGATGCCGAGGCTTATATGCCTATCGGTTATCTGGAAAATAAAGATATGGATATTACAGTGATAGGTCCTGAGACGGGGCGGGTGAAAGCTTATAACAGCGATTTTGAAATAGTTGTGCAAAAAAAAGTCGGTGAAGTGAACATCGACGATTTTGATGTGTTGGTACTGCCGGGTGGAAAAGCACCTGCTGCATTGAGACAAGATCCCACAGTAGTAGAGTTTGCCAGAAACTTTTACAATTCCGGTAAACCCGTAGCTGCCATCTGTCATGGTCCTCAGGTATTGGCTACTGCAGGAGTACTTAAAGGCGTGACCACTACAGGCGTAGGATCTATTCGGGAGGAACTGGAAGAAGTCGGTGCGAATTATGTGGATGAGGCACTGTCTATAGATGGTAACTTGATCACATCGAGAGTACCGGGCGATTTGCCGGTATTCAGTAAAGCTATTGAGGAGGCTGTCAAGGCAACCCGTTGATCCATATCATTAAGTTTAGCATGATAATGACAGCTTTATGCCGGTCACGGAAAACCGTGATTTAGGTATAGGGCTGTTTTTCAATACGCAAGAAAAATGGCATATATTGATTATTACAAGATTTTGGGAGTCGACAGGAATGCGTCGGCAGATGATATCAAGAAAGCTTACCGCAAGCTGGCGCGTAAGTTACACCCCGACCTGAATCCAAATGACAAGGAAGCACAGAAAAAATTCCAGGAACTGAATGAAGCTAATGAGGTGTTGAGCGATCCGGAAAAGCGTGCCAAGTATGACAAGTACGGCGAGAACTGGAAGCATGGCGAAGAGTATGAAAAAGCGGAGCAGCAATACCGGCAGCAACAGCAGCAGGGTCACCGTCAACAGCAATGGAGCAGTCAGGGCGGGCAGACTTTCTATACCGAAGGTGATTTCTCGGATGATGATTTCTCGGACTTTTTTCATTCCATGTTCGGCAGCGGTTTTAGCAGCCGGCGGGCCGGAGGAGGGGGCCGTAACAGGTTCAAAGGGGCGGACTATCAGTCGGAATTGCGCCTGACGCTTCGTCAAGCCATGCAAACGCACCAGCAGACTTTGTCGATCGACGGGAAGAATGTGCGTATCACTATTCCTGCGGGTGTGGCCGACGGACAGAAGATCAAACTGGCTGGATACGGGCAACCGGGTATAAATGGAGGTCCCAACGGCGATCTCTATATCACCTTCACCATTGAGGATGATCCTGTCTTTAAACGTCTGGGAGATGATCTGTACGCCGATGCCTCCATCGAACTCTATACGGCCGTGTTGGGGGGAGAGGCAATGATCAATACCATTGACGGACAGGTGAAAATGACCATTAAGCCGGGTACCCAACCCAATGCCAGATTGCGGCTAAAGGGTAAAGGATTTCCCTTGTATAAGAAAGACGGACGTTTCGGTGATTTGTATGTGACACTGAAAGTGCATCTGCCTGAACACCTTTCTGACAGAGAAAAAGAGCTATTCACCGAATTATCAAAAATCAGGAAATCATGAGTGGAAACAGATTACTATATAGCGAATGTCTGAGGATCTATGAAATAGAAGAGTCGTTTATTGAATCGCTCAGCGACGTGGGACTGATTCATGTAATTGACCAGGATGACAATAGGTTTATAGAATACGACGACCTTTCCGACCTGGAGCAGTTTATCCGGTGGCACTACGAGATGGACATCAATGTGCCCGGCATCGATGCGCTCCGCAACATGCTGGAAAGAGTGCGATCCTTACAATCGCAAATAGAACGGTTACACAGCGAATTGCAGTTCTATAAAGCCTTGCAGTAGTGCCGGTAAAATATATGGAGGAGCCCTCCCTCTATTAATTCCGGTCCCTTATTTTTATACCGACGGCTTTCAGTTGTTGCCAGCCTGATTTGTCGGTCAGCCGTACCATAAAGTGGTAATCACCGGTGTCTACATCTTCGGGAACAAAGATATTGTTCTCGGCTTCATAAGAGACCAACCCCGAGGGAATGCTAAAATCCTTATTGTAAATAAAAGGTTTTACAGGATTTTTCTTCTCATCCGGTTCACACTCCACATCATCGGTGCTATGGGAGTGATGATCGAAATTGTTATGGATTTCGATATTGTAATTCCCTAATTCCTCATTATCGGTAAAAAGCGCTTTAAAGGTAAAACTCTCCCCCCTGTATACTACATCGCAGGTCAAAGGAAATGCCAATGCACCGTTCATGTCGATCACCGGCTTCTCCATATCGAGATCATCATCCTGGCTGCATGAGAGCAGCCACAAAAAGACGGCAAGGTAAAATAATGTTTTACGGATCATATATTGTCTTTTTAAAGCGTATGGCCAACGATAAGACCGGTGACCATACGCCGATTTTTCAATTAGTGAGAATGATCGTGGTCATCTCCATCATCTTCATTGTCGGACGCCGGTTTTATGATCAGGTGTGCTTCATCCATACCGGTTTGACCCTGTTGGTCTTTGACGACCAGATGTAGATGGTATTCACCTTCCGGTGCTTCTTCAGGAATATCCAGATGCTTATGGAATGTGGTATTTTTTAAGCCTTTGGCGTCAGTATACACTTCCTGGAATTCAAAATTTCCATCCTCCTGATGAATTTCTGCCGTAATACTTTCGATCAACCCTTCGGCGATAATCTCGGCATTAATATGTACGTCTGAGCCGGCGTATCCAATTCCGTCATTCGAATGCCCGGAACCCACTTCGGTGATTTTGACCATAGGCAACAAAGGCTTATCGTTATCATCCTCACAGGAGGAGAAAAATAGGGCGTTAGCGCTGAGAAGGAGCATTGCTCCCAGGAATAATTTTCTGTTCATACGAATAAAATTTTAAATGGTTTATAATTATGATGATTGAAACTAAATCATCCGACTGCCGATATTTTGTGACCCATTTTAGTCCTTATTCGCTACAAGAGTTGAAGTCGCTTCGCTAACGACTCTTTGTACGCTCATTGCGAACAATGGGTCCCCACAAAATATCTATAGGTCTCCGATTTAGTTTCAACCAAATATTCGATTCATTAAAAACTAAATCCCAGGAAGACCGAAATATTTCGCCCCGGTTCGGGAACATCAATCAACCGGTAAAACCCGGTATGATCAAAATATCTTTTGTTCAACAGGTTCTGTGCCTGTAACCGTAATTTGATGCTGTTTCCCTTTACCGGCCAGCTACGTCCCAACGACAGGTTGAGCAGTTGGTAGCCTTCCGTTTTCTCTTCCGGGGGAACAATCCTGTTTTGTGCGCCGGTTACCTTGTACTCCAATAGTATATCCCCGTCGACACCGAGCAATCCTTTTCCCGGATGATAACCGATACTGAAGTTGGTTGACCAGGGTGGTGAAAAAGGGAGGGAATACCCTTTTTTGTCTCCTGAAAGTTGTTTTGCATACAGGTATTCCGCTTGCATTCCCAGGGTGAGTTGCCGGGTGATGCGTAACTCCACATCCGTTTCAAAACCATAGCGGATCACCTTTGCCTGTGCATAGTGATACATCTGTAGTCCTTCGTAATACTCCGGAGTGGGGTTCAGGTAGATATAATTGGGAAAGTAATTCAAGAAGGGTTCCCATCGGATTGTCAGCATATGGTTTTGCCGGCTGATTCCCAAGTCAGCCTGGTAGGACTCTTCTGCCTTCAGGCTTTTATCCCCTTTCTCATAGCGGAAGATATGATAATTTACCCCGTCTGAACCCAATTCCTTGGGAGTAGGTGCCCGGAAACTTTTGCCGATATGGGCCTTCAGCATCCATTTGTCCTGTTGGTAATTTACTCCTGCCGACCATGTGAAACTGTCGAATGTTTTTCGTAAATCGGATGCCCGTTCTTTGTATACCGGGTTGCCATCCTCATCGGGTGTTTCATACCAGTCCCGGTAACTATCGATATGCACGCTTACTTTATCGCCGCGTATACCCGAACTGAGGATCAAATTGTCTGAAATATGGTACCGACCATAGACAAACAACCCCATGCTGGTCGTGCGAAAATCAGGGATCACAAATCCCCATCCACCCCTTTCATTGTCCTGGTGCTCCATCGAAAGCCCCGATTGCAGGCTGATCCGATCCTTCACCGGCATCCTGACAAGGGCAGAGGCGGTATAGGTGCTTTTGTCGAATTGACGTTCCAATGCGTTGGGAGGTATCGGCATGTATCCATGCGACACCGGTTCGGAGAATTCTTTCCTGAGATTCTTCTGGAATCCTATATTGCTTTCCCAGGTGATGCTGCCGGTACGCCATGCCGAATTATTGACTAATTTGAAGTGGTTAACAGAATGATAGGGCAGGTCGATATCCCTGGAAGATTTGTCGTAATCTATATCAGATAGCCTCACTTCTAATCCGTGCGCATCGGCGAAGAAACCGCTCCGGGCATTGATATTCGAAACCAGCAGGCGGGTACGGAAGCTGTTTCCGACGAAACCCAGTGTGGCTCCGGCATTCCGGTCTCTACCCGCAGTATTCCGTAAACGACGATTCTTTAATTGAATATGATAAGAGTAATATTGTATGCTGTCGGCCGGCACTTTATAGTCTGCATAATCCATATAGGTGGCGTTTACTTTGTAATACCACTTGTTGAACCGCCCGCCGGCCTGTCCCGAAACTCCCATCGACCCGTTGTTGCTTCTTCCGTAGAGGTTGATATTGCCCTCGGCTTTTCCTGTGGGAATATAACTATTACGAAGCTGGATCACTCCGCCAATAGCGTCCGAGCCATACAGAAGAGATCCCGGCCCTTTTATAATTTCCACCTCATCCACTGAGAACTGGTCTATCTCCAGCCCGTGGTCTTCGCCCCATTGCTGCCCCTCGTGCTTTATCCCGTTTTCAGTCACGATCATCCGGTTAAACCCGAGGCCGCGGATAGCAGGCTTTGACTGTCCCGATCCGATGGTCATCGCCCTTACCCCGGGTATTTTCTCCAGGCTTTGCATCAGGCTTCCCGAAAAGTTGGCTTCTATATAGGATTTGTCGATATGGACAATATTCTCTGCAGACTTCATTTGTATGTTTCGTATACGGTCACCTCGTACGACCACTTCGTCTAATTCTATGGCCTCGCCATCTTCATTCGGTATACCTCTGCCGATTGTGTCAGGCTGTTGTGGCTGGCGGGATAAGTGATATTGTTCCGAAGTCGGCTGTGGCTCTGTGGATTGAGCGGCTGATTTGCCGCACAGGAAAATGACGATTAGTATGAATAAACAAAATTTCATCCGAGTCTATCTATGAATTGAAAAACTTTGCAAATATACAAAATATTCAATTGCAACAATGATGCAATAATGTTTTTTTGCGTAAAAAACATAGAATATAGCCAAAATAGCTGTACATTCGTAGTCCAATATCAATTGACGTGTTGTTGCATTATGACGGTAGAAGAGATTTTACATGCCCACGATTTAAAAAATACCGGCTGCAGGAAGTATATTCTTGGAGAGCTGCTGAAAAATGAAGCGGCGATGTCGGAAAATGAGTTGAAGGAGTCATACCCCGACCTGTTCGACCGGGTTACCTTGTACAGGACCCTGAAGACATTGGAAGACCGGGGGATTATCCATCGTATTGTGCTGAACGACAACACGGTGAAATATGCGTTGAACAGGCATCATCACGAAGACGATAAGTTGCATTCTCATTTTCATTGTGAGAAATGTGATGAGGTATTGTGTCTGGATGGCGTAACGCACTTTGATGCGGAACTGCCCAAAGGTTTTATATCTAAGGAGGTGTTTGTTGTCGTGGAAGGCCTATGTGCCGATTGTATAAAAAAATAGAGAAACGCATGGCAATCATACGTCCCTCTATTTTTTCACGTTAAGCCTGTTATAGCTTCTTCTCTTTTATTTTTTCGGACTGTTTGTCATGTAAAACACCAATGTGCTGCCGTTGATGATATCATCGTACGTGATGAATTTCCTATCGTAAGGCTGTCCGTTCAACTCTACTTTCTCTACATACATATTTTCCTTCGAAAGATTCTTTGCCTCCATGGTGAAGCGTTTTCCATCGCCTACATGGATGACGGCTTTGGGAATCTGCGGAGCACCGATAACCAGTTCGCCGCTTACCGGATTCATCGGATAGAAGCCCATCGCGGAGAACATGTACCATGCCGACATCTGTCCACAATCGTCATTGCCGATCAGTCCATCCGGTTTGTTCTGGTAGAAATCGGTAGTGATCCGGCGTATCAACCGTTGGGTTTCTTCCGGCCGGTCGAGGAAAGAATAGATATAAGCAATGTGATGGCTCGGTTCATTGCCATGTGCGTATTGTCCGATAAGGCCGGTTACGTCGGAGAGTTGGTTCGATGATTCCTGGGTGGTATTGAAGAGGTAATCAAGCAGTTTTCCGGCTGCTTCTTTTCCTCCCATCAGTTCAATCAGGCCGGGGATATCCTGTAACACATGCCAGGTATATTGCAACGCATTGGCTTCGGTATAGTGGCCTCCCACCTGCGAGTCGGCGTGTGCCAGTGCATAGGGATCGAAAGGAGAGAGCCATTCTCCTTTGGAGTCCTTGGGGCGCATGGTGCCGGTTTCCTTGTCGAACAGGTTGCTATAATAGCCTGCCCGTTTCATAAAGAATTCGTAATCTTCCGTTTTTCCCAGTTTTTTTGCCATCTGTGCAGCAGCATAGTCACTGAATCCACATTCCAGGGTGCGGGAAACCGACTCAACCTTAATCAGGTCGAAAGGATAATAACCATATTGGTCATAAATTTCCCAGTCTGATTTGTAATGATTACTTTCAGTAATTGTTTTTTTGATCTCCCCGTATGCTCTTTCCGCATCGAATCCGTCGAACCCTTTGAGGTAAGCATCTACGATCATGGAGATAGAATGATTACTTATCATGGTATAGGTTTCCTGTCCCATCAGGGCCCAGATGGGGAGGTGCCCTTTTTGTACGCTGTAATCGACGAAGGTATTGACTAAGTCGGAAATGATCTCGGGGCTGAGGATGGTGTACATGGGGAAGGCTGCCCGGAAAGTGTCCCACTGCGAAAGGGTGGAGTAGTGCTTCCCTGTGGTCGATTGTGCAATTTCCCGGCTGGGTCCCACATAGCGCCCATCCACATCGGCAATGTTATTGGGTTGTATATAAAGATGGTAGATGGAAGTATAGAAGTTCACCTTATCATCTTGTGTCCCTTCTATCTCTACCCGCGAAAGATAGTTGTTCCATGCCTCTTTCGCATTCTGGTGCACTTCGTTGAAATCCCATCCGTTTACTTCTGCGGCAAGATTTTTCTTCGCACCTTCCACGCCGGTGGTGGACATGGCGATTTTCATCTGCAAGGTAGGGTCGTCCTGCATATCGAAGGTCAGGATATGGCGGGGCGCTTTTTCCCTTGGGTCTCTCGGTTCGAGTTGTTCAGAGGATATAATCGGTTTGTCGAATTCTATGGCGAAATAATAAGTCCGTTCCACCCATTCACGACGGTGCGTCCATCCGGTAATCATCCGGTCGCTTTCGAATGTGACCTCATTGTCGAGGATATGGGTAAAGAGGCGGTCTGCAGTCCACACCAATCCGCTCTGAAAATCCACCAGCAGGTTGGCCGGTTCGCCCTCTGTGAAAGTATAGCGATGGAAAGCCACATGGGGAGCGGTGGTAATCTCTACATTTACTCCGTTATCGTTCAATTCCACTGCATAGTAACCCGGTGAGGCTTTCTCGGTAGCCTTGTCGAAACCGCTACTCAGATCGTCCCTTTTTTCTCCCGAGAAAGGCTGCATCAGCAAGTCACCCAGGTCGATTCCACCCGTACCGTTCAGCCGGTTTTGGGTAAAACCGGTGATACGGTCATCATCATATACATAACCGGAACAGTAGTCCCAGGAGAAATTGCCTGTCTCAGGTCCCGGCTGCATCATCCCTAACGGATATGTGGCACCGGGAAAAGTATGTCCGGTAAAAGCCGTCCCGATAAAGGGATTTACATATTGCGTGAAATCCTTCTCATCCCCCTTATCCTGCTGTGTCGGCGTACAGGAAACAACTGACGCTACAATTACGGCCAACAGGATTGTTTTTATTTGTCTGAAAATTTTCATCATCTGTCTGTATGTTAGTTAAGAATTAAGAACTAAAAGTTAATAGTGAAAAATTGCATCATCACATCAATTGCATCATCACATCAACGAATCATCACCTCATCACTTCAATTAATCCTCTCTCTTCGCCCGCTGGGTTTCCCAGATGAAGTAGGCAATCAGCCCGATGAAGGCGACGAGCGCAGTGATTTGCGCACCTGTACCGCTTGGATCGCTCCATAGGTTGAAGTTAAGCGCGTTACCGTCACCCGTGATAAATATGATCAGCGCACCTAATACGCCAAAGAGGGCTGCACCCGCGATGAATCCGGAAGAGATCAGGATAGCGCGCTGGTGGCGTGCATTGGCCAACTGTCTGTCGATGCCTTTCTTATTGTTGATCCAGTGGTTGAGCAATCCACCCACCACAAGGGGCGTATTCAGTTGGAGCGGGATAAACATACCCAGGGCAAAGGCCAAAGGCGGTACGCCCAGCCAATTTACAAGTACAGCGATTACCGCGCCGATACCGAGCAACATCCAACTGACGCCGCTACCGGCCATCAGCGGTTCTATAATAGCCGCCATGGCATTGGCTTGCGGTGCTACCATCGGGTTGGGATGCTCAGGTGTAGCTACGAAACCGTATGCTTCGTTCAGGATAAAGATGACCGCACCCACAGTGGCAGCAGATACCAGTGTTCCGAGGAACTTGTATGATTCCTGTTTTGCGGGAGTAGTTCCGATCCAATAACCAATCTTCAGGTCGGTGACAAAACCACCGGCCATGGAAAGTGCGGTACAAACAATACCACCTATGATCAATCCGCTCACCATTCCCTGCCAGCCTTCCAGTCCCACGGCAACTAAGATCACCGACGAGAGGATCAATGTCATCAATGTCATTCCCGATACGGGATTTGATCCTACAATAGCAATGGCGTTGGCTGCCACAGTGGTGAACAGGAACGAAATCACGGTGATGGTGATCAGGGCTACGATAGCTTGTACAAGTGTAATTTTCACACCGATAATCAGGAAGATAAATACGGCAATCAGGGTTAAAAACAGGAATAGCATCACGAACGACATTTTCAGGTCGCGATTGGTGCGTTTTACGTCTGCTGCTCCTGTGGCACCTGTCACTTTTTTGGCCGTAGCCAATTTAAATGCACTGCCAATCACGCCGGCCGATTTGATAATGCCGATAATCCCCGCCATCGCGATGGCACCAATCCCAATTGGACGTACATATTCTGCGAAGATGGCTTCTGCCGACATCGCGGCGAACGGATTCACACCCCCGCTCAAGGCTGCGGTCAGCGTACCGATTTCATTTACCAGTGGAATCAGTACCAGCCAGGAGAGTAGGGAGCCTACGACAATGATCAGGGCATACCGCAATCCCACCAGATAACCGAAACTGAAGATAAGGGCGCTCACGTTGAATTTAAGTACCATCTTGAATTTCTCGGCCAATAGGGCGCCGGCCGGGATGATACGGGTGGTAATCTCTTCGCTCCAAAGGCGGAAAGCAGAGAAACAGAAGTCGAACAACCCTCCGATAAGTCCGCTGGTAACCAATAGTTTTGCTTTGTTACCACCCTTCTCCCCGGTCATCAGAATCTCGGTGGTGGCTGTAGCTTCAGGAAATGGCAATTTCCCGTGCATATCTTTTACAAAATACTTACGGAAGGGGATAAGGAAGAGAATTCCCAGGAATCCTCCCAACAGTGATGAAAAGAATATCTGCCAGAAGTTGATCTGGATGTCGGGGTATTTGGCTTGCAGGATATAAAGTCCCGGAATGGTGAAGACCGCTCCGGCAACAATCACCCCGGAGGATGCGCCGATGGACTGGATAATGACATTCTGCCCCAGCGCATTTTTCTTCCGGAAGGCAGCCGATGCGCCTACGGCAATGATGGAGATAGGGATGGCCGCTTCGAAAACCTGACCGATCTTCAGGCCAGAATAGGCTGCCGCGGCCGAAAAAATAACCGCCATTAATAATCCCATACCTATTGACCAGGAAGTTACTTCTGTTACCGGTCGGTCGGAAGGAAGTACCGGCTTGTACTCTTCTCCCGGTTTCAGTTCCCGATAAGCGTTCTCGGGCAATTCTGTAATTTTCTTTTCTTCTGATTCCATATATTTAATGTGACAAACAACGTTCAACGGAACGAAGTGTAGTTAAATGTGCCAATGGGGCTAATCCGCCGAAATTTTTGCCGAAAATACAAAAAAATATGTGAAAAGCCTCGCTCTTTTCGTAACTTTGTCAAAATTAGATAAGAATCAAGATGGAGATTGAGCAACGTCAGTACCTTTGGTTGATGGTTGAAAAGAATTATATTTGCACTTCGAATAATTATAAGATAAGATCGATGAAAAAGTTTCTATGTAAAGTTATAGTAACAACAACTATTGTGATAGCAAGTGTGGTCTCGGTATCGGCGCAACGCTATACATTGGAAAGTCTGCTGGGTAGTGAATTTGCTCCCCGGGGTATAAAAACGATGGTGTCATCGGAAGACGGAATGCACTTCTACCAGACCGATCCACAGCAAACTGCAGTGATCAAATATGCGTATGCTTCCGGAGAAGCGGTGGACACCCTGTTCAATACGCGCACGGCGCGGAACTGCACCTTTGATAGTTTTGAAGGGTTTTTAGTAAGTCCCGACGAGAACCGGGTATTGGTCTACAGGGACCGGGAGCAGATCTATCGTCATTCTTTCCGTGCTAACTATTACTATCATGATGTACGTCGCAACATGGTAAGGAAGCTGTCGGAACAACCCTCGAAACAGATGATTCCTACTTTTTCTCCTGACGGCAAGATGGTGGCTTACGTGATAGAAAATAATATCTGGCTGACAAAGTTCGACTTTGATACCGAGTCGCAGGTAACCAGGGACGGGGAGAAAAATAAAGTGATCAACGGGGCAACCGACTGGGTATATGAGGAAGAATTCGCAACCACCCGCTTGATGGAGTTTTCGCCCGATAACCGGCAACTGGCCTTTGTGCGTACCGACGAGTCGGCAGTGAAGGAGTTCTCTTTCCAGACTTTTGATAAACAGTTATATCCCGGTTTCTATCCCTTTAAATATCCCAAACCGGGAGAATCCAATTCCACGGTTGAGTGTCGCGTGTTCGATATAGAGGCGCGTACGACACGCACCTTACATGTGCCGTTGGATGCAGACGGATATATACCCCGTATCAAGTTCACATACGATCCTGACCAACTGGCGGTGATGACACTGAACCGGGATCAGAACAGGTTCGACATGTATTTTGCCAGTCCCCGCTCTACAGTTTCAAAATTGGTGCTGAGGGAAGAAAGCAAATATTATATCGATTCGGAATGGTTTGACTCGATCCATTTCCTGAAAGACCACTTTACCTACGTGTCAGAGAAAGATGGCTACAGCCATATTTATATGTATGGCATTTCAGGTACGTTACAGAAACAACTCACCACCGGCAATTACGATGTGACGGCACTTCTGGCAGTGGACGAACAAACCGAAACGGTTTTCTATGAGGCCGCCGATGAGTCGCCCTTAAAACGTAATATCTATAAGGTGAATATAAACAAGGGGCAACCCCAGAAATTGTCGCAGTTAACAGGTTATAACAGTGCCTCCTTCAGCCGACAAGGTAAATATTTTGTGAACCGCTGGTCGGATGCCAATACTCCCATGATGATCACCTTGCACGATGGAAACGGAAAGCAATTGCGGGTGTTGGAAGACAACCAGGCTGTCCGTGCCAAAGTAGCTTCCGCACAGTTTCCCAAGAGAGAATACATTACCGTAACGGCTGCCGATGGGATAACCCGCCTGAACGGATGGATATTGAAACCCTATAGTTTTGATCCTAACCGGAAGTATCCCGTAGTGATGATCCAGTATAGCGGTCCTAATTCGCAAGAAGTGTTGGACCGATACAGTGCCGACTGGTATTATGCATTGTTGAATGAAGGTATTTTAGTGGCTTGTGTGGATGGCCGGGGTACCGGCGCACGGGGCGAAGAATTCCGTAAGAGCACCTATCTGAATTTGGGAATAAAGGAATCAGATGACCAGGTTGCCGCCGCCCGTTATCTCGCTTCATTGCCTTATATTGATGAAAAGGGTATCGGTATTTGGGGATGGAGTTATGGAGGATATAATGTCCTGATGAGTATGAGTCGTGGAAACGGTATCTTTAAAGCGGGGGTAGCCATAGCGCCGGTGACCGACTATCGGTTCTACGACACTATCTACACCGAGCGGTTTATGCGTACCCCCCAGCAGAATAAACAGGGATACGACAATGGATCGCCCATTGCACTTGCGAACCGGTTGGAAGGCAACCTTTTGTTGATACATGGAATGGCCGACGACAATGTGCATTTCCAGAACTCTGTGGAATACACGCGCGCCCTGATCGAGGCGGGCAAACATTTCGATATGTTCTTTTTCCCTGATAAAGACCATTCTATCAGAGGAGAAAATGCAAGGAAATACCTTTATGAAAGGGTAATCGATCATTTCAAACGGAACCTCTAATAATTCTACTTCCTCCCTTTGTTAATTTTCAGGAATTTGTTGCCGAATGGTGAAACACCATTCGGCAATGTTTTTGTCAAGCTAAATGAGCAGAAGACAAACTTGTTTGGATGTTCTCGATAAGCGAATACAGAGACAAAACCTGTTTTGGCTATGTTGAGCATAGAAAACAACTAAGTTTACTGAATTATGCCATAGCGAAAAAACGACTAACTTTAGTGAGCGTCTTTTATGGCTAAACAAAAAGGCCGTTTTGTTGTTATTATTGGAAGTGTTTCAAGAGAGAGTGAGTGAGATAGGATCATCATCAAAGGGTTTTTACGGTTAGATTGTATCTTTTGTAGCGTAATGAATGTACAAAAGAGGCGCTTTATGGCTTACTTTTCCAATATGCAAAGAATATTAAGGAATCCGGCATTCGGACTTGTATCGATGTTTGTTTTTTCAATTTTGATATTGTATGCGGATCCCCGTATCGCAACAGGCATTGCGCTGGCTTTGTCTGTTGTTGGATATATTGCAGTGAAGAAGTACAGCCGCCTTATTTATGATATTTCCATTATTACATTTGCCATTGCGTTATTATTTTCTTTTGCTGTCTTCCCGCGATTGCCCGCCTTTAACCGTTTTGCGATTGTAGAGATTATTTTTGTGATATCCCTTATTGTTATGCGGTTTTCGAGAGGAAAAATCATCACACGGATTGCCAAGGGACGTAACCTGATATTGAAGAATTATCTGAAGGAGTCACTGAGGGTTGCTTTCCAAACACAATACGCATTATCGATACACCTTCTTCTGGTGCTGGCATTTTATCTGTTCGATGCCGCTGAAGTCCGTTTTGTGAGTAGTGCTGCCATGGTGGTTGTATGCCAGGTCTTATTGTTGATAATCATGACCATGGAGACTGTCCGATTATATATCCTGGATAAGAAATTGTTCCAGGAAGAGTGGTTACCCGTAGTAACCGAGAAGGGGGATGTAACGGGAAGGGTGGCAAAATCAATTACGAAAGACCTCAAGAATAAGTTCATGCATCCGGTAGTGCGTCTGGCATTGATCTACAAAGGAAGAATTTACTTACAGGAACGGGATCAGAGCCGGTTGTTGAATCCCGGAAAGCTGGATTATCCGTTTGAGAAATATATGCAATTCAATGACAATGTGGATGAGACTTTGCAGAACAGTATCAAAAAGGAATGGGGCGGTAACGATATTCCCCTTCGTTTTTTGTTGAAATATACATTTGAAAATGAAATAACCAAACGTCTGGTATTTCTCTATGTGTCTGCTATTGAGGATGAAACGGTCTTCAGCAGTCTGCAATTACAAGGGGGCAAACTCTGGACAGCTTCACAGATTGAAGATAATATGGGTACGGAAATTTTCTCCGAGTGCTTCGAATTGGAATATGAATACCTGAAAAACACGGTTTTGCTGGCACATCAATTCATGAATAACAACAGGCAGGCGTAATTTTTATTGATTCTTTTTTAGTAATTCAGAATTTTCCTTTTTTAATAAAGCATTGGTCGCATGGAATGAGGCCCGTGGTAGATCCCGGAGGCAAAATAGAAGTAGATGGGAAAAAGTACAAGATGGTGCGGTTTGTCGTTCCCGATGAACGGGTGTTCAGAACGCCGCAAAGTTATGTGTTCCCCATTATGACGGATGAATTGAAACGAACGCCGGGATTGGTGCAAAATCCGGGGTGGTAGTGGAATCTTAAAGCAACAGGCAGCTAAACTCACGCTCGGCTGCCTGTTCATCGTTTAAATATAAAAAAGAAAAAAGTTATTTTAAAAAGACCATTAATATATGTTTAATTTTTTAAGCCATAAATGATAATTCATTGTCCCTACGGGAACTGTTGCCCGTTTCGAAGCGAGCCCGCCAATTTGGATATGGAATCGAAATCAATCTTTCCCGAAACCGTAATGATGGATAGTTTCCCGTCACCCTCGAGCATAATGAGTATAAGATCCTGTTTTTCCTCTCCCAGCCTTTTCATCCAAACAGAGATCTTTGATCCCATTTCGGTTAGAGAGACTGCTTCGTCATAATCATAGAATGATTCTTTGATCAGTTCAGTTGCTTTCTGATAGTAATACTTCGAATCATCCACATTATCTGAACTTATAATACGAATGCTGTTCAACTCTTTGAAGGCATTTTTCAACTCTTCATCATAGGTGTTTGCCGCCATTTTTTCGAGCATTGCCTTACCGATATTTACATTGCTCAGTGGCCGTTCAGGTTCTGCACATTTATCCATAAATGCCGACACGAAATTATCGGCAAGAAGGGTACCGGGGAGAAGGAAGGAAAACCATATTACTAATATTTTTCTCATATATTGTCTTATTCTGACGAAGCACAAATTATTAATTACAAATTATTAATTACCAATTATTAATTACCAATTACCAATTATTCTTCACGATTAATTTTTCATTTTTCATTCTTTGTTTTTAACTCTTCATTCTTCACACTATCCATTTCAACCGGATCGATCCTGTTTAATGAGTCGATGGCAGTCCAATCAATATCCAGATCATCGATAAACTGAATAGTTTCTACCGAAGCTGTTTCGCTTTTACGCAGTGCATGTGATAATTTTTCAAGGGCATACGCGGCATGTTGCATGGCTGCATTGGGATCTTCGAATGTTTCCACAAAATGTGGCCGGTTATCCTGCCTGGAGATAAAGTAAAGACTCACCCCCATCCCTATTACAAGCAAAACGGAAACCGCAATACGCAACAACGGCCTGAAAATACGAATAGTGATATATCGTTCTTTTTCTTCCGCGTCAAGGACGTTTTGCAATCTCTCGCTGAAGCCGTCGCTCAATGTCACCGATTGTTCTTCCCTTATAAAAGAAAAGAGAGGAATATATTGTCGGAATTCTTCAGCCAAATCACTGTCCGAGAAAAACGCCTGCAATTCTTTCTCTTCCTGGAGCGATGTTTCACAACTCCAATATTTCTCTAATAAACTATGTATCTCTTCACTATTCATATTTGTGATATACCGATAACATTTCTTTCATTTTTTGTCTTGCCCTGTGAAGGCTTATTTTTACCAGATCTTCACTGATAGCGAGTGCTTCCGCTATTTCCCGGTAACTCATCCCTTCCACTTCCCTGAGGGTAAAAACCAGCCGCTGGTTTTCCGAAAGCATCTCAATACACTGATCGATGGCTGAACGCTGTTCTTTTCTCTCCATTTCACTGAGAGGAGAGCAATTATCGACAAAAAAGATATTTTCTTTTTCGGGATCAATTACACTTGTCTTTCTCACTGACATGGAAGCCAACCTGTCGAGCGATGTATTCTTGGTGACTCTAAAACAATAAGCTTCCAGATTCTCTATGTATTTCCATTCATCACGCTTGCTCCAAAGCTTTACCAGTACGTCCTGCACGATATCTTCGGCTTCAGCTTGTTCTCTTACAATACTGTATGCAAGCCTGAAGAGTTTATCCTTCATTGGGAGGATGACGGTATGGAAAGAATCAATGTTCATTATTTAATGACGGGTGAGCAGCCAAAAAGTTACAGTCGGGTGAAAAATATTTTTTGAGTCCGCAAAGATGATAATTATTTCGAGAAACACTTGCACATCTGATTGATTATTTGTAATTTTGTGCCGTTTTTCATGTGAAGTGAATGGTTATTGAATGATAATCAAGGTATTATATTATACCTGTAGCGTGAAGGATAAGTGAGACAGTGAATTATTAAAAAACTGAAATAGATAAAAGAAAGCAGAAGATGCCTACAATTCAACAATTAGTAAGAAAGGGACGTACCACCCTTACGGATAAAAGCAAATCGCCCGCATTGGACTCCTGTCCGCAGCGTCGTGGCGTTTGTGTGAGAGTGTATACCACTACTCCGAAAAAACCGAATTCAGCAATGAGAAAGGTGGCCCGTGTACGTTTGACTAACTCGAAGGAAGTGAACGCATACATCCCGGGAGAAGGACACAACCTGCAGGAGCACTCCATCGTGCTGGTGCGCGGAGGACGTGTAAAAGACCTTCCAGGTGTGCGTTATCACATTGTGCGTGGAACCTTGGATACCGCCGGTGTAAACGGCCGTACCCAAAGGCGCTCTAAGTACGGCGCTAAGCGTCCTAAACCAGGTGCTAAGACCGCAGCGCCGGCGAAGAAAAAATAACGCCGCCCCTGTTGCGTTGGTGAAGTATAATTAAAAAAATGTAGAATCGCTGTTGAATTTTTGGGATACGCTATTTTATGAAGGGTTGAGTAAATAAATTCGGAGGAATTTGTTGAAGACTTTGCAAAGGCAACCAAACAACACATAATTTTTTAAGCAATGAGAAAAACTAAACCTAAAAAAAGACAGGTTCTTCCTGATCCTGTGTTTGGTGATGTAAGGGTAACAAAGTTTGTTAACCACCTTATGTATGACGGTAAGAAGAGTACCTCCTATGATATCTTCTATTCCGCATTAGAAACAGTGAAGGCTAAATTGCCTAATGAAGAAAAACCGGCTCTCGAAGTATGGAAAGCCGCTCTCGATAATATTACCCCCCAAGTGGAAGTGAAATCTCGCCGTGTGGGCGGAGCTACCTTCCAGGTTCCTACCGAAATAAGACCGGAAAGAAAAGAATCCGTTTCAATGAAGAACCTCATTCTTTATGCTCGCAAAAGAGGAGGAAAGACGATGGCCGATAAGTTGGCTGCCGAAATTGTGGATGCTTATAACAGTCAGGGTGGTGCTTATAAACGTAAAGAAGACATGCACAGAATGGCAGAGGCAAACCGTGCTTTTGCCCATTTCAGATTTTAATTAAGATAGAAGGTAAAAAAGATGGCTAAGGGTTCAAAAGAAGCATTACAATTCACTCGTAACATTGGTATCATGGCACATATCGATGCCGGTAAGACTACCACCTCCGAACGTATCCTGTTTTATACGGGGTTGACGCACAAGATCGGAGAGGTACACGACGGCGCTGCGACCATGGACTGGATGGAACAGGAGCAGGAACGTGGTATTACCATTACTTCTGCTGCTACTACCACGAGCTGGAAATATGATGACAAGACATATAAAATCAATCTGATTGACACCCCGGGACACGTGGACTTCACCGTAGAGGTTGAACGTTCACTGCGTGTGCTCGATGGGGCGGTTGCTGCATTCTGCGCCGTAGGTGGCGTGGAACCGCAGTCGGAGACCGTATGGCGTCAGGCAGACAAATATAAAGTGCCCCGTGTCGGTTACGTCAACAAGATGGACCGATCGGGTGCTAATTTCTTCGACGTAGTACGTCAGGTAAAAGAGATGCTGGGCGCCAATGCGTGTCCTATCCAGATACCGATCGGCGCGGAAGAGACTTTCAAGGGAGTGGTCGACCTGGTCACCATGAAAGCGCTCTATTGGCACGACGAAACCATGGGAGCCGACTACGATGTAGTGGATATCCCCGCAGAATTACAGGATGAGGCCAATGAATGGCGGGACAAGATGCTCGAAACCATTGCAGAGTGTGATGATGCTTTGATGGAAAAATATTTCGACGATCCTTCCACCATTACGGAGGATGAGATCAGGACAGCTATCCGCAAAGGTACACTGGCCATGCAGATCAATCCAATGATCTGCGGATCATCTTTCAAAAATAAAGGGGTACAGACTTTGCTCGATGCGGTTTGTGCTTATTTGCCCAGCCCTGTTGATACGGAAGCTATTACCGGTACCGATCCGAAGGATTCCGACAAGGAACTGGTGCGCCACCCCGATCCGAACGAGCCGATGTGCGCGTTGGCATTCAAGATCGCTACCGATCCTTATGTGGGTCGTCTCTGTTTCTTCCGTGTGTATTCGGGAGAATTGGATGCCGGATCTTATGTGTATAATAGCCGTTCCGGCAAGAAAGAGCGTATTTCACGTCTCTTCCAGATGCACTCCAACAAACAGAATCCGAAGGACTTCATTGGTACCGGAGATATCGGTGCCGGTGTAGGTTTTAAAGATATTCGTACAGGTGATACCCTTTGCGACGAAAGCCATCCCATTATCCTGGAAGCAATTGACTTCCCCGATCCGGTGATTGGTATCGCGGTAGAGCCCAAAACACAGAAGGATCTGGACAAACTCTCCAACGGCTTGGCTAAACTGGCGGAAGAAGATCCGACCTTTACCGTAAAAACTGACGAAGATACCGGACAGACCGTAATCTCAGGTATGGGTGAACTTCACCTCGAGATTATTATCGACCGCTTGAAACGTGAGTTCAAGGTAGAAGCCAATCAGGGCCGTCCCCAGGTATCTTATAAGGAAGCTATCACCAAACCGGTTGAGTTGCGTGAGACCTATAAGAAACAGACCGGTGGCCGTGGTAAATATGCCGATATGATCGTGCGGGTGGAACCCGCCGACAAGGACTTCGAAGGCGAATTACAGTTTGTAGATGAAGTGAAGGGTGGTAACATTCCAAAAGAATATATCCCCTCTATCCAGAAAGGATTCCAGCGTGCAATGAAAAATGGCGTGCTTGCCGGTTATGCGTTGGATAAACTGAAAGTGACCGTGATCGATGGTTCGTACCACCCGGTTGACTCCGATCAGCTTTCATTTGAGATCTGTGCGATGCAGGCTTTTAAATCTGCTGCGGAAAAAGCAGGTCCGGTATTGCTGGAGCCGATCATGAAGGTAGAGGTGGTTACCCCCGAAGAAAGTATGGGGGATGTGATCTCCGACCTGAACAAGCGTCGCGGACAAGTGGAGGGAATGGAATCGAACCGTTCCGGTGCACGTGTGGTAAAAGCCAAAACGCCGCTTTCTGAAATGTTCGGTTACGTAACTTCATTGCGTACTATCACCTCGGGGCGTGCCACATCCACCATGTCGTTCTCGCACTACGAAGAAGTGTCTTCTTCTATTGCACGGCAGGTATTGACAGAAGTGAAAGGCCGTGTGGATTTGATTAAGTAAGAAACTATTTCGAAAAATAAAACTTTACGCAACATATTTTATGAGCCAAAAAATCAGAATTAAACTGAAATCCTACGATTATAGCCTGGTGGACAAATCTGCCGAAAAGATCGTAAAAACCGTAAAAGCTACGGGTGCCGTGGTAAGTGGTCCAATCCCATTGCCCACGCACAAGCGTATTTTTACCGTGAACCGCTCCACGTTTGTCAATAAGAAATCGCGCGAGCAGTTTGAACTGGCCTCTTTCAAGAGACTCATCGACATCTACAGCTCAACGGCTAAAACCGTAGATGCACTGATGAAGCTTGAGTTGCCCAGTGGTGTGGAAGTTGAGATTAAAGTATGATAAAATAGATTAATAGAACCAAGAACCAAGAATCAAGACAAAAGATTCAAGACGCAAGACAAAAAGTCTTGGCTCTTGGCTCTTGATTCTTGAATCTAAAAAAAAGAGAGAAATGCCAGGATTATTAGGAAGAAAAATCGGAATGACATCCGTTTTCAGTGCCGAGGGGAAGAATATCCCATGCACTGTTATCGAAGCAGGTCCTTGCGTGGTGACTCAGGTGAAGACCGTTGAAAACGACGGTTACGATGCTATTCAGCTCGGGTTTGAAGACAAAAAAGACAAGCATACCCCCAACGCTGAGAAAGGGCATTTTAAGAAAGCCGGAGTAAGCCCCAAGAGACACTTGGCCGAGTTCAAAGGTTTTGGAAACGAGTACAAAGCCGGATCTGAGATCAAAGTAGATCTTTTCAACGACACTGTCTATGTAGACGTGATCGGGAAATCGAAAGGAAAAGGATTCCAGGGTGTGGTAAAACGCCATGGTTTCGGTGGTGTGGGACAGTCCACTCACGGTCAGCATAACAGGTTGCGTGCCCCCGGTTCAATCGGAGCATGCTCTTATCCCGCGAAAGTATTCAAGGGAACCCGTATGGCCGGACAGATGGGTAACGAACGGGTAACCGTTCAGAACCTGCAGGTAATCAAGGTAATTCCCGAACACAATCTTTTATTGATAAAAGGTTCCATTCCGGGAAGCAAAGGTTCAATCGTAGCAATAGAGAAATAAAATGGAATTAAGCGTATATAATATCAAAGGAGAGGTAACAGATAAGAAGGTGACACTCGACGATTCCATTTTCGGGATTGAACCCAATAATCATGTTATCTGGTTGGATGTAAAACAATATATGGCCAACCGGCGTCAGGGTACGCATAAATCGAAAGAGAGAAGTGAGATCGCGGGAAGTACGCGCAAGCTAATCCGCCAGAAGGGTAGCGGAGGGGCACGTCGTGGTGACATCAAATCGCCCGTACTGGTAGGTGGCGGCCGTGTATTTGGTCCCAAACCACGCGATTACAGTTTCAAACTGAATAAAAAGGTGAAAGTGCTGGCACGTAAATCGGCCCTTTCTCTGAAAGCTCAGCATAACGCCATCGTGGTGGTGGAAGATTTTGCCTTCGATACCCCTAAGACCAGGCAATTTGTGGAGTTGACAAAAAAACTGCAACTCGCTGATAAAAAGCTACTTTTCGTTTTGCCGAATCAAAATAAAAACGTATATTTGTCGGCCCGAAATTTGGGTGGTGTCAATGTGATAACAGCTTCAGACATAAATACATATAAAATTATGGATTGTGCCAATCTGGTGATGATGGAATCATCGGTAGCTGTAATTGATAACCTGTTTAAAGCATAAGGAGAATAGAAATGAGTGTAATAGTAAAACCCATATTCACAGAGAAACAAACCGCCATAACGGATAAGTTTGACAACCGTTACGGTTTTATTGTGGAGCCTTCTGCTAATAAGGTTGAGATTAAAAATGCCGTTGAAGCGCTGTATAACGTGAAAGTAGAAAGCGTGAATACGATGAGGTATGAAGGTAAGCTGAAAAGCCGGTATACAAAATCGGGCGTTGTGCAGGGACGTACCTCATCCTTCAAAAAAGCAATTGTCACCTTGAAGAAAGGTGAAACAATCGATTTATTTAGCAATATCTAAAAAATAATGGCAATACGTAAATTAAAGCCCACAACACCGGGGCAAAGACACAAGATTATCGGTTCATTTGATAAGATCACTGCAAGTGTACCGGAGAAATCTCTTGTGGTTGGTAAGAGAGCGTCGGGTGGCCGCAATCATCGTGGTAAAATGACCGTGAAAAATATTGGCGGTGGACACAAAAGACGCTTCAGGATCATCGATTTCAAGAGAACAAAAGATGGTATCCCGGCCGTAGTAAAAAGCATAGAATACGATCCAAACCGTTCGGCACGCATCGCGTTGTTGTATTATGCCGATGGAGTAAAAACGTATATCCTTGCTCCCAACGGCCTTGAAGTAGGAACCTCAGTGATGTCGGGGCCCACAGCGGCTCCTGAAGTTGGAAATGCTCTTCCCTTGTCGGTTATCCCTATCGGTACGGTAGTTCATAACATTGAATTGCGTCCGGGGCAAGGAGCAAAGATGGCACGTTCTGCCGGAACATTCGCACAATTGGTATCTCGTGAAGAGAATTATGCCATTATTAAGATGCCTTCCGGTGAAGTTCGCAAAATTTTGTCGGCATGTAAAGCTACTATTGGAAGTGTTGGTAATTCGGACCATGCTCTGGAACAATCAGGTAAAGCCGGTCGTTCTCGTTGGCTCGGACGTCGTCCCCGCACCCGTGGT
>NZ_JAWRIS010000029.1:0-30986 GCF_040307845.1 Proteiniphilum sp.
TTGATTATCGTTTATGTTTACTCTGGGAACATAAACAACTCAAAAAGGGAAAACCTTCGGCGCCCGGGCGGGGTCAGTATGCCGGAACGGCAGGAGGTGGACATTCCGGCATGTTGACCCCTGCAAGTCTTTAATAAAATGTGTGTCCAGGGGAGTTTTACAGAGGGGGCAGGATCCCGGAACAGGGGTCAGCTTGTTGCGGAATGAGGGGTCAGGATAAAACGGAATTTGCAGTGGTTAAGTGAATCGTTGTTAAATGTTTTACTGACAACAAGCAACCTGATTAAACGTGGCGAGTTTGCTCACGCTCATCAAAGTTTGTCGAATGTTCAGAAGTATTTACTTTGGCTTATAAGAATAACAATCGACAAAACGCAATATTGGGAAAGTCCGACCAAAAGTCTTGAAAAGGATATTGACTCAACGTGGTATTCAGCATACGAAACAGTAACATCTGACTTACAACCTGAAAACATCTGTTCATCTTTTGAAAATTCGTTGAAATTAACCGAAAAACTATTTGAACAACTGAATGTTGAACCGAAATTGAAAGAAATCCTAAACAGAATAAAATAAAAACTACTGCCAACAAGGGTTTGGCGTCAGGCGGGTTTGACGTTCACGGCGGGAAAGTCCGCAGGAATTTCCCGCCCGAACGCCAAGCAGCAATCCGTTAGATGTAAGCGGGGCGACATAATATAAACTACCCATCTATTTCCTTTCTGATAAAATTTTCCAAGACTTTCTTATCCGGTAACTGAATTAAGTATTTGGAAACAAACAGTTGGTTATCCATGCCGGAAGTGGCGTATTTTGCCAAAGCTTCGCCTTTGCTACCACAGAGGATAAGTCCGATAGGTGGATTATCTCCGTCCGACATTTCATTGTCTTTATAATAATTCAGATAAACATTCATCTGTCCTGCATCGGTATGATCGAATTTGCCAATTTTCAAGTCAATCAGAATATGACTTTTCAAAATACGATGATAGAAAACCAAATCGATGCGGTAATGGGTATTGTCAAATGTGATTCGTTTTTGGCGGGCTTCATAACAGAATCCGGTGCCGAGTTCTATCAAGAATTTCTGCAAATTGTCTAAAATGGCTTGTTCCAGTTCTGATTCACTGTATTCCGAACGTTCTTCTAACCCCAAAAACTCCAAAAAATATGGGTCACGGATAACATCTATATTTTGAGCCGGTTTTTGATTTTTGAATTTAGCGATTACCGCTTCCTTGTTTTTAGATAAGCCGGTTCGGACATATAAATCAGTATTGATAGCGCGTTCCAGTTCCCGAACACTCCAGTTGTTCTTTATCGTTTCCACTTCGTAGAATAGGCGTTCAAGTGGGTCATCAAACTTTATCAATTCTATAAAATG
This sequence comes from Proteiniphilum sp., assembly GCF_040307845.1. GTDB lineage: Bacteria > Bacteroidota > Bacteroidia > Bacteroidales > Dysgonomonadaceae > Proteiniphilum. The sequence continues at coordinate 1,385 of NZ_JAWRIS010000029.1, forward strand.
AGTAAAACTCAATTGTGACAAGAGGGTTTCGGAAGAAATCGGATACTCTTGCAATTCGGTAGTCAGTGACCCTCGAATTGGAATTGGCAACTGCTTTTGTAATTCGCCAGTCACTGACTGGCTTTTTTCTTCTCCTAAAAAGCTAATCACTGATTGGCTTATTTGAGGATATAACAGATAAAAGGTTCTGTGATTCTTTAATGCGCTGACAGAAAACCCTTTTAGACCTTTCATTTTAAGTTTTGAAGCCAGTTCTCCAATCAAATTTGTACCATATTTCGCCCGGTCTTCCCCATTTTGTTCAAACTCAACAATATAATATCCAACCAGCCAATTTCGGATAGTTAGATTTATATTAACTGCTTTTTTGGCGTTCAATTGCAGTTGACAATGTGTTTGATAAACATTATCAATTAATTGGTCGAAATTTAGATGTTTTACTATCATTGGAGATTTGAATTATGGCGTAAAGATAATGAATTCCTGCGGATTACGATTGCTTATTCAGACTGTTTCTCAATGCTTTCAATCTGTTCGCCGCCTGCATATTATCGACTTTGATATATCTCATGAACGCCGCAGGGCTTTTGTGTCCTGGTATTCGCATAAGCTCCTCTGCCGGAAAGCCGGAGAGATACATATTGGTACAGAAAGATCTCCGGCAAGTATGTGAGGACATCATTTCCCATTTCTCGTGAACTTCTTTTACCCTAAGATTTCCTTTCTTACGGACAACCTCTGTTTTCTGTTTCAACTTGGCTTTCTTGCCGAGTTCTTTTAGGCGTTCGTTGAATTTATAGCTTGGTATTTTCAGCAAATCGTAGTCGTATTTTTTCAAAATCTCCGGTACATAATCAATCATCGGAATAACGACAGCCTTATGGACTTTCCTTTGTTTTAGATTGATATAGCCATTTGTGGCATCAATATGTTCGGGACTTAGAGTCGATAAATCACTATATCGTAATCCGGTGAAGCAACCTACGATAAATATATCCCGGATTTCTTCCAATTCTTTATCGTCAGAAAGATTTAAGTTGTAAATCGCTCCCAGTTCCTTTTCGTTCAAATATATAGCATCGGTTTCTTCTTCAACGACTTTGAAATTTTTTAAGTCAACAGCAGGAATGGTTCCTTTGGCAACCTGGTAATTTACGAACCCTTTCAACAGTCGAACAACTTTTCCTGCAGAATTGGTTACTAATCCGATTGTTCCATCCGGTTTCACAGCCTTATAAAAGAGATAGTCCATAAACTCTTTGTAGAATTTAAGGTTCAGGTTGCGAAAAGTGACGGGTTGGGAGGAGCATTCTTTGAATGCTGTCAAATGCTTTTTTAGCGATCTATAATCTTTTATTTGGTCGGCAGATACCTTGCTTTTCTTTTCTTCAATGTATAAATCCAATGTGTCGAACATATTTACACGGTTGGAGCGTTGTTCGTATCCCCGATTCTTTTCTAATCCCAACAATACAAAATCCACAGTCGGATCAATTCCATTATCTTTGGCGTATGTTAATATCTCACCCAACTTAGAAGTTATCTTTGTCAAAGCGGAATCAATATCGTCAAATTGCGAACATGCGCGTTTTATCCATCGTTTTTTTTCATCCCAATGGTCAGGCTTGATGTTATATCCCGTCGAAGCAGAATAGCGCGTTTTGAGGGGTTGGCACTTGGACTAAAAGTTGGACTTGATTTTTTGACAGAAAAGTCCAATAAAAAAAAGGTGTTAATTGGTTGTTTTCCAGTGTTATGAGTTTCTGGGGAATTGCTTGAAATACCTGTCCCTCCCCTCTTTGAACTTCGTCTAATGATGATTTTATTAGACTTTTTTATCCTTCACATTGCGCATCGAAACTCAAACCGGACTTATCTACGATCTCTTGATATAGTATATTGACTGGCCTGTATCGGGGAAGTAGGTCGGTGAGTAAGGAGATATGTTCGTTAGGAGTTTGCATTGTGAATTATTGGAGTTTTAAGAGCATTAAATAATCTTTTTTATCTTGGTCTATAACTTCAAATCCCATTTTTTGATAAAGTTTTACGGCATAATTCTCTTTTTTTGCGCAGTTCTCGTATTGTTATATTGTTCAGCATGTTTGTACTGTCTCTCACTTATTATTTGATTAAAACGTTCGGAAAAATCAAAATATTCTGATATTTTGGAACATTTTGATCATATTTGGTTGAATTTATCCATTGAGTTGGCTCTTATGTCGTCGGCGATATCAATATAAGGTCGCATGGCTTTGTAATCGTTGTGTCGAAGCCCGGTAAAGCACGAAAATAGGAAAAACATCCCTGTGCATCCGTTTTTAACCCGCTGCTTATTTGTATCCCATTTGGCTACATCAATCCGGTATCCGGTTGTAAACTCGACACGCTGTCGTTTATAGACTACACGCATACGGATAGGCACGTTCTCCACTATGGTAACTCCGTTCTTCAAAAGATATAGCTAAATGCAACCTTTGCCAATTTATCAATGGTAAACTGATAATTTGATGTACGATTCATTTCAATATGTTTAAGGTTTCAATAGATATGCTGAATATTGGTAATAATATCATATACAATAAGATAAGTATCGTTAATAACCGTGTTTGTTTTTGAGAAAATACCGTCATGGTATAGCTGCCATTTTTTACCGCTATTTTTTCTGATGTGTACCTATAAGCACTATAAACCAGATAACCAATCAACAATCCCGAAACCATTCCTCCAAGTATATCAGAAACAAAATGCACACCTAAGTATATCCGTGAATAAGCTACTATGGAAGCCCATAAAAACACAACGCTTGTATAGAATTTATTTTTGAATAACAGAGACGAGAATATAGCAAATCCAAAACTATTGGTGGCATGCCCTGAAATAAAGCCATACTTTCCTCCTGTATAGCCAAAGAGTGTTCTGACATGCTCCATAATTCCGGGATAATGAGTTGGGCGTGGCCGGGCAACAAGCGGTTTTATCAAATGACTTGAAAACTGATCGCAAAGAACAAAAAGCAATGTAATTGCCAATAATACAGGAATCCATTGCTTCCATGATTTTTTATACACAATGCCCAGTATTATCAACATGCCGATAGGAAGCCATATTTTTATAGAAGAAAAACTCCACATCACAGAGTCCAAGAAATGAGTATGTGAACCGTTGATCAAAAAAAACAATTTCTCTTCACCGGGAATTAATTTATCTGTCATAATACTGTTTGGAAAAAATACTTACAAATGTAAAGGGGTAATTTCGAAGATATTTTGAATTTTATATGTTATGATTTAATATTCATATGGTAACTACCGGATGGATATTAACAGACAACCTGTATCATCCCTTTTTTTCATGGTTGAATAGTCCACCGTGCGAGCGTAATAAACAACTGTCGTCATATCATATACGCAACCCAAAGTGGGTATAACAGTATCATTCCGTAGTTTAACATTTCGGATTAATTGGGCATGTATACTCGTTTTGCCTGCCTGATAACTGTAGGTTATAAATTCCTGTGTATGGTCATCTCCCTCGTGGGCGTATTTCGTATAAGCAAGCGGTTCAAGTTTTTGCTCATATAACCATACATTGTATCCGAAAGAGTGAATACAGAACATGAAACACACTGTAAAACAAAAAAGTATCTGTAATTCTCTTTTTCATAATTAAAATGTATATGCTAATCCAACGCCGTAATTATCTACTCCAATAGTTGGTGCAATCACTAAACTGCTTTTTTTATCTTTTATCCCGAACGTGTTATGAAATACGGGTAATAACAGATAGCCCAGTTCCGCACTTAATATGCCTATTCCCGCTCCGGAAACGACATCACTTACCCAATGCTTTTTATTAATAACCCGTAAAGTCCCCGTAGTCGCCGCAACGGTATATCCTGCCACACCAATCCACGGCGAGGTGTCCCTATACTCTTTAAACAAGATATGAGCATCTACAAAGGCAGTTGCTGTATGGCCGGAAGGGAAAGAGTTATTATTTGAACCATCGGGACGTTCTATATTGATGGTACTTTTCATGGTTTGTACAGTCGCACACATAATTAGGAAGGATGTTGCCATGACGATTGTTCTGTCCCTGAAATTATGTTTTGCTTTTATTCCACAAAAGTCAAGTCCATAAACCGCAACTGCAGGAGCAAATTGCATATAATCATCAACCCTGATATGGGCTGTATAATGCTCGGTTATTTCATGGTGGGTACTGTAATCCAGTTCTTTTAGCCTTTTACTTCCTTGAGCCATGATTCCATACGAAATCATGGCAGTAGGAATGATAAATTTTGAATAGGATGAATTAAATATATTCTTTTTACGGGGTATCCTGTCCAATTCAAAAGTCATCGGACTTTCATTTGTATAAAAGTGATTTTTCATATCTTCATTCTCCCGGAAATCAGAAATAACCGGATTAACTGTTTTATATGAAGGATGCAGGGAATCTTTTAGTATCACGGGTAAGGTTGGCAAAACCACTTTTATTGTATCTGTACTTTGTGCATGAATGCCTAAAACTGTTGCTAATGAAAACAATATAGCCACAAATAAATATCTCATATGCTAATTGATAGAAGTTATGAAACACAAAAAAAGGGGGTGATTTAGCAGAAATTCTGAATTTTAACGACAACGAGAAAATTTAATATGATTACATTCAATTTTTCTACAAATTCCTATGACAACTTTGTGCTCAAAAAATCAGAAGTATGAATAGAATATTACTGGTAGTCATTTTGGGGTTGGCTACCTTGAATTGTTTTGCACAAAATACAGTTGTTTCAGGACAGGTTATTGATGAAAAAGGCAAAGAGACAATTCCTTACGTAACTGTATCAATAGTTGCCGAAGGAGAAAACGATATAATTACCGGCACGGTAACCGACGATAAAGGTGCAAGAGTTAAAATTGGAGCTAAAATGTTGAATTACAGAAAATTGTATGGTTTCGTTCCTGATTCGTACCCCCAAGAAAAACGTGAGAATGTAACTGGCTGATTATCATGGGTAAAACAAAATAGGGTGTGGCACCCGTTCATACCGTCAAGTAATTAAAGCCCCGATAATCAATATGTAAAATTTGATTATCAGGGCTTTTTTGTGCTTGATTTCAGGTAAAAATACCTGCAAAGAAAGAACATTGCACCCTTATTATTGATAAATTTCAGGAATTTGACAATGCAAATTCGTCCATATTCAGTGATATTCAGAACCTTTGGAACCGGGTTCTTCCTCAAAAATATCCCTATTTCCTGAATGTTCCTTTCATGCGATAGCGGGTAGTCCCCTGCATGTAATCATACCAGAAGGTGAATATATTATTGCTGAATATCGCTTCTCCGTCTATAATGTCCATCACCCCCCAGGGCTCCACGGTAAAAGTATTTGTACCTGCAACTTTCCCGAATTGAATACAAAAATTATTTATCGCATTAAAATAATCTTCACCCGGATTCCAGGAATTACTATACTCGCTCAATGTTTCTTTCTCTTTTTCATGGAAGAAACGCACCGTATCGGCTGAGACCGCCGTTAATGTACGTAGAGTAACGACCGGAACAGGCAGACCTATCTCACTCCATTGACCTTCTTCATCCTCTACCAACGTCGTTTTTGCCGCTTCCATCTGGTAAACGCCTGAGAATTCGTTGGTCAGATTTAATGTTAAGATCAACGTTGTATCTTTCCCCGATCTCATATAATCGGAAACCGATTCTATCGCAAAAGTGACGGCATAAAGCGAATCGCAATGCAACCCGGTACTACTGACAGTAAAAGGCAAATGGGCATAGATCTCCCCAGCCTTGATGGTAGTTGTCCATGAAGGAATATGAATGGCCCCGGGTTCTAATTGCTGATATTTCACCGGAGCATCAAGCATATACTTATCATTATACCAACTAATGATATCGTCATCGTGTTTAAGGGTAATATTTACATCACGGTCGATTTTCAAGGTTCCGCTCACTGCGAGGGAGATAAAAGCGTCCTGATTCTCACCATAAGGAAGATCGAAAGATAAAACATTATTATATGCTCCAACAATGTAAATTTCTTTCCGATATTGTTCCGAAGCCATTGGATCATCTGCTTCACATGCCGAAAATGTTATTGCAATCAGCATCGAAAAGAATATGCATAATTTATTTTTTTTCATACGATTATATATTAAAGCGTTTACCATCCGGGGTTTTGAACTAACTTGTCATTTTTATCCAAAGCAGTCTTGGGAATAGGATAAAAATAGTTTTTATAATCAAAATACCTTCGTGCCTTATCGTCAGTCAATGTCGTAATTGTATAGAATGCCTGGCGCTCAGTTCTCCTTGCCTTGATATTCATACCCAATACGGGGCGGTTGTAGGCAGTATAAGCATCTCCCCAACGACGCAGATCATGATAGCGGTGACCTTCGCAAACAAATTCAATCCGCCGTTCTTTTTTAATCAGATCGCGCATCTGTGTCTGATCCGGAAGTGTCGTCAATCCGGGTAAACCTGCGCGGTAACGAATTTGATTGAATGCGTCCAGAATTTCATTTTCATCCCTGCCTGTTACCTGGACTCCATCTTCACTGTAACTCCCTTCCAATTCATTCAGTGCTTCGGCATAGTTCAGCAGAATTTCAGCATACCTGAAAATGGGAAACGATTTCGGGCGAATGGAGCCGTTTGTGATAATATCTTCCGCATTCACGTATTTTTTCAGTGTATATCCTGAATGATTGTAGTCCACAGCAAAATTGGCGGGTGGGCCGGCATTCCCATCGGCATAATATTGTACTTCAAGATTTTTAAGGTTGCTTGAACCTGTATAAGAAGCATTGGGCCAGATACAGTGGTTAAATCCTATAGTGACATAAAAACGCATTTCCCGATTGTTGTGCATTCTTGCCGCATTCCCCGAGAGTGTATAGCCCGAAAAACTCTTTGCAACCCCGATTGCTTCATGTGCCGCGTCGGGTTGGGAATACGATGCCCCGTCTTCCATATAGAAAGCATCTGCTACATCCTGAGTCAGGTTCAATCCATTCATCCCACCCATCAGTGCAGGCATGGCAATACCCGCCGGCGAATCTTTACCGCTCTGGGTCGGCCTGCATGAATAAATGATCTCGTCGTTCATGGAAACGGAAACATCCCCGCTGAATACCTCGGAATAAGAGCGGAAAGGATCTATGACACCCGGATTGAATTGCCCGATAGGACGGGTATTGAACGTGTTCATCACCACCTCCGGCAGTGCTTTCGTGTCGCTTTTCCTGGGGGATATGTAGAGTTCATACAATCCCAGGTCAATGATCCGTTTGGCAGCTACTGCTGCTTTTCCCCATTTCTCATTATCGACGTTCTGGCTGATAAAGTGGGCACCGTCGCTTTTTCGTTTCCAATCCGCATATAATCCGCCGCTTCCGCCGTTGAACCAGGGACTGGCGGAGTATAACCGGACACGTGAGATTACGGCCAATGCAGCGCCTTTCGTCGGAATGCTTATTTCGTCGGAAGCCCTTTCGGAATATAAGAGGTCGGAGGCCATTTTCATATTCTCACAAATATGTTCTATGCATTCGTCGTAAGTACCTCTTTCCTTCGACATTTCTTCCACAGAAGCATCCACGGCTATCGCCTGGTCGGGCATGATAGGCACGGGGCCATATTGCAGGAGTAACTGATAGTAATAATAGCCCCGCAAGAAATAACACCTGCCCATAAAATCCCGCCTGTCCAGGTCGGAAATATCCTGAACTTCATTTATTCGCTGTAAAACGATGGATGCTTTCCGGATACCCGTGTAATAATTGGCATAGTTATTAAATTCATTATTAAACGCCGTAATCTCGTCAAGCAGAAACTTGATAGCGGCATGCCTGCCGTCATTAAACGAGGTGAAATTCTCGTCCGATGCACCCTGGAACGGATTAGGAGCATTTGTCCACAAATTCCCCTCGTTGGGGAGATAACTGGCGGCTCCTCTGATATACTGGTCCACTAGTTCTTTGCGCTGAAAGATAGAATCGAGCTGGGTTGTATTCCTGAAATAATCATCCACATCAAGAAAATCCGCACATGAAAACTGCATGGTACACAGTATAAAGGTACCCAAGAGCAGCATTATTCTATTGATATTTTGTCTTGTTTTTTTCATTGTGTTCTATTTTAGAAAGTTGCATATAATTGAATCGTATATTTCCGTTGTAACGGGTAGACAGCACCATTATCAGATGCCTGTGCCGGATCCCAGAGCTTCACTTTGTCCCACACATGCAGATTTTCCCCCATCAGGCTCAATGTAACCGATTCAAAAACTTTTGATTGTCGCATCCATTTCCGGGGTAAATCATAGGACAATTCCACATTTTTTATACGGAGATAACTTCCGTCAGCCAACCAAAAAGTGGAGGCACGATTGTTGTTCAGGTTTTCCCCGTAAGTCAAGCGGGGAAACCGGGCATTCGGGTTTTCCGTAGCGGGATTACCCGAATGGGACTCCGGTGTCCATCGGTTTGCCTGATCAGTAACAATTGCCAACAGGTTCCCCGTAGAACCTCCTGAAAAAGGATAATAACCGTTTCCGCCGAAAAAATACTGCACATCTTCCACTCCTTCAAACAGGGTACTGATACGGAAATTCTTATAGTTGAATTCCAGTGCAAAGCCATATTGAATCTGGGGTATATTCGAATATGAGAGAGGCACAATGTCATCATCGTCTATCACCCCGTCGCCATTTACATCCTTATACTTGATATCGCCCGGCAATACATTTTCCATGTATGTCTGTTTAGGACTGCTGATGATATCCTCTTCATCCCTAAACAAACCTTCTGCGATCAGACCGCGCAACACACCATACGGAACGCCGCTGTAGGACTGGTAAGGATAATTTACCCCCGATTGTTCCCAGTAATCCACTTCGTTACGCGCTAACGTTAAATTTCCCCGAACGATAAAACTCATATCTTTATTTATTTCCTGCGTGTAAGAAGCATTCCCGTCCACACCCCATGCTTTCATGGATCCGATGTTTGCATAAGGAAGCGTTGCATTCAACCCCGATTCAAGAGGAATACTTTCACGTTTCTGGAAAATTCCGGTGGTCTTGTTACGATAAAAATCCACGGTGAAATCAATTTTGTTATTGAACAATTTGCCGTCAATCCCCAAATCCAGTTTCGTCGTCGTTTCCCATTCCATATTTACGGCTCCGATCTGGGTTTCTCCAATAGCGGTTCCTCCCCAGATGCCGGAATTGATACCCTCTACGATGGTAAGGTAAGGAAAGCGGACTTTGTTCCCATTATTATCTACCAGACGGTCGTTACCCACCTGTCCGTAAGAACCGCGAAATTTAAGATAATTGAGAAAAGGTAATTTTTCGTTAATCAATTGATATTGTGTCGGGACCCATCCCAATGCAATGGAAGGGAACGTGCCGTAACGCCTGTCTTTATTAAAATTTTCCGAACCGGTATATCCAATGTTACCTTCTATCATATAGGTGTCTTTATATGAATAAGTGGCCCTACCGGAATAAGCCTGATAGCGTTGAGGAATGGTTACAAAAATTCCATCGCCCCATCCGCTGTTTTTCGCATCCTGGCGATAAGCGTGGATTAAGCCCGTAACGCGATGATCTACGTTAAAAACACGATTATAATTTACCTGCCCTTCAAAATAATATTGCCTGTCGGAAGAAGATAACTGTACCGATGTCAAATCTTGTTTGGTCACTTTTCTTTCGGTCAGAAGCGAACCGTCGTTGTTGCGTCCCGTCTTCGGGTTGGCAAAATACAAATCGGGTGTCATTGAATTCAGAACGGTATGTGAACCGTTTGCAGTCAATGAAAAAAGCCCTTGTACGGATAGTCCTTCGACAAACATGCCCAGATCCTGATTTAGCGTCAGATTCGTTTTTGTCGTATAACGCTCTATCGCTTTGTAGCCGGTATAGTTCAGTTGCACATAGGGGGACATTTGGTCTGCATTTACACCATAAGCCGGCAATAGGCCGTTGGAATAACGAACAGGTACGATATTGGGGGGCAAATTGGCCTGGGCTGTCCAAAGGGCATTGTTATCATCCCCAAATCCGGGAGCGTTTTGTGAAACGAAAACGGTCTCCATATTGAGTGAAAGGGTGGTTGAACGGGTTACATTGGCATCCACGTTCGCCCGGAAATTATATTTGCGATAGTCCACATTGGCACTAAAAGGAGAAGAGGCATCCTGCTTGAATAAAGCTTCATTGTTGAGAATTCCCAAACTGACATAATAACGCGCCGCTTCCCCTCCACCTGATAAACTCAGGTGGTGCTGGGTATTCCAGACATGGTCTTTTAAAATGACATCCCTCCAGCTCACATCCGGATATAAGTCGGGATCAAGTCCTGTCCGGTACAGTTCCAGTTCAGTTGGTGTGTACAGCGCATTATTTCCTCTTACGATCCTGGCCTCATTAGCCAACAAGGCATATTGATAGGCGTTGGCGTACTCCGGCATACGGGGCGAATAGGAATAGGTAGAATTGGATTTGAAGTTGATCCGCATTTTTCCTGCTTTCCCTCTCTTGGTGGTTACAACCACAACGCCATTGGCTCCCCTGACACCGTAAACAGCTGTTGCCGAGGCATCCTTCAGCACGGAGAAGCTTTCGATGTCGGCCGGGTCGAGGTCGTTAAGACTACCCTCAATACCGTCAATCAGCACCAATGCACTTTGATTGGCGCCGAAAGTGCTGATACCCCGTATCCAAAATTCGGAGAAATCATTTCCCGGCTCTCCGGTACGAGTCACCGAAATAATCCCGGGAACACGTCCGCCCAGCATATTGGCAACGGAAGTGGCCGGCACCTGCAATTCGTCCGGTTGTATGCTGGTAATGGCTCCTACTACCGAGACCTTGCGCTGGCTGCCCCGTCCTGTTACCACGACTTCCTCCAATTCACTCACATCGGGCGTCATCCCGATCCTTACCCTTTCCTGACTCGACGTGTATGCAATTTCAAGTGATTTATATCCCAGGTAGGAATAGACTAAAGTACTCCCGGCGGGAACATTCTCGATCCGGAACCTCCCTTCATAATCGGTAACGACGCCGGTTCCGGTACCTTTAACCTGTACGGATACTCCAATCAGCGTTTCTCCCTGTTCATCCATGATGGTTCCTGCCACATTCACTGTCCCGGTCTGTGCAAACGAACTGAACGACAGTGTCATTATAACCAATATAAAAAATGTTTTCTTCATGTTTTTTAATCTTAGAGGGTTATTGAACTGCATATCTCCTGATGGTAGCTTCCCACCATTCCGCGATAAAGAAATTACCGTTTCCGTCATAGGAAATGTCGCGCGGATCAAGAAATATCGCTTCTGCCGGATCACCGTTCGTTTGCGGCGATTCTACATTCAGGGTTCCTGCAACGGTGGATACGTAACCATCCAAAGCGGAAATCTTCCTGATCACATTCGAGTTGTTGAACTCGCAAATATAGAGGTTCCCATCGTCGTCCATACACATTCCTCTCGGATCCCTAAAGCGCGCATCTGCCAGGCTTCCATCCACAACGGCACTCTGGTTGGGGGAACCTGCGTAGATATCCGACCGTACACCGTCTGTCCACGTTGCTCCCGTCTTACTGATCTTATAAATGCAATATTTGGTGTGGTGGGAAAGATAGAAACAGTTATTAAACTTGTCATATACCAGATAACCGACATAGTCTGCCTGGTCAAAAAGGTTCTCACCCAGGTCTTCGGTTTGTTGTGTATTGATGTTAAAACGCCCGAAATAACCGCTTTTATGGCAAAAATAGAGCCATTCCTGTGCCGGATCATGCTCTTTATCCATCATTACCATGCTCTGGATATGATCATAACCCGATCCCCTCTCCGGAATTTCACCTATCCTGTAAGGCATCCAGCCATTATCTTTCCTGTATTCGTAAACAGTATGGGTGGGATTCAAGGTCGTCGCATATACCGCAGTTTTATCTTCATTGATAGCGGGCTTTCCCAGATAAACCCCGTCTTGCAGGGTGATAACCCTGTTATCATTCACCGAGATAAAGCGGACCTTATTCGCCATTGACTCATATGATCCGAAGGTCATGATCTGGTCATCGCCAAGCGCTACAATTCCCATTATTTTATGAAAATGGGATTCAGCCAATGTCCCGTCCTGATAAAAAGCGCCAGTACCGTCCCGCAAACCGATACCCGCAACCCAAGACACATACGCGGAGGCGGTATAATGAAAGGTCTTGGGAGCAACCGTTTCGGTACTTTCCGACACGATTACTTTTATTTGGTTGTCTCCACCCGATAATCTGGGTGCCAGGCAATAAATAGAACTACCGTTGACACTAATGACAGATGCTTCTTTATCCGAATATCCATCATTAAAAAAGACTCTGACTTCACTGGCGATATTCCCGAAATTTGATCCGTTAATAACGACTTTTTCCGCGATTTTGCCCGAATCAGGCATAAATCCGGTAATTTCCACAGGCAGGTTGGGATTGAAAGGTGTACCTTTATCCGAATCCTGCTGATAAACATACGTTTCGTCCTTGCAGCTATGGACAAAGACGAGTAATCCTGAAAATAGAATTGGTAACAAAAATTCAAACTTTTTACTTTTCATTTTTCATTTGTTTTAGAGTAAACTTCTCAGGTTTATTCAGTGTAATTTGTTGATTGTTAGGCATACTTGTTCTCTATATACCGTGGATATCTACATATTACACCGTTGCAAATGGCAAGAACCCTGTTGGTATGTATGAAAAAATAAATTGGTATTTCCGGCCAATGCCGGTTGAGAGAGGAAAAGAGTTTGCAGAGAACTGAAACCCGGTACGGTTAACGGGCAATCGTGCGTGCGGAATATTAATCCTTGATCAATAAATAAAACGGCCGATAGCGGAATTTTATTCAATTAGAATATGATATATACATGGGATATAAAAAAGAGGCGCGGACGATTGTCGCTATTCTTTGTAACAGGCTCCGCAAGGGCCTTTCCAGGAGAATAAAACAATGTCCACGCCCTTATTGCTAAGGGCGCTTCCATTCTTTGGTCTCCTGGTTTGAATTTTGCGGATTCGTTACAAAGACCAAAAAAGCGCTATATTACTTCGTACCGTGTTTTACGGTACAAAGATAATAATTCATTTTAAATACTGTTATGGGTCCATGACACTATGTTTCTTTAAATTTAACTATAATTAATTAATCATTCAAAGGAAGTGAGATTCTATGAAACATCCGCTACGAAGTACATTGATACTTATCATTTTTGCGTTGATAGTTATCAATGTGTCCTATTTTTTGTATATTTGCAGTAACAAAATAATATCCAGAGATATATGGAAACAAAAGAACACACATCAAGAAACACGCATCACGGGCACGCCGTCAAACGTTTCCGGCATACGCTGGGGAAAAAACAGGAAGCCCTGGCCTCCGAGATGGGGTTAAGTCAGGCGTTGATTTCCACTTACGAACAGAGGAAAGTGCTCAGCGACGATGTGATCGAACGGTTTGCCAAAGCCCTGAACGTAGCTCCCGAACTGATCAAGGAACTGGAGGAAGACCCGGTAACTTTCATTATTGAAAACAATACATTTGAAAATGGAAGCGTGAGCAATATAGCGATCACAAATGATAATGAAAATTTTAGCAACACGTATAATCCGATCGAACAAATTCTCGCATTGAGTAAAGAAAAAACTGCCCTCTACGAACGTATTGTTGAGTTGGAGAAAGAAAAAAACGCACTTTTGGAGAAGTTGCTGAAGGAAAAGGAATAATTGCCGGAACTATAATTCATAGGGTTTGCCGATCAAGGTGCGGCAGGCGCTTTGTATTGTCCCCATGATGATTCGTTTTTGGTTGTATTTGGTGCAATGACAACAAATTTCTGTAATAAATAAAGACTTAAGCTTATAATTTGCGGGAGCAACTCTATCAATTTATAGGGATGGTATGAGGATGATATGGAGTTGGTATAGAGTTGCACCGGAATAGGTACGGCCAAGAACAGGCCATACTCTTATTGCTGTCGCAACTGGATAAAATATTGTCAAAACCCGCTGATGATGAACTTATAGAACAAACAATCCCCGAAATTAAAAATCATCCGTCCCAAAAACTTCATATATAAGTACTTTTCATTCGTAATAGTACGAATGACTATTTTTTATCATCTATTCTATTTCCTTATCTTTGCATTGAAATATCAATGTATGGCTGTAACGTGAACTGGGATTGAATCTGATAAAATATATGAATGTAGAGGAAGTTACAGATAATTATAGTATAGTAGGGGCGACTATTACCTTTTCTGATAATCGGGAATTTAAAGTTGATTTTCAGGATATTGACGGAAGAAGGTGCTAATTATCAAATACAATTGTTTTTTATGAAAACTTGCAGTGATTTATTTTTATATAAGGATGAAATTTCGTGGTGCCAGGCCGGTGCCGGGGTGCGAAGGCAAATCTTGGGATTTGACAATCAAATTATGCTTGTAAAGGTAGAATTTGAAAAAGGAGCTGTAGGTTCAGAACATTTTCATTATCATAGCCAGAGTACCTATGTGGCAAGTGGAGTTTTTGAATTCACCGTGGATGGGATCACAAAAAAGGTCAAGCAAGGGGATGGAATATATATTCCCCCGAATGTAGTGCACAGTACGAAATGTATTGAACCGGGGATATTAATAGATGCATTCAGTCCGATGCGGGAAGATTTTATTTAAAAATATGGACCCCACGCTATTTAATAAGCATTCTGAAAATAATAATACCAGCCCTATGCAACCATATAGTAGGTAGGGCTGGATTAAATACGGAAACAGTATAAAATTCTTCCAACCTTATTAAATTCAATTAAGATTTACATTACAAATGTACCTTACTATTTAGTTAAAAGAAAATATTATCTTTGCCTGTAAATGTATGATATTTGCAATAAAATAGGGAGTTATACTTTTTATACTCCACTATAACTGCTAAAACCGCCATCAATCGGAATTATTGCTCCTGTAATAAAGCTTGCGGCCTCTGAACATAGGAATTGTACCGCTCCATTTAATTCCGTGATATCCCCGAAACGTTTCATGGGTGTTTTTGCTATGACCTTTTTGCTTCGTTCTGTCAAACTGCCATCCGGATTAATCAATATATTTCTGTTTTGATTACCTATAAAAAAACCTGGGGCAATAGCATTGACCCTGATTTTATCACTGAAATTCAAGGCCATTTCCATTGCCAGCCATTGGGTGAAATTGTTGATTGCCGTTTTTGCGGCAGAATATCCGGGAACTCGCGTGATTGACAAGTAGGCAGCCATTGAAGATATATTGATAATAACTCCTTCATTTTGTTCCGCCATCACTTTTCCAAAAATTAAAGATGGATACACTGTCCCATTTATATTCAGATTTACAACTTCATCCCAACTATCGAGTTTCATGTCAAAGATGGAGTGATCGTCTGTTAAGGTTGCGCCTTGCGTATTTCCTCCGGCACAATTAATTAAAATATCTATTCTGCCCCATTTGCTTAAGATCTCTTTTTTTGCCTCTGTCAAGGCAGCCTTATCGAGCATGTTACAAGTTAAACCAATGGCTTCCGGATGTATTTTTTGCAGTAGTTTCAACCTGTCTTCTACGTTTTGTTTTGTTTTCCCCATTGCCGCGACTTTTACGCCTGCTTTCATCAGTGACTCAGCTATACTTCCACCTAATACACCGCTCGCCCCTGTAACCACAGCTACTTTGCCGGATATGTCAAACATGTTTGTTCCCATTTTCTGTTTTATTTCCTGATTTTGTTAAATATATTGTTTCATGTCGTTAGTCGGCATCTTTCAAAATCCGCTCTATGGCTGTTTCCAGTCCTCTGATTTCTGAGAGTCCTTTCATCCGTCCGATCAACGGATAACCGGGATTCGATTTTCTGCGGAAGTCATCCAGCATTTTTTTGCCATGATCGGGTCTGAACGGGATTCTTATGTCGTCACGTCCTTCATTTTTCCGCCTGTATTGTTCTCTCAATAATAATTTTACAATCGGATACATATCAATATCTCCATCCAGATGTCCCGACTCATAAAAACTATGGTTATTTAAAAATCTCAGATTCCGGAGATGTGCAAAATGAATCCGGTCTGCGAATTTTTCGATAAACTGAAGTAAGTCATTGTCCTTTCCAGCCGCTAAAGACCCGGTACAAAAAGTAAGCCCGTTGGCGGGGGAGTCGTGATATGAGAATATCTGCTCAAAGTCTTCTATCGTACTGGCAATGCGGGGTAATCCTAACAAAGGGAAGGGTGGGTCGTCAGGGTGGATACATAATCGTATCCCATGGGTTTCGGCAACGGGTACCACTTCTTTCAGGAAGAAGGAAAGATTTTCCCTGAACTTGCCTGTACCCAATTCTTTGTATAGTTCTATCGCGCGAAGAAACCACTCTTTATAATCGTTTGTGTCTTCAACGGCACTATTGATAAAACCCTGTGTTACAATGATGATATTGTAGGCAAGCTCTTCTTTCTCCTCATCGTTCATGGATTGGTATATTTCGTTTGCTTTCCGGATAATATTTTCCGGATAATCACCGGCTGCATCCTCTCTCTTTAATATAAACAGGTCGAAAGCCGCAAAGGTATGATAATCAAAAAGCATCGTTTCGGTGCCGTCGTTGTCCCTATAATGGAGGTCTGTCCTTACCCAATCCAATACCGGCATGAAATTATAGCAGATTGTTTTGACCCCACATTGGGCCAGATTAATCAGGGAAGTTTTGTAGTTTTCTATATGCTTATCCCTATTGCCGGTTCCCAGTTTTATGTCGTCAGAGACAGGAAGACTCTCCACAACACTCCATCTGAGACCTTCGTGTTCAATCATTTTTTTTACCGGCAGGATATCATCCACATGCCATACAACTCCCGGTTTTATATGATGTAAAGATGTGACGATACCTTCTATACCGATCTGTTTTAAATCGGACAAACCAATTGTATCATTCGTGCCAAACCATCTCCATGTCTTCTCCAATAACATAATTCCTATATTTTACTTCTTTGAATATAAATGGATTCCCAGTATACAAAAGTATTTACAATAATTCATCCGTGCCAAATTTTATATTTGCAATTATTAATACTATATTTGCGTCAAATTATAGGGCTATGACAAAAATAATGCATGAGAAGCTGAATCTTAGCAGCGGGTCACCCATCAAGATAAAATGGTGTGACTATGATTATTTCAAGTTTCCCTGGCACTTTCATGAAGAGTATGAAATTGTGTATGTATTGAAAAGTACGGGTACCCGTTTTGTAGGGAATAATATAGAACTGTTTTCAGATGAAGATCTGGTGCTGTTGGGAAGCAGTGTCCCCCACATGTACAGAAATGATATCCAATACTATCAGAATGATCCGAAATACAGGGTAAATGCTGTCACTCTCCAGTTTTCCAAAGATTTTTTCCAGTATTCACTGCAACGATACCCGGAATTTTCCAAGATAAAAAAATTATTGGAGGATGCCCAATATGGCATTTATTTTGAAAAGGATGCCAATAAGGCAATACGGAAAAGGATGACAAAGGCACTTCGACTAAGTGGGCTTGACCTGCTTTTGGAGACAATAAAAATTCTTTCCCTGATGAGCCATTCCCAAGAAAAGAGGTTATTAAGGGATGAAAACGAAGATACTTTTATAAATACCCAGGATGATGATCCCCGCATAATTAAAGTGAAGGCTTTCCTGCACCGTGAGTATACAAAGTCAATTACACTACATGATATTGCAGATATCGCGGGGATGAATATAAGTGCATTTTGTCGTTACTTTCTGGAAAAAACGAGTAAGACCTGTTTTCAATATATCAACGAACTCCGGATCAGTTATGCGTGTAAATTGCTATTGGAGAGAAGACTGACAATAACCCAAATTTGTTATGAAACAGGATATAATAATATTTCCAACTTTAACAGGCAGTTTAAAAAGGTGATGGGTTATACGCCTACAGAATACATCCTGGAGTTTAATAAGGCTGTCTGAATACATTTTCCGGTTATCAGAACTATTTCTATGTTTTTATAAAAATTCAAAATTAATTTGTTACTTTGTAAAATAATTGCACTTATTCTTATTTATTCATTCATTCACATGTTTGTGTTTATCACATATCAATAAAATTGACCCTATATGCAACGGAAAATTCGCATTAAGGATATAGCGGAAATGGCCGGCGTTTCTGCCGGAACGGTGGATCGTATACTCCATAACAGGGGGAATGTTTCAGAATCGGCACGTATAGCTGTAGAGGAAGTGCTGAAGAAAGTAAATTATAAGCCGAATATCCATATCTCCGGATTATCTTTAAAGAGAAAATATAAGGTGGTAATCACTACCCCCCATGTAATGAAAGGGGAATATTGGGAAAGTATTCATTCGGGTATCCATCATGCATTGGAGGAGTTTGAAAATATCCGGGTACAATGTTTGATATATACTTACAACCAATACGATATTTATTCCTGCAGGGAAGTTTATGATCAGGTAGCGCAGACGGATGCCGATGCAGTCATTATCGGGCCTACTTTTAAGGAGGAGACTGTCCGTCTGACAGAACAGCTGGATGAAAGAGATACCCCCTATGTTTTTGTAGATTCTCCTTTAGAGAATACAATGCCGCTCGCTTTCTTCACTTCCGATCATTATATTTGTGGTTATCTGGTGGCCAAGCTGATAACCTCTATCATTCCAACAGGTAGTGATATCGGGATGTTACAGGCTGTAAGGATAGGAGACCAGAGTGCCAACACAAGTATATTGAGAAAGCAGGGTTTTAATGACTACCTCAAGGAGAAGCATATCGCCAATAGCGTACATAAAATACCTTTTACCGCCATGGAACCGGAAAAGTTCGACCAGCAGTTGAGGGAGTTCTTCCATGACCGCCAAAAGATTGGCGGGGTGGTGGTCCTCAATTCCAGGGGAGGGATCGTTGCCGATTATTTCGCTAAAAACGGAATCAATGATATCCGGTTGGTTTGCCTGGATCTCACGGCTTCGAATGTAAGAGGGCTGAAAGAGGGATATATTGATTTCCTGATCGGACAGGAGCCGGAACATCAGGGGTTTCTGGCAATGAAGACAGTGATCGAGTACCTGATATACCGTAAACCGGTAAAAGTAAAGAACTATACACAACTCGATATCCTGACTAAAGAGACGATCGGTTATTACAACCAGTTCAATTTTATGTCATGAACATCATTCTTTCCCAATCTACTTTACCTTCGTTCAATTTGGCTGCAGAAGAATACCTTTTTTCAAAAGCGGGAGAAGATTTTTTACTGTTATATGTCAATGAACCGAGTGTGATTATAGGATCCAACCAAGCGGTGCTGAATGAAGTTGACCAGGATTTCTGTATAGAACATGACATCCGGATTATACGGCGATTGTCGGGCGGCGGGGCTGTTTATCATGATCTTGGCAACCTGAATTACAGTTTTATCCATGGCAAAACCGGGGAGCCGTTGAGCGCCCGTTTTCTTGATCCGGTGGTGGAGACACTTCAGGCATTGGATATTCCCGTTGAAGTAAGGAAACGGAAAGACCTTTGGCTGGAGGGCTACAAGATATCGGGAACTGCATCCCATCTTTCTAAGGGAAGAGAAATACATCATGGTACGCTGCTTTATGATACCGATCTCCGGATGCTCTCGAAGGCATTGAATCCGGAAAAGAGGGATCTGGTAAGGAAGGCGACCGCTTCGGTACCCAGCCCCGTAAAAAACATCCGGTCATACTTGCAGGAAAGAGGGGAGGGGTTCGAATCAGCACAATTTTTCCTGCAGTTTGCCCTTCAGATGGGGTTAGTGATGGGGACGGACCATATTGGTTCTTTTGAAGCCCATGAGGAAGAGGGGATACGAAAGTTGCAGGGAGACAAGTATATACAAAGAGACTGGAATTACAGGATGTGAGGGGCGCGTTGTCCTTGCGGAGATCCATACAATCGTCCGTGCCAGGTTTCCCTTTCCCGGAAATGTTTCACTATTTTTTCTGTCACCACATAATTTTTCTGACCCCATGCGGGTGCGATCAGCAGTTTTTCCGGTGATTGTGACGTGAAGCGTTCAATGTAAATCTCCGGCTTCAGCCGTTCCGCAAAAGAGACGCACAGATCGATATATTCATCCAGTTCAAAGATGTGAAACGATTCGGGTAATAACCGGAATTCTTTTGCCATAGCTGTTCCTCTGATGATTTGCAGTTGATGCAGCTTCAGTGTTGTGAGTGGAAGCCGTGAAAGCATATCGGCATGAGAGAGGATATCCTCCGTGGTTTCACCCGGAAGCCCTAAAATCATGTGAGCTCCTGTTATAATATTCCGTCCGGCGGTTTCCCGGATCATCACGGCTGATTCTTCATAAGTATGCTGCCGGTTTATCCTTTCCAATGTTTTATTCAAAGTTGATTCCACCCCGTATTCCACCATGACAAACGTCTTTTTGCTGAGCGCTTCGAAATAATCGAGCAGCTCAGGAGGCATACAGTCGGGACGGGTACCTACGATCAATCCTACCACATCAGGGTGGGAGAGCGCCTCTTCGTATTTGGAGATAAGGGAATCCAGGCTGTCGTAAGTATTGGTATAAGACTGGAAATAGGCGAGGTATTTCATCTCGGGGTATTTGTGTGAGAAGAAATGAATGCCGTCGGCCAGTTGTTCCGGGATGTTCCTGGTCGGTTTGCCGTAACCGGGGCTGAAACTCTGGTTATTGCAATAGGTACATCCGCCGCGCCCTTTACTGCCATCACGGTTGGGGCAGGTAAAACCGGCGTTGACGGATATCTTTTGTACTTTATAGGGGAATTTTGCAGAAAGAAATTCGGCAAAATCTCGATATGGTTTGTCGTTTGAAAACACGCGTTTTATATTTATTATATGAATTCATAACGTAAAGCCGCTCATAACAGGAGTGCTGATTTTAATTCCCCTTTTAAACAATTACAGGAATAAAATGTTTTCGGGAAGGAAACAGGGGTTCGGCGCTTAAATAACGGGAATATGGCTCACGCCACATTCCCGTCCGGTCATTTATATTAAAAAAAGTAGAGTTGATTACTTTGAATAAGATTCCCATATAAACATTATATGCGTTTCATTATTTTGAATCACGGTCAATTCATCTTTCTTGTTGACCGTCTCTTTTTCATAATTCGAAACCCTGTTTGTCCCATTTCTCACAAAGGTAGTCTGTTTATAGCCGTCAGTTTTTATGGCGGCATTTACTTCATCCGAAAATGATTTCACCAGACCGGTCTCTGCTCTACTCAGCGTAAGCATTTTTTGCCCTTTATTTATCCATTTCCCTTCTTTCTTGTCTATGTCCGATCCGTCATAAATGTATTGGAAGCGTACATCTTCCATATATTTATCGAACAATTTTTCCACCTGTTGAGCAGATGCCGCAGCTGAAAATGCCAGCGTGATAAGCATAATTGAAAATAATTTCTTCATAATGATTTGAATTTTACTTATGGGTTATTTGTTTTTATATCCTCTATTTTTTGTGCTGTTTCCCTTAAAATTTTCCTGGCGTTGAGTTCCTCTTTCATATTTGCTGCTTCACGGAAAGGCTGATAAGAATTTTCTACGATCTTTTCCGCTTCTGCAAACATGTTCTCGGCATATTGCCGTGCTTTATGTGGATTGGAGATCTTTTTCCCGTTTACAATTACTACATATTCCCTATTTTGATCCTGCAAGGGGTTAAAGGTCGAGAGTGTGATAGCCAAAAGTGCTACAGCCGCCGATCCTGCTATCCAAATAATTGTACGACGGGTAAAGGAGAGCCTTTTTGTATTCTTTTCCGAAAGAGCGATTCCCGGCGCTTTTATCTGTCTTTCCAAGTCAAAAACGGCAAAAAGAGGTTTGTATATTTCATGTTCGGGCAATATGCCGGTCTCATTGAAATAACTCTTCAACCTTTTCTCTTCCTCGGTTGAGGATGCGCCGTTGAAGTATTTCTCGAGCAGATTATCTATATCGTTCATATATTGTATTTTCTTTCTGTTGGCTGTGCATGATCATATCGCGAAGTTTTTTTCGTGCTCTTGAGAGGTTTACGGTGACGGCATTCTCCGTCATCGACATTATCTGGGCAATTTCCTTCAATTCCATCTCTTCCACATCTTTCATTCGTAGAATGGTTCGTTGCATTTCGGGTAATTCATCAATCATTTTAGCGATGTGGTTCATCATATCGGATTGTTCTACTTGTTGATATGGGGTGGGGGCGTTGTATTCGGTGTCCGCCGGAATTTCGAGTGTATGGATTGACTTGCGTAGCATGTCAAAGCACAGATTCCGCATCGATGTGAGTACAAATGCCTGATGGTTGGTGATAGCATCCAGTTGCTCGCGCTTTTCCCATAGGCGTGCCATCAGTTCCTGTAACGCATCCCTCGCATTACCTTCATTCTTTAAGATCGACAGTGCCATCCGATATGACTTATCGGAGAGGCAAAGGATCTGATATTGGAACTGTCGGACATTCATATACTATATAGACGGGATAGTGCCGGATTTCTTACATCAGCCGGCGGATTTCTTATAAAAAAAAACTGCCCGGGTTTCCGGACAGTTTTTACTCTATGTGGAAAAGTAATCAATTACTCTTTTTCTGTTGCTTCCTTAGCACCGGCAGTTTCAGTTTCGGCCTGGGCTTCCGCTTTGGGCTCTTCTGCTACCACTTCTTCAGTTTTTACTTCTGCTACAGTTTCCGCAACTTCAGGAGTTTCAGCTTTTACTGCTTTTGCAGTTTCCGCAACTTCAGGAGCAGCTTCCGTTTTCACTTCTTCCGCTTTTGCTTCCGCTGCTTTAGCTTCTTTGGCAGCTTCTTCCTGTTTCACCTTTTTGTTTAGTGCTTCTATCTTTTGGCTGTCGAGTTTTTCTTTTAGTGCAGCCAACTCTTCGATATCACCCAAGGTGGTTTTCTCCATTGCAGGGATGGCAGCGGCTGCTTCGTTTCCGCTTTCTTTCCTTCCGCCGGAGCGTTTGTTGCTCTTCTTTCTGGAGTCATCGGCCAGATCTTCGTGGATACGGCTGTGAGAGACAATGATGCGTTTGGCATCTTTATTGAATTCGATTACTTTGAATTCCAGTTTCTCATCCAACTGGGCCTGAGAGCCGTCCTCTTTTACCAGATGCTTGGGAGTCGCAAATCCTTCCACGCCATAAGGCAGTGAAACAACCGCGCCCTTGTCGAGCATTTCTATAATGGTACCTTCATGGATAGAACCTACGGTGAAGATGGTTTCAAATACATCCCACGGGTTTTCTTCCAGTTGTTTGTGGCCAAGGCTCAAACGACGGTTTTCCTTGTCGATGTCGAGTACCTGTACTTCAATAGGAGCACCGATTTCGGTTATTTCGCTCGGGTGTTTGATCTTCTTCGTCCATGAAAGGTCGGAGATATGGATCAATCCTTCTACGCCGTCTTCAATTTCAACGAATGCGCCGAAGTTGGTAAAGTTACGCACGGTAGCGGTGTGCGTGCTGCCGACAGGATATTTCTGTTCGATATCTTCCCATGGATCGGGTTTGAGTTGTTTGATACCGAGTGACATTTTGCGTTCGTCGCGGTCGAGCGTCAGGATGACTGCTTCTACCTCTTCACCTACATGCATAAAGTCCTGTGCACTGTGGAGGTGTTGTGTCCAGCTCATTTCTGAAACGTGGATCAATCCTTCTACGCCCGGAGCGATTTCTACAAATGCACCGTAATCGGCAATGACCACCACTTTTCCTTTGACGATATCGCCCACTTTCAGGGTTTCGCTCAAAGAATCCCATGGGTGCGGGGTCAACTGTTTCAGACCGAGTGCAATACGTTTTTTCTCGTTGTCGAAGTCGAGGATTACCACATTGATCTTGTCGTCCAGTTTCACCACTTCATCCGGGTGCTGGATGCGTCCCCATGAGAGGTCGGTAATATGTACGAGGCCGTCCACGCCACCAAGGTCGACGAACACACCATAAGAAGTGATGTTCTTCACGACGCCTTCGAGTACCTGTCCTTTTTCGAGTTTCGAGATAATCTCTTTTTTCTGTTGTTCGAGTTCCTCCTCAATAAGGGCTTTGTGCGATACAACCACGTTTTTGTATTCAGGGTTAATTTTTACCACCTTGAATTCCATTGTCTTATCAACAAAGATGTCATAATCTCGGATCGGTTTCACGTCGATCTGTGAACCCGGGAGGAATGCCTCGATACCGAATACATCCACGATCATACCGCCTTTTGTGCGGCATTTGATGTATCCGTTAATCACTTCGTTGTTTTCAAGCGCGGCATTGACACGATCCCAGGAGCGTGAAGCACGTGCTTTTTTGTGAGAAAGGATCAATTGTCCTTTTTTATCTTCCTGGCTTTCGATGTACACTTCTACTTCGTCGCCCACTTTCAGGTTCGGGTTGTATCGGAATTCATTCATCGAAACCACACCATCGGATTTGTAGCCGATGTTTACAACCACTTCGCGTTTGTTCATGGAGGTAACGGTACCTGTCACGACTTCCTTGTCATTGATCTTGTTCAAGGTGTTGTCGTAGCTTTCGGTAAGTTGTTGTTTGCTTTCTTTACTGTAGGAATCACCTTCAGCATAGGCGGCCCAGTCGAAATCTTCTATGGGAGCCACATTGTTTAAATTTTCTGTCATTTGTTGTGAAATAAATTTCAATTAAATAAGTGAGACATTATGTTGCTAAAAAAACGGTGCAAAGGTAGTTGGTTTTTTGGTAATTACCAACTATTTCGACAAGCGATTGCATAGACAAAACTTATTTTGACTATGTTGAGTGAAGAAATAGTCTGACTTTAGTGAACTCCCTGCACCATTAATTTTTTAGTTTATATAAGAATCTGTTCTGAATTATAAAAACAACTTCTTAGTATAAGGCTATCGGTTCATTCGACACGGGGCTATCGGTCCGTTCGATACGGGGCTATCGATCCATTCGATACGGGGCTATCGGTTCATTCGATACGGGGCTATCGATCCATTCGAGATCGGATTGGCCGGAATCTGTTGCCTGCCGGAAGATTACAGTAACAGCCCGTTTTGTACTTCCTGCCGTATTTTGAGGCCGGCGATTTGCTCTACCAATCTTAGTCCGAAGTCGAACGCCAGTCCGGGACCTCTTCCTGTAGTGATATTGCCATCGACCACTACATTTTCGCCTGTTGTTTGTGCACCCGTCAGTTCTGCTTCAAAACCGGGATAGCAAGTTGCCCGTTTGCCCTGAAGCAGTCCGAGGCCGCCCAGGACTATGGGAGCGGCGCAGATGGCGGCTATCTGTTTTCCTTCGTCGTTGAATTGTGTAATCAGCTTTTTCAACGCTTCATTTTCGTTGAGGTGTTTAGCACCCGGCATTCCACCTGGTAGCACCAATACCTCCACTTCCGAGAAATCGGTTTCCTGAAAAATTTTGTCAGCAATGACCGGTATATTGTGCGCACCGATTACGGTTTTGTCATTCGAAATGGATATGGTTTCAACCGGTATCTGCGCTCTTCTCAAAATGTCGACGGTGGCGAGCGCTTCAATTTCTTCAAAACCGTTTGCTAAAAAGAGGGCTACTTTCTTCATGATGGTTGTTTTTAGTGAAACTTAAAAATACCTTCCTTTGTAGGGAGGGGTAATCTTTTTTTAGTGGTTACCCATATTATTTAGTTGAGATTAAATCGATAGGTAATAGTTCCCTGTTGATTATTGGCAGAGTTGATCGCATTAAACTTCGTCCTTCGCGCAGCTCGTAAAGCTTCTTCTCGGAGAGTGGCACTGGGTGTATTTGTGCCGCGTCCTATTTCCGTATGGATCACGTTGCCTGCAGGATCTACTGTGATATTAACAACGACGGTACCATAATCGTTCACGGTGTAGTTGGGTTGCCCTAACCCGCCGCTTCCCAGACTCCGTCCTCCCAGGTCGTAGGAGCCTATCCCCCCTGTGCCGGTAGGAGAACCTTGTGTAGCGTTTCCTGTAGATACCCCTTGTGTGCCCTGACCCTCCGTATTGCCACGACTTCCCGCACTCTCTCCGAAGAGTCCCGACATTTGTTGGTTAATTTCCCGCTTGCGCGCTTCCTCTTCTTTGCGACGTCGTTCGGCTTCCTCCCGCGCCTTTCGTTCAGCCTCTAATTGAGCCTTTCGTCGTTCTTCTTCCCGTTCTGCTTCCACGTCGATGGTAGGTTCCGTGGTCTGGGTGATTAACGGTTCGGTCGGAGAATAGGGTGGAATTTCAGGTGAGGGAGTAGGGGTAGGTGTTATCTCCGTGAAGGGGGCCTCGGCAATCCCGAAAGCTTCTTCAGTGGTCCCGAACATTACCGGTATTCCTTCCAATTCCTCGGGTGGAAAAGATAATGTGAAAACAGAAAATAATAAGATAAGGAAGAGTAATATCGCAAAAATTACTGTTCCTATTATGCCTCCTATTTTTTCTCTTGTAATCATGTTTCTGACAACTGAATTGATGTATGCTTAACAGGGCGCTTTTATTCGTTCCTGTACCGTATCATTATTTCTTTGAATAATTCGGCCGTGGTGGGCGGCGTATAAGAAACTGCATTGGTGCCTGCTTCAATTACCTTTCTGATAGTCTCATCGGTCTTTCCGCCCGTGGCAATGATGGGAATATCATCATTTATATCCCTGATCTTTTTTACAATGTCTGCCGTTTTTTCCGCTCCTGAAACATTGAAGATATCCACTCCTGCTTTGATACGTTCTTTTATATCGTCTTTCCCGGACACGATGGTAATGATGATCGGAATATCTATTTTCAATTTCATTTTTTCAATCGTGTCGTTTTGGGTGGGTTTATTCAATATGACACCCAAAGCTCCCTGGAATTCCGCATCGATAGCAAGTTCTATGCATCTCTCCCCCGTGGTGATACCTCCTCCCACACCGCAAAATATCGGTTTATCAGCTGCAAGGATAAGTGCATGCGATATCAACGGCTGAGGTGTAAACGGATAAACAGCTATAATCGCATCGGCATTGGTATTGCGGATAATAGCGACATCGGTACTGAACAAGAAAGACTTCAACGACTGTCCGAAAATATTGATTCCCGAACAGGTGTCGATAATTTCAGGAACCCTTACTATATTTTTCCTGAGTCTCCCGGGATATGACGGAGCCTTTCTCATTGTTTGTTCCTTAATTCGGACGTGTCATCAGTACCATTTTAAATTGGTTCTGATTGGCAATATCCAATACACGGACTATCTCCCTATAAGGGACGCTCTCATCGGCATAAAGCGCGACGAATATACTGGGGTCGGCTGTATAGACCGATTGCAGGAAAGGCGTGATAGCTTCGAAAGATACCTGCCGTTCCGTTTCATTGGCATTGGCAACATAGTAATTGAGATCCTTATCGATGGTTACCCGCGTGATGGGCTTTGCCTGTGTCTGTTGCTGCGAACGAGGCAGCAATACCTGTATAGAGTTAGGCACGACAAAGGTGGAAGTGATCATAAAGAATATGAGTAATAGGAAGATCACATCCGTCATGGACGCCATGCTGAAATTAGTCTCTATTATAAATCGTTGTTTTAAAGCCATAAAACTAATCTGCTAATGAATCAATTTGCCAATGATTTTATTGTTATTCGGCTTCGCCGTTATTCACTCGCTCTGCTCGTGTCATTCGCACTTCGTGCGTTATTCGTGCTTCGCACGTAATTACCATTGAATAACCATTGAATAACCATTGAATAACTACTGAATAACTACTGAATAACTATCGAATAACCATCGAATAACTACTGAATAACTACTGAATAACCACTGAATAACTATCGAATAACTACTGAATAACCACTGAATAACCACTGAATAACTATCGAATAACCATCGAATAATTATGCTGCCGGTTCATTGAGGATATCCATGAACTCCATAATCCTCATTTCTAGCCTATTTACAATTCCCTTGATCCGGGTGGTAAGATAGTTGTAAGAAAAGAGGGCGATAATTCCTACGATAAGACCGGCAACGGTAGTTACCAATGCTTCGTAAATACCGGCGGAGAGTGTGGTTATACTCACGTTAGCTCCTGCATTTGCCATGCTCATAAAAGCATTCACCATTCCGGTCACCGTACCAAGGAAACCCACCATGGGAGCACCCGATGAGGACGTGGCCAATACCGGCAACCCTTTTTCCAGCTTGGAGATTTCGATATTACCCTGGTTCTCAATGGCAGACATTACATCGGCCGTGGGTCTTCCCAGTCGGGAAATACCTTTTTCTACCATACGGGCAGAGGGCGTGTCGGTACTGCGACAAAGTGCAATAGCGGCATCAATTTTGCCCTCATGGATATAATCTTTGATACGATTCATAAAAGAATCATCCTCTTTGTTTGCTTTGTTGATGACCAGTGTTCTCTCTATAAGCACATAAATAGTCATCAGTAGGAGAATCAGGAGAACGATCATCAACCAACCGCCTTTTAGCGCAAGATCAAACGCATTCATCGTGACAGCTTCGGTCTCGGCAGTAGCTACTTGCTGCATGGTGTCATAAATTGCCTGGGCAGTATCTCCCGGCACCGGTATTTGCAATAAATTCATTTCACACGACTATTTTATATTTTTTGCTCTTCACTCTTCTCTCTATTTTCGGATAAAGATAGCTAATTTGAATAGTTAAACTTCTTCCGGCGACTCTTTTAAACAATTTTTATACGCTTTTATTGTTTCTTTCAACCCCATGTAGAGTGCATCGCTAATAAGCGAATGACCTATTGATACTTCTTTTAGCCAGGGGATATTCTGGTAAAGATAAGCGAGATTCTCCAAATTCAGATCATGCCCCGCATTCACGCCCAGTCCAAGGTTCTTCGCCAGGGTAGCAGCTTCAATAAAGGGAGCGATTGCCTTTTCCTTTTCTGCCCCGTACGCCTCGGCATAGGGTCCGGTATAGAGTTCAACCCTGTCCGTACCGATTTGTGATGCCATCCGTACCATTTCGGGACTGGCATTGATGAAAATAGAGGTGCGTACCCCCATCGTCTGGAATTCGTTGACTACATCGGCCAGGAAATCTTTATGTGTAACGGTATCCCATCCGGCATTGGAGGTAATAGCATCATGTGCATCGGGCACAAGCGTTACCTGTGTGGGCCTGATCTTTCTGATCAGCGAGATGAACTCGGGAGTGGGATTACCTTCTATATTGAATTCCGTATATACTTTTGACTGTAAGTCAAAGACATCGGTATAGCGGATGTGGCGCTGATCGGGACGGGGATGTACCGTAATCCCTTCTGCGCCGAAGAGCTGGCAGTCTGTAGCCACCTGCACTACATCGGGGATATTTCCGCCGCGTGCATTCCGCAAAGTAGCTACTTTGTTTACATTTACACTGAGTTTGGTCATAAAAAGAAAAAAATAAAAACCCGTAGGAACTTTCAAATAGGCAAAATTTTGCCATCTTTGTAAATCAGATACAAAAGTAATACGAAATAACCGTTTTGC
>NZ_JAWRIS010000030.1:0-59885 GCF_040307845.1 Proteiniphilum sp.
CATCAGCCTTCAGGCGGTCCAGACACCGGACAGCCAGACATTGGAAAGCCGGGATTCAAACCTGATTGACTGGTATCTGCAGGTATTGGGCTCGAAGAAGGAGCAACTCCTGCGGGCAAGCCGCCACGTAGTTGCCGACGCGTACTTCTCCAAGAGCACCTTCGTGGAGGGCTTGCACAATATGGGTTTTGCACTGGTGAGCCGTTTCAGGAGTGACGCCGTCCTTCTTTATCCCACCCTGCAAAAACCTACCGGCAAGAGGGGAAGACCCAAACTCTACGACGGCAGGATTGACATGGCAAATCTGGACAAGTCCAGGGTCGAGAAAATCGAAATCGACAACGGGGAGCTATATACCCTGATCGCCTGGTCAAAATCACTCGGGCGGAAGGTGAGGCTTGCCATCTGGTATGACAGGGAAGGGAAAGCCCCAAAACTGTTCTTCTCCACCAATACCGCCATGAGCGGCAAGGATGTCATCGAATATTACCGCACCCGTTTCCAGATCGAGTTTTGCTTCCGCGATGCCAAGGGATTCACCGGGCTTATGCAATCGCAGGCGAGGGATGTGGCAAAGCTCTCCTTCAACTTTAACGCTTCCCTTACCTCGGTCAACCTTGCAAAGGTGGTGGCAAGGGAAAGGGGAGTCCCATTTTCGATGCAATCGTGTAAGGCGATGATACACAATGCCTACCTGCTCGAGCGATTTATTTGCGTGTCAGGCATCAGGCCGAACAGAAGATTAAATGATAAACTTGTCAAAGAACTTATTGAGTTTGCCGCTATTGCCGCATAACTACACTTTGAAAAAATAACGAACTATTATGATGTAAGAACCTTCTTATATTCTTTTTCATAGACAATAACATCATCCATGAAGGCCATATCTTTTTTACGATAAATCCATTCCACCTCATCTTTATCATACCAGCGATTTATTATACATATGGACTGTAATGGAGCATATTGGGTTTTCCTGATATTTTCGGTAAACCATTCAGTCGAATAGGTTGAGATAATCAGTGTTTCAACGTCTTCGATATTACGCTCGGTCTGATTTTTTGAACAGCTAAATGCCCCAATCCATAGATTTAAATCTTTATCATCATCAAAGTCTAATAAACGTTGGTGCCTATCATTTAGCCTTCTGGTTATGCTATCATTCTTTTTGTGAATACCAAAGTATCTAAAGATCTTGTTTTTATGCTGCCTATATTTATGACCACTGAAAAAATAAAAGTTGAATAAACTTTTGTCTGCAGTATTTTCGTCGTTTTCATACTCTTTAATTTCTTCAGTATTTTTAAAAGGCCCCCCCATTGAATTGTAAAAGTCTTGTTAATGTCTTCCATTTATATTTGCAAATTATTACATTTAATTGATTTACAATGAATTGTGCGATAAGTGTTATATTAAACTATATTGCTCACTTGGAGGAAAGAGGAGGTCTATTCCTTTGGGTTTAATTTTAAACAATGGCCCCTTTTCTACAACCCGTCCTTGTTGATTCCTCTTTATTAGATGGTCCAAGGTAATTATCCCTTGGTCGACGAGCAAATCAAATTGGGAAACAATCGGACCTTTTGTATGCTCAACAAGGGTATATTGAAAGTATTCTTTTCCATCGATATAGCTGCTATCCGCTTCAACCCAGAATGTTTCCTTGTGCTTTTCGAGCAACCTGTTATGAAGGGTTTCCAAAGGCCAAACGACAAAATCACCCACTTCCGGTTTATCGGAATTCTCGATCAACTGCTTAATATCTTGATCCAAATTCAAAGACAATCCTTGTGAATTTTTGGTGGTTGCAGACACTGTGCAATAAAGTTTGAAATCATCGCCCCTCCTGTAGCCGAAGTTATCAAGGATTTCTGCGGAACTCTTAAATTTACTTAGCTCCCAATCGGGTACTTGGGCGAATAGGTTTTTCCGGTTGCCCCTATGACTCCGGTATGATTTCAACTCAATCCCCTTATAATCTGGCTTTTTGGAAGAATTAATATCGATTCCCAAGGCTGTTTCCAAAGTCCTCCCTACAGAGGTATCAGCAGCAACCATAGAGGGAATAGGTCCAGCATGGGCTAGATCCATCAGTAAAGCTAAAAGTTCGCGGGAAACTGCATTTGCTTTACCATTTATCCCTGATATTAGCTCCTTAAGCGGATTGAGGATACTAGAGTCCAGTAATGCTCCGACATCGAGCCGGGTAAGGTTGAATACATGGAATTGCCCCTCATAATAAATGATAGCTACGATATCATTGGGATTAGCGATTTTTGTTAGCCCGGAGAACCATATCCTTGGGTCGCCATTCTTTGTCTGTGGCCTATATAATGATGCATGAGAGTTGATAGTTTTAAATTCTTCATAAATTAATGCGGGGATCATCACCTTATTTTCAGGCCCTTGTCCCTGACAACCGTAATCGTGAACATTATTGGTTTTCAGGAAACTCCTAACGGATCCTGTTGCATCCATTATCGACTTTTTTAACCCTGTGACTGTTGGCTCGATCAAGCTCAAAGAGACTTGATTCTTTGTCAATACCTTGATCTTGTTTTGCTCTTGAACGGTGAGGCTCCTCATTTGATATGTTTTAATATTTCAACTGCTATAGCCCTCGCGAGAAGCGGGGGGACTGCATTCCCGACAAGCGTATATTGTGGTACTTCTGATTTCCGGTTATTGCCCCCTGTTGAACGTTTCCCCTGAAATACAAAGGAATCGTCAAAAGATTGAAGCCGGGCCATTTCCCGTACGGTCAGTGCCCTCGGGGAATTGTAGTGTATATAATCATCGGGAATAGTCATTATTGTTGAACTTTGTTCATCCGGCTTCAAAACATTATAATTCCTTTTGTTGGAAATAAGGCCGCAGGCCCCTAACTCACCTTGGGCTTTCTTATAGTCCCCGTTCCTTAATATAATCTTAAGGCGGTTCACTACATCCTGATTCTGTGCACTTGTTTTATGGTTATTCAAGATGTCGAAATATTTTTCACCATTCTTCAATCCTTCAAAATTCCTGACATAGAAAGGTTTTAACTGGGTAGAATACCTCCTGGGTAACCGCCCTTCCTTTGACCATTCCGCAAAAGTCTTACCCGCTTTAGTATCCGTTTTACCATCAATAGCCCGTTGCTTTATAAGGGATTTATACTTTTCGGCACTCCCATTGAATTGAGCCGATATATCGACAAGTTCATAATGGTGGGCTTCCTGGTTATTCCCAATAAAATCTAAATCGTGCAAAGCTTCAAAGATAGTGACTTTCTCTTTTTTAGATACGGAAGGAGGAATTTTAAGGATAGGTTTCTGGTCGTTACGGCACCCGATGAACAAGACCCTCTCCCTATTTTGTGGCACGCCATAATCAGATGCATTCACCACATAGGGCCGGTCTATCTTGTAAAGCCGGATATTCCCCAAGATTGTTGCCAGTTCCTTCTTCCCTTCACTATTGCACAAGTTATTGAGTATTTCAACGGTTTCATCGAAAGTGGCTGTATATATTTTCAATGCTTTAATGATATCCGCACATTCTTCCTTATATTTAGTAGGTACCCTTAAATCTTTAAAAGCTTCTTCGATCTGGTGAATAACACTTTCCGTACTAATCTGGGTCAAGAAAGTAGTGAAAGAATCCACGAAGGAGTCACCGTCGATATTGCAAAAATCTTTTTCCTTGATAATATCACGCTTTAGCTTGTTCCATTCCTTCGCCCGCGCCAATATATTAAAACCATGCCTGATGGTGTTGATACGAGGATCGGTCTTACTGGTCTTATAATCTACAATCTTCGGGGTTAATAACTTGAACTTATTATCTACAAACCGTATATAACTTTCTTGCCCAGCCTCTTTATGCCCTTCCCTAAGCTTTTCCAATTCGATCCGCTTAATAATAACCTCGAAAATAAACGTATTATCCTCCGGCATTATTTTCTTAATAAAGGAGACCAATAAGGGGATTTCCTTCGGGTCGACAATAGAATTTATTTCTTGGATAATAAGGTCTTTAATTTTCCCATTTTCTTTGGTCAATATCCCTTTTACATTCTCCATGACAAAATATTTGGGCTGTAAAAGTTTTATCACTTCAAGGTAGTGGGAAAACAGGTCGTCTTTCTTATCGAATTTCTTCCTTTTCCCGGCCAAACTAAAACTCTGGCATGGTGGCCCTCCGCAAATAACGTCTATTTTCCTATCCCCTATTTTACTTAACAAGTTTTCCAGAAAATCAAGCTCTGTGATATCCTGACGTAAGAATTCAGTGTCCAACCCGAGCTGGTGGTTATACCTTACTATATGGGTGAGCTCACAATTCTCATTGATATCACTGGCTGCGATAAAATCGAAAAATTTATCATTGACCTCCGCTTGCAAGAATCCTTCACTGAACCCGCCCGCCCCTGCAAACAAGTCGATGAAGGTAACAGGCCTGCCATATAAAGAAAGCTGCTCCTTGATAAGGTTTACAGAATTACTTTCCTTATAACTCTCGATATGTTGGTTCAGCAAGTTTTTTACTTCTTCGTGGGAAAAGGTCTTTTTATTTGAATTATGGAGTAATTCATCGGCCCTGTCCTGCAAGAACGACAAATAATGGTTTATTTCCAATGCTTCGATTGAAGTACCTATAGCCCTTTGCTTTTTCTTGTCGAATTGCTTGGGATCTACCTTTTGTCCGGTGGTCAATTTTATCTGGTTGCCAGTACAATTGATCCTCAAATGGATTGGGGCCAACCCTTTTTTATCCGGTTTGTCTAAATAAAAATTTATTGTTGCCATAGCTGCGGACATTTTTACGTACACGGACAAATTTACGGACTTTTTTTATATTACAAGCTATTTTCTAACCTAATTTATCAACATAATAGGGATATTTACCTAAATAATTGCTTTTCAATGTAAAAGATAAAACATGTTCACTTTAAATAAAATATCAGGTTTTCCCTTTCTTTTTATACGGTATTATGTCTTCTGCGACCATCACCATGTCACCGGAAACTTCTTCATAGACTTTGATTTGCATGGGTGAAGGATCGACAGACTCTTCATTAAATATTTTAGTAAGCATATTAATAATGGTCGGGATTGTTTTCTTGGTAATTTCACATTCCCAAATTGTGACAACTTTCCATCCAAGGAGCTTAATTTCTTGATTATTCAACCGGTCCCTTTCCTTATTCCGGGCTAATTTTTCATTCCAGAACCCCGAATTAGTTTTTGGAATATGTGCTATCTTACAATCTTCATGCCCATGCCAGAAGCAACCATGCACGAAGATGGCCGTCCTGTACACCGGTAGTACTATATCTGGTTTCCCGGGGAGCTTCTTGTAATTAATGCGGTAACGGTAACCTTCTGCGAACAGGGCTTTCCGCAGAATAACTTCCGGTTTTGTGTTTTTTGACCGGATTTTAGACATTACTTCTGAACGTTTCTTTTTATCCCAGATATCCATAGCTTCCACCAAAATTGGTTACTGATCCAAAAATACAAAATAATGTCATGAAAAGCTATATATAGTGGAGAATAAAGGAAAGCAACAATCAAGTATTCCTTGACAGTTCAAAAAAGATAGATAAAACCTGCTCAAAACTTTCATGACGAAAACGATAATAATGTTATCTTTGTAAGATTATTATCACAAATATATAATATGAATTCATCGTATTACCAAAACCAAATTACTCGGATAGAAAAAGAAATAGCAGACCTTAATAAAAAAGTTGCAGACGAATTTAAAAAGGAATTAAGTAAAAACAAACAAATAGACTCTGTAAGTAGAAGTATAACAAAGAATACATCTATTTCAATGCTTACCTCTAAGCAAAGACAGATAGATGGGTACCGTAAAGAAATATTAGCCTGTAAAACAAAAATTGCTGATTATCAGAAAAATATAGTGACAAAAAATTCCGAATTGGGACGAAAAAGGCAAGAACTACTCAAAGCTCAACAAACAGAACGAAAGAAAATAGAAGAGGATCAACTAAAATTCCAGAAGAAATTGCAGCGAGATATTGAACTTCAAAAATCGCAATTAAATATATTAGCGGTCCAAAGCCATTCTTCATTAAATCAGGTAACTGAGTCTGATGATCTGGAAGGAAGAACACCCAGATATGATTTCTTCATATCCCACGCATCAGAAGACAAGAACGATATTGTCCGAGAATTAGCTGAAGCATTGATCAAGAATGGATTCAAAGTGTGGTATGACGAATTTGAGTTAAAAATTGGGGATAGCCTTAGGAAAAATATAGACCGAGGTTTATCTAATTCAAATTACGGAATAGTTATAATCTCTCCTTCTTTTGTCAAAAAAAATTGGACGGAATATGAATTAAACGGAATGGTAGCAAGAGAAATGAATGGTCATAAAGTTATTCTTCCCATTTGGCATAAAATAACTAAAAATGAAGTTTTGGAATTTAGTCCATCTTTAGCTGACAAATATGCTCTGAATACATCTATCCATACCATTGAAGAGATAGTTGAAAATTTAAAATCCTTCAAACAGTAGAAAAACAAAGTAGAACTATGAAATCAAAATTTATATTCATCATTGTTTATATTGTAATAATTGGATGTACGAAAGAGAACGAGAATGAATATTATTTTGACTACAAGTCAAAAGAGTTTGAGAAAATTTTCGATAGGATTGTTTAGGATTCAAATTATGAGGTCGTTGCTACTTATTTTGGAGAAAAAGGGGATAACTTTAGGACTGACAGAGATAGGGAAAGAGCCACCAAATTCTATCGATGGTATCCATGCCTAAATAATGAATTGATTTTTATAAAATGCTGATTTTTAAATTATTAAATAAATGCGACAACAAAATCCTTTTTGGAACCTAATACCTGCATTCAGTATATTAACAAGTTCTCTGAAATCAAGACAGAAACGCCATTAAACGAAATAAAATCTCTTTTTAAAAGTGAAGGATATAACTTCAGGAATGACTTTGACTCTTTCAGGACTAAAAGATTCTATCGTTTTTATGATTGGGATAATTTATCTAAATACTTTGAGATTTGGTTTGATAGAGATGATATAGCTTATTTGGTCACCAAAAATTTTTAAACAAGACGATCTTTGCAAGTGTAATAAAAGGCATAAGATGGGATTTTCCTTATCCCAGATATCCATTCAGTTTTCAATAATCTTACTATGCAAAAGTAATAAAAAGCACAGAATACAGTTTCAGCAAAAGTACCTGTCAACTCAAAGCAAATATTCCGGGTATCGTTATTCCGTCCAAAAAACATCCTTCTTCCGGAAGGATTGTCCCGAATATCTACGTAGGTACATTGACCCTGGAGATAGTGGATAGCGAGAACGGCAAGTTTATTGACAAATTGAACCTGAAGGTGCTGGCCACGAAATTCAACAAGGAGATCGATAAAAGTTACAGGCAGAATTACCGTTTCATGCTGGAAAGTATCACTGACAAGTGTTCCGAATTGTTGATGCAGATTAACACCCCTGTCTATCAAACTTTCGAGATCGATTTTGATCGTGACAGGGGAACGGTATATCAGCGTTTTTGCTTCGTCCGGTCCATCATCCACAATCCCATCTTCACCGAATCCGTCGAAAGAATCATCAGTAATCCCAAAACAAACTGGGAAGAGGAATCCGAATCGACCGATATCCGAAAAATCGGACGTATCAACAATCATCTGCTTCGTCAGATTATCTCGGGCACAAACCGCATGGATTTGCCGCCGGACCATTCAATGAGAAACTACGGGATCGGTTCAATTCCGACGAGGATAGGTAACTTCCGGAAAATAGAGAATATCAATACGGCCGAAAACAGATTTATCAAGCATGTACTGGAAACATTCAAACGGTTTTGCGAAGAATGCCTGGCGGTTTTCGAGAAATTCAAGATGACCGGACCGACCGAAGAAGCGGCATATCTTATCCACAAGCTGGAGGTTCACCTGAAGCATCCTTTCTTCAAGAATATCAATCCGCCGACTTCGCTTAAACTCAACAGTCCGGTGCTGCAGAAAAGAAGCGGATACAGGGAAATACTGAATCGCTGGCTGCAATTCGATTTTGCTTCCAGGCTCGTATGGAAAGGTGGAGATGATGTCTACAAGGCAGGCAAAAAGGATATCGCCACATTGTATGAATACTGGCTGTTCTTCACCCTGTATGATCTGGTGAAGGAGAAGTTCGGGATCGATTCGGTATCATTTGACGGCAAGGCCTACAGACATCTGATAGAACCGACGAATGACGGCCTGAACGTGATGCTGAAATCGGGAAAACAGACAGCATTGCAAGGAACCTATACAAAAAGAAACCGGGATTTAAGCATCAAATTTTCCTATAACAGGACCTTCAAAGGTGGAGTGAATTATCAGGACAAGCGAAGCGGAAGCTGGACGGCTCCCCTCAGGCCTGACTACACATTGAGTATCTGGCCGAAAATCTTTTCCGAGAAAGAGGCGGAACGTAACGAGTCGATTGTCCACATCCATTTCGACGCGAAATACAAGATCGACAATTTCTACCGGACGGTTCAACCGGACCTGGAAGGCGCGGAATTGGAGATGGAACTTGACCGGACAGAGATCGACGAACGCAAAGGCACCTACAAGAATGTGGATCTCCTCAAGATGCATGCCTATAAAGATGCCATCCGCCGTTCGGGAGGAGCCTATATCTTATATCCGGGAGCAACCGATGAAACCTTCAGAGGATTTCACGAAATCATACCTGGATTAGGGGCCTTTTCGGTGAATCCCTCTCCTGATAATACCGACATAAAGGAATTGTCAAATTTCATCGACCTTGTGATTGACCACTTGCTCGACAGGACTTCCCAGCGTGAAAAGTTATCGGACGGGACCTATCATATCTTCAAGGAGCCAAAAGATGATTATAACGTCATACACGAACGTATCCCCGAATATGTAGACAAAGAGAAAGCCTTTGCAGATGAAATAGCTGTACTGGTCGGATTCTATAAGAACGAGGAACATCTACAATGGATATTGAAGCACCATCTTTATAACTTCCGTACCGGTACCGACAGAGGGTCGCTTCCCCTATCTGAAATGCACATTAATGCAAAATACCTGATTCTACACGGAAAAGGTGAACTGGAAACAGACAGGATTTTCAAACTCACCTCCAAAGGAGCTAAAATCTTTTCAAGAAATGATTTGCTGAGAAGCGGATACCCCGAACCCAAAGGTGAGTTGTATATCGTTTTTGAAATAGAAAAGAACGCTTCTGAAGATCTCGACAATATAAAAATCGATTTGAGGAGATTACCACTGCTCAAGACGCACCGAAATTCAGCCAAACCGTTTTCGGCCACTTTATCGGAAGTGCTAAAATCTAAAATCATCGAGTTACATCAGTGATTTCCGGCCTTCGTATCTGACAGGTTCTGGTTATATTCAACAATATCTTCGGCAACCAATATGACCTTATTTTCCCGTTCTTCATAGATTTTCATGGAAATTTTCCCGGATTTGCCCCGCAGGATTTCTGCTTCAATAGTATCAATCAGCCTTGGAAGGTCGTGCTTATAATTGTGACGGATATCGCACTCCCAAACAGTCAGTACATTCCACCCCAGCGCAATAAGCTGCGTGGTATGAATTTTATCCCTTTCCCTGTTCGTGGTAATCTTTTCCACCCAAAATTCAGTATTCGTTTTAGGAGTACTTGCATACTTGCAACCTTCGTGACCGTGCCAGAAACATCCATGCACAAAAACGACGGTCCTGTATTTGGGTAAAACGATATCAGGAGTTCCGGGAAGCCTCTTATCGTTCACACGATACCGGAATCCCCTTGCAAAAAGAGCTTTCCGTAATATCATTTTGGGTTTGGTATTCTTCGACCGAATCTTTGACATTACCTGTGACCGCTTTTCCTTATCCCAGATATCCATTCAGTTTTCAATAATCTTACTATGCAAAAGTACAAAAAAGCACAGTCAACAGTAAACAATCGACTAATCATCTATATTACAGTAAAATAATTGGCTCCTTTATTGTTTATACCTATAAGTTTTTGTGAATTTGTCAGGTCAACATACAAAACAAGCAGTCTGAAAATTGGCCGGGTGTACGCAGAATCACTGACTGGATATCATCGGGATATCCACCGTCATCTGTTCGTTACCGAGATCCTGCGAGGAACAGGGTGTCAACTCCAGGGAATGGTTCATAGACGTGATTGCCAAAATACCCTACTATCAAAAAAACAGCAGTATAAACTCTAGAACTTTCTTCATCTGGAATGAGCAAAATTGGAGAACTCGTCTATTACTGTCATACGGATGATAAGAAATTTGTGCTATTTGTGCAATTATTGTGCAATCTTATTTAACATGAGGAACAGGTACACCAGACAAAGGGTCTGTATCACAACAATGAGATACTATTATCTGCGTATCTTCTTCTCTTGCAGATGATAAAATCTATGAAATAGAAAAAAGGTATTCCAGATTTTGATTATTCAGAGTCGCAATTCCTGATTTCATGCTTAGACAGACATAATATCGGGTTTTACTTACTCGTGCAAGGCAAGGAATGGTGATTGTCATTCCTGAAGGGAATGAGGAAGATCATACTCGTAAAAAAGAGTATTACGATGGTACATATAATTATTTGAAAGATATCGGATTACAAACACTATAAATATCCTCTTGGCTCCCTACCCGATTCCCATGTAGGTATATAGTATCTGCTTGACCATATTGATGCCGAAATATCTGTATCCTGCCATTCCGGCATGTTGCCCCCAGCAAGTCTCTGATAAGAGAGACTGCCTGATATGATCTCTACCTTCTTCACTCTCGCGACTATCTGCTCTTGAACCATTCCCAGAGAATAATACCTTTACTTGATGTTTTGAAATACATGATTCGAATTTGAACCAAATTATTTTGAGGCACGTGAGCCGAGTTTGATCGAATTGAGCCAAAAATTACAAAATAACAAACAATACGAACAATTAATGAACGATTATTTTTTTGAGAAAATATTTTGCACCTCTTACCTTGCGCCATAATCTATTAGAGTTAACCTGATTCTCAAAAGTGTGATACAAAAAAACAGCAAAAAGTTGCATGATAATGGAACTTAATATATATCTTTACAGCATGGAAAGAAAAATAAGGACATACGGTGGTTATTTTGAATCCTTTATGGATACGCTTACCGACAAGGAACAGCGTAAAATCCAATACGGTCTTGATTTGTTGAAAACAGAGATAGGATATCTGCGAAGTTTGTATCCTTTATAAAGGATGGATTATATGAATTAAGAACCGAATACAACGGAAACATATATCGCGTATTTTTATTTTCGATGACGGACAGATCGTTGTTTTATTTAATGGTTTTCAAAAGAAAACTCGTAAAACGCCAAAAAGTGAAATCGAGAAAGCAATTAAAATTAAAAATGAATATTATGCAGACAAAAAAACATATCAATAATCACCAAATTGTTGATTACGATGCGGTACTTGATGCCAAATTCGGAAAAGCCGGCACGCAGGAGCGTGAAGATTTCCGTCGCGAAGCATACGCCTATTACATGGGGCAGATAATATACAACGCACGTAAAAGTGAAAAAGTTACCCAGTCGGAACTGGCAAGCCGTATAGGGGTGAACAAATCCTATATCTCAAAAATTGAGAATGGGGATATAGAACCCGGCTCAGGAACGTTTTACCGGATTATCGATGCGCTTGGGTTACGCTTTGAAATAACAAAAAAGATATGCTAAAATTATAATGTACGAACCATCACACAATCATTTACAGTCCACTCGAACAAGGGGCTGATTTTTACATTACCGACAAATGGGACAAGCCTTATCATTTCAGGATATTGCTATCGGGGTGAATGCCGTTATCTTTAGTTTTATCTTGCAGATTTAACAGGGGACTGATATCCCAACTTGAGTAATTTGCCAGGACATTATCTTCGGAAACCATCCTGAGTGTTTGTAATATAGGGTCTGTAAGCGATTGGGGGGACGTTTTGTTCTGAAGCAACTCTTCAAATAAATCCATCGTGTCAATAAGAGACTCGCTATGATCCATACTGTTAAAATCGTCAAACATTGAGTACCATTCATCCCGTTCGAAATGATTATTGAGGGTGACAATCATCTGTGTAAGCAAGCTAAGCGCTTCACCATATCGTTCTTGTCCGTACAGAGATGTGGCTATTTCCACCACATCTTCAATATTGTTCGTTGTTTCGTCTAGTTCCCAATCTTCCGAAGTCAGAGTGAACAACTCTTCCAATAAGGGTGCATACATCTCCATACAGGATATTTCCTGTGAAGGGGCTTTGATGGAGCGTATCTTATCAGTGCACTCCATATTCTTTAAAAAATCAGATCGGCGCATAATTTGTAAATCGTAATTTTACCTACAGTTATTTGCCAGCCAGCTTGACCTCATCCAGAGGATACCAGTGAGCAGTTTTTATAACCTTATCCCTGGTCTCAACAGGTAAATTCATAAAATCGATAATTCGGTCTTCCTTCGGAAAATAGGAATGACAATAAACCGGAATGACTTTTTCGGGTACGATTCCTATGTAATCAGTGCCGGATACCATTGCCAGAATTTCTTTGGCATCCCATAGTTTGAAAGGAATATTATGCTTATACAACGCTATGGCAAACCGGACTGTCTCGGCAACCCGCCCCCGGCTTTTTCCGGCAAGGGAGAGCCTCCACCCATTTGCCTGTTTGTCTACATACAACGAAATATGGGTGGAGTTACCACCCCGGCACACTTCCCATGGATGGCCGAATTGCCACTCCCGTTTGTCAAACCATTCTTCAAATGCTTCAGGAGAATCGGGATCCAGTTGGGTAAGCCCAAAATCTCTTCCATCCGCAAATCTACGATACAGGGCAACCGGCTTTAATTCCTTATCATACGGATAGTCATTGGCATCATATCCCAATTTACAGCACCCGAAGAAAATACCGGAAGTCATTTCTCCGTCAAATATAGTCTTCTCTTCTGTTTCCGATAATTCAACAATCGTTTTAAGAATATCTATATCAGCCGAGGTCAATCCTTTCAATGTCCACTCTTTTTCTTCCGGATCGATATCCCAATATTGTTGCCTAAGGATACGACCTGTCCGCTTTGAAAAAGGAAGATTTCGTTCGATGTACCGATTATATCCGGCCGGATCTTTTTTTAACCGGTCAATGGATTGAGCCACCACTTAATCGATCAATGAAATCAATTGACCATGAATGGACTCCTGGATATCAGGCGATTCTTTTTTTATATGCAGCGTGAATTTATTGTCAATGCCAATGAAATATTCTTCGTTATAACGACTTACAGAGAAAAGATACCATTTGACCGGATCGGGATAATATGCCTTCCACAGTTCTTCGAAGTCCTCCCGGTTTTCCACCATCTCATTTTCCAGATAATCATCGTAATCTCCAAATTCTTCGATAGAACCTCGTTCCACTGTAAACCAAAGTTCACGATACTCGTCATCGCCACAAATAGCGACACATTGCAGATGATCGATTATTTTCAATAAATGCTCCTTGTCGGTCTGGACCAGTAGATCAGGATGCATTTGTGCCCTTTCAATAAGGTTGTCGAGTAAAGGTGCTGATATCATGTCTATATTATTTTAATAATGAGAGTATAAATAACGCAAAATGGCGATCAACATAGCCAAGAATGAGAGGCTTTCATAGAATAATCCATTTTCCGGATTTAGTTGATCCTTCGTGTTTTATAACACCGGCATTGGACATTACCTGAATGTGATATTTAATACTTCCATGAGAATATCCCAATTGAATTTCTAGTTCTTTTCGAGTTATTGATGGTTTATTCTTTATTGCCTGTAAAATTTTTTCTTGGATGTTTCTTGGATGTTTCAACAGTTTTTCTTTGGCTTTTCTCTTCTTTTTTCGGGGTAGTTTCTTCTTTTTCTTGGGCAATATCGACTCCAAAACCTTCCTCGAAATATCTTTTCGACACATTTTCCACTACCCTAAACGCCGTTACCAGGGAAAAATCGAAAATGGCTTTTCCGTTGCTGTTTTCTTCCAATGTCCAAGTAGATGAGAAAGGTAAAAGTATATGATGCTTCTAAACAAACAGCTCCGAATCTCAATGAGTCCGGAGCCGTATTAAAGTTGTTGTGCTATTGGATCAGTCAATGACCGTGACAAATTCTTCTTTGGGTGTACGTACCTTTTTGAGGTTTACGAGCCAATCGTGTTGGTCATCCCTGTAGCCGATGGGTAGGATAACGACACTCTTAAGCCCCAATGCTTCAAGACCAAGGATTTCATCCAATTTGGCAGCGTCGAATCCTTCCATGGGGGTAGCATCGACTTGCTGCTCTGCCGCTGCGGCAATCGCTAATCCGAAGGATATATAGGCTTGTTTGGCGGTATGGTTTCTATGCCATTCTTCGCCGAGGGTTTGATAATTTGCCCAAAGCGATCGGCCATATTCACCCATCGAATCCTCCGGTAATCCGCGTTCCCTCGATG
Organism: Proteiniphilum sp.; assembly: GCF_040307845.1. Lineage (GTDB taxonomy): Bacteria > Bacteroidota > Bacteroidia > Bacteroidales > Dysgonomonadaceae > Proteiniphilum. The sequence continues at coordinate 14,553 of NZ_JAWRIS010000030.1, forward strand.
TCTTTTCCATTACGTTCCCGATCTTTTCGGGCGAATAACTGTCCCAGGCAGCCCAGACGATCAGATGGGAACAGTCGGTGATCTGGCTTTGGTTGAAAGCCGCTTCTTTTATCTTTTCAAGTACCTTTCTGTCACTGATGACAAAGACCTTATAGGGTTGTAATCCGGATGAGGATGGCGCCAGCCTTGCTGCTTCGAGGATGTAATCCAGTTTTTCCTGCTGAACGGCCTGTCCGTTCATTTTCTTTGTGGCATATCGCCAGTTCAAGTTGTTTATTAATGACATATTTTTTTATTTGATATTGCTGTAATTTCTATTGATAAAATCACTTTGATGATGCAAATTTAGCTATATTTGCTATAGAATAGTAACTACTATACCAAAGTATACCGGTATACTTTAGTATAGTTTCAATAAAACCAGATAGATATGAGTCCTTCGATTGAACTGAATAAAGCAAAACAATGTGCGGGCAGTTATGTACTGGCCATCAATGACACGATGAATGTTGTCAGTGGAAAATGGAAGTTACCCATCATCGGGGCATTGCTTTTCGGTAAAAAACGCTTCAAGGAACTGGAAAGGAACATCCCGAAGATTACTCCGCGGATGTTGTCCAAAGAGTTGAGGGATCTGGAGATGAACGGTATTGTGACAAGAACGGTGTACGACAGTGTGCCGGTTACTGTTGAATATGAATTGACACGATCGGGCCAATCTCTCACCAAAGTGTTGGATGTAATGGTGGAATGGGGATTGGAACATCGGGAAAATACTGTGGGAAAGGCAGTGTAACCCCTGCAGTGTAATCTCCGGTGATTATTCACTGTCCCACCAGGACACGAACCCCGAACATAAGTTTCCTGATAGATGTTTAAAGTGAAAGAATTACCCCTTATACCCAAAACAGATTAATTTAGTGTAGAAAAATCATTATTTTAGGGTATTGCGTAATAGATCGCAAGAGAGTAATTTTATGTTTTAAATGAGAGTTCTCCAGAGAGATGTATATGTAGAAGTCAGGTCAAATAAAAATTACAGTGATGGTCAGTTATTTAAATAGCGCCTGCGACAATTGCAGGAAACATGCAGAGCATGAGAGGAGGCTATATTGTATGAATGTGGCGGAACGGGAAGTTTTTGACATATTCAGGGTCCTGGGGGTCCCTATGAATGAACAGGATATTCTGGTCCGGACAATCAATAATGAAAATACCTGCTGGTATAATTTAAAAGAGTTATTGGACTCTCTCCTTATCCGCAATAAATAGTATAATTTTTAACAATTAGAAATCACAGTTATGTATATAGTTTCACGCAATATGAAGGTGGCGAAAGATCTTTCGGACGCTGTCATAGAGGATTTGTCGCTTCCTTCGAGGTCTACCGGAGCAGACGGTTTTATTCGCCGGGATATAATGGTCAATAAGGAAGCGGATGATTTTGATATTATCAAAGTGCTTATTTACTGGAAAGACAAGGATTCCCAGGAAAAATGGCATGCCAGCAAAGAGCATTCACAATCGCATATCGACAAACATAAACTAAGGAAAGAGATGGGGAAAGCACCGATTAACCGCAAAGATCTCAATATGACCTTTGAGGAGTTTGAGCTGGTCTCAACCCTGGCTGCGGATCGGTAGGGCAAGTCCACCGATCCTTTAATCCGTAATCACGATATTCACTGCATTCATGCCTTTTTTGCCGCGTTCCAGGTCGAATGTAACCTTATCACCTTCATCGATTGAAGCCGGTGCAGCGCTGATATGGAAAAAATATTTGTCCATATTGGCACTGTTTTTAATGAATCCATACCCTTTATTGCGATCGAAATATTCCACTCGTCCCTTGTAGGGTTCGGGCTCTCCCACATCCTCTTTCTTGGGAGTAGATACCACTATATCCTCAATGTCGATTTCCTCTTTTTTTATCGGATCGGGCGGAGTATCGGTAATCACCCCGTTTTCATCCACGTAAGCGATCATATCGTCCAATGAGCCGGAGCCGGGATTGGCCTTACGCTCTTCTTTACGCTTCTGTTTTTCTAATCGTTTTTCCTGTTTTTTCTTTTCTATTTCTCTTTTGTTATACGAAACTGATTTAGCCATATTTACACTTAAAATGTCTTTATTTTTTTTAATTGATTGAATAATTGTTATTTAGCTTGCCACCACAAGCGTTTTACCTGTCAATTTCTGGATATCCTTTAACATATCCCTTTCTTCATCGGCACAGAACGTAAAAGCCGTGCCGGTATTCCCTGCCCTACCCGTGCGACCAATACGATGCACATAGGTTTCTGCCACATCCGGAAGATCGTAATTAATGACCAGCTCCAGATTATTAATGTCTATTCCCCTGGCTGCAATGTCCGTTGCAATGAGGGTTTGTATTTTATGGGATTTAAAATCCGCCAACGCCTTTTGCCGGGCATTCTGCGACTTATTTCCATGAATGGCGGCACTGTTTATTCCGGATTTACTAAGTATCCGTGCGATCTTATCCGCTCCATGTTTGGTACGGGAGAATATCAATACCGATTTCCTTTTATCTTTTTTCAGCAAATCGATCAGCAAATTCTTCTTTTCCGGCTTTTCCACGAAGTAGATATACTGCTCTATGGTGTCTACCACTGATGATACCGGTGCCACTTCTACCCTGACCGGCTTATGCAGGATCGACCGTGAGAGGTCGGCTATGGACGATGGCATGGTAGCTGAAAAGAAAAGCGTCTGCTTCACCCGGGGCAACTGCGGCAGCAACCGTTTGATATCGTGGATAAAACCCATATCCAGCATCCGGTCGGCTTCATCCAGTACAAAATGACGGATGGCACGCAGACTGATAATCTTCTGGTTCATCAAATCGAGTAATCGTCCCGGAGTGGCCACTAATATATCCACTCCCCTGTTCAGTTCATTCACCTGGGCATTCTGTTTCACACCTCCATAAATTACACAGTGGCGAAGTCCCGTATACCGGATATAATCACTCAGGCATTCGTTGATCTGGATAGCCAGTTCACGCGTAGGTGTTAAAATCAACGCCTTTATCTCTCTTCTCCTGTCATGGGTTTTGTTCAAATACAATTGCTGTATGATGGGAAGTACGAATGCTGCGGTTTTTCCTGTGCCGGTCTGTGCCAGTCCTAAAATATCACGGTTGTCGAGTGCCGGGGCAATAGCCTGTTGTTGTATTGGTGTGGGAGTTGTATGTCCTTTTTCGTTCAGAGCCCTCAATACCGGCTCAATAATTGATAATTCTTTAAATGTCATGTTCTGCTATTAAACAGGATATGCTATGATAAACGATATTCCGCATTCCTGTAACTGATTGATATCTTATACAAATAAGTTGATTTTGATGTCGATTTCGGCGATGGGAAGATCCGCCTAGAATGGCGGAGCAAAACCTTGAGAAGAAAGATACAATACTAACTTAATTGATAATGGATGCAAAGATACAAAAATAAATCGGTTTTTCAGCTATCATCGAATCGTGTTGAGATTATACACAGCTTTGACCGGTCCACCGATACATGTTTTTATTGAAAGATTCCGGATTTATTCATCATTTATGTATATCTTTGTAGCATCTCTGTTAGGGGTGCCTTCGAAAAAGGCTGAGATCAAACCCTCGAACCTGATATGTTGTAATTGACATCGTAGGGAAACGGAAATTTAGAAGATTATAATTTTATATATATTCATCACTGCCGTTTCATACAAATATGAGACGGCTTTTTTATTTCCCGGATAATGATAGCGGGGATTATGTAGCTATTTGCGGATTTAAAGGATAAATTAAAATGACGAACATTGATAATCTGATCCGGGACCTGAACCGGGTAAGGGAAAAATCACCGCTGGTACATAATATCACCAATTATGTGGTGATGAACAATACGGCCAATGCACTGCTGGCGATAGGCGCATCTCCGGTAATGGCCCATGCAACGGATGAAGTTGCCGAAATGGCCGGCATAGCCTCTTCGCTGGTGATCAATATTGGTACGCTTGACGCCGAATGGGTGAAAGGCATGTTGATTGCGGGTAAGGCAGCCCTGGAAAAACAGATTCCGGTTGTTCTCGACCCCGTGGGTGCAGGAGCCACTTCCTACCGGTCGAAAGTATGTACCCGGATAATTGAAGAATGCAAACCCTCGGTCATCCGTGGCAATGCTTCGGAAATAATAGCCCTGTCGAATGCTAATGCCCAAACCAAAGGTGTTGACAGCACCAACAGTTCCGAGGCAGCATTGAATTCAGCCAAAGCTCTGGCAGATAAAGCCGGTGCCATCGTGGTAATCAGCGGCGAAACGGATTATATCACCGACGGAAACACTGTCGAGACCGTAAAGAACGGAAACAAGATGATGACAAGAGTGACGGGCATGGGGTGTACGGCATCGGCCCTGGTAGGTGCTTTTACCGCCATCAACCCCAACTTCCTCGAAGCAGCCACCAACGCCATGTTCATCATGGGTATCACAGGAGAAATCGCGGCCGCAAGCTCGAAAGGGAATGGTAGCCTGCAACTCAATTTTCTGGATATCCTTTTCAATATCGACGAAAGAAACATAAGGAAAAATATCCGGTTATGAAGCACTTCGACTTGAGCCTGTATCTGGTCACCGACCGTTCATTATCCTTGGGCAGGCCATTGGAATATGTGGTGGAAGAGGCGGTGAAAGGAGGCGTTATCATGGTACAACTCCGAGAGAAGGAGTGTTCTTCAAAAGAATTCTACCTACAGGCGATGGCCCTCAAAAAGTGTCTGAAACCCTACAATATTCCACTTATCATCAACGACCGGCTGGATATCGCCCTTGCCTGCGATGCGGAAGGGTTGCATATCGGCCAAAGCGATCTTCCCTATGAAGTGGCACGGAAAATACTGGGGAAAGATAAGATTATCGGTCTTTCCGTCGAAAACAAACAGGATGCGCTGGATGCCAACAAGCTGGACGTGGATTATATCGGCATATCTCCGGTTTTTGACACCCCTACCAAGACAGATACGGCCCAGGAGTTAGGCTTGGCAGGTGTACATGAGATTTCGCTGGTTTCAAAACATCCCGGTGTCGGTATCGGAGGAATCAACAACAGCAATGCCCTGGAAATCATACAAGCCGGTGCGGACGGTATTTCGGTTGTATCGGCCATCATGTCGGCATCAGATCCACGACAGGCAGCATCGGAACTATATGATATAGTCACCGGCATGGAAAAATAAGATAGCTGATAAACTCTCATTTTAAAAGAAGAAACAAATGAAGAAACAGTATAGAAGAACCTTGTCGATTGCGGGAAGCGATCCGAGCGGAGGCGCAGGGATACAAGCCGACCTGAAAACATTTTCCGCCTGTGGGTGCTATGGTGCGACAGTAATTGTAGCTGTGGTAGATGAAAATACGGTAGGTGTAACCGGTGTGCACCCTGTTCCTGTACCTTTTGTGACAGGGCAAATCCGCTCCGTGCTGGATGACATAGGCGCGGATGCAATTAAAATCGGGATGCTCCACTCGTCCGAGCTTATCCGGTCGGTACAAGAGACCCTGGCCCAATATGACATTAAGAATATTGTACTGGATCCGGTGATGGTGGCTACCTCCGGCGATAAGTTATTGCAGGATGAAGCCATCAGCACATTGCAGGAAAAATTGATCCCCCATGTACGCATTATCACCCCCAACATTCCCGAAGCGGAAATACTGCTCGGAAAAAAGATCAAATCGCAAAAGGATTTACCGTTGCTCGTCAAAGACCTTTCTTTCGGCCGTTCCGTGTCGGTCCTGTTAAAAGCCGGACATCTGTCAGGAGATGAGTTGACCGATGTATTTTATAATGCCGAAACCGATGAAATAATAGAACTGAGTTCCAAACGTATTGCCACAAAGAATACACATGGAACGGGTTGTACGTTATCATCCGCCATCACCTCCTTTCTGGCCCATGACTTGCCGCTCAATGATGCAGTACGCAAAGCCAAGGATTATATAGATCGCGCTATTTTAATCGGTTCCGAATATGAAATTGGGAAGGGGCATGGTCCCGTCCATCATTTTTTTGATTTCTGGAGGTAAGATTGACAAAGGCATACTCTTAGGGCCGTTAATTTGTAAGACTCTTTTTCTCTCCGAATTATAGTGATCGTATCATATTTTTCCGTATTTTTGCGGCTCGAACTGTTAGCTCAGCTGGTTTAGAGCGCTGCCTTGACAGGGCAGAGGTCGCCGGTTCGAATCCGGCACGGTTCACTCAAAAGTCTCAGCGTAAGTTGGGGCTTTCTTTTTTTACAATCATTTGATTTTCAATTTTTCTTACTATTTTTGAAAGAAAAACAGGAGCATAGGTTGATATGATACGGATTTTACATACGGCTGACTGGCATATAGGGCAACTCTTCCACGAGTATGACCGCACTTATGAGCACCGCCAATTTTTTAACTGGTTACTCGATACCCTTTCTGAAGAACAAGTGGATGTGCTGCTGGTCAGTGGAGATGTGTTCGACTCGTCCAATCCTTCGGCGGCATCCATAAAAATGTTTTATACCTTCCTTAATCAGTCTGCAAAACAGAATCCCCATTTACAGATTATCGTTACCGCGGGCAATCACGACTCGGCATCGCGATTGGAATCGCCTAAACCCCTTCTGGAATCGTCCAATATTCATATCGTAGGTATCGTGGAAAAGGATGATGTCGGGATGGTGGACTATGGTAAAATCTGCATTCCCCTAAAGAATAAAGAGGGCCATACCGAAGCATGGTGTATTGCAGCACCGTTCCTGCGCTTGGGAGATTATCCTTCCATCACGGACAGTGCGAACCCTTATGCGGATGGAGTCAGTGCATTTTATAAGGAAGCCTGTGAATATGCAGCATCAATCAAAGAGCCCGGGCAAGCCATTATTGCCATGGGACACCTGCATGCGCAACAAGCGGAGGTGGGCGATATAGACAAGATGGAGAGATTGATTATGGGAGGAGTGGAATGTATTTCCGCGACGGCATTCAGCGAGAAACTCCGGTATGTGGCATTGGGACATATTCATAAAGCCCAGCGTATCGGGGGTAAAGAACATGTCCGCTATAGTGGCAGTCCGTTGCCGATGTCTTTTTCTGAAACGAATTACAAGCATCAGGTCATCGTTTTCGATATGGCAGATGATGCGATCGATAGCCTGAAAGCTCTTGAAATTCCGGTATCAGTACCCTTGATGAGGGTTCCATCAGTCCATAGTTCACTCACCGAAGTACTCATATCATTATCGCAATTAAAAACTTTTGAAGGAGACCCACATACCGCGCCTTACTTGGAAGCAAGAGTATTATTGGAAGGGCCGGAACCGGGTTTGAGGCACAAGATAGAAACTGCGCTGGCCGGTAAAAATTTCAGATTGGCCAAGATTGATGTGCGTTATAAATCTGCTGCTGCGAACCCCGATAATGCTGCCCCTGTTGATCCGGAACAACTCAACCGGCTAAAACCGATTGAAGTGCTGCACAAAGTATATCAAGCCAAGTATGACAATCCTATCCCCGCAGCATTGCAAAAGCTTTTTCAACAAGTCGAACAGGAAGTAAATGAATTGGAGGCATAACAATGAAGATACAAGTTATTCGGATGAAAAACCTGGCCTCTTTGGATGGCATGACTGAAATTGATTTTACCCGGGAACCGCTCTCTTCCGCAGGTATTTTCGCAATAACAGGTCCCACGGGAGCAGGCAAATCCACCATCCTCGATGCTTTGTGCCTTGCCTTGTATGCCGAAACACCGCGCTACAAGCTGGCGGACAATAGAGTGGATGTCCTGGATGTGCGGGGAAGCACCATCAAGCAGGATGATGTACGTGGGATCCTGAGGGATGGCACATCCGATGGTTTTGCAGAAGTCGATTTCGAGGGTGTCGACGGACATTCTTACCGTGCCAGGTGGAGCGTGAGAAGAGCGCGTAACAAGGTCGATGGAAATTTGCAGGCTTATGAGATATCCCTGAAAAATATCACGACCCGGCAGGAGGTGCCGGGCAGAAAAACCGAACTGCTGGTAGAAATTGAACGGTTGGTCGGATTGACTTTTGAGCAGTTCACCCGCTCTGTCCTGTTGGCGCAAGGCGATTTCACCGCTTTCCTGAAAGCCGGAAAAGATGAGAAATCATCCTTACTGGAAAAGCTGACCGGCACCCATATCTATTCCGAGATATCCAAAAAAGTCTATGAGCATTACAAAGAGCAACAGCAAAAACTCAGGGAACTAAATCTGCAACGTGAAGGGATAGACACCCTTACCCATGAAGAATTGGCCGAACTACAGGCAAGAAAAGAGGAGTTGACCATTCTCATCAAGAACAACGAGAAAATAAGAGAGGCGCTCAACAAGGAGATTAACTGGCATGAGCAATGGGCGAAACTGGAGGAAGGCGTGCAGACAGCTGCCTCCCAACACGCACAAGCAATCTCTATTAAAACAGAATCGCGGCACCGGGAACAGCTTTTACAACAGATTATCCGTGTCCGGCCTGTGAAAGAAATAGTGAATAACCTGTTACATATCCGCGAGCAAATCGATGCCAAGCAATCAGCCATCAATGATAACTCTTCGAAACTGATGATACAGAGAGAGGAGAAAAAGGCTGCCGACAAGGCGTTTGACCAGGCCGTTGCCACCCTGGAGACCGCAGCCCGGAAAGAAGAAGAGGCGCAACCGTTGTTAAACAGAGCAAGGGCGCTAGACGTGCAGCTTACCGAAAAGGCGGCACAGGTAAAACGGGCGTACGACGACTTCTCCGCCATCTCCGAGAAAATAATCGGTCAAAAAGAGCAGTTGTCATCAGCAAAAAAGAATTTGACGGATCTGGAAAAAGAAATCGATGGGTTAAGCCGCTGGAAAAATGAAAATGAATTCCGACAGCCAATAGCCGAGCAGGAGAGTCTAATCTTATCCAAACTGACTGATGCGGAAGAAATCCTGAAAAGCTTGCATGACTATACCACAAGCATAAAGGAAGCAGAAAAAAAATGCCTGCAACTGGAACAGGAAAAACAAATTCTTGAAGATAAGAGAAACAGTCTTCGGACCTCCCAACTACAGCAACAGAGTGAATTTCAGCAGCTGCACACTACCCTATCGGCTGTACCTATTCAGGAGCTGGAAAATGAAAAAATCTCGTTGGACAGCCATATCGAGGAGATGGTGGCGGCAGAAGCCCATTGGAAAATATTGTACCGGGCAATTATCGAGAAAGAAAATACAAACAGCTTGTTATCAAACAATAAAAAAGAATTAGAGCAAAACAAAATACTGCTTTCCGAGGCAGAAAACCTCCTGCCGATAAAATTGGCAGAAAAGGATACCGCGTTGAAGTCGCTTGAAAAAGCAAGGCTGCTGATGGCTGAAAGCGTGGAACGACTGCGGGAGCAATTAGAATTCAAGAAACCCTGTCCGGTCTGCGGTAGCACCGAGCATCCTTATGCGGAAAAGAATCCATTAGCAGATTTGCTCCTTTCGGAACAAGAAGCCACCTATAAGCAGCATGAAGCCGCTTATGCGGCACAACTGGCACTTCACAGTCGTCTCCGGCAAATCTGTGAGGGATTGGAAAAGTCGATTGGAGAATTGGAAATGACACTTGCCGATAAAAGCGAATCAATAAAGAATCTCGAATCAAAATGGTCGGAATTTCGGATTTCCGGTCAGTGTGGCAAATATCCGCTTGCCGACAGGGCGACATGGCTGCATGATCAGTTGCAACGACACAAAAGCCGTCAACAACAATTATCGGAACAAATACAATCCTACGGGAAACAGAAAGAGCAGCTGGAATTATACAAATCTGATCTTACCGCACTGGATAAAAAATTGACCGATTGCGAGAACCGGATAAAGGATAACGAAAGGGCGCTGAAGTCGCTACTGGAACAGCAACAAAATAATACTACAGCGCAGCGGAAGGCTGTCCACAACTTGGAGAGTGTGCAATCTGCAGTGGCTATTTATTTTCGTGCCGAAGAGTGGTTTAAGAACTGGCAGCATAATCCCGATGCTTTCGTGCAACAAATCCGTGAATTTGCCTGCAATTGGAAAAATAACACTACCCGTTTAGAAGAGCAACTCCATCAACAAAAGATGACAGTTGAAAAAATAAAAGAATGGGAAAGCCGGCTAAAGGATGTGGAAGAGGATTCCCGGAAAAAAGGTGAATATCTCGCCGACTTACAGTCCCGGCATAAAGAGTTGACCGACCAGCGGGAAGCAATCTTCAATGGTGTGCCGGCAGAAGAAATGGAGGTTAAGTTAAAAGAAACGACTCGTGTGGCAAAACAGGTTTTGGAAGAGCAGAAAAAGAAAGTCGATGCGATACTGTCGGAAATTACCCGCCTCGAAGCACTGCATGGGCAGTTGGAGAAGGATGTCGCCACATTGATCCGGCAGGAAACAACCGTCGACGAGCAAATCGAAGATTGGATTGTTCACTATAACCGGCAATACAATGCCGTACCGGACACCTCTGTTCCAACCCAATCGGAAGGCGATACCTGTCATACCCCGCAACAAGATCCATCACATACCTCAACACAACATCCACCATATGCCTCGCCACAACATCCATTACATACCTCGTCACAACATCCACCATATGCCTCCCGGCAAGCGTCTGTGCTTAGCCGTGAACAGCTGCTCCCCCTCTTGGAATTCACCCGGGAGTGGATAGAAAACGAAAGGTGGGAGTTGCAGGAAATCGATGCCGCGGTGATGCAGGCCGAGTCAGTTTTGGGAGAACGTACCAAGGCGCTGAAAAAACATCTGGAAGAACGTCCATCGGAGAAAACATTGGATGAACTATCAGTTTCACAGGAATATGTGCGTGAATTATTAAGGAAAAGTTCACAGGAGGCCAATGAAATCGACTTTACCATAAAGCAAGATACCCTCAACAAGCAACGTATAGGATCGTTGTTACAAGAGATAGAGAAGCAGACCGCCATAGGGGAAGACTGGGCAAAACTCAACGACATCATCGGATCGTCAGACGGCAAAAAATTCCGCCAGATAGCGCAGGAGTACACATTGGATGTGTTGTTGAGTTACGCCAATGTGCATCTGGAAATTCTAAGTAAACGCTATCTCTTGCAGCGCATCCCCAACTCATTGGGGTTACAGGTGGTAGATCGGGACATGGGGGATGAGGTGCGAACGGTCTATTCCCTTTCCGGTGGTGAATCATTCCTCGTCTCGCTGGCATTAGCCCTGGGGCTGGCCTCCCTCTCCTCCAGCCGCATGAAAGTGGAATCACTTTTCATCGACGAAGGCTTCGGCTCACTCGATCCCGCCACTCTCAATATCGCCATGGATGCGTTGGAACGGTTGCACAACCAAGGTCGTAAAGTCGGTGTGATTTCCCACGTGCAGGAAATGACCGAACGCATACCGGTACAGATCAGGGTGAGCAAGCAGCAGAGCGGAAAAAGCAAGGTGGAAGTGATGTCGGTATGAAAATTACCCTTGGCGCAGGGAAATAACCGTACGGATACCGGTAAAGATCAGTATTCATGGTTTCTGTATCGATACTTTCCATACTCAAAGACACAATATCAAATAAGAGTTTTAGTGAAAGTTGAGAATTCGATTTATTTTAAATTACTGATATGTGGACATTTATTGTATTTGTTATTTTCCTTATACTCATTTTGTCAACCTTTATTAGGGTTATGATTTATGGCAAAGGAATATTCAAACCGGATTTTAAAAGGGTTGATTTAGAATTTGGCAGAAAAAAGAAAATTTCCACAAATTGGAATACCCCTTTTGGCAAGGGTGTTTATTATATTTTTCTGATAATTATGCTATTGTCATTGTTTTTGATATTTTATCGACTTTAAAAAGTCAAGATTTTAGTATTTGTTGCAATTTAATGATATTTAATTTGTAAAAACATATAGTTATGTTGGGAGCAATAATAGGAGATATAATCGGTTCACGGTTCGAGTTCAACAATACCCACTCGATCGATTTTGAACTGTTCACCCCGGAATGTGATTTCACGGATGATACTGTTTGTACTATTGCAGTGGCGGATGCCCTTCTAAAAGGTATTCCATTCGGCGATAGCCTGCACTCCTGGTGCAGGAGATATCCCTATCCTAAAGGTGCCTACGGAGGCTCGTTTACTCGATGGATACATGATGACAATCCGCATCCCTATCACAGTTTTGGCAATGGATCGGCGATGCGTGTCTCTCCTTGCGGCTGGATTTCAAGGGATAGAGAGATAGTGTTACGGAAAGCGTGTGAATCCGCTGAATGCACCCACAATCATCCGGAAGGTATCAAAGGCGCCTTATGTGTGGCCGATTGTATGTATCATGCCCGCACAGGTAATGGAATGTCCCGACTTATTGATTTAGCCACAAAGGAATACGGTTATAATCTTGAGATGACCTGCGATTCAATCCGTAAAACGAATTCATTCAATGAAACGTGCCAAGTAACAGTACCACAAGCGATCGTCTGTTTTCTTGAAAGTACCGACTTTGAGAGCGCCATCCGCTTGGCCGTGTCGATCGGGGGAGATAGCGATACCATAGCTGCCATCACCGGGAGCATAGCCGAAGCCTACTATGGCATTCCGGAACATATCAAGAATTCTGCTTTTGAGTATTTACCCGGCGAGTTCTTATCTATTGTACATAGATTTAAGAAGATGACATCATGAAAGATTTTAGTATGTATAAATACTTCAAAGGCGAACTGAAAAATCCATTCTCCGAAAATGATTTACTTGCTTCCAAATGGTGGAATGGAGAAAGATTATTTTATGAAAACGCCCAGAGTAATCCTCATTTTATTGACATTATCAGAAAACAACTAAAAGAAGCTATTGAAACCAATAATGTGAGCAGTATCTTAGTCGATGAAACTGTTGACATAAACAGGCGTATTCTGATATCTATCTGGATCTATGGCATTCCAAATGGTTTCCTTATGATAATTTTGATGCGATATTCAAATATTAAAAACCGTCCTTCTAATTTCAACCTAATCGACTTTTAATCCATCTTCCCGTAATTTGTTACTGAAAATGCTGCATTTTTAATTACCGTTCACACAAGTTTTATCCACTCTTCAACAATTACGATTTCAATTCTACCTAGTACGATTAATGGACAAGTCATCCTCGAAAGGCTCGAATGTGAGTCCGATTTCAATTCTACCTAGTACGATTAATGGATCAACAAGGAAAACAGAGACGTCCCAGCATGAAAATTTCAATTCTACCTAGTACGATTAATGGAAAAGCGTGCTCAATTCAAGGCGTCCAGATTCTACCGTATTTCAATTCTACCTAGTACGATTAATGGAAGAGAGGCGGGCATTACGAGATGAGATAAATATTAATTTCAATTCTACCTAGTACGATTAATGGAAATATGCGATAAGCATACACTCTAAATTCAATGAATTTCAATTCTACCTAGTACGATTAATGGCATCTTGCGCAGGGCATACATGGCAGGATGTAAGGCATTTCAATTCTACCTAGTACGATTAATGGAAATAGGTTCACGGAATTGAGCTACGACTATCTTAATTTCAATTCTACCTAGTACGATTAATGGTTATCAGCAGGAACCAGAACAGTAGTACTTCCTGATATTTCAATTCTACCTAGTACGATTAATGGTAGGAGTAGCAATTTGGACAGTAATAGAAATCATATTTCAATTCTACCTAGTACGATTAATGGGGCATAATGGGCTACATAGGGGCTGTTATTCCCCGCATTTCAATTCTACCTAGTACGATTAATGGTAACTATTTCTATTTCACTGGCGGTTCCGGTGCGTTATTTCAATTCTACCTAGTACGATTAATGGAAAGAATGGGGAGTTTTAGAAGATAATTTTACCTAATTTCAATTCTACCTAGTACGATTAATGGATAGACACAATCCGGAGGGTGAATAAGGGAATGATATTTCAATTCTACCTAGTACGATTAATGGCAAGAAAGGATGTGCAATTTGCCTTGTGGAATACAAATTTCAATTCTACCTAGTACGATTAATGGGACAGGCTTGTGTCGCAACTCAACAGGATCACCGAATTTCAATTCTACCTAGTACGATTAATGGTTACAGGAGTATGTGATCACCCGTGACGAGTACCGATTTCAATTCTACCTAGTACGATTAATGGAAGAAAGGATGTGCAATTTGCCTTGTGGAATACAAATTTCAATTCTACCTAGTACGATTAATGGGGGTATATTGATATTGGTATTAATTTGTCACGATTATTTCAATTCTACCTAGTACGATTAATGGTCGTCCGTTTCCCTGATGCTTTTAACCATGTCAACCATATTTCAATTCTACCTAGTACGATTAATGGTGACAAAATAAGCGGCGAGATCGAAATGGTAAACTTATTTCAATTCTACCTAGTACGATTAATGGACCATCCCGAAAATAGGGGGTGAGCCTATACCTCAAATTTCAATTCTACCTAGTACGATTAATGGGTATGATTCCGTCTATGTCGGGATAACGATAATCAGATTTCAATTCTACCTAGTACGATTAATGGTTAACACACGTTCCAAAAGAAATATTAGATGATGTATTTCAATTCTACCTAGTACGATTAATGGTTTCAAAGATATATATACTTACATTTGTAGTGAAATTTCAATTCTACCTAGTACGATTAATGGTCTGGGCAAAAGGCACATCATTAACGGTTAATCTCGTATTTCAATTCTACCTAGTACGATTAATGGCGGATAGAAGATATGGAAAATTTGTCATTTATACATTTCAATTCTACCTAGTACGATTAATGGAAAGAAGTTGTCAGAAGACATAGGGCATCAAATATATTTCAATTCTACCTAGTACGATTAATGGTATCATTTGAAGCGGAAATAGTTACCTTAGGCACATTTCAATTCTACCTAGTACGATTAATGGAGATAAAATCTATTTGGGGATTCAGCGACAAAGACATATTTCAATTCTACCTAGTACGATTAATGGAATGTTTGGAAGCCGAGAGATTATTGGATTTGGCTCATTTCAATTCTACCTAGTACGATTAATGGTCATTGGAGAAAAGAATTCTACCCACCTTCTCCCTATTT
Source organism: Proteiniphilum sp. (assembly GCF_040307845.1). Taxonomy (GTDB): domain Bacteria; phylum Bacteroidota; class Bacteroidia; order Bacteroidales; family Dysgonomonadaceae; genus Proteiniphilum. The sequence goes on from NZ_JAWRIS010000030.1 coordinate 29,703, forward strand.
CAATTCTACCTAGTACGATTAATGGTTACTATCCGTTTTATTGATCGGTCTACTTTCTTGATTTCAATTCTACCTAGTACGATTAATGGCTTTCTAAGTCAGTTCTTTTGCTCATATCAAATAAAAATTTCAATTCTACCTAGTACGATTAATGGGATGAAATCACGGGAGATAAAACGTATCTTTGCCCATTTCAATTCTACCTAGTACGATTAATGGTCCGAAATATGATAAGATAAGATGTAACACTACTGTCCAAAGAAATTTTCTCAGACATGATTTAAATTAGTTTATATTAATGCATTACACGAATAAAATTTTTCCGGGATTTGATTTTATACTTTTGCAAATAGTATTGCAAGAGATAGAAATCATGAATCAGGGAAAGACCGTATTCGCTCAGATAATGTCGCTCATACCGAGATATGAGTTTGACAAATGCGTAAAGAGATACAATGGCAACCGACATGCCATCGAGTTCAAATGCAGAGACCAGTTCATGGTGATGAGTTTTGCCCAGTTCACCAGTCAGGACAGCCTTCGCAGCATTGATGCAACGTTGGTTGCCCTGTCCTCCAAGTTGTACTCGTCCGGAATCAAATATATCCAACGCTCGACTTTGGCACATATCAACGGGACCAAGGACTGGCGCATCTATCACGACTTCGGTCAGATATTGATTGCCCAAGCGAGACACCTGTACCGCAACGAACCTTCCAGACTCGACGTGGACGGAATCGTCTATGCCTTCGACAGCAGCACGATGAAACTTTGCCTGCAACTCTGTCCATGGGCAAGACTTCATCATGATAAAGGTGGTGTGAAGATGCATACCCTGCTGGATTTGCGGGGAGCGATTCCCACATTTGTTTATCTGACGGAAGCCGCGGTCCATGACTCCAAAGCCATGAGCCTCGTACCCGTGGAGCCTGGTAATTATTACCTCATGGACAAGGGATATGTGGATTTCAAGCAGTTGTTCTGCCACTTTCATCGCCAGCAGGCTTTCTTCGTCACCAGGGCCAAGGACAACATGAAGTATGAGGTGATAGAAGAGCATTCGGTTGATAAAAGCACCGGAGTTGTTAGCGATTCCACTATCAGGCTGACGGGATTGAAAACCTCCCGATGGTATCCGGACACACTCCGCATGGTTGTGTATGAGGACTATGCCACGGGAAATGTCTATCGGTTCCTGACCAATGACTTCACACATTCTTACCTGACCATTGCTGAACTTTACAGGGAACGTTGGCAAGTGGAATGTTTCTTCAAATGGATCAAACAACATCTGAACATCAAGGCGTTCTACGGAACCAGCCAGAATGCGGTATACTCGCAGATATGGATTGCCATCTGCGATTACCTGCTGCTTGCCATTGCCAGAAAGATGTTTCATATTGATCAAGAACTTTATATTTTATCGTCTGTCGTCGGCAAAGTACTCTTTGAGAGGAAGCCTTTAGGCGAACTGTTTATTAAACCAAAACGTCCGATGAATGATTCCGATTCAGATCAACTGAACCTATGGGGTAATTTCTTTGGACAGTAGTGAAGATGTAAGTAATTATTATTTCAATTCTACCTAGTACGATTAATGGACAATATTAAGCAAATTAAGGTCATCGGGCAAATCCAATTTCAATTCTACCTAGTACGATTAATGGTTCCTTGCCGCAAAGGCAGTATATTAAGTTTTGAAGTATTTCAATTCTACCTAGTACGATTAATGGCCTTTTGCAGTCCGAATACCAAATCCGTCGTTTCCTTATTTCAATTCTACCTAGTACGATTAATGGAAAACAGTATTATTAAACGGCATCGAAATAAATTAATTTCAATTCTACCTAGTACGATTAATGGTTTCTTCTTTTGTCAAAAGAACACTATAGTTTGATCATTTCAATTCTACCTAGTACGATTAATGGTCAAACAGAAAGATATATAATTTCGTCTTTTGCCGAATTTCAATTCTACCTAGTACGATTAATGGTACCATTCCCTTTTGAGCTTGGGATTATAATACTTTATTTCAATTCTACCTAGTACGATTAATGGTCCAATATGCCTCTTTTAAGCTGATGCCGTTTAGCCTATTTCAATTCTACCTAGTACGATTAATGGTGATGCTGAAACGCTGGAAATCGTTTCTGGTGATATATTTCAATTCTACCTAGTACGATTAATGGCCAAATAAAAACACACAAAAAAATGCATTAAAGTGATTTCAATTCTACCTAGTACGATTAATGGAAATAGGTCCAACAAAATTCAACCCCGCAAATCCGTATTTCAATTCTACCTAGTACGATTAATGGAATGCTGAAATAACCCGGTCAGGTCGGTAGTACCCTATTTCAATTCTACCTAGTACGATTAATGGCTTCAAATGGGGTACATTGTAAATATTCAGCATAATGTTTACCAGTTAATAGGTTAATTGCTTAAGTGTTTTGAAAGAAAAGTATTCTATTTATCCACTTTCAAAACCTAAGATTATGGCAAAGAAAACAACAAGTAAAGATTCCGCATCGAACACCGAGAAACTAATTAAAGAGATTCGTCGTAATACAGCAAAAGCCTATACCTCGGAACAGAAGATTCTGATAGTTATGGAAGGCATGCGTGCTGAGCTTTCTGTGGCCGAGCTGTGTCGTAAGTATGGGATCTCACAACCCACGTACTACAAATGGAGCAAAGAGTTCATTGAAGCCGGTAAGAAACGTTTATCAGGAGATGAACTACGGGAAGCCACTTCCGATGAGGTAAAAGAGTTGAAAAAGGAGAATAATCTTCTCAAAGAGTCTCTGGCCGATTTAGTTATCCGATATGATATTGTAAAAAAAAGCTTGATTCTGTTGGATTAAGCGTTAAATGGAAGAAGTATATGCGTTTAACGGCAGATGAAAAAGCAGAGGTGATCCGTTTGGTTATCAGCAGCCCTGAAGGAGTGAACAAGACCCTGCGTTCTTTGGGTATCCACAAGCGTACTTTCTACAATTGGTATCATGCCTACAGTAGAGATGGTATCGATGGTTTGTTGCCTAAGGAACGCTCTTCCCGGCAGTGGAATCGGATACCCGACCAGGAACGTCAGCTCATTGTAGATGTTGCTTTGGAACACACAGATCTATCGCCCCGAGAATTGGCGGTAAAGATTACCGATGAACAGCAACTCTTTGTTTCTGAATCCAGTGTATATCGTATTTTGAAGTCCAGGGGATTGATTGCCCCATCGCCTCACACTTTTATTGTGGCAGCCGATCAGTTTCATACCAAAACCAAGTTCCCCAACGAAATGTGGCAAACGGACTTTACCTACTTCAAGATCAAAGGCTGGGGGTGGTACTTCCTGTCGACTATTTTAGATGATTACAGTCGGTATATTGTCCATCACGAGCTATGTTCCACTATGAAAGCGGAAGATGTCAGGAGAAGCGTGGAAAAGGCAATGGAACGTGCACAGATAGGTAAGAAGGATGCTCCCAAACTTTTATCTGATAATGGAGCTTGCTATATTGCCAAGGACTTGGGAGAATACCTAAGCTCTCAGAAGGGCATACAACACATCAGGGGAAAACCTATGCATCCACAGACGCAGGGTAAGATTGAGAGGTATCACCGATCCATTAAATCGATAGTCTTATTAGATAACTACTATTGTCCTGAGCAACTTGCCTGTGCAATTGACCAGTATGTAGACTATTACAATACGAAGCGTTATCACGAGTCATTGGACAACCTCACGCCTGAAGATGTATATCTGGGACGTGGCGAACAGATACTTAAACTAAGGCAAAAGATCAAGGAGAAGACAATCAGACAGAGAAGAGACAACTATCAAATGGCTAAATTATTGGAAGCGGTCACTGGCTAAATATTTTTGTTTTTAAACGTCCTCTCACAAAATAATGAGGACTTAAAAAACAAAAATATGAAACAATTTCACTATGTTTGTAAAATAAAACACTTAAGCCATATTGGTAAACATTAGTTTGAAGACATACACCCAAACCGGTCTCATACATTATCTTCATCAATTCCACGGGGGCTGTCAATTCGAACCTACACATAAATCCACGGATTTTGCTCTCCTGGGGAGTACCTTCCTTAATGGTAATCAAACTCGATCTTGGTTTTGTAAGTGCTCTGAGGCTAAAAGGAAAATGCTCCTCCGAAAAATCATGACCGTAAAAAGCCCTGTACTTGTTCAACAAATTAAGTCTCACAATCTCACCTGCATCAGGATGATCTGGTGAGATGTATTTTTCAGAGCCATCTTCTTCCTGACGTACGATACAAGCCGGGGACAGTGTTTTAAACGTCATAGTCTCCTTGAAAACCGGTGAAGACAATATCTCCACCCCCTGCACACGGAAACGGATGTTTGCACGACGGTCACCCAATTCAAAAAACTGCTGTTCTTTGAATAATCCTTGTACAAATTCTTGTGTACTACGTTCAGGTAGAAATGATATATACCACTCTATGCTATCTGACAATATTTTAAGATAAGATCCTTCTATGGAGTAGCAAGGTATGTATAGCCTTGAAAAAGTGAATAACTTAAAACGTCTTTGATTTTCCTGAAATCCATTTTCGTGCAACCACAACGAAAATTCGCTCCCTGAATTGGAGAGAATTTTATAAATCAATGCTGAAGCCGCATATTGGTAATTAAGCGGTATAATATCACCAAACTGCTGTTTATCAATACTTAAAGTAAGATTAAAGCGCATTTCTTCTAAATATAATCCAACAAAATAGTAATATCCGTAAAATTACAAAAACTTTATGAATATCAAAAAAAAATATTGAATATAATACCTGAATTATTATAGTAAAAATATTCCTGACCGATTTTGAATAAATTCCTTCAAAAAGAGTCTGATTTAATTATTTTCAACTCTGACTATAAAAAGCTATTTTTGTCCTTTAAACAGCTAATCATCTCACAATGAAGAAAATTTTTATAGCTATGTGTATTGCTGCGACTTTGGCTTCATGCAATCAAGAAAACAAACAAACTGTAGTGGTCACTTATCCTGAAACCAAGAAAGTGGATACCGTAGATACTTACTTCGGTACGGAAGTGAAAGACCCATATCGTTGGCTGGAGGATGACCGTTCAGACGAAACGGCAGCCTGGGTGCAAGCCCAGAATGAAGTGACATTCGGTTACCTGGAGAAAATTCCTTTCCGCGATCAGATTAAAAACAAATTGGAGGACCGGTGGAACTATGAGAAGATCGGTGCCCCGTTTACCGAAGGGGGTTACACTTATTACATGAAAAACGACGGATTGCAGAACCAATACGTTGTCTATAGAAGAGACAAGGACGGTAACGAGGAAGTGTTCCTCGATCCGAATAAATTCTCGGAAGATGGCACTACTTCATTGGCGGGCTTACAATTCACAAGAGACGGCAAAACAGCGGCGTATGCTATTTCTGAAGGGGGAAGCGATTGGAGAAAAGTGATTATTATGGATGTGGCTTCCAAAACAATCCTGGGGGACACGCTGGTCGATATCAAATTCAGCGGTATCTCCTGGAAAGGAAACGAAGGGTTTTATTATTCGAGTTATGACAAGCCGACAGGAAGTGAACTCTCCGCCATGACGGACCAGCATAAGCTATATTGGCACCAACTGGGAACACCGCAATCAGAAGATAAGGTGGTTTTCGGACTCGACAAAAAAAGACGGTATATCAATGGTTATGTAACCGAAGACGACAAATACCTGGTCATCACCGCGGCCAACTCCACTTACGGAAATGAATTATATATCAAAGACTTAACAAACCCAAACGGTAAGATTGTCACTCTTGTGGATAATTTCGACAATGATTGTTACGTGATTGACAATGAAGGGGACAAACTATTTATCGTGACTGACAAGGATGCACCCAACAGTAAGATTGTCACGGCGGATGCCACCAATCCGGCTGCTCCCTGGGTCGATTTTATTCCGGAGACCGAGAATGTACTCTCCCCTTCTACCGGTTCCGGCTATTTCTTTGCCCACTATATGAAAGACGCGATCTCGCAGGTAAAGCAATATGATTACCAAGGGAACTTGGTGCGTGAAGTGGAGCTTCCGGGAGTGGGAAGTGCCGGCGGATTCGGCGGTAAGAAAGAGGATCCGCTCCTTTATTATAGTTTCACCAATTACATCACGCCGGGAACAACCTACTCCTACGAACCGAAAGAGGGCAAAACGGAAGTCTATGAGAAATCAAAGGCAAAATTCAATGCAGATGATTACGAATCGGAACAGGTGTTCTACACTTCCAAAGATGGCACAAAAGTGCCTATGATCATCTCCTATAAGAAAGGTACCCAACGCAACGGGAAAAATCCGACCATTCTTTATGGTTACGGGGGATTTAACGCGAGCATGACACCCGGATTTTCGGTTACCAACGCAGTCTGGATGGAAAACGGCGGAATCTATGCCGTTGCCAATATAAGAGGTGGCGGCGAATATGGCAAGAAATGGCATGAAGCAGGCATTCAAATGCAAAAGCAAAATGTGTTCGATGATTTCATCTCAGCGGCAGAATACCTGGTTGATGAAGGATACACTTCGTCCGACTATCTGGCCATCAAAGGCGGTTCAAACGGCGGACTGTTGGTCGGCGCTTGCATGACGCAACGCCCCGACCTGTTCAAGGTGGCGCTTCCCGCCGTCGGCGTGATGGATATGCTGCGTTACCATACCTTCACCGCAGGTGCCGGTTGGGGGTATGATTATGGTACCGCCGAACAAAGCAAGGAGATGTTCGAATACTTGTTGGGATACTCTCCGGTGCATAATGTAAAAGAAGGGGTGGAATATCCTGCCACGTTAATCACCACCGGAGACCACGACGACAGGGTTGTGCCGGCACACAGTTTCAAATTTGCTTCCGAGTTGCAGGAAAAACAGAGTGGCACAAACCCCGTTCTTATCCGGATTGAAGTAAATGCGGGACATGGAGCAGGAAAACCACTTTCCAAAACCATTGAAGAAAATGCCGACATTCAGGCATTCACTCTCTATAATATGGGAGTGAAACCATCAGGCAAATAATTTTCCGAAGCATTACCAAAATTAAAGGCTGTTTTCCCGAAATTCAAAAAATTCAACAATCCGTCTACATGGACGATCTGGAAAAGCTTAATCAATAATATCCTCGTTCTATTATTAATTGCCTTAGGAAATCCGATATTTGACTGGAGTGTAGGACATCGGCTAAACAATACTTTTGGTTCTCTCTTACTCTCCTATGTAAAGGAACAATAACAATAAAATATCTACACTGATATTTGACGGAATGATGACTTCCTTTACGGATGTTGCATTATTGACCTCACCCAAAGAATATCACGAACATATAAAGCAATTCATAACATCGCCCTACTCAGCCAAGGAGGATACCAAGGAAATTATGAAGGCAGACATGTCGAGGCGCCTGTTACATATCCGGAAACTTTTGTAGGATATATCAATAAAATACTTTAGACTACCTTTCCTTGATATACGCTCCCCTTTCCTACCCTTAATTTGTTTAATTCTCTGCAAATCGATCTAACTTACAGATAAATGAGGGAAACATGCAAAATTTTTCTTCACTCTACCTAAAACTTTAGCCAATACCATATAAACACAATCAATTGAAAAACGTTTTCAATAAATAAAATCTTTATTTATCTTTGTGGTGTGATAAAAAACGGATATGTCCTAAAACATTATTGGAACCCGAATGTTACACATTCCGGGACAAAGACAATGACAGGACTTCATGTTGAATAAACATTATATAAAACATATAAAAACTATGACTTCAATTATCAATTCACAACTGACAGAGTTTAAAGTAGAAGCCTACCACGAAGGCGAGTTCAAAACAGTAACCCACAACGATGTATTGGGTAAATGGGCGATTTTTTTCTTTTATCCCGCAGACTTTACATTCGTATGCCCTACCGAATTGGTGGACGTGGCTGAAAAATACGAAGAACTGCAGAAAATGGGCGTGGAAGTTTATTCGGTAAGTACCGACAAGCATTACACCCATAAAGCATGGCATGACGCATCCGAGAGCATCCGCAAAATCAAATATCCTATGCTGGCAGATCCTACCGGACTCCTTGCCCGCGCATTCGGTGTGATGGTGGAAGAAGAAGGTGTTGCTTACAGGGGTACTTTTGTAGTAGATCCTTCGGGAAAGATCAAGATTGCCGAAATCCACGATAACGGCATCGGTCGTAACGCTGAAGAGCTGGTGCGCAAGGTGAAAGCCGCCCAGTTCGTAGCCACCCACGACGGTGAAGTATGTCCCGCTAAATGGCAGGAAGGCCAGGAGACATTGAAACCCAGCATTGACCTGGTGGGAAAAATTTAATATACAATCACTACTGACGGGTAACCTGTAGTGAATTGCAAACTATTTGGTTACCTGTTTTTTATTGATGCATTATGTTAGACACATCATTAATAGAACAACTACGGGGTATTTTCGCGGAACTCGGCAATGATTACACGTTCGATGTTTCGGTCAACCAGAACCATCCCGACCGTGGACAACTACTCGAACTACTCAACGACGTAGCATCGGTTTCGGATCGTTTATCTGTAAAAGAGACCTCCGGTGAGGCACTTGCTTTTGACATACTGAAAAACGGAGAAAATACCGGCATCCGGTTCCGCGCCATACCCAACGGTCATGAGTTCACCTCATTGTTACTGGCCGTATTGAATGCTGATGGCAAGGGTAAAAACCTGCCTGATGAATTCGTCACAAAAAAATTGAAATCGTTGAAGGGAAATATCCGTTTGACGACATATATGTCGCTCACCTGTACCAATTGTCCGGATGTGGTACAGTCGCTGAACGCCATGGCGGTGCTTAACCCGCATATTACCCACGAAGCGGTGGATGGTGCCATCTACAAGGAAGAGGCGGATGCTTTGGACTTGCAGGGTGTTCCGGCAGTTTTTGCCGATGGAGAATTGCTGCATGTAGGCCGTAGTAATTTCGGCGAACTGCTGGCAAAACTCGAAGCACATTACGGTACGGAGACATCCGAAACCGAAGAACAACCCGTCCGCGAATACGACGTGATCGTGGTGGGTGGCGGCCCAGCCGGTTCATCAGCGGCTGTGTACAGCGCCCGCAAGGGACTGAAAGTGGCTGTGATTGCTGAACGTGTAGGCGGACAGGTCAATGAGACGGGAGGGATAGAAAACCTTATCTCGGTTCCCCAGACAACAGGTCCTAAACTTTCGGATGACCTCAAAAACCACATGAACAATTATCCCATCGATATTTTTGAGAACCGTTCGGTGGAAAATGTAAAGGTCGAAAACGGTCAAAAGGTGATTACCGCCCGGACCGGAGAGATATTTACCGCACCTGCTTTGATCATCGCTACAGGAGCAAGCTGGCGCAGGCTGAACGTACCCGGCGAAGCCGATTTTATAGGAAAAGGTGTAGCTTTCTGCCCCCATTGTGATGGTCCGTTCTATAAAGATAAACGTGTAGCCGTGGTAGGCGGGGGTAATTCCGGCATCGAGGCGGCTATCGACCTGGCAGGGATTTGTACCCATGTCACTGTCTTTGAATTCCTGGATGAGCTGAAAGCGGATAAAGTATTACAGGAAAAGGTGAAAAGCCTGCAGAATGTGGATATCTTCCTCCACTCGCAGACCACAGAAGTGATCAATAACGGGGAGAAAGTGACCGGGATGAAAGTAAAAGACCGTAAGACAGAGGAAGAACGTCTTGTAGACCTCGACGGGGTATTTGTACAGATCGGCCTGGCACCCAACAGTGCAGCCTTCAGGGATGTGGTAAATACCAACCGTTTCGGAGAAATAGAGATCGATGAACGCGCACGGACTAATGTGCCCGGGATCTATGCTGCCGGAGACGTGACCACGGTGCCCTACAAGCAGATCATCATCTCGATGGGTGAAGGGGCAAAGGCCGCTTTGACAGCATTCGACGACAGGATCCGGGGAATATAAATGAAAAAATTGGCAAATAGCACACTATTTTGTAAATTTGCCGCAGTTATAACGACAACACAGTTAAACAAAAAAATTATGAAGAGATTAGATTATTTAGGGTTAGACCCAAAGAGTACTGAAAAGACAGTAGATGGCTTACAGAAATTACTGGCCAGCTTGCAGCTTTACTACACCAACCTCCGCGGATACCATTGGAACGTGAAAGGTGCTGAATTTTTCAACGCACACGCTAAATTTGAAGAGTATTATGATGACACTGCCGAAAAGGTGGATGAAGTGGCAGAACGCATCCTGATGTTGGACGGCACGCCTGCGCACAACTTCAGCGAATACCTCAAAGTATCGGCCATCAAAGAAACCGGCGTGGTAACCAATTCAAAGGAAATCGTAAAAGAAATCCTGGACTCACTGAAGGTGATTATCGCTTTGGAACGTGAAATATTGGAAAATGCCTCCGAAGCCAACGACGAAGGCACCGTGGCGTTGATGAGCGACTATCTCTCGGAACAAGAAAAAACCGTCTGGATGCTTACCGCATACCTCTCGTAAGGTACCGTTAGAATATAAGTTAAGGAGAGTGGATCACCCGTTGGGCTAGTCCGCTCTCTTTTTTATTACGCACCTTTTATCCACATTACGCACCATTTATCTTCATACGATGAAGGCGTCATAAGAGTTAAAGTTGCCATGAAATTACTGTCCAATTAACGCGAGGAACTGTTTACGGTAAGTGTCTCCCATCGGGATTTGTTTTTCTCCGATGATGATGCGCTTTTTATTGATACTCGATATCTTATTCTTGTGAATGATATAGGAACGGTGTACGCGCATAAAACGATCCGGGGGCAGGTCTTCTTCCAGTGATTTGAGGCTTATCAGCGACAATATGGGTTTTGGCTGACCTTCGGTATATATTTTCACATAATCTTTCAGTCCTTCGATATAGAGGATATCGTCAAACAATACATGCAGAAGTTTGTAATCGGATTTCACAAAGATACCCGAATTCTCTTGCACCGCTTCGGTGGCCGGCTTCTTCTCGGTCATTTCGAACCAGTTTAACGCCTTTTTGGCGGCGGTAAGGAAATCGGCAAACGAAAAAGGCTTCAGCAGGTAATCGAGCGCACTTACCTTATACCCTTCCAGGGCATATTCGCTGAAAGCGGTGGTAAAGATGATGCGGGTGTGGTCATTGATGATGCGCGCAAACTCCATCCCATTCACTTCCGGCATTTGAATATCGAGGAAAATAAGGTCTACCTTCTCTTCCGCCAGATGTTTCATGGCCGACAGGGCATTGCTGTATTTACCTGTCAATCGCAAAAAAGAGGTCTTCTGTACATATGACTCCAGAAGCGACAAGGCCAGTGGTTCATCATCTACGATCCAACAATTGAGTATCATCGGTTGTTTGTTTTGTGTCGATCAAAAGCATGGTTGAATACACATTCTCATCCATGGAGGTCTTCCATTGATAATTACCGGGATAAAGCAATTCCAGCTTCTTCTCCACTAATTCGAGGCCGATACCGCTTCCGCTCTTATCAGATCCTGATTTCGGGAAATAGCTGTTCCGGGAGACGAATTCCACTTTCCCGTCGGGATGTTCCCTGAGCGAGATATCGATAAATGAAGGTTTATCCCCACTGATGCCATGCTTGAACGCATTTTCTATCAAAGATATAAAAATTAAAGGAGAAATAAGCGTATTTCCCGATTCGGAATAGGAGAAGTCGGTCGTCAGTTTCACATTGTCGGGAAGACGTATCCGCATCAGTTCTATGTAATTACGCATGAATGTAGCTTCCTGTCGGAGGGGCACGAAAGTCTGGTTATTTTCGTAAAGCAGGTGCCGTAGCATCTTGCTCAGGTCCATCACCGCTTGTTGTGCCTTGGGTGGGTCGAATTCTATCAGTGCATAGATATTGTTCAGTGTATTGAGCAGGAAATGGGGGTTGATCTGGTTTTTGAGGTTTTGCAGCTCGGCCTCCGATTTTGCTTTTGCCAGCTCTTTGCGTTCATTGTCCACTTCAAACCAACGCGTAGTCATTTTTAACGCCACACTCAATCCCGTCATTAACAACAACGAAGTAGAATTACGCACCAAGAACTGGAGTTGCATATTGAGTCCGCCCTTCCTCATACGCCTTCGTGGTCTCAGCTCCGGCATGACTGTTTCGAGCAGACCTCGCCCGTAATGTATCAGGAATGCTACCGCCACGACAAGCAGCAAGTTATAAATGATAAACTGTTTGGTCTTACCTTTATAGAGGAGTTTGTCGATCAGCAGGAAATAGTTCAGGTAAAACACCAGCATGAATCCCAACATCTCCGGGAGCGAACGGATGAACCACTGCCAATTAAAGATACGTTCGGAATCCATAAAAAAGTAGGGGAGAATGAAAATCACCCCCCACAGTAGGATATGCATCAGCACATTATTCCGTTTTTCTTTGTGCTTTGATTTTAATTGTTGCTCCATTGTCCTGATATTTATATCGTCGTGTTAAATAGGACCACCAGGTCCACCAGGACCACCCGGTCCGCCCGGTCCGCCAAAGCCTCTTCTCTGCGGCATCATATCTTCACGCGAAGCACCTCCCTTAAAGATATTGAACCGGTATACGAAATGCACCATGAAATAACTCGTGAGTGTATTGGTAGTTGTGTCCTGTATATAGTTGGAAGTTACACTCCTGTTGATATTACTGCGTTGTTGCAGGATATCATATATCTTAAAACGGATGGTGCCGCTCTTTTGTTTAAACAATGTTTTCTGTAGGGAAGCGTTCCACAGCCATTCGTTTTGCTCGAAGCCGTCAGCATAGCCTGAGTTGGTGGCGTAATTGATATCGCTTTCCAGTGTCAGGTCCCACGGCAGATAGATGGCAGTAGTAGCACTTCCACCATAGTTGAAATATTGCTGGTCGATCTGTCCTTCAAGGCTGTTGGTTACATTGTTGAAATTGACATTACCGCGGATAGAGAAGTCGAACAGGTCTGAACGGTAGTTCAACCCCAGCGATTCAGCCAATGATAGCTGTCTGCTCGTATTTTTATCCTCATCGGTGAACTCATTTGATTCATCTTCGCCGGCAATCGATTTAGAATATCCGTATCCCTGGTTATACCTTGCGAACGACATCGAGGAGATGGAGAATTTAATATTTTTCAACGGTACATTGAAGATCAGGCGTCCGTCTGCATTCCAGTTTCCCGATACGTTCTGGTATGTGGTTTCTTTACGTCCGGTAGTCACATCGGTGATAGTAGCCGACACAATATCGTTTGTCGTAAATCCTCCATTTACGAAGGCCATCATTGAACTGGCTTTTTCAGGATTCGAACGTTGATATCGTATATTGAACCGATGCTGGAAAGAGGGTTTCAGGTCCGGATTGCCATATCGTATATTGAGCGGGTCAGAGACGTCTATCACCGGTGAAAGTTGTGTGACCGATGGTTGTTCGGTACGCCCGAAATATCGCAGGCGAAGATTATGCGTACGGCTCCAACGATAGTTGAGTTGTGCCATAGGAGCAAAATTGAGCACATTTTGTTTGGTATCGTGTATCATGTCTGTTCCGATGAACGTTTTACTTCGGGAACTGGAGGGCTCCATCGACACACCCAACATATAATCGTAGTTCTCTCTCACGGCCTTGAAATTCAACTCAATTTCCTGATTTCTGAAGTTATTTTCCAACCGTTTGCTATAGAGTGAATCGAGTACGGTGTATTGTCCAGATTCATCCTGGGTACGTGTATCCTTGTCCGATTCCGATACATTCTGGCTGTATTCGTATGCCAACTGAAGGAAATTATTTCTACCGATCGGTTCCACATAAGAAATATATGCCCGCCAGGAGGTGTTGTCGCTTGTGTTCGTGAAGCGTTGATCGATAAGATCATCGGGGCGTGTCCCGTTGTAGAAAGTACTGGAAACGCTGGAACCGCTGTTGTCTGACTCACTTCTGTTGGCGCGTATCTGAGCGCTTAAGACTCGTCCCTCTTTCCCGAGTTTACGGCTTATGTCCAGGTTTCCACCATAATTTTTGCCGTCCCCTTCCGAGAAATACTTCGAATCACCATGATTAATGGTATCGCCCGACAGCTCATTACGGGTATGAAAGTTCCCCTCTTCGTTGCGGTCGTTACTGTAAAAAGACACATTCGGTCGGAAAATAATGGTGGTGGCATCATCCGGATTCCACTCCATCCTGAGATCCATATTAAAATTCCGGCTCTTGCTGTTGGAACGGTTGCTTTCATTTTCCAGGGTGTTTCCCGCACTAAGGATATTCTGCGTGAATACATCCGAATGCACGTCGGTATCGGTAGATCCGTAGCGCACGTTACCCCCTATCTTGAACCTGGAAGAGAGTTGGGTACTGAAATTCCCCCCCAAATTCAATGAAGTGGATATACCATCTGTTCCCCCGAACATCCGACCCCGGCCGCCGCGACCACCCATATTGCCGAACATGGCCCCGGCCAGATCGGAAAACCCGGCGTTATTGGTATTGTTTATACCTCCAAGAAAGGTATACTGGTCTTTATCTTTCATATAATTGACCATACCGTTGGCCTCATACCGGTCTTTACTGCCATAGCCGGCGAAAGCATTTCCGAACAGTCCCTCCTTCATGCCGGGACGTACCAGCAGGTTGATCACATTCTCTTCCTCACCATCATCGAATCCGGTCATCTGCGCCATTTCTGTTTTTCTCTCCAGGACTTGCAGCTTTTCCACCATTTTGGCCGGAAGATTTTTAGAAGCTACTTTAGGGTCATCACTGAAAAATTCCTCTCCATCGACCAATATTTTGGTGATCTCCTTCCCATTTACGGTGATCTTTCCCTCGCTGCTGATTTCCACTCCCGGCATTTTCTTCAGGAGGTCTTCCACCACAGCGCTCTCCGTCACTTTATAAGAATCGGCATTATACTCCAGCGTATCTCCCCTTACGGCAATTTCCGGCGCTTTGGCAGTGACTACAGTCTCCGAAAGCAGGATATTGTCATTCTCCAGCCCGATATTACCCAACTTTACATTTGGAGCGGCTGAAGTCACTTGCACATTCCTGAATATGTCGTGATATCCGATGTATGAGATATGTACGATATAAGATCCGTTCTTTACCGGTATGGAAAACAATCCTTTCTCATCGGATGCTTTTCCCGTAACAAAACTGCTATCAGCCTGCTGGAGTATACGGATATTGGCCATCGGCACCGGTTCTTCCGATTCTTTTTCTATTAACTTTCCCGAGATGGAACTGGTGGTCTGCGCCTGCATCATGAAAGAGAATGTAGGGAGTAAAACAGCCATAACCAAAAAACAAATCTTCTTCATACAATTAAAATTTAGAGTCAAGAACCAAGACATCATGCCTATGGTGATCATAATTTGCAGCAAAAATAGCACAGATACGAAGGTTATACAAAAGAAATAGATCAACCCGCCTATTTTATCGACCAACAGCGGGTTTGAGGCGATTAAACCATGTCGGGGCAGGAAAGAAAATGGCTATTTCTCTTTATTATTTGTAAATTATTTATAATTTTGTCTGCAAATCTATTGTTCGATAAGAAATATACACATGCTGAAAACATTGAAAAGTGAAGATTGGGTCTCCACGCTTATTGGTGGAGTTATCCTTGTACTGGTAATTCTTTTGCCGTCGGTGATGAAGAATTATGTGCAGATGTCGCTTGTGATAGCCATACTGGCTTATCTGGGGTATCTGTTTATGGGAAATAAAGACAAAGGCGGTTTCGTACTTTCGTTTGTGGTAGTTTACGCACTGGCCTGGTTAGCGGAATACATTGCCGGTCTCAGTCCTATTAAGACGATCGGACTGGAGTCAGTCTTTTTTGCCGTACTCATTGGGCTGCTTATCCGTAATACGGTAGGATTACCGAAATGGTTGGCTCCCGCAGTGAAGAGTGAGTATTACATTAAGGCAGGCCTGGTAATTCTGGGTAGTTCCATTCTTTTCAATGAGATCATGCGGGCCGGAGCACTCGGTATGGTGCAAGGTATCATTGTGGTGCTCTCGGTCTGGTATTTCAGCTTCTGGATATCTACCAGGGCATTCAGGATAGACCCGGAGATGTCGATGTTGTTATCGAGTTCGGTCTCTATCTGCGGGGTTTCTGCTGCCATCGCCACCAGTGGTGCCATTAAAGGTGATCCCAAGAAGCTTTCCTTTGTGATCTCGCTGGTGCTTATTGTAGCTATCCCGATGATGTATCTCCTACCCTACCTGGCAAAATGGATGGGGTTGAGCGAGGAGATCGCCGGTGCCTGGCTGGGTGGTACCATTGACACGACTGCCGCTGTGGTTGCCTCAGGGAAATTTATCGGGGAAACGGCCGAGCAATACAGTGTGATCATCAAATCGGCACAGAATGTGTTGCTGGGCGTTGCCGCATTCGCCATTTCCATTTATTGGTCATACAAGGGTACCAACAGCGATATCCGTCCTTCCGGGAGTGTGCTTTGGGAGAGGTTTCCTAAATTTGTACTTGGTTTCCTGATCGCTTCTTTGGTCTTCAGTTTTGCCTTTGATGCCGAGACCGGTAAAGAGTTGTCGCGAGTGGCAAACAAAGGTGCACGCGGACTGCTTTTCTCATTGGCATTTGTATGTATCGGTTTAGAGACCGACTTCCGTTATATCTTCAGGAAAGAAAATGCCAAATACATCTGGTCGTTCCTTACGGCACAGGGGTTCAATATCGTACTTACCCTGCTGATTGCCTGGTTACTGTTCAGAAATATATGATCCCGACCAATCGGGCGACTCAATTTCTGTTCTGAGGCTTCTGGTCAGAGTTCCTTGGCTTGTTTCAGCCAAAGGAAAACCGCCTTGTCGGTAGAGATGTCTACCCAGGAGTCGATGTGGAATTCAAAGCATGTGGCCGATGCGGTGGGGAGATTGTCGATACGTATACCCAGGTCGTTGACCAGGTCTGTCACACCGGGGTTATGTCCCACATAGAGGCAACGATTGACCTCGTCAGGCAATTTGGAAATTACATTCAGTATCCAACGGGAAGGAGCGAAATAAAGATTCTGGTCGGTTTTAATTTCTTCCTGCGGATAGCTGAGGCTTTGTGCAGCCAGTATGGCGGTATCATGTGCACGTCTTGCAGACGAAGAGAGGATCAGGTCGGGTACGCCCCATTTTTTCAGAATAAACTTTCCCATGTCGGAGGCATTCCTGATACCGCGGTCAGTAAGAACGCGATCGTAATCATCTTTGGACATTGTATCCTGTTCGGCTTTGCCATGACGTAAGATAACAAGTTGTTTCATATAGTTTCGGCTTTTGCTTTCGCTCAAATTCTTTTTTGAGGCTACAAAATTAACGATAATTTTTCATATTTCATCTTTTTGGGTATTTCATCCTCAGCCTCTATATTTATCAAACCTTTATTCTTATTTTTGTGTTCTATCACGAAGATTTATACGTATGACAAAAAAGATCATAAAAAGAGCAGGTTTAATAACAGTTATCATTCTTCTATTATTAATTGCAGGATTTCTTTACCGGACATTTTTCAGGCCCACATACGCCGGAAGCGGGAATATATTGGGTATCCTGGTCTTTGGACTGCTCACCGGCATTGTAATTGCGGGGCTGATGTTTCTGCTCTGGAATATGCGCAAAGCCCGATCGGGTACCGTCACCACCTCCCATACAGTTGTTGAAGGCATAAAACGGGTTTTCAAGATCGTAGTGGCCGAAGGACAACTCAACGAGATATATAATTATGAGAACACAAAAAAGTTGCTGAAGTTTATTCCTTCTACCAAAAAGGCGTTGGTCATTGTGCGTGCGCAGGTGCTGATAGGTTATGACATAAAAAAGTGTGTATGGGAGGTCGATGAAGAAAATAAAGAGATACGGCTGATGGATTTTCCCAAACCTGAAATTCTTTCCGTTGACTGTGATTTCAATTATTATTATTTCGAAGATGACCTGTTCAATGTGATCGGCAGAAAAGACCTTCAACAGATCCAGAGCCTGGCAAAAGAGCAGGTAAAAAAAGCCGCATTACAAAGTGGATTGATGAAGATCGCAGCCGACCAGATGAAACTGCTCCTTGAAGAAGTGACGACGGCCAATCAATGGGTTGTAAAGAATATCGAATTGATTGACGATTATAAGGTACTTCCAGACCCGCATGAAGAAGAAAAAGAAGAGAGCCCCGGAAAAGAGCTCCCTTCATTAAAACCAATAAATTTGTTCGGCAAAGCCATTGATAAATTAGATAAGACTGTCAAATTTTTCAGATCCTGATCATGATTCCCAGTTCAGGATCACCTTACCACATTGTCCTTCTTCCATCACGTCGAATCCCTTTTGGAAATCATCAACCCCGAAACGGTGGGTGATGATAGGACTCAGGTCCAATCCGGAAATGATCATCTGTTCCATCTGGTACCATGTCTCCCACATCTCACGGCCGTAAATTCCTTTCAGGGTAAGCGCCTTGAAGATGATCTCGTTCCAGTCTACCATCGTGTTATTAGGTAGAATGCCCAATAGCGATATCTTGGACCCGTTGTACATATTGTCAATCATTTCCCTGAATCCGGCGGGAGACCCCGACATTTCCAACCCCACGTCGAAACCGCGCATTCCTAATTTCTCCACGGCCTGTGCGATTGTTTCGCCCTTTGAAATATTCACTGTAAGCGTTGCTCCCATCTTCCGGGCAATCTCCAGCCTATATTCACTCAGGTCACTTACCACGATATAACGGGCACCGGCAAAACGGCAGATGGCGGTCGCCATGCTACCGATGAGTCCTGCACCGGTAATCAGCACATCTTCGGCGATGAGCGGGAAAGAGAGGGCGGTATGTGTGGCGTTGCCGAACGGATCCATGATAGAGGCGATCTCATCGGGAATCCGCGGATCAAGTTTCACCACGTTAGCAGCCGGCAAGGAGAGGTATTCGGCGAAAGCGCCGTCACGGTTTACACCCACGCCAATGGTATTCTCACAGACATGCAGCTTGCCACGGCGGCAATTGCGGCAGTGGCCGCAGGCAATATGTCCTTCACCGGTTACCCGGTCACCCACTTTCAGGTTCTCTACGCCGCTACCCATATCCACGATCTCACCGACATATTCGTGTCCGATAGTCATAGGCGTTTTAATAGTTTTCCGGGACCAGTCGTCCCATTTGTAAATGTGGAGGTCGGTACCACATATCGATGTTTTTTTGATTTTGATAAGTACATCGTTTACTCCGATTGTCGGGACGGGTACTTCCTGCATCCAGATTCCTTTTTCAGGACGTAATTTGACTAATGCTTTCATTTTTGATAGAATAAAGAATAAAGAATAAAGAGTAAAGACTGTTAGAGTCAAGATTTTTAGAACCAAGATTCAAGACTATTATAACCAGTAGATTAGTCTCATTGAAACATTGGCATATTGGCTCATTAAGAAATTATTTTAAGTTTTTTCCCAACTTTGATGAACGCGGCGACGGCTTTATCGAGATGTGTGCGTTCGTGGCCTGCGGAGAGCTGTACACGGATACGTGCTTCCCCTTTGGGTACGACAGGGTAGTAGAATCCGGTCACATAGATACCTTCGTCCAACAGTTCTGCGGCAAATTCCTGCGAGAGTTTGGCATCGTAGAGCATTACGGCGCAGATGGCCGATTGGGTCGGTTTTATATCGAAATTGGCTTCCTTCATCCTGGCCACAAAATAGTCCACATTCTCATGAAGCTTGTCCTGCAACTCGTTGGATTCCTGCAACAGGGTAAATGCCTCTATACCCGATGCCGCCACTAAGGGAGGAATAGAGTTGGAGAAGAGATAGGGTCGCGATCGTTGGCGCAACATGTCGATGATTTCCCTGCGTCCGGTGGTAAATCCGCCGATGGCTCCTCCAAAGGCTTTGCCCAATGTTCCGGTAATCACATCCACATTGCCCATTACATTATACAGTTCGGATACACCTTTCCCTGTCTGGCCTACTACGCCAGCTGAGTGGCTTTCGTCCACCATCACCAGTGCATCGTATTTCTCCGCCAGCTCCATAATCTTGTCGAGCGGTGCTACGTTGCCATCCATTGAAAAGACGCCGTCAGTGACAATAATGCGGAAGCGTTGGGCTTGCGCCTGTTTCAGTTTCTCTTCCAGATCGTCCATGTCGGCATTGGCATAGCGGTAGCGTTGAGCCTTGCAGAGACGCACCCCGTCGATAATGGATGCATGGTTCAATGCATCGGAGATGATAGCATCTTCATCGGTGAAGAGCGGTTCGAACAACCCTCCGTTAGCGTCGAAACAGGCAGCATAAAGGATGGTGTCTTCGGTTTTGAAGAAGCGGCTGATGGTCGCCTCCAGTTCCTTGTGATAATCCTGGGTTCCGCAGATGAAACGTACCGACGACATGCCGTAACCCCGTTCGTCGAGAGCCCGTTTTGCCGCGTCGATGAGTCGCGGATGATCGGATAATCCCAGATAGTTATTGGCACAGAAATTGAGGACCTGTTGTCCCGTTTGTACTTTTATTTCAGCTTTTTGCGGCGAAACAATGATCCGTTCCTTTTTGTAAAGTCCGGCCTCTTCGATTGATTTCAGTTCATCTTGCAGGTGTTGTTGCATTTTTCCGTACATATTGTTCAGTTGTTATTCAAATTTATTTCATAAATTTAGTTGTTTGCTACGCTCTACATAGTTAAAACAAGTTTTTCCTCTGTACTCGCTTATCGCAAACATTCTGTTGTTGTTCTGTTGCACTATCCCGCAAAGCGGGAAATAACATGCGAAGCATGAATAACGATCGAATAACAGCGAAGCGAATAACTATCGAACTACTTTACACTACGTAGCACATGACCCATTCTATTCTTTTTGGTCTCCATATAAAAATGGTTATACTTATTGGGGGTAATTTCGAGCGGCACGTTTTCCACTACTTCCAGTCCGTATGATTCCAGTCCTACGCGTTTGGTAGGGTTATTGGTCATCAGTCGCATTTTTTTTACTTCCAGACTGCGCAGTATCTGCGCCCCTACACCGTAATCCCGTTCATCGGCCTGGTAACCGAGGTGGAGGTTGGCATCCACGGTATCGAGTCCCTGTTCCTGCAATTTGTAAGCCGCCGCTTTTGCCATCAGTCCGATTCCCCTTCCTTCCTGATTCAGGTATACAAGGACTCCTTTTCCTTCTTTTTCAATGAGTTGCAATGCTTTGTGAAGTTGTTCACCACATTCACAGCGCATCGACCCGAAAATATCGCCGGTCATACAGGAGGAGTGTACACGTACCAGCACAGGCTCATCTTCCAGCCATTCCCCTTTGATAAGTGCTACATGCTCCTGGCCGGTAGCTTTCTGTAGGAACGGTATCATGGTGAACTCACCATATTCGGTAGGCAGTCTCACCGCTTCCCCCCTTTCTATCAACGATTCCGTCTGGAGCCTGTATTTTATCAGGTCGGCTACGGAAACGATCTTCAGGTTGAATTTCCGGGACATCTCCATCAGTTCCGGAAGGCGGGCCATAGAGCCGTCCTCATTTTTTATCTCGGCCAGGGCACCGGCCGGGAAGAGTCCTGCCAGGCGGGCAAAGTCGATTGTTGCTTCGGTATGTCCCGCGCGACGCAGTACCCCTTTGGTTTGTGCACGAAGGGGAAAGATATGTCCGGGACGGCCAAAATCTTCGGGCGCTGTTTCTTTACGGGTCAGGGCCAGGATAGTCTGGGCCCTGTCGTAGGCCGAGATACCGGTAGTACAACCATGGGTAAGCAGATCGACGGAGACGGTAAAAGGAGTGGAATGTATGGATGTATTGTGTGAAACCATCATGGGCAAGTCCAGTTCCTCGGCACGCTCTTTTGTGATAGGCGCGCAGATGAGCCCTCGCGCATGGGTTTCCAGAAAGTTAATCTTCTCCGGAGTAATATGTTCTGCCGCAATAATAAGATCGCCCTCATTTTCACGGTCTTCATCGTCGACCACTATAATAAAGTTGCCTTTGCGAATCTCTTCAATCGCCTCATCGATGGTATGTAATTGAATTTTTTCTTGCATTATATATAGGATTGTTTTATGCTAAAGCTACAGTTTCCGGCCCATGAATGCCGTGTAAAATAGGTATCAACTCTCCATTCAACTGTTGAATATATTTCAGGTCTTTCCTGATTGTCCATTCAAAGGGAACAGAAAGAAGTCTGATAATAATACCTGCGGGAAAAAAGTACATACAGATTTTAGCCGGGAGTGAACCGGTTTCGAAAATCCTCACTATATTGAATAGTACAGGATACTCTTCTGCTTTGGATAATACCTCCAGTCTGTTTGAATTTGACAGGCTGTTCAATGATATCTCCATGGAGCTTCTGATAGAACGCAACTCCTTGTTGTAGCTGGTATCCATCCAATAATCTCTATAAGATAGATGGCCATATCTCTCAAGGAAGAGATCTATTTTCTGCGATAGCTCCGATAATGACCGGGATATCTCATTATAGTCCGGCTTTTCAATGATGACACTTTTCACCGGGTATTTTCTTGTCTCACGAATAAAAAAGATTCTTTTAAAGAAATTGACATAAGTATCGGCGTTCATGATCACCGAATCGTTGATTGCCTTATAAGTGAGGAACACCCCTATGGGCAACAGGATGAACGAACTGAACCACATACCGAACCAGTGTGCCCAGACACCGTCACGGGTCATTTTATATCCTACATTATCCACGATATAATAGATAATGAACATGATCACCGAAATAACGATGGGTGTTCCCAGTCCTCCTTTCCTCACAATAGAACCCAACGGAGCCCCGATAAAAAAGAATATCAGGCAAGTGAACGGAATGGTGAATTTCCGGTGCAATTCTATCCAATGACGGTTGATAGTTTTTTGTGTGGTAGTTTTATTGAGCGACCTGAATATAAACTCGTTACTGTTATTATCCGCTTTCATGAAAGCATTCTGCAAGATGGCGGATTGATCATTCAGCGGTTTTGAACGGACCAGTGTGTCAGGAGCGGGTACATCAACAGGTGTAAGCCTTGCGGCAGCAATCAGTGAATCTTTCTTTCCTGCAGGATAACCGTTCCGGAAAGAGAGGTAGGAATAGTTCTTCATCGTCTTCCTGTCCACCCGGTTCACGCTGTCCATGATCAGGGACATGGAGTCGATGGAGGCACCCAGTTGCGATAAGTTTTTAGATACATAATTACTGGTCGAGCTTCCTTCAATCACATCTTCTCCCATACGGTTGAAGTTGGCATCATAATCGATCATCATGGTCTTTGTATCGAAGCTTTCCCGCGCGTATGGAACGAAATCATTGTTATAACGCGAAGAGGAAGAACTGCCCTGGTCAAAGTTGCTAAACTGCTGCCCGTTATACATCGTGAAGAGAAGCATCTTCTTGTCGTCGGTCATACTCATCTTGGCAGAGTCACAGACAATCACAGCCATACTGTTGAATCCGTTTTCTATATCATAGATCAATACATTGTGCAACGTTCCCGTTTTCTGATCCTTTTTTCCTACATAGAGATTATAATTGGGAATATCCTTATAAAAGACCCCTTCGGGAATTTCGAGCTCCGGTGAAGCCTGCCGGATAGAGATGAGCAGCGAATAATTCTTGGCTGCTATTTTCGGCATCACATCGTTCTGATAAAAAAAGGCACCGATTGAGATAGCCACAATGAGGATAGTGAGCGGTTTCATGGCTGTCAACAACGGCACACCGGCCGCTTTCACTGCCAGTAATTCGAGGCTTTCACCCATATTTCCGAACATCATCAGGGAGGCCAGCAGTATCGCCAATGGCAGCGCCATAGGAACAAAAGTGAGGGCAGCATAGAAAAACATTTCTGCGAGCACACTTATCTCAAGTCCTTTACCGACCATATCCTCCACGTATTTCCACAAAAATTGCATCAATACCAAAAATAGGCATATCGCAAAAGTCATCAGGAGAAGCGGGATATAGGTGGTGAGGATATAGCTGTATAGCCGCTTTATGTGGAAAAATCTTCTCATTAAAAAATGGACAAAAAAAGAGTCGTTTAATTTTACGACAAAGATAGTGAAAGCTGAGAGAAATCGAGAGAGTTTGCGCTCAAAAGATTACCGAGGCGCATCCTATCTTATCTAAAGATAGTGAAAAATGAGAGAAATCGTGTCAGATTCCCAGTCTCCTTTTCATTTCATCAACCTGGAATTCCCATAATGCTATGGCATCTCCTTTTTCGTCGGGTTCGGCAAAATCGGTTATTTCAAGTGTCATAGCACCTGAAAGATCAAGTTTACGCAACAGGAATTCGAAATAGAGTTCTTCCTCTTCCTCGTCGAGCCACTTGTAGCGGATATTTGATTGTGGTTTCTTATTAATTATCCGTGCTTCATTATCGGTTTTTCCCCATATGAATTTGTAGATGGTCTCCGTTTCATCCATTGTCACCTCATCTGCAAACCATTCCGAAAGACCGTCAATCTGACTGATCATTCGCCACAAACTGCTCTGGGTAGCATTTCCCATCAGGAATTCGATATGAAATTTCTCCTTTGACATTTATTAATTCAAAACAGGCACACAATATACAAATTTTTTTTGAATTTATGCATACAATCGTCGGTTAATTTTAAAATAAAACCCCGACATCCGGAACAGATCACTCCTGTCTCCGGGTGCCGGGATCATTTTATCAGGTCGGAGACTATTGGACGGGAATATACTCGACGAACGCCTCTATAGCTTCGTAGGAGGCCAGCCCCAACTCCCAGTACATATCTGCCGTTGCCCTGTTCCGTTCTTCCGAACGTTGCCAGAACAATCTCTCATCATCTCCGAGGAAAGGAGCGCTTTCCATTTGCGATTGATGTTTGAGGATAGCATTCCTCTTTTGTCGCAGTTCTTCGGGAGAGAGGGGTACTGCCATTTCTATATGGTCTATCTCCCACTCCATCCATGCGCCGCGGTACATCCATACCCGACAATCTTTGTACCAGTCATCCTCTTTCATCAGGTCTATCGCTGCCAGGATGGCATCAAGACAAACCTTATGCGTTCCGTGCGGATCGGCGAGGTCGCCCGCCACATAGATCTGGTGCGGTTTGATGGTTTCAATAAAATCTTTTACAATATTGACATCTCTCTCCGATATGGGATTCTTCTTAATCTTACCGGTTTCGTAGAAAGGGAGATCAAGGAAATGTACATTCTTTTCCGGAAGTCCCACATATCTGTCGGCCGAACGGGCCTCTTCACGACGAATCCTGCCTTTAATGAAAAGAATATCGGGCGTATCCACATCATCCTTCGATTTTTCATGCAAAAGATAGCGGCGGATACTCTCATATTTTTCCAGTAATCCAGTGTTTTCAGGATTGAATTTCTTACGCATACTGTTCAGCACGGAAATATAACGGATCACCTCTTCATCGCCCACGGCAATATTCCCTGAGGTCTGGTAAGCCACATGTACCTCATGCCCCTGGTTGACGAGCCTCTGGAATGTACCCCCCATGGAAATCACATCGTCATCGGGATGCGGGCTGAAAATAACCACTCTTTTGGGGTAGGGTTTTGCCCTTTCAGGACGATAAGTATCATCGGCGTCCGGTTTTCCTCCCGGCCAACCGGTGATGGTATGCTGCAGGTCATTGAATATCTTGATATTCACATTATAGGCCGATCCGTATAATGTGATGAGTTCACTCAATCCGTTATCGCTATAATCTTTGTTTGTCAGCTTGAGGATAGGTTTGTCTACTACCCCGCAGAGCCAGACGATAGCGCGGCGGATCAGTTTGCTGGTCCATTCGCAATTGGTCACTAACCAGGGACGACTGATACGTGTCAGCTCAGAAGCGGCCGCCAAATCCACAAACACTTTAGATTCAGGGTGTGTCTGCAACAAAGAACCGGGGACCAAGTCAGTTACCGCACCTTCCACAATTTCCTTGACACTGGGAGCTTTTTGTTCACTCCAGGCCACCAATGAGATCTTTTTGGCATCCATCATATCAGACAGCCCCATGGTGATGGCGCTTACCGGCACCTTGTCGAGCGAGCCGAAGTTACGGGAGATATCTTTCCTGGAATCACCGTCGAGCATTACCAGGCGGGTTTCCGAATGGAGGCTGCTACCGGGCATATTGAATCCCACATTCCCTTTACTCCCTAACCCCAACAGCAGATAATCGAGTCCACCTGCTTTCTTCAGGCTTTGCTCGAACGCCTCGCAGTTTTCGGCTATCAGGTCCTTCTCTACGGTAGCATCGGGAGAAAAAATATTTTCCGGTGCAATATCTACCTGATCCAGAAAATTCTCCTTCAGCATCTGTAGGTTGCTATAGGTGAAATCAAGTACCGGATAAAATTCATAGGTGTTAAAAGCGATCGTGTTGCTAAAACTGACGCCTTCCTCTTTATGCAATCTCACCAGCTCGTCATAGACAGGTATCGGAGAATTCCCCCCACTGATTCCCAACACAAAGGGTTTGCCTTCCTTCTGCTTTGCTTTCATCTCGTTGACGATATCCTTCGCAACTTTTTTTGCCGCTCTTCCCGATTCCTCAAAAATGGCTACCGGCAATTTCTCGAAACGCGACAGGTTATATTCCTCGAAATCATTTTCGGGCCTGTAATACTTTTTGGGAACCCTCTCAAAGGTAATGTGTGAACTTAAATCTAATCTCATATCTCTTTATTTTTTAAAAAAGCTAATCATATCCTCCTTGTATATTATAACGCGCCTTCTCTTCTCCTATCCAGTTTACGTGTAATGCCAGTATAGAGGACGAGCGCTATGGCCGAAACAGCACCAATTCCAACGAAAACATACCAGATATAGTGTGCGTTTTGGGTAGCGGCAGCGTAGGCGACGACATCGAGCACCCCCTCCTCATTGATGAACAGCCGTGGGTCGGGACAATATTTATCCAGCAGGAATCCCGAGAGCCCGAAAGCAAGCAGGAAAGAAAAAAATGAGTGCAGATGGCTGAATCCCAGATAAAGCCCTTCTTCGCCCTTAGGTGCCTGAAGCGAAAAATATTCCAGGTAACGGGGTGAAATAAAACATTCTGCCACTGCCTGCATGGCGATGCCAATGATCATCATAAATGCCACAGGGTGCATGCCCAGTATATTAGCCGCTCCTATCTGTGTGCCAAAGGACATTGCCAAGGCAGACAATGGGATAATGAACATTCCTATCATCATAGAGGTGATGGCATTCCGTTTCTTCATGATTGAAGTGACAAAATTGACACATACAAAAACCACTAAGGGGTTCACATTGGCATACCATCCGGGTGATGCTCCCTCCCCGATCAACCGTATCACATATTTAGGCATGGTGGCGTACATCTGGCTTTGTATAACCCAGAAGCCACTTACAATCAATATCAGCAACATCAATCGCCCGTTCAGCATCACTTTTCCCAGCGACCGCCCCAATTCGGCAAAACTTTTTCCTTTTCCTTCGGTCTTGGCTGATTTATAAAAGAAATAAACCGCGATCAATGCAAGGAGAGTCATCGCTGCCGAAAAGTAATTCAGGTAGACCAATCCCTGGTCGCCCATACTCCTTCTCAGCGGATCGACTACCGTCTTACCGGTGAAAGCGCCGATATTCACCATCATATAGAAGATTGAATAGCCACGGGCCCGGTTTTCCGGCGTGGTTTCACGCGCTACCGTACCCGATATTACCGATTTAATGAACGATCCTCCGATAACAACCAGTATCAGCGGGGCAATAATGGACCATCTCAAATAACTCTCATTCAACCCTGTATAGGTGGTGGTCATATCATAATTAACCAATCCCGCATTCTCAAGCATTGTCGGGAGAATTCCCAGTCCGGCATACCCTACTGTCAGTAATGAAAAAGCCAAAATGATGGCGGAACGAAACCCGATCTTATCGGCTATGGCGCCGGCAAAGACAGGTAGCAGATAAAGCAATGCTGAAAACAAACCTGCGATCACACCCGCTTCGATATCGGAGAAGCCCCATACATTAGACAAATAAAGTGTAATGACTATAAAAACGGCATAATATGCCAAACGCTCGAGAAGTTCTACAAAATTAGCAACCCAAAAGGGCTTTGAGAATTTAACCATCAGAGATTGTTTAATTGTGAAAAGTCGGGATAAATTTCATATCGTCGACAAAGATAGTGAAAGCTGAGAGAAATCGTGAGAGTTTACTATCAAAAGATTTCCGAAGCGCATCCTATCTTATCCAAATGTAAAAGGTTTTAGTAAATATTTAAAAAATTACACTTCAATATTGTCCGAAAACTGTTTTAAAATTCCATGTTGTTCTTTTATCCTCCTTACAATATGGTTGTGTTTACTCGTACATATCATTGATATCCATTTGGGATAATTCCAGCAAGACAGCAGCAATTTTTTCGGTAATGGTTTCGAAGAATCGCTTCCCTTTTTCTGCGGTCGACGCCTTGGGATTGCCAATGCCAGTGTCTTCCGTCACTTGCGACCAGTGGCGTTCGGCCCAAAACCATCCTTGTCGTAAGGCTTCGATCTTATGTTTCTTCTCTTTGCCTTCACCTGCCTCTTCGAGAGGAAGTACCAACTCCGGCCTGAGGTACAATATCAGGCTGGTCTCCATCTCATCGGCATGATCGCCTTTGTGTTCGAAGAAATCATCTCTACCTTTCCACTGGAACCAATTGCATACGGAGATAAACATATCCGGGTATTTTGCTCCCAGTTCACGTGCCATAATCTTGAAATCATTTCCTCCATGGCTGTTAAGAATAACCAGTTTTTTGATACCGTGCCGGTTGAGATTTTCCACAATATCATTCAGTATGATCAATTGGGTGCTGGGATAGATATTCATATCTAAACGGATATCCAATTGTCCGGTATTTACACCGAACGGAAGGGTGGGTAGCACGACCGGTCTTACACCTTTCTCCCATGCAATCCGGGCTGCTTCGGCCGCGATGTTCTCCGCCAGGATATTGTCTGTTGCGTAAGGTAAGTGATAATTGTGCGCTTCGGTAGCGCCCCACGGCAATATTGCCAGGTCAAAAGCGGCACCCTTAATCGACTTCCAATTGGATTCCGCTAAAATATAAGGTCTGATCATCGTTTGATGTTTTTATGAATGACTGTCAACAAAAATAAATGAAAATTGAAATATTTCCAAGGAAAATAGCCCTGATTTCATGATTGGGCTTTTTTTCTTTCCTATATTTTATCTAAAAACTTTTTCAAACTTTTTACCGAGTTGAATTTTTTTATTTCATCCTTATAGCTAACCATAGCAATAAAATCAGGACTCTCTTTTGATATAAACAGTTCATGCAATTCTACTCCTAAATGATCCGCTATTTCTTGAAGTTTGGCTATAGAAGGATTACCATCGATGCGCTGATTAAGTGCACTTAGTGTTATTCCGAGTTTATCGGCAAACTCTTTTTGAGTATACCCTTTTTCTCTAATTAGTTCTTTAATTCTCATTTAATTTTCATCTTTTTATGCAAAAATAATGTTAGAAATCACAATATATAGACATATCTGTATTAATAAAGATTAAATATACAGTTATGCCTATTGTGCTTATTGTAGATATACAATTATATCTGTATATTTACAGATGCAAAAACCGAATGATTGGAGATAAAGAAGTGAATCGTATATAATTGGATAGCTAATAATTTAAAATCCACAATTATGAAACCAACAATTACAGAGGTAGAAGAAGATTTAGCAAAACTATTCTTTGATGCACTAAGTTTACTCTACAGTGCAATTGATTTACTTGAGTACTATGCGGAAACTTCAGAAAATAGGAACGATGGAACCCGTATGTACTGGGAATTATTCGAAATGTCGGAAAATTCAGATTTTAATTTTAAGACGAAAGCAAGACATTTGAAAGAAAATAAAAATGACTTGGAAGTCTATTTTGAGAATAAACTGAAGCCCATTGTTAAAGAGTTAATCGATAATTTTACTTTTGAGGGATTGGGTGGAAAATCCATAGCGCAGTGACCCCGTTCGCCAAGTCGTCGTTGACCCTCTAAAAATTTTCTATATTGCCCCGTATAAGTCCTGGCCGACGGGGTCATTTTAATTTTAGTTTATTTATTCTTTCCTGCCTTCATTTTGCGCACG
>NZ_JAWRIS010000031.1:0-50758 GCF_040307845.1 Proteiniphilum sp.
GACCGGGACACAATGGGGGGGGGGGGTACTTTCTTTTATCTCGACCCACCCTATCCAGGAGCGTACCAAGGACATTACAGAGGCTTCTCTCTCGAAGATTTGGAAGAGTTGCTCTCTTCTCTGGGCGCCATCAAAGGGAAATTCATTCTATCCAATTACTGGAGTGATACACTCAAAGATCACATTGATAAAAATGGTTGGAATTATAAAGAGGTTGATGTATCACTTCGGATCACCAATCTGGGCCGGTTCAATCCGGACAAAAAAACACAGAAGCGCACGGAAGTGCTGGTATATAATTACGATGTACAACAAGGATTATTTTATTAAATATCAATAATATGGCAAAAATATATGTAGCAAGCAGTTGGAAAAACAAATATCAGGAGGATGTCGTCAGCTTTCTCACGGATCATACGCATGAGGTATATGATTTCAAAAATCCCCCGCACGGAAAAGGAGGTTTTGCGTGGGCAGATATAGACGAAAATTGGGAGGAATGGAGTGTGAATGAATATATAGATGCCCTCAAACACCCGATAGCATCCCATGGGTTCAACTCCGATTTTGATGGCATGAAATGGGCGGATGTTTGTGTGTTGGTCCTTCCCAGCGGTCGGTCGGCTCACTCCGAAGCCGGTTGGATGAAAGGAGCCGACAAGAGAGTCTATGTCTACCAACCCATCAAACAAGAACCGGAGCTGATGTATAGACTCTATGATGGAATAAGTGCCTCTTTGAATATAATCAACTATATGATCACATATGATCAGAACACTTGCTATAAAACGGGTAAACCCTGCGGATGCGAGGGGTTATGCCGGGATGGATATTGAAAAGAATGACATTCAATGGAATATTTTGATGCCGATTTCAATAAAGCGCTTGGAATAATTAATTCGATATATTGATGCTATGGACCTCTCCCACTACCGCCTCACAGATCTCTCCCAATTAGATTCCTTTAAGGAGAAAATGGGAGAACGGAAATTCTACGATTACGCTTTTTCCGTCTATGGGCGCCTGTTCAATATGAAGCCGGGAGAGACGTTCGATATCACTAAAAAGGTCTCAGAAGAGAACCGGGAGATGTTCATAAAAATTGCCTGCAGCTATATAATAGACCAGCAAACACCCACACATTTCAATGATACGTTCACCATAATTAGACGATTATGAATCATACAGAAAAAGATACCCCGCCCAGGGAAAGATGGACCCTGCAGGAAAAAGAATTCGTCCTGAGCCAACTCGGAAAAAAGAATTTCGACGATATCGGCCGGGAAATCGGTCGCTCAGGAATGGCCATCAAATTGTTTGTACACAGGCAACGCTTACCTGTAAGGCGAACGGTAAAGAACAATATCCTGATCCGTCTACTCGAGTTAAAATTTGGGAAACCCGAGTATTTCACCCCGACACGCGAATTCTACCGTGAAGTAGGGATGACACAGATGCGTTTTTGGGCGTTGTACAAAGGTGAAGCACAAATCACGGAGAAAGAATATATTGACATTCGAGATCACTTCAAGATAGACGCTGAAGTGGCATTTGAATCTCGTCAATTGAATCTTTTTACCCCCCCCCATAAAAAAATAGCTAAATGATTCCACAAGAAGTAATCGATCGGATCCTGCACACGGCCGATATCGTTGATGTATTATCAAATTATGTCACCTTGCACCGCACGGGCGCGAACTACAAATGTGTATGCCCGTTCCACGACGAGGACACCCCCAGCATGGTGGTCAGTCCGGCAAAAAACATCTGGAAATGTTTCGGCTGCGGCAAAGGCGGCAACGTGGTCAATTTCATCCAGGAACATGAAGGGATATCCTTCCCTGAAGCAATCAAGCTTCTGGGCGACCGCTACCAGATCACCGTGCCTCAGAAAGAGATGAACGAGAAAGAAAAGGAAGCCCTCAAGCACCGGGAATCCCTTTTCATCGCGCTCGAGTTCGCCCAGGAGCAATTCCGGGCACAAATAAAAGACAAGGGAGCCGCCGAATACCTGGCCGACCGGAAGATTCCGGAAGAAATTCTCCAACGCTATGGTGCCGGCTTCGCGAGAACCCAGCCATCACTCAACCACCTATTTCTTGAAGGGCAGAAAAAAGGATATTCAAAGGAGGTGCTGGTGGCCGCCGGACTTGTCAACGAAAAGGAACCCGGCAAGGTATATGACCGGTTCATCAACCGCATCACTTTCCCGTTTTACTCGCTATCCGGCAAGATCATCGGCTTCACCGGCCGGAGCATCGAGAAGGAGTCGCAGATAAAATACCTGAACAGCCCCGACACGGAACTTTTCTCCAAGGGAAATATCCTGTTCGGTTTGTACCAGGCACGCCAGCATATCGCGGGTCAGGACAAGTGCTACCTGGTGGAAGGGCAATTCGATGTTTTGTCGCTGGTCGCGGCGGGACTGCCCAATACCGTCTGCGGATCCGGCACCGCCTTTACCCCCGCCCAGGCAAAGACGCTCCGGAAGTTCACCCAGAATGTCACCGTCATATACGACGGCGATGCTGCCGGCATGAAAGCCTCCATCCGGAACATCGATATCCTTCTGGCCGCCGGTCTCAACGTGCGGGCCGCATTGCTTCCGGAGGGTGAAGATCCCGACTCCTTCGCCCTTAAAGTGGGAGGTGCCAAGCTCAAGAAATGGCTCAAGAAAAACGAGGTCGATTTCATCTCCTTCGTCTGCCAGCTGCATGAAAATGAACTGAACGACCCCATCGAGAAAACACGGGTCACCGAACTCCTCGCCAAGTCCATGGCCTGCATACCCAACCAGTTGCAGCGGGAAAACTTCATCAATAACCTGGCCACCCGTTTCAATTCCGATCCCGATCTCCTCCGGAACCTTGTCCGGAAAGAGATATCCGCCAAGGTCGCCCGTAAACCCAAAGAAGACAACACCGACCGGGACCCGGATCCCGGCAGCACCATTGTCGGTCTCGACGATGCCCGTGAATTCATCGGCCAGGGAAAGAAAGAACTCACCATCACTTTCGACCGGGATATCTACGCCGAGGACTGGGGATCCGCCCCCACCGTCTTCATCGCCGGCGATCCCGGCAACAACGATATCCAGGAACTCCGCTCCGTGGCGTATGTCATCCGGTGCCGGGATACATTTTCCGTCAACGCTGACCTCGACGAACCTGAAGGGTTGGAACTCCTCAAGCACTTAGTAAAATCCGGCTTTACCGTCATCATGTCCATCTTCCGGTATCGCTTCGAGGAGATCGACGGCAGCCGCAAGAAAGTGGAAAAGGAGGAGCGGTACGGCTTCATCGAGTATTACATGCAGCTCTATTCCGGATTCAGGAACGAAACGGAATACATCCAACAAATAGCCGTCGAGCGGTGCGCCGAGTTGATATCCTACGCCCCCGCCACCACCCGCACCCTGAAGATGAAGGACTACGCCGCCGACCTGGGTATCACCAAGGCGGGGCTTGAAGATGTGGTGAAACAGTTCATCGACGTGCGCCAGTCCGATATGAAGTTCCGCAACGACGTGGAAGACGACGACTCCGGATACATGATGCAAAGCTACTCATCGGTACCGGGATATGTGGATGAAGACGAAGAACTATCCCGCATGTACCGGCAGTTCGGATTCTTCCCGCTCCTGGACAGGGACAAACGCCGGGTGGCATACATGTTCCACCGCAAACGGGCGTTCGAGCGGGTCGGAAACTTCTTCATAGAACCCCTGCTGCACATCCAGTCCAAGAATTCCGACGAGAACAAACGCATCGTGGAACTCACACAGCGACGCATCCCCTACCCGCTCTATATGGAGTGGATATCGCGCGACATGATCACTTACCAGTCGTTCCGCCAGCGCCTGTGGGAGGAAGGCGACATCAACTTCTCCAACGGCAACCAGGATGCCCTCAACTCCATCGTGGAATCGTGGGAAGGAAAGTTCCGCAAATGCACCGAGCTGCGCATGTACGGCTATTACGACGAAGGGTTCTTTGCCTTCTCCAACGCCATCTTTCACGAAGTAGCCGGCAAGTACATGGTCGATCATATCGACGAGCTGGGCATCGTCACCCACAACGAGTTGAATTATTACATTCCGGCCTTCTCCAAGATCTACGCCAACGAGCGCCGCGATACCGACAAATACTACTTAGATCGCTTTATGATGTACCGGCCACAGAAACAGAAAACCACCTTCAAGGAGTGGGCTTCACTCATGGACGAAGTTTACAAGTACAACCACAACGGAAAGTGGGCCATCCTCTACGCCTTCATGTGCATGTTCCGGAGCGACATCTTTGCCGTAGACCGTATTTTCACAGCATTATTTTTCATCGGTCCCACCGGATCGGGCAAGTCGGAGATCGCCTACTCCATCCGGTCGCTCTTCATGCCCCGGGAGGCGCCGGTGTTCGACCTTAACTCCGGTACCGCGGCGGCCCTCTTCACCCTCATGGAGAAATACCGGAACGTCCCCATCATGCTCGAGGAATATAACGACCAGCAGATCGACGATGTGAAGTTCCAGGGCCTCAAGTCCGCCGTCTATGCCGGTGAAGGCAAGCAGAAGCGGAAGGATGCCAGTTCCAAGGAGATCGACAGCTCAGAGGTGAACGCACCCCTCATCATCCTGGGACAGGAAAGCCCGCAGCGAGACGACAATTCACTCTCCAACCGCTGTATCATCTGCGATGTCCCCAAGAAGGACGACCGCACCGAACACGAAGACATCATTTTTAAACGACTGAAAGATATGGAAAAAGAAGGACTGCACGATATCCTGCTCGAGCTGCTAAAGCTGCGTGGCATATTCCGGGAAAAATACACCCGTGTGCAACGCGAGGTATACCGGGAACTGAAGAACATAGTACAGGTATCTACCACCAATACCGACGGCCTCAGCCGTATCCTCAACACATCCTCCATGTTCCTGGCCGTATGCCGGATCATCGAGACCGACACGACCCTCGAACTCCCGTTCACCTACGAGGATTTCTTCGGGATCGCCGCCGAAAAGGTACTTAAACAAGTTGAAAGTATCTCCACCAGCAACCGCCTGCACGGATTCTTCTCCGCCATCAACTACCTTGTCGACAAAGGTGCGGTCAAGGAAGGCCGCGATTTCAAGATCGAGCAGCCCGGAAAGATCACCCTGCAGAAGCAAGGCAGGGAAACATTCCAGAAAATACTCGAGCCGGCCGACATGCGCCTGATACATCTGAATGTGGAGAACATCCATCACGAGTACCTGAAGACAGTACTCCCCAAGGAAGCGCTCTCCAAGCAGTCGCTCATGACCTACCTGCAGAGTCACGAGGCATACGTGGGCCGTACCCGGTCCACACGCTACCAATGGAAGGATGTGGTGGAAGTACCCCGGGTGGCACCATTCAAGACCGCCGACGGCGAACTGGTCGACCCCGACAATACCATGAAGCGTATCCTGCAGGACAGACAGTCCGTCACCTCATCGGTAGTCCTGAATTACGACATCCTTCAGGAGTTACTGAATGTAGATTACCAGCGCGATGTTCCCACACCGGAGGCGCAGGCCGCCATAGAAGAAAATGAAGTTGAATTTTAAATAATAGCTAAACATATAAAGTAAACCGGTTTCAAAGCCTTCTCCGTTAAAAGGCACACGCGTTCTCTCGGTTCAACCCCGCCCCCGGCAGCCACAAGCAGTGCCCGGGGGCTTTTTTTCGCCCTGGCCGCTTGGGTTCCTCTCCCTTTCCGCCCGTTTCTTCCCTTCTCTCCCGGTTCCCCCGCACCCCCTTCCTTATAAACAAAACCGCCGCCCCCGGCGGCGTATATAAGGCGTGAGCGGCTTTGTTGTTCCCCGGTAGCGAAGCGCGCAGCGCGAGCGTCCGGGAACAACAAACAAAGCGAACACCTTTTTCTTTGCATTCAAAAAAAAGAGGGATCAAAACATCAAAATCCCCCCCCATCCCCCCCCAATTAAAAAAAGAGTATTACAGTAAATATTTTTCCGAAAAGTTTTCACCCAAACAGGACCTACAGACCTACAGACCTACAATCCGCTAAACTTTTCAAGAACGTAATATATAACTATATAATAATCAATAATATATAATATAATAATATCCCTGTAGGTCTGTAGGTCGCTGTTGTCGGGGCATTCCTTTTTGTAGGTCGCTGTAGGTCGCCATTCCTACAACCCGCGGGCCGGAAACATCCCAATATACCCGGGTTCTTTCTTCCACCAGCTGGTGACACCTCACCGTTTTTTCTCCCTCCGGCCGGCGATATCGCCCGGGATTTTTCTTCTCGATCTGGAAATTTACGACAGGCCGTCCAAGGAGCGACCTACAACATGACCTACAAAACTACGGAGCGACCTACAAGACCTACACGATTTTTTAACGTCGAAAATTTTCCTATTAAATTTATTATTAGTAACTTACACAAAATTTGGACTCTATTTTCTGACCGTCTGTAGGTCTGTAGGTCTGTAGGTCACGAAAAAAGAGGGTCAGAGTGCAAAAAACATGAAAACGAGGGTAGTCGTTTTTCATTTTAACATTTTAAACGATTATATATTTAAATATCAAGATATTATAAAATTGAATTAACATTATAAAATGATGATTACGACGAAAATTAACATTAAACCCCATTTGAAGGAGTATATTATCGGAAGGTATAACAATTTCGATGAGAATTCCCCGGTACGTTTCCCCGACCATACCGACATATACATGCTCATCTGGGATCTCCTGGTGAAACGGCCGGTCAACTGTTTTGTGGACGAAGGGAACCTGGAGATTGTTTTGCCGGAGAGATACGGTTCCAAGTCTCCGGAATATTACAATTATCTGGGCACTCGATCCCAAAAAAGGATTGAACGGAAAATACAGATGATGATGTGGGCCGATTTCCGGGAATTCATGGAAATAGAGCGTTACCGGAATGGCAGCGGAATAGTTATTTCGGTGCATATTTTCATGAAAAAGTACGGGATCACCTCCATCTCGGAAGATGCGCTGGTAAAAAGTTACTACCGTTGGAGAAATCGTGTCCGTGAACGTGAAAAACGGCCCTATTCCATGGCAAGCAAATGACTAACTTTTATGGAAAATTTCAATGAGCAAGTGTACCTGTTTTTCCTGAAAAGTGTCAACGACTAACCGATTAAACTATATAATTGATTATCAATATAATATTTCTGTATATGGCAAAAATTATTTGTAACTCCATCGAATTCGTGTTTTTATCGGAGATCCGGCTGATGGTTCCCGATAACGTGATCCTGAAAACCGGTCATGACTGGAAAAAACTGAACGTGAAAGAAAAGCCGGTTTACCGTTCCGAAATAAACCAGGCGGATGCCGGTCCCGTGAAGGAGATATCCGTTACGGCTGTGACTGATTTCAACACGGATGCTATCCTGAAACAATTCAGTGGTTTTCCCATAATACTCCGGATGAAAACAAACATGACCACCTTTTATGTGGGCTCTCAGGAATACCCTGTAATAACGGAAATATCCGATGACGCAATCTTTGACACCTACGCTTTCAAATGCAAGTCACCGGCGTAACCCTTTTTAGTCCTTTACACCCTAATAAATAAGGAATAACATTGCGTAAATTTATTACGCATAATGTTAAGACAACAGTTTTTACAGGAAATACAGGCATCAAACCTGATGATCCATTCATCAGGTTATGAGATGCTGAATCATATTTCCAACGCGATCATCGATGGAACATTCACTCCTGAAGCAATCGAACAAACCATACTATCTACCCGTGGAGACATCTACCTCGAAAAAGATGACGCCGGAAATCCGGTAAACCCCTTTGATTCCTGGACGGAAGGATCCATCGCGATCATCCCGTTGACGGGAATCATGATGAAGTATGGCTACTGGTGGAGTTACGGCGTGGACGATATCGCCGCCATCATCAGCATGGCTTACCTGTCTGAGAAGATATCGGCCGTCATCATCAAGGGAGACACACCGGGCGGATCCACAGACTCTCTCTTTTTACTGCAGGAAGTATTATTGAACAAGACTAAGCCCACGTATGGATTTATTGACGGAATGTGCGCCTCCTGCGGATACATCGCTTTTTCATACCTCGATAAAATATACGCAATCAACCGGATGGCCCGCGTGGGCGGTATTGGCGTGTTTGCCCGGATGATAGTACCTAACAAGGATAATGCCTATTACCGGGTGGTTGAAGTGTATCCCGATGAATCGAAAGACAAGAACCTGCCTGAACGTGAAGCCATCGAGGGCAACGACAGTAAGATGAAAGAGGATCTCTCGAAGCTTGCCATCTATTACCGCGATACAGTCACATCCAACCGCCCTGGAATTAGTGAAGAGACCCTCACCGGTAAAGTCTATTACGCATTCGAGGCGGAAGGACTCGGAATGATCGACGGAATAAAATCCCTGTCACAAACAGTAAAAGAACTGGAAACCCTTGTGGCAAAGAGAAAAGAAATATTATCCATAATTTAATTTTTTGAACGATGAACAAAACAGCTAACAAAACAGCTCTACAAAGAATCAGCGCTGTACTTGCGATCCTTGGATTTTCTACCAAGGAAAAACGCACTGCGATGACAAATGAGGACTGGAACAAATTCAAGGCCGAATACAAGAATAAGTACGGCACTGATTTTCAGGAAGACCTGGAGCAACCGGAAGAGGAAGAAACACCTCCGGCCGTAACGGATCCCCAGGGATCCATCAGCCCGGAGATCCGCGCGCAGATACTGGGCGCACTCGAAGGGGCATCCGAAGCAACCGGAGAAGCTGCACCGGTAAATGTGCCCGATAGTGTGGAAGGAGCCACCAGCTCACTGATCTCCGCCCTTAATTCTGCCACCGAAACCATCCGCACGCTGGGAAGGCAACCGGAGAATGACCGGCCTGCAGCAGTTGTCACAGGTGCGGGGTTTGCCATGACACCCCAGACAATGGCCATTGTGATGGGGCACGCCCCTCACACACCCACACATGTGTTTGGAATTGAAAATGATTATTTCAAACGCGGCAACTGGTGGAATGACCTGGTTGTTTCCGGAAAGGGAAAAGATGATTACCGCGATGAAGACTCAACCGCCTTCCGTGCTGCGTTCAACAACTTCGCCAAGGACTTCAAGGCAAGGTGCAATGAGCTGGCCACCACCAACCAGATCGGTCTGCTGGATTACGGCAAGATGGTCAGGGGTGAATCCTATCTGGATTACTCCAAGATGAACACCAAGCTGGGTGAATACATCGTGCGCCGCATGGATACCATCATCGCTTATCTGCGTACCTTGAAATCAGTAGCCGGTATCTTCCCGGTGGTTTCCAATGTACAGAATAAGATGACCGCCCCCACGGCGTTCTTCGAGGAATTGTCACAAAGCTACAAATCAGGCCACCACTTCAAGGGTGCCGTCAATTTTGATGGAGAGATCTATCATGTGGACGACGTGATGTTCAAATTCTTCTTCGATGATCCCAAGCAGCTCGAAAAGGAATACATCGGTTATATGAACCGTGAAGGCTCCAACCCAATGAAATGGACACTCTTTGAATGGTGTATCGTGCACTTCGGCACTTTGTTGTTCAATGAACAGCAACGTCGCCGGGTGGTAGGTGTGAAGGTTCCCCGCCAGGGCGACTTCCCGCAACCGGCAATGCTGGCGGCTGATGGAGCATTGCGCGCCATCCAGCGTGTGGAAGAAGAACGGAAAGTGCTTCCGTTCAAAGACCTAAAGGTCTATGACCGGTCGACTATCGTGGATTACGTGGAAACATTCTACGAATACGTGATGGCCATCCTGCCTAACATGGAAGGCTATGTCGTTCACGCGAACGAAAAGCATAAACCCTGGTACCTGAAAGGTTTCCGTGAGAAATACGGCAAGGACACCGATTTCACCGGTACAAAAGAGAACATCGCCGATCTTTCCCCGGCCAATATCGTTTGGGTACCCAATATGGCCATGAACGATTACAAGATGTGGATCGTGAAGCCCGGAAACGTGGAGAACTACGAGAATAGGCCTAACGAGATGTACGGTTTCTATTTCCAGCAGGATCTGGAACAGCTGATCCTCGCATCATGGTGGAAAGAAGGATCCGGCGTATTGGCCCCGGGCGTCCAGTTCAACACCCTGGCAGACCTGGAGAAATCCGGCCGGCGGATGCAATGGCTGTTCACCAACTATCCGGTGGTCGCCTTGGATCCCGATGCCACCGTGATCAACGGGCTGGATGGTTTCGAGATCGAGACCGGAGAAAATACGGCTGCAACTGCCATCACCGATATTGAGAACGCCTCCATGGAGCGTGTGTACAAGATCATTTGCGGCTCGCTGACCAACAAGTCGACCATCGCCAAGGCGGGTAAATTTGCAGGGATCACTGCAGCCTGGTCACCCAATGCTGTGGGAGATTATATCAAGGTTTACGCTGAACTGACTGAGGAAACTCAGACTATCAACGGTAAACAAAAGAAGGTTGTGGTTCATTCCGGGAACTTCCTGGAGTTAGAACGCAAAGTCACCGTCTGATCCATTCTTGCCTGGTAGGGATGTGAATTGAGTAGCATCCCTATTTTTCATAACTCATTAAAAAAGAATATTATGTTATTCAACTTAGACAAACAGAATAAGAATTCGAAACAGAATTCTCCCAAATACCGCATCTGGCTTGCACTGCTCAACGATGTTGACGTGGAAAACTGGCCGAAACCGGAGGATGCTACCATTTCTGAAACTGTACTGAAGGAAGGGAAAAAATGGAATTACCTCGATTCAACGCCAACTTCCATCAATCCCAGTGCCGCGCCCGGTGAATCTCCGCTCAATGGTGTGCTTACCCTTACTCCTGTCATAGAGGGGATATCAAAAAAATCCCTGCAGTGGGTTTTTGACAATACAGGGGAAGATGTCGTTGTCATTTGGGAACGTTGTGCCGACGGCCAGAAATTTATTGGTGGAAATCCCTGTTCCAGCGGATTGAAACTCTCCTACACCAATATCGGCACGCTCGATGGAGGCATCGGAGGTATTGGACTGCAGCTCCAAGGGCAGGAATGCCCGGAGCCGTTCTATTTTTACGACGGCCCCCTGGAAGTTGAACCGGACGCAGCTCCTGCTCCATAAATGCGTTGATATGGAATTCACGAAAAAGAACGACTTTATTGTCAAGAACAAAAAGGAAGAGTATTTCCAGGCAGACCTGGATATGTTCAAAAAGAATTGTCCAAATTCCAGGCTCAACGATGAACTGAAGCGGTTGAATTCGTTCAACCGGTCAAAGATCCACGGCATGATCCTGGTTGAATTGCTCGACGCTGCTTCAATCGAAGAAATCCTGAGTAACCGGTTGGAAAGCATTGATGACACTTCTGAAAAGCAACCCCAAGTAATTGAT
Source organism: Proteiniphilum sp. (assembly GCF_040307845.1). Classification (GTDB taxonomy): domain Bacteria; phylum Bacteroidota; class Bacteroidia; order Bacteroidales; family Dysgonomonadaceae; genus Proteiniphilum. Next base: position 11,414 of record NZ_JAWRIS010000031.1, read on the forward strand.
ACGGTCGAAGGTGTAAAAGTGATTGTCGCCGCTGAAATGGATCTGGAACTCATAGAAGAGGATGTGTTTTCGCACCTGACAGGAAAAACGGAGGAAGAAATCCGTGCGCTCATAGCGTTGACAAAAGGCTCTATTAAATTGTCCAAAACACCGGTTGAAAATCCGATTCCCGATGAGCATCCCAAGGTTTCGGAAACAAAGGTGGACGAAATTCCGTCTGAAGAACCCAAGGACAAAGATCCGGCCCCATCCTCCGGCGAAAAGGATCCGGAGCCGAAAGCAATTTCCGAAACAGCTCCTAAACCCAAACAACCGGCAAAACCGGCTGTGATGAAGAGCCTTCCTAAAAAAAAAGGAGCAAAAAAGAAGAGTTCCCGGAAATAAACTGGATGGATAACGCCAATCCGGACATACAATTGTGCATTCTCCTGTATGACGAACGTGTAAGTACTTACCATCGCATGCAGGAGATTGACGTTTTACTGGATGACAACCCCGATCTGTCGCTCGAAATGGTGGAACTTGACAACCGGAACCGGCAAGCACATGCAGAACTGGAGGCATTCAGTAAACACAAAGTGTTCGCGTACAAACATCCCCTGGTAATCCAGCGGAAACAGTACGATGACATGCTTTCGGAATTGTACGAACTAAAACGGTCGGATCCCGGAGCGCTCATCAACGAGATCACCAACGTCACACAAAACATCCGCCGGATCCAGAGCAATATCAAAAAGCAGAAATTCAAATCCGATGAAGAGAAGCAATCCTGGGAGCAAAATTTATCCAGGGCGGAAACAAGAAAAAAAGTACTGGAAGAAGTAATCTCCAAATAATTTTTGAGCCTCTATTTTTAGAGGCTTTTTTTATTTCTAAAACCCCTCCGATTCTCTCCAAAAAACCACGGAATTCCTGAAAAAACATACGGATTTGACCCTTTTGATATTTTTTATATACCTAAAACATTGAAAATCAGTAAAAATTTTAAGTAAAATGATATTTGGTTTTGATTTGTCTCCTAGATACCTCGGTGCCGCTGGTATTTCCGTTTGCATTACGAGAAAACCCCGAAAAGGGTTATATGATTGAAACCCTCTCCTACAAAGGGTTTCAGAAAAGGTAAAATTTCAACCTCCCGCACCCTCGAAAAACCCGCGGATTTTTTCAAAAACCCCTCCGATTGAAAAACGTCCTTTTCCCCATGAAGCCGATCGCATAGCTTTGTGAAAAGAAAATATTGACAACGGCCATCACACGGATTGCATTACAATGATAGAACATCTTCAAAAATTATCGCCTGAAATTGTCGAGCGTTTTTTAGAGGCCCGGGATCCTGAACCGTTCGGTATTCCTCCGAAGCTGGCCGATTATATCCTCCAGATCAATGAGGCCTCCAACCTTCACCGCACCAACCATTCTATCACCGAGTGCGCCAAGAAGCTACAGAAGAGCTATCCTGAACTATCCATACATACCTGTAAGAGCCGTATATACGATGCCATCAACTACCTGAATAACGAGTGTACGGTTACCTCGGAAGCCTGGTACTTATACTATGCCGATATGTTCATGAAACTCTTTGAGGTGAACCTGGTGGGGCATAACTTCCGGGAAGCGCGTACCTGCCTGCAGAAGTCATGTGAATACAGAATAAAGGCATCGGCCAATGCCATCGATCCGGAGAGGATCAAATTCAAGCACCAGATCGTATCACCCGATTTTGACCTGGAGAGGGCCGGTGTGAAGAGGAGTGGCATCCTGGGCGCCTACAAGAAAGCCATGGGCATTATCTCCAAACAGGATGCGACTGATATGGAGAAGAAACGACAGATAGATGAAGTAATGCAGGAATTGAATATAAAGGATATCGATTATGAAGAAGTCGCTGAATGAGGATACATTTCAAAAGACTTATCTTTCGGTCCTGCAGACAAAGGTAAAGTTGGCGGATCCCCAGATACTGCTTTGTGAACTGGGCCGCGGCTCCGGCAAAACTACCCATATCATGGCAGCCAGGCTCGACAGGATCCAGTACTCCATGCCCGGCGCCTGTCTCACCCTGGGGGCTGCCACATACCGGGATATCTTCAGCAATATTTTGCCCGGATTATTGGAGTATTTTACTGAAAACTACGAACGCGGCATTTACTTTGAAATAGGAAAAGAGCCTCCAAGACATTTCGGAGAATGTGTAACACCCCTTTTCGACTGGAAACACACAATCTCCTTCTGCAATGGGTGTGTGGTGAAATTTGTATCGGCAGACCGTCCGGAATCGGTTTTAGGGATCAGCACTCCCCATGGCATATTCGATGAGTTGCTAAAAATCAAAAAGGAGTTCATGCAGGAACGGTTCATGCCTACATTGCGGGCCGACCGGTCGAAATTCGGGAATTCGCCCTATTTCATGGGATGGTCCGGTTTTACCTCCACACCCAATTTCGAGACCGACGAAGATTGGTTCATCGACATGGAAAAGGAGATGAACGAAGAGTTGATTGGCCTGATCACTGAAATTGCCCTGGAAGTGGATGCCCGGATCTATGAACTGGAAATCGCCCGTAAAACGCTGGATTTTGAGCGTGTGAGAAAACAGGAGCGGTTTATTGAGCGATGGAACCAGAGGCTGGTTGAATTACGTAGAAATCAGGTGTACTATGTGCGTGCTTCATCATTTTCAAATCTCAAGGTGTTAGGAATCGACTATATTGAAAATCAGATAAAATCGACCAAGGATAAGGATGTGCTCTACACCTCCATTTTCGCGATCCGGAAACTGAGGGTGAAAGACATGTTTTTCGGCAGGTTCGGCAAACAACATCTCTTTGATGATGGCTACGATTACCGTTTTATAGACCTGATCTCCGCAGGGGACCGGATAGACGAATCATCGAGGCATTTGCGGTATTACGACAAAAATAAACCGTTGATCGCCGGCTATGATCCCGGTCCGTTTTCCTCGATCATTTTTTCACAGAAAAACACCCTGAAGAAAGAATTGAGAGTGCTGAAGGACATGTGGGTCATCCACCCCGACCAGCATGGGGAACTCGCTGAAAAGATAAACAAGTTCTTTCCTGATGGCAGAAAGGTGATCTATGTCCACTACGATCGTGCCGCGAATCAGAAGGATCCTGAATGGAAAAAGTATTATCCCGATTATAGAACAGCCGGCATCAACGATACCGATGCCAAATTATTGAAAAAGGAACTGGTAGCGCGCGGATGGACCGTCCACCTCATGTCCCCGAAACAGAAAACGATATTCTATTCACAACACTACAGGCTGCTGAATCTATTATTCGGGAAGAATGATGGCAAACGTGATAAGATTCTTATCGACAGGAACGAATGCGAGGCGCTGGTATCATCCATCAACCATAGTCCATTGAAACGGCATGAGGGACGCATCATACTCGACAAAAGCAGCGAGCGCCTTCCATTCGAGGAACAGGCGTATAATTCCACACAGCTGGCATCCGCTTTCATGTACCTGTTATGGGGCGAATATTCGAAATTACTCCCGGATACGGATCAGGGATTCATGTACCCCCAAGGCGCGGGAACATACACCTCCTGACGCTCTTTTGTCCTTTATCATCCTCTTTTAGATGACCATTTTTGTGTATGGAAAAGGAAAAAACGATATCCGGATCAGAAGCAATACAACGGGCGCGTAATCTTAAATTCGTTTCCGGCGCGTATTTCACGCTGCTACACCTTACCTGTAATTTGAAAACGAAAGAATGCGGCCAGCTGGTGAAAGTTGAGCGGTGCCGTGTACGCCCGTCGCTTAGGGAGGACACTTTCCAGCTGGATGGTGATCTGTATTTCCCCTATGAAGATCTTGATACCGGACAGCCAAAAATGTGTTTCAAGAAATTGATGCGATATATCGCATTTCCTCCTAATTATGAACTGCTAAAAATTAACTGGTTCGATGGAACAGACGATTGAAATTAAAAACGGCCGGGGCTTCGCAACCATCCCCACCGGTGGTGTGCTGACTTTCGAAGTGCAGGGGATCTCCGAACGGGATAGCATCCTGCAGAAAGAGTACCGGAATATTTATTCCCGGTATATTTCGGAAAACATGACCATGCGCCTGGATGACTTTGTTGTCCCGATCTGGGGGGATGGCCACAACCTCTATCCCCAGGAAGTGTATTCGGTCACTTCCGAAAACAAACTGCTCCCGGAAGTAATCAACAAGCAGGTTAAATTCCTGTTCGGCAAGGGTCCACGGTTGTACAAGGAGGTTGTCAATGGTGAAGGTGAGAAACAAAGGCGCGTGCGGGTACCGGTGGCAGATCCGGAGATACAGGAAGCATTCGACCGGTGGGAGGATCTCGGGTATGATCATCCTTTTGAGTACCTGAAAAACATCATCACCGATTTCTACTACGTGAACACCTGTGTGAGCCGGTACCACTTCTCAAGGGCCCGGAGGTTGACCGGTAACATAACCGGCCGGTACCTTCCAATCTTGGCGCTCAGTTATGTCGGATCCGACGAAGCCAGACTGGCCACGAAAGAAAAAAGCCCTACCAAACGTATCAAGAATTCCGATTGCAAGTATGTGATCGTGGGAGACTGGATGAATCCAAACCGGTATGATTACGAAGTGTACAACCGACTGGACAAATCCAATCCGTTCAAATATCCCACGGCCGTGGAATTCAATACGGATAAAACATTCACGAAGTGGATTTATGCCTTCAATGATTGGTTCAAAGGGCTGTTCGAGTGGATAAAGGCCTCCAACTTGTCGCCTCAATATCTCAATTCTTACTTGAAGAATGCCCTGAACGCGCACATCCACGTGGTAATTCCGGGAACATGGTACAATGCACAAAAGGAGATCCTGCAGAATATCTGTTCAGAGAATTTAACGGGTGATTCCCCTGTACAGACAGCCTACAAAGGGGTTAAGTTAGTGGATGAACAGGGTAAAATAATCCCATTCTATGAAAGTATGATGGAATCCCTGATCCGGAACGAGCTGCGTACCATCACCAACCTGATGACCGGTGAAGGAAAGAACCAGGGCAAACTATACGCGACCACCAAATGGGGCGAAGATGGTTGGGAATTCCAGGAGATGCCCGGAAAATTCAAGGATTTTGTAGACTCCATCATCACGTATGACAAGAGGGCCGACCAGGTGATCCTGGCCGGGAAAGGTATCGCTTCCTCCATCACCAACGTGGAGAACGACGGCGTGATCAGCAAGTCGGGGAGCGATGTCTATTACAACTACCTGATCTATGTGGCTTCACTTACCTGGGACGAATACATCTGTACCAAGTCGATCAACAACTATATCAAGTGGAATTGGCCGGACAAGTGGAAGGAAGGCATCAGGGTCGGGTTCTGGATCGATATCCCCGCCAAGCTGCAGGATACCACCCCTTCCGATCGCCCGGCGCAAACAGCTACTGCAGACAACAAGTCGAACCTCCAAAAAACAGAAGAACAATGATTAAAGTGCCATTCAAGCCGGAAAACTTCGCCAAGGAGATGAAACCTAAAATTTCCGGAATGAACCTCTCCCTGGAATACTACAACATTGAAAGTAGCCTTTATAAAGTCGCCGCGATGATCCCCGACATCATTTCGAAGGAAATGTATGACAAAATTGTGGAAGCTGCAGAGAGTGCCGATATCGAGGAGAAATACAAGCCGGTGGTAGATTACCTCCAGCGTGCAATGCTCCATTTTGCCGTTTATGAGCACATGATTTACATTGTTCTCCGTATCAGCAATGATGGTATCACCACGAAGAAGAACGACAGCGAGACGACGGCATACAAGTATCAGACGGACCAACTGAACAATAGCCTGATCACCACCGCATGGTTCTGGATGAATATACTGATCCAGTACCTGAATGACCATACCGATGATTTTCCGGAATGGGAGGAGAGTGACCAGAAAAAGGATTATGACAATCTTCCGATCACGCTCACCGACTTCAATAAATGGGTGGGGGTTGAATCTTCCGGAGGCGAATATTTCATGATGTTTGCCGGATGGATCATCCGGGAAGTGTGGATGGACTGTGTGCGCTCCAGGATGAAAGAACCGGTCAAGACCGACGCCATTACCCGGGCGGTATGCTACGAGGTGATGGGGCGCGCCTGTCAGCGCCTGGCCTATTCCTGCCTGCCGGCACCCATGCGGATGGATATCGACAATGAAATGGGAAAGAACCACCGTGCCCAGGCCGACAAGGATATCAGGGAACGGATCTCCCAAAAATTCATTGTCCAGGCAAATACCTATTGGAATGCAGTGGATCTGGAGATCAAGAGAGCTGCTATCGAGGAACAGAAAAAAACAGTGTCAAGCAAACCGGTCATCGGACAGGACGGCTATTGGGAATCCGATAAATTTGTCTATATATGAAACAGATCAAACTGAACAAATCATCCGTATCGCTTCCCGAATGCTGGGAGGAACTGTCATTCAAACAGAAACTCTTTTCTTTCGGCGTTCTCATCCGCGTGATGACCGGCGATCTCAGGGACCGGCCACACAAGGGACTGATCTATCTGCTTATCTACTTTACAGGATACCGGCCATCCATCCGTATCTGGACGAAGTTTCTTGCACTATCCCATTTCTACCAACGACTGGCATGGGTATGCCTGCGGAACATTCCATTCCTGTTCAAGTATGGAAGAAAGGAATATGTGTCATACCTGCAGCTTTGGAAAAAGAATAACCGGCCGGATCCCGATGCCGAGACAAAGCAACGGGAAATTATCAACTTCAATCTGTTGCGCCTGGCAGAGCAGTTGAAATTCATTTATACGATCGATTCCGAAAATCATAAGATCATACCCCAATATGACTTCCACACCAATCCTTTTCCGTACATCAAGATTGGGAAAAGAAAGTATTGGGGCAAACGGTTTGAACTGGACATCACGGCCAAGACGGATATCAGCGCCCGTGAATTCGTCGATTGCGCCGATCTTATGGGAGCCATGGACAAAATGAGCACCGATGAAGAAAAGCAGGAATGTATCAACCAGATATGCGCCATCCTCTATCCAAGGTACTCGAACTACACGAAAAACATGGTATCCGGACATAACAAGGCAATGCGGAAGATAAACCCGGTACTCAAATTCGGGATTGTCTACTGGTTTACTTCCGTCTTCAAGTTCTACACGGAACATGAGATATACAGCTTGCTGTTCAAGGGTGACAAGCAACCGGAGAATGAAGGAAAGGTACGGCTCGGGAACGAAGTGATTTTGATGCTGCAGCGTGAAGGGTACGGCCTCCCGGACACGATGAACCTGAACGACTATTTCGACGCGCAAATCAAGCACCTCAAGGATGTGATCAATAAAGCGCTGGGGGAAGGTATAAAACCATTCGACATTGCCCGCAAAACGGGGATATCCATCGATGTAATCAACAAACTGTAATGAACGACCTGATCATCAATCTATTCAAATACTTTTCCAAGTTCGTGCCCAAAGAGGTGCTGGAAAAGGTATTCATCCAGCCCAACGGATCCAAAAAGACCGGCTATGATGAAGTAATGACCGAGGTGATGTCTCTCCCGGATGATAACATTGTTACGGAATTGGATAAGTTCGTCCTCTCCATCAATGAGAGTTTTGTATCGGAACGGATAAAGAATGCCACCGGCTTTGTGCTCTTCGTGGAGTATGGCACGATTTCGGCCGACCACTCCGCGATAAAGGGGATTGCCCAGCAACTGGCGTTAACGGTTGTCTATAATTTCTCCAACAATAATAACGACAACCTGAACGAGGTCCTGAATATGAATACCTGCCTTGATATCCTTGACAGGATTATAAGGATGATGGGTGAAGAGCAGGAAAGTCTGGACTTTTGTGCGGACGGTGAACTGGTCACCTATCCGGTGGAGATCCGGCCGGTGGATCCGGTCGAATTCTATGGCTTCGGTGGATGGAGTGCGATGTTTTCCAATGCAAACACAATGCTATGACACTCAAAGAAAAACAGGACCGGTTTGTGGATGAATTCGCCCTTTTCGACCAATGGAGCGATAAATACAACCTCTTGATAGAGTATGCCGACGATAATCCATCACAACTCGCAGAGGATCTCCTCCGGCACCGGATCAGCAATTGTGTAAGCCGGACCTATTTTAAAGCGGAGAATGTGGATGGTTGCTTATCAGTTGACGGATGGAGTAACAGCAGTATCATGCATGGGTTAATCGTGTGCGTCAAAAGAATGTTCGATAACGTACCGGTACAGGATCTCCGGGAGACCCCCATTGATTTTCACGTCCGTTCCGGACTGATAGAGAATGTAACACCCTTCAGGAAAGCCGCTATCCTGGAAATCATAGACCGGATCAATGTCCTTTTATAGGAGGATGGATAAGATGAAATTTGAAGAAAAATCAATATGGACAATGGAATCATGTCAATAGAAGAATGGTTAAGGGATATTTTCACAAACACCTATTCGGTTTGTGCAGGGGCGGTTGCGAGCATATTGGGCTATTTTCTACCCTTGAAGGATCCGGTGAATCTGTTACTGATATTTTTTGTGGTGGATTGCATCATCGGCTACCTGAAGAACCGAAAGCTCTATAAGCAGAAATTTTCGAAACGGAAGATTTTTGAGACGACCATTCCCCGCATGATGGCCGTTACAATCTTCATGATGCTGCTCTTCTCCCTCGATATGACATTCAACCAGGACATGGTGCAAACCTACATGATAGTCGGGTATTTCGTGGGAGGCGTATTGCTGTTCAATATATGGAAGAACCTGTATGAACTGACGCGCTGGGACGCATTCCTGAATATCGGGGAAATGCTGCAGAAGAATGTCAAGGACAGAACAGGGATGGACGTGGATAACAAAAATAACAAGGAGGCTAAACATGAGTCGAATAACTAAAAATTTCACATTGGATGAATTAACTCATTCCAATACTGCTAAAGCCAGAAAGATACCCAATCAGCCGGGAAAAGTGGAAAAAGAGAACCTGGTCAAGCTGGCCATCGGGTTACTCCAACCGCTCCGGGATCTCTACGGAAAACCAATGGTCGTGAATAGTGGATATCGCTCCCCGGAAGTAAACAAATTGGTGGGCGGTGTGCCCGCCTCACAACATACGAAAGGCCAGGCGGCCGATATCTCCTGCCAAAGTCCCCGGGAGTTGCAAAAGCTACTCATCAAGTCCGGTTTACCATTCGACCAGGCTATCCTGTATGATGACGGCCGGAATAACTTCCTTCACCTTTCGTTCAACGAAGGTAAGAACCGGAAACAAGTATTATATTCAAAAGGAACCCGGCCATGAAACAGATTGTTATTATAATTTTCTTGCTCTTACTGATCCCGGGATGTGGATCCAAGAAATTTACTTCCCATACTGACAAGAAAGAAAATACAGATATCTCCCTGGTCGATAATTCCACGGTCGTCAAGAATATTGAACAGGAGAAGCAATATGTCGACACTCATACCACGGAGCGGATCATAACGTATTACGGTGTAAAATTAGTTCCTCATTTAGTGAATGGAGATACGGTCTATGTTCCGGTTTCCTATCCGGAGAGAAAAGAGGAAGAAAGGGATATCAATGAACAGGCTGAAATCTGGAAAACAAGGGTTCAGGATAGTATCCGGAATGCCATCGACCTGCAGTACCGGAGTGAAATCGAAAAGACGGAGAAAAAGATATCAAAGTATAATAATCAAAATGTGGTTATACTTCTTTTAATATTAATCCCATTATTGATTTCGTTGGCATACCAAATTCGCGGAGCCAAACTTAAGTAATAATATTTTCATACAATAAATTTCAATCATTATCGGTTGATCGCAGTAGGGGAATTCGAGAGAATTTCCCTCTTTTTATCTCTAATATGTTTTATAACATAAAAGTTTTCGGTTAAATATTTGTATATTGATAGATAATTCTCTACCTTTGTAGGGTATTAATCAAGTAAACGTAAAAATAATGAAGTACAACGAACTGCACAGGCTTCTCATTCAGGCAAAGTGCCACAAAACAGGAAAGCAGCGGGCCGGACACCCTGAATGGTACAGCCCGATAACAGGCAGGAAATTCACCACAAGCAACCACGGCACACAGGAAGTGCCGCCGGGAACATTAAAATCAATCAAAAGGGATGCGGGGATTTAAACCCCCGCTCTCTAAACAATATATACGAAAATAAAGGAATAAAACGATGAAAACGATTAAAGTCTTTGTAGAACGCGCATCCGACGGAACTTTCAGCGCATATATGCCGGAACAATCATTGAATTTCGGGGCTATAGGGGAAGGCAAAACCGCCGCCGATGCCATGAATGATTTTATGAACGTAGTGAACGATTATGTGAGCGATGGCGAGACATTGCCCCCCGGGGCGGAATTTGCTTTCTGTTACGACGTTCCCTCGTTTTTGGCATACTACAAAAATAAAATCACGCTCACGGGATTGGGTGCACTCACTGGCATCAACCCCAAGCAGTTGAACCACTACGTTACCGGGGTACGTAAGCCAAGCCCGAGTACGGTAAAAAAAATAGAAAAGTCCCTGCACGAATTTGGGAAAGAATTAAGCCAATTGGAGTTTGCTTGATTAATACACTTAGCAATTTTCCTGGCTGCCGCTCCGGTTTTCCGGGGCGGTTTTATTTTTCACATATATCAACTTTTTTACTATCTTTGCCATTGCCCAAAAAGTTGAACATATCAGAAGCCTCTCAGACGTGTAATCCGCAAACAATCGGATTCCGGGATCAACTCCGGTGGGCACACGTCTGAGAGGTTTCGGTTGTTAGTATTATTGATAAGTCTGCATATAAGTAATCTGTATTTATAATATTAAATGCTATATAATTATGCCCAAAACGGAATTTATTAACATTGAAGATCTGCAAATAGATCTACATAATTACCGGACTGTACCTCAGAAAAACGAAGAAGACGCTATTAATGCTATGATAGCCATAAAGCCTGATCGTTTCTTTGCTGTTATGGAAAGTATTATTGATGATGGGTATTTACCGACAGAAAACATCATAATACTGGATAATGAAGGGAAAATAGTAAAGGAAGGGAATAGAAGGGTTGCTTCCATGAAAATAATCCATGGCATCCATAATCCGGACAAATTCCCTATACCAGCGAATATCCAAAATAAAATAAAAGATATAAATTCAGAATGGAAAGATTCAAACGGATCTATTCCGTGTACAATCTTTCAAATTGAAGAGAAGGAAAAAGTTGACAGGATTGTCAGTTTAGCGCATGCCAAAGGTGAAAAAGCAAGTAGGGATCCTTGGACTTCAGTTGCTAAGGCCCGTCACAACAGAAATGAGAAAGGAGCATCCGAACCTGCATTAGATTTATTGGAAAAATACCTTTCTGTAGGAAAAAACCTCACATTACAACAAAAAGATCGTTGGAGCGGTGACTATCCGGTAACTATTCTTGATGAAGCACTACGGAAGATTATTACAAGAATCGGATATAGCACTGTTTCAGAATTAGCGGAGGATTATCCAGATATAAAATCCCGAAGTCAATTGGAAGACATACTTAGGGATATAGGTATAGATCTTATTAGCTTTAATATCATCAGGGATAAATCCTCTGACTTTGCAGAAAGCTACGGCATACCTCCACTAAAGACAGATACGAAAGAAGCCTCGCAACAAGAATCAAAAAATAAAACGGAAACAGGAACAAAAGAAGATGTTAAGCCGGATAATAACACAAATACCTCTTCTAACCCTCCTTCAAATAATTCCCAACCGGAACATTCTTCTCATCAAAATGATGCCACTTCAAAACCATCCTCTAAACCTAAAGCCCGCGCAATTAATGATCCCAAACATATCAACCTATTGCTAAGAAAATTTAATCCGAGAGGGGAAAATAGGCAAAAAGTTGTACTTTTACGTGATGAATTGAAGAACTTGAATATTCAGAAAAATCCATTGGCTTTTTGTTTCTTAACTCGTAGCATATTTGAAATTTCCGCCAAAGTTTATTGTGAAGAAAATAGTATCAGCCTGACAAAATCAAATTCTAAAGAGAAAAAATTAGTGGAATTATTAAAAGAAGTTGTGGATCACCTGACAGCAAATAGAAGCAACAAAGAAATGCTCAAAGTTCTACACGGGGCCGTTACCGAAATTTCAAAGCCAGTAGGGCTTTTATCGGTTACCTCAATGAATCAGTTGGTACATAATTCAATTTTCTCCATACAACCATCTGATATTTGTATTTTATTCAGCAATATTTATCCTTTATTGGAGGCAATGAATTGATTTATTATGGCAAAGAACAATACTCCCTTGCGGTATCCGGGAGGAAAACAAAAACTGGCGCCTTTTATAATGGAGATACTCTCATGTAATTCCATTACGGACAACTACGCGGAACCCTTTGCGGGGGGGGCAGGAGTGGCTATTGAATTACTGCTCAACAAGAAAATAAAGAATATCCATCTCAATGACTCCGACATAGGAATTTATGCATTTTGGCATTGCGTTAAGAATGAAAATGAAAAATTATGTAGGAATATCACAACAGCCTCCCTTACTATTGAAGAATGGAAAAGGAGAAAATATATTATCCAACATCCACAGGACTATGATTTATTCGAATTAGGCTACAGTGTCTTTTATCTTAACAGGTGCAATAGATCCGGCGTGTTGTCTGCAGGTGTGATCGGCGGCCTATCCCAGTCAGGAAACTATAAGATGGACGCCCGTTTCCCCAGAAATGAACTGATTAGGAGGGTTGAAGCAATAGGCCTTTTTGCTGAAAGCATTTCAATAACTAATATGGATGCCGAAGTGTACATACAAGATTATGTCTCTCATTTATCTTCCAACACTTTAGTTTATTTGGATCCCCCATATTACTACAAATCTAAGGCCCTTTATCTCAACTCGTATGAAAATAATGATCATCTTGAATTGTCGTTATCCATTAAAAACAATATTAAACAGCCATGGGTGCTTTCCTATGATGCTGTATCAGAAATAATAAATCTGTATTCTGACCGGAGATATTTTATTTATGATTTGCAGTATTCCGCATCGAGATCTTATATAGGAAAAGAAATATTTATTTTTGGGGATCATGTTGAAATCCCTACTAAATCTCGATTACAGAATATTCAATCAGCTTTAGAACTGATAACATCGGATAGTTTAAGTATATAATTTATCACCCTAAAAATTAAATCGATATGAAGAAAGTTTTATTTTTAGCCTTAACGGCTTTGTTTACAATTAATCCGGTTTTCTCACAGGAAGAAAAGATTTGTGATCTTATCCCGTCAAAGAATGGGAAAGTGTTTTACACGGAGGTGGTTAATGTTGAAAATTCAAAATCTATTGAATTATACAACAATGCAAAAATGTGGATTGCAAGCACTTTTAAAAGTGCAAAATCAGTAATTCAGTCTGATGTAGAAGGTACTTCAATTGTTGTAAAGGGCAGATTGAACTACGTGACAGATGGAGATAGCCCATTCATTTTGACAATTCAATTCAAAGACGGCAGATATAAATATGAATTGACGGATTTGTATATGGATATGAACATTGCAGGTAAAAAGGTTACCTACCCAATAGAAAACGCTCCATTTATAAAGAATTGCAGCGAGAAGCCCTTAGAGGGTTACAATAAATTTATCCTTTCATTTATTGATGAATTAAAATCAGGAATTGATGTGTCAGATGATTGGTAATTAATAAACAAGAAGATATTTGAAGCAGCCCCCCCCGAAAAAAATCGGGGGTCTTTACATATCCTCTCCTAAAAACATATCCTGCATATCCGAGGTATCTTTTATGTTTTTCCAGAGCCGGGCATATCGCATGCGGGTTTCGGTAAATTCTGCGTATTCAGGCATATTATTAAGGGTTGCTTCTAATTCGCTGAGTTTCTTTTTAGCCTTAGCGAGCTCACTGTACATTTCAGCCTTCCGGGTAATTACACCATGAAAATGATTGAAAAGAACGTCATAGCATTCTTTCTTATATTCTATCAATTCAGGGCTATTACTTTTTATTGAGAAGATCCATCCGTACACTAAATATTCCGGTAAACATGCCATATTTCTGGCTTGGTCATTTGGTACCTGTATTTGCTGATTAGCAAATGCAGGTCCTAAAATAGGATCACCCTGAATGTTCTGGAATTGTCGATTGTAGTTAACGTTAAGTGCCTCACAAACAGATTTAATGCTTATCCAATATTTGCCATTTATGCGAGCAAAAAGAATGCTTTTGCCGTTAAAGTCAATAAAATTAGTAAATTTCTGTTCCATAATGCTTTATTTAAATACCTGCAAATACAGGTATATTGTTTTTCCTTATATCAGAGCGATAGAACTACACCTTCTCCAAGAAGCGTTTCAATTCTTCGGGGGAATCGAACCGCTTCAATTCTCCTTTGTAATCTATAAATGCCGTGAAATCAGTGGTATTTTGGGGTGCGAACAACTCCGGGACGGTGACGCCCAGCGCGTCCGCTATTTTTTGAAGGGTATCAAGGGATGGATTTATTTTCCCATTCATAATATTAGACATGTTTTGCTGAGTAATCCCAATCATCTCAGCCAGTGCTACGCCAGTAACACTCCTTCTTTTGGCTATTTCTTTAATCCTTAGTAGCATATAATTCTTTCGAGAGTAAATTAATATCTACAAAGATATATGTTTATCATGTATTACGATGTTAAATATGTATAAATACAATCTAAAAAGTGAATATATATTTGTTTTATCATGTACTACATTGTATATTTGTCCCATCGAATAACAATTAAAAAAATATGGATATGGGAAAAATGAAAGCAAAAACAATCCAAATGCCACTCCCGGCCGAAGCTGCCGGAGGCAAACCCGTGCAAATCGCGGAGAGATCACCCGAAAGAGCCGTGGAACACATTCAGGAGTCATTCTCACTCCTGTTCTCCCAGAGCGACTCGGTGAAATGTATCATGGCAACCACGAACGGAGTACTCAACCTCCAGTTTATCGGCAACGGCTGTGTGGCAAACATGCAGATCTATGAAGTGACAAGCAAGGACGCCATCGAGGAGTACACTCCCCACACTCCCATCCGTAGGACACTCAATCCAAGGAAAGGAGGCACGGCATGAAAAATGTGAACTTATCCCCCGAATGCGTGAGCGCCCTGCAAGATATGCAACGGAACTACGATACTTACGTGGGAATGCTGGAATGCGCCTGCGATTACATCATCGACTCGGCCGACACGCTCAGTGAAGAGTTCAAACCGGGAGAGGCCATGGCCAGCCTCAAGCAGCTGCGCGACCTCAAGAATGTGATAGCCATGTTTGCCGGGAAAGGGGGTGAAGCATGAAAACAATCATACTTTCAGGCCCCGGGGCCAGCGGGAAAACGACCCAAGCACACCGCTTGATAAGGGAGATAAGCCCCGAAGAGTACAAGTATTACGAGATATTTTATCCCGACATCCCGGTTATTCAGGAAATTATGCGCCATCTGGAAAAGGAAAAATGTCCTACTGTGTTGATGGAGTGTGCTCCGCCCTCAGCCATTGAGAGCGTAGGCGTCAACCTCTATGAGAATGGTTTCAAAGGCACTTTCATTGCCACTACCAAAAATACGGAGATAGATGTTGTGAGACTGATTGATACGCATGCAGTGCGAATCTGTTTCCTTCACCGGGAAGAAAATGGCCTTTTGATAGACAGGATAGCCGATGTTATCACTCCGATTGTTCATGAGCATAATGCGGAATTCCGGCATATTGCCCCCTTCGGACATCCACCCCAATATAAATACATTTTCCCCGATGGGACTGAAGTATCAATAAAAAGTGGATGTTTGATTTGACTACTCACATAGCCCTTAATGTTTTTTCGTATATTTACAATTCAAAAAACATGCAATATGAAAGTAAGTAAGGCATATAAAAATGAGGTGAACATGGATGACGGAGATAGAAAACGGGAAAAAATCCTGTCGGACCTATCTCCGGAAGATGCCATTTTCCGGTGTGGTGAACTGCAGCTCTCTTATGAAGATACCTGCAGGCTGCTCTCATCCGAGATGAATCCGGAGAGACTGATGGATGACCTGAAGGATCCGGGGAGTAATCCCTACAAATGGTACCAGAACGGTGTGGCGGAGGGAAACCTGAAGCTGAACATCGAGCTGGAATATAATGTGGGTGAACCGAAAGCAAAGGATGCTTATAAAAACCTGTCGGCCGAACGGCGCCGGCAGGCTGTGAATAAAAAGCTGGATGATTTGTTCGGACTTTAATAATTGATTATTTTTGCCTTATGACCGCAATGATTATAATAATGGTACTCCTGCTCTACCCTCTTATCACGGTGATAAGATACGGTAAGGGCGTATTATTGCCCAATTTTGCCAGGGTAGACCGCCTGTTAACGCAGAAAACAGGGTTTCACTTCCGGGGTCCTTATTCCTGGAACAGTCTGTTCGGCAAGATAGTCTATTATCTGTTGCTCTCCATTTTCCTGTTTGGTATTTCACTGATTATTTACAGCCTCGCCCAATAAGCGGGGCTTTTTTTGTCCTTTACCCGTCTATGCCATCTCCCTATTTTCGTGGTAAAATATTACCGCGATGATATCTGACAGGATAACGAAATCGGAATTTGTCATTCAAGTGCTCGAGCGTGACGTTAAGAATATCTTTAACGCCCAACTGCTTATTGCCCGGCAAAACATCTATATCAAGGGACGGGCATTAAAGAAAGAAAAAAGAGGAGGTAATATTATCGGCCGGAAAACCGGGCGCCTGCTTGAATCACTCGAAAATCCGGATTACGTAATCGCCCAGCGTGACGACAAATTCATCGTGTCGTCCGGGATTGTAAAACACATGCGTTTCCTCGATATGAAGCGCCTTGGTAACCGGAAGATCTATAACCGGCAAGTATGGGGGATCCTGTACAATAATTCATTGCGAGATCTAAGACAAGGTTACGGCAAAGAATTGTATGATTTTGTGGGTGCCGCACTTTCGGAAGCATTCAGTTCCCGGTTTTCCTCGTCGAGTACTTCCAGTTCAAACAGTCAAAGCAAACATGAAAAGGCGATTGAGAGAATACATGAGTTGCAAGCAATGGGATATTAATTAATCAATCAAATAATGGCAAAACTAAGAGACGATCATATAAGGTGGATCCTGGATGTGGATGCGAAAGGAGTGCAGAAAGAGATACAAACCCTTTCGTCCAACATCAACCGGCTGAAAAAGGAGAACGAAGAGCTCTCTGTGACAACCGGCAAAGTGCAGAAAGCATTGAATGCGAATGAAAAGGAGATGCTTAAACTGGAGAAAGCCGGACAAACCATGTCCGACAGGTACAAGAGCCTTATTGCCATCACTGCCGGACAGAACGATATTATTGCTAGGAATACTGCTAAAATCAGGGAAAACGATGCTGCCATAAAGGAAAACAATAAAAACATAGACGATGTCATCAAGACGATGAAAATCGAGGACATGACAATGTCTCAATTGAAACAGCGGTATCAGGAGCTGCAGAAGACGATGGATAACACTTCCGCTTCTTTATCTCCTGAAGCATGGAAGGCTCTGGCCAAAGAACAGGAGGAAGTGGCCAAGCGAATGGATATTGTAAAAAATACCAATAAAGGCCTTATTGCCCAATTGGCAGGTATGAATCATCCGATTGGCACTGCAGCCAAGGCAGTACAGGGATTTGGCCAGGCGCTAAAGGCGTTGGCCGCAAATCCGGTGGGAGCTGTAATAATGATCCTGGTGGGTTTGTTTACGGCACTCAAAAAAATCATCGACTCCAATGAAGAATCGGTCAACGCGCTGAACAGGATATTGGCGCCATTGAAATTATTATTCGACGGCATCCTCTTTATTCTCCAGAAACTGACTGTCGCCTTCTTGAATTTTATCGAAAAGACTTTAACTGGCCTGTCGGAAATGATAGAACGTTTTCCATTCCTCAATAAGATCCTGGGAGGAATCAACGAGAAAGCCAAAGAAGCCGTTCAACTTGAAAAAGACAAGCAGGATCTCCGCCTTCAGGAAAGGGAATCTTTGAAAAGGAATGCGAAACTGGAGGCGGAAATCTCCGAACTCCGCACCGAAGCTACCCGGCGGGACAAATACTCAGCAGCACAACGGTTGAACATGCTGAATAAAGCGGCTGCCAAAGAAAAGGAAATTGCCGACGATAAGTTGGCCCAGGCAAAAGAGTCATTGAGGTTGCTCCATATTGAAGCGGCCAGGACTAAAAACGCGTCGCTGATGGCTGATAAGATTGCCGAAGCGGAATCAAACCTATCGAGAGTGCAAACGGAGCATAACAATAAAATGCGGGAGATAGAAAGTAATACCGCGACGGCCGTCAGGCAAATGAATAATGAAGCCAAGGAAGCCATGCAAAACCGTATCAAAGAGATTGACAAAACCCTTGACTACGAGATAAACCAGTTGAAGAAAAGCCGGATGGAGGGGCTTATAACCGAAAAAGAATACAACGATAAGGTTGAACAACTAACTTTAGAGGCCTTACAGAAGAAAATGAACATCAAAGGCCAGGAGAAACATCAGATCATCCAGTATGAATCGCAAATACTGGATGCCCAGATTAAACAGCAGGAGGAAGCTGATGCCATACTGCTCGAAGAACTCCGTAAAACACACCAAGAAAAGCTTGATATAATTAATTCCGACAGAAATACACAGTTGGAATCCCTGCAGGAGACGGAAAAAGACCAGGCTATTTACGCACTCCGTGCAAAGGAGATTGAAGTGAATGCTGCTGAAGCAAGAATGGCTGTGATAAAACAATTCTCTGAAACGCTGCAGCAGGTTGAGTTCAATAATGTGCAAAACCGGAAGAAAGCGATTGAAGACAATAATAAAGAGATCCTTTCGGCCGAAAAGGAAACATTAAAAGCCAGGGAACAATTACAGAAACAGTTTGCCAGGACTACCGCTGATTTCGAGCGCCAATACAACATAAAAACATGGGAACAAAGGATGGACGACGAAAAGCGTATCATTGATAAAAATTACCAGGATAATTATATCTCCGCGGAGACTCATAGATTGGCATTGGCAGCTATCGACAAAAAGTATGAAGATGAGAAACTGAAAGCCCGGGAACAATACGGACTGGCCTCGATGGCAGAACTCTACAATGCGGAAATGGATGCTCTGTTAGAACAACATGAAAAAGGGTTATTGGAAGAAGAAGAGTTTGAAAAGGCAAAGCTCCAGATAAAACTGAAGTATGCCCAGGAATATGCCCAGAGAGCAGCAGAGTTCGCGTCCATGGCAGGTGATGCCATATCGGCATTGATGTCAGCGGAAACCGCCAATGTGGAAGCCCGGTACGATGCCGAAATACAGGCCGCCGGGGATAACGCTGAAGAAGTGGAACGCCTGGAAAACGAAAAGGCGAAAAAGAAACTGGATATCGAAAAGAAATACGCCGACGTGCAGTTTGCGGTCACGGCTGCCGAAATAATTTCGAATACAGCCTCGGCAATAATGAGGACTTACGCACAATTAGGTTGGCCGGCAGGAGCGGTGGCCGGCGCCCTGATGGGTATAACCGGCGCGGCGCAACTGGCGGTGGCCAACACCCAGCGACAAAAGGTAAAACAAATGTCGCTCTCCGGATCTTCTTCCGATTCCGGTGTCCCGAAAACAGGCCAGATAAAATTAAAGGAGGGTTTCGCCGATGGCGGGGCCAATATGGGTGACCATACCGATGGCGGTTATACCGGCCAAGGTAACCGGTATGATGTGGCCGGTTGGGTTCCGTATCACCATGGGGAATATTTTGTGGCTGTTCCGGAGATGAAGGATCCTGTAGTGATGGACCATGTCCGGGCCATCGACAAGATCCGACGGAAAAGAACTACCAAAAACGCCCTCCCTCCCGGATTTGCCGACGGTGGCGCAAACATGCCATCTCCAGGATCTTCCTCCGGATCCGATACAGGTGCAATTGACAGTAGTATTGCCCGGCAATTGCTCGGCGTGCTGAATGATCTGCGTTCCGGCCATGTGAGGGTAAACTATGGCATCACTGAAATGGAAGCTGCACAAAAGGAGAAAGTAGAATATGAATCAAAATTTGATCTGAAATGAGTCTGAAAATAAAGAACAAAAATGGAGAGATATTCGACCTTCCGGTTGATTATGTCATTGAAGCGGAGAAAAACAATCCGTTATTCACCAACAAGGGAAGCAAGACCGTGCCCATCCATTTCCCGGATACTAATAATAACCGAAAATTATTGAACAACACCAACCGGCTCGATAAAGCAGAGCGACCTGAACCCATTCCGGTGGTAGTTGAAACCGATGCCTCTCAACAATCGGGACTGATGGTGATCAATTCAGGGTTCAATGCCGGTATCGGATTCGACGAATCTGAAATGTACAATAGAATGAGTTCCATGCTTTTGAAAGATCTTCCCAACCTCCCGTCTTTTTCAGCAGGTGGATCCACAACATCAGCAAGAGTGAATTCCATGCTCTCCCATCTTACCGCAGTGATGAAGGAGCAGATAGAGGCTGATTATTTCGTTTTTCCGGTATGCCTTGACTATCAATCAAAGTTTGTACCTGAGCCTGTCTCTGAATTAAAAAAATATTACATTATTCTGAATGAAGTGGAGAGAGTAGTGGAAAACCCTGAAGACCCTAATAACTGGCCACACGGCAGAATGGCTGAACTATTGGCGCTCAATCACCGGACATTGAGCTGGTATATTGATGGAGAAGAAGTGTATTTGGACGTTCCGAAAGGATATGGTGTTTCTCCGTTTATAAAAGTATACAGGATCCTGGAATTAATCTTCGACCATTTCGGTTTTATTATTGATGACAATCCTTTTAAGGATCACCGGCAACTGAAAAAATTGGTCGTATTGAATAATACCATGGATGCAATCCTGACCGGTACACTTTATTATAAAGACATGATGCCGGATATTACGATCAAGTCTTTTCTTGATGGATTGTACAACAAGTTTGGTATGCAGTATTCCTTGAATTCAAATGCGAGAACTGTCAGTTTGAAGTTTTTAAAAGATACATTAATACCGATGAAACTGGGGAGTGTAGGCCTTGATAATTTTAAGACAGAAGAACCAACTATCACCTATTCATCTCCCAAACAATTGAAATTGATAGCAAATAGGGAATTAGACAAGACTAAAACATTGTTCGACACCTACGAGGAATTCCTGCAGGCCAACAACCATGAGTTTACAGAAGTAAAATGGAGTGATAATACTCCCGTGGCAGTAACGTCACGTTTTCAAACATTTTGGAGCAGATACTTTATTGGCGACGCTCTTGGAACGCAAAGTTCGTTTTCTTCAGATTTTTTTGATTGGGACAAAAAGGATCCTGAGTTGGATTACGAGGAAATCAAGATGGATGACTTGTGTGTCCCTCTTGACTCAGTATTAGGGCAAATTTATCCGCATTACCTGGTTAATTACAAACACGCTTATTCCGATATCAACGTATCTGGTGAACTATTTGTCCCGGAGGTGAATCCCGCAAAACTGGCATTCGTATTTGGATGGGGAAAAACTAATCGTTCCGGGAACTTCGTTTTCAACTATTATTTTGCTTCACAAATCAACAGGGATGAAAATGGGGATTTCATATATGACCAGGCAGGGGAAAAATATGACATATCACTAACAATCAACCGTGAAGATGGTTTGTTTAACCGGTTCTGGAAAGAATATGATGCATTTCTCCGTTACTCGAATTTTGAGGTGAAATGCAAATTAAAATTGTCGGATGCCGATATTTTCAATTTTGACATGTTCAAAACGGCAATCATCAATAATCAGCCATTACTCCCAAAACAAATCAAATATAAGCTCAATCAGGAGGATGCCATTACTGAATGTACTTTCCAAACATTAAGACTATATGAGCCATACAATCTTGAAGAAGAACAAAAGATACCGGTTTATATTTCACAAAAATATTACTGGAGTTGGACGGATGTGAAAGTACCCAATACTGAGCAGGAATGGACTGATGAAGAAATAGAATACTGGATCATATCCGGACAAACGCTTAAGGAAATTATCATTGATGAGGTTCCCTATCCCACAAAGCAGATAGCCATGTTACCCCCTACCGAGGAACAGTTCCAGAATCAGGAACATAGGGTTTTTATCTATGATTATGTGATTTTTAGATTGCCCATAATAACAGTACAGATTCGACAAACTGTGACCTATGTACCGGCAATAATAAACTACTAATTTGTCCTTTACCGGTAATCCGGGGAGAGATATTTTTGAACAAAAATTGTATGCGGAAACAGACAATCATATCAACTCCTTCCATCACGGACACAAATATCCTGGTATCAAGATGGAGGGCAATCCCTGGAAACAGCGGCAAGTCATTATCAGAATTTTATGCATTCCTGACGGTTGAATCCGTTGACAGAACCCTGTTCCTTGCAGATCATACGGTTGAATCGTATGATGATGTGAAAGGTGACATCGTTGTATTAAAAGT
Organism: Proteiniphilum sp.; assembly: GCF_040307845.1. Lineage (GTDB taxonomy): Bacteria > Bacteroidota > Bacteroidia > Bacteroidales > Dysgonomonadaceae > Proteiniphilum. Next base: position 34,001 of record NZ_JAWRIS010000031.1, read on the forward strand.
GACTCCGAAATGATTACATTCACAAAACAGCCACCGGCAAACGTTTTAGTCAATAATCCTGTATCCTTCGAACTCCGTGCGGATAATACGGACCCACTCCGTTATATTGTCCGGATTGAAAGATACCATGGCATCTCGAATCATATAATATTCAATGGGATCTTGTTACCGGTACTCGATTTTGCGACGTCACAATACTATGCCACCCTGAATATATCAGAACTACTCAGGTCCTATCAGCTCAAAGCTTCCATATCAAACCCGGCACAACTGGCCAGCAAGGTAAATGATTTCTCAATGGGTTTTTCCGTAAGCTTCCACGACGGATCCGGATCAAACTTATTATATCAAGGCAAATTTTTCCAGGGAGGTGTTGGTAAAAAAATGCTCCGGCATCTCAATAATAACAATACCGACATTTTCGCATACAAGCTGCAGGATGCCGATAAGCAGTTCTTCCTCACAACCCGGACTTCCGGACGGCATATAGTTATAAAGGAAAATGAATTATCTCCTTTATATTTTATTGCAACGGATAAGGCTTACACAGTTGTCACGGAGCATGGCCAGACATTTACATTCCCCTTGATGACCGCTGGTGATGTATACGCGTTCAATATTGAAGTATTGAGACGGCTCAGTTATAATACATACCGGAAGATCCCCGCTTTTTTGGGTGTTATGATAGATGGCCGGTTCGTTTTCGATATCACCATTAAAGAGCCGGTAAAATCTCCTAATAAATACATCATTGAATTTCGGAATTCTTTTTCCGCCTTTGAAAGGCTTGAAGTTACCGGCAAAGCAAATTCAGAACCGGAATTTGCAGAAGACAATGCATTCATGGCCTATGACCGGTATATTGATGATTACATAGAACAAAACAACCGGTTAGGGATCAGGGAAGTTGTTAAAGCCGATTTTGGATACAAGTCGCTTGAAGAGTTCCTTTTCATGCGTGACATGCTCCAGAGTGATAAAAGATACCTGATCGATCCGGACGGGACCAGTCACGAAATAAGGGTCAGTGTCGAGAACTTCTCTCATAGCCTATTCCCAACCGAACCTGGATCCGTCCAACTAACCATCCGGCTTGTAGACAATGACAGTAATTACTCTCCAGGTATTGATGATTCCCTCCCCGATTTCAGTTTCGGAGAAGCCATCTGGCTGACCGGAAACACCAACGGTTATGGATTTTTATTTTCAGCATCAACGCTTAATACGATATAATTATGGCAGAACTTAAAAAAATATATTCGAATTATAACGGACAAACTCCAAGTACCGGCAAAGAAGTAGAAGACGCTTTCAATGAAAATTTTGAAACGTTGAATGAAAATTTAGTTCAATTAGCGGGTGAAGTGAGTGCTAATGAGGATTTAATTACACAATCCTATGCCCCTAACATCAATTTTATTAGATATTTCCCCATAATGGGGAGTAATTTGATAAAGACAAATGAGGGATTGCTTTTAAATCCAGGTAGTGGTGGTCCAACTTGGTCAGCCACAATTCCTAAATTTGCAGGTAAGGTTGCAATTGTGTTTGATGGCACCGTAAGTGGGATTGAAACTCCTACCGATAAAATTAGATTCCTCATTCAATATACAGGATATTCAGCCTATATAGAAATCACTCAAAACATGGATGGTATTAGAGTTTTGAGAGAAGTGGATTTCGACGAAAATATTGCGAATATCACAGTGATAAGTATTAAATCACAAGGCAATGCTCAAGCATTAGTTCGCAACATGTATGTAGGGAATAAGGATAGATACAATGAACCTACATTATTGCAGTATGAAATTGATAATCCAACTTTAACAGTTGACAACCTAATGTATTTAGGGGAAAACAAAAGTATGTTACTACCAAATCCTCATGATGTGGCAGTCCCTATTCAGGAGGTGTTAGACGTAAGCAAATATACGACAATATATTTTAGAGCTGATATTTCTTCTGTGGGAGCAGGTGTGAATGTAACTAATTTTGCTTTTTTAGATGCAGATACTAATCTAAATGCAATTAATCCACAGCCTCTATTTAGGCATCAAGGAACCAGAGGTTATGGCTATATCGAGGTTAACGTTTCATCTATAAATAGATTAAGAATAACCGTATCTGGTCAAGGATTACTGCATGAATTAGTTGCAAGTGAAAGTATTATGACTAATAAAACCAAAGCGGTTAAAAGTTTTGGGGCAGACATGCTTTTTAATAATCAGGTGAACCTGACCAATTTAGTCAAAAATACACCTATTAATGAATTGTTGGATGAAGGTCTATTAAAATATCAGACAACGCGTAATGAGGTAACGTTTCAAGACGAGTATGTTGGGTTTAATGTCAATAAAACTACGTCAATATGGACTGTTCCTCCCACCTCATATGATAGGTACTTCAGTGTTGCAGATTTTAGGAATATTACGGGTACACCGAGGATAGGTTACCTTAATTCGGATGCATCTATTACATATTTCAATATAAAAAAGGACGAGTCTTTTAGGCTTCCAGCAGGGCTTACAAATATATTCCTTCATCCATCAGGCGGAAGTATAGAGGTAAAACAATTATATTTAGGACGTCATCCCTACAATAGAGAATGGGTTGAAAATCTACCTCCCAGAGAAATGGATAACTATTTTGAAAATCCTGAACTGAAAGGTTTTCAAAATGTAATTACAAATGAAGAAGGTGAAAGAGCTATAAGGATATATGGTGATGGAACAGAGAAGTTCATAGAAGTAGAATATGATAAAGTTTTCGATAACGGCGTATTTGCTTTTCAATATAAAACAAGCGTTGATGTTATTAAGACTCGGACTGGTCATATAAATAGCGCAGGTGTAATAACAAATACCCTTATACAAGAAGGAATATATGTTTACCCGAATGTCAATCATATAGTACAACGTGAATTTTCTGAAGATAATCCCGGTGGTAGTCTTAGAGTGTATTTTACTGGGTCTCCATCTGATTACCTTGAAGTCTCATTACCTTCAATTACAAAAGATTCTCGTGGTGTTCAAGATGTTTTAATTAATAAACATACATCTGGAAATCAAAATGGCGGAGGTGTTGCAGAATATGACACGGTAAAAGAAGCTATATTAGACAATCCCGAGGGATTAATAAAAGTTGGAGAATATTTGTTAAGCAAGAATACTTCAAATCCTGTCAATAAGTCAGACTTTGAAAATATAGTTGGTCATAAACCTTCAAAATCAAAGCTATTAGGAAAAAGGTTTGTTGATTTAGGGGATTGGACATTAAAACTAATAACAACCGATAAAATGTTTATCTTCTTAAACTATTTGACAGTTAAATATACTTACGATTTAGAAAGTTGTTTGGTAAAAACTGAATTTGAGGGAGAAGATAGATATACGTTGGATGACTCTAAGCTGGAAACATTAACTACAGCTGTAGGCGTTACTGTTGCTATTAGAGAACTTGGAAGTGGAGAACTTGTATTTATAACATCGGGAGTAAAGCACTACTACACTTCAAATAATAGAACAATTATAAATGAATCTAATACACATACTCCAACAGTTGGGAGTCATATTGATACTTGGGCTTTTGATGCTTACGATGATACCGTGGTTTTCAGTACGTATTCAGCGGCTGGAGCAACGGGATATGGAAAAGGAAGTGTAATATTATCTATAGATTCAGGCAAAACATACAATGAAATATTAAACATAGATAGCGATTATGCTCGGGGGTTATTTGGTACAACAGCTATTAATTTAGCTCACATACACGGTGTTTTTATTGACCAATATAGAGATGCAATAATAGTATTAATGGGAGATTATAATATAGATAGCGTAGCATCTGGAAAGATATTAGTTCTGGAAAACTACAGGGAGGACACTGAATGGAGAATAATTGATTTAGATTTTGAGAATGGGAAACCAAGAGAGCAATACGTTAGTGGGATTGCTATGCAAAAATGTAATTTATTTGGAACAGATATGAATGAAACTTGTGTATCGAGACAAGCGATAGGTATTGAAGGGTTGAACAGTCCTAGAGAAGCTGTAGGAGACATCCACATAGGATTGGATTATGTTCCTTCATTTACAAGACCTATGGAAGAAGGCTCACCAATAGGTATTCATTTTTGCCACACAGGTGGTGCTGGTGGGGGTGATTACGCATATATGCAATTAACGATGGATGGTTTTTATTTTCCTACAGTATATAAAGACAACATAGAAAATAAGGGGTTCGGTAATTCAAATGGTAGAATATGGTGCTCAAAATCAGGTGAGGTATATATAACTAATTTTGGAGGTAGATTTACAAGAGAGCTTATCTTAGGTAAGTATAATGGTTTTAACATGGTGTAAATAGTCATATTCATTTAATGCACAAGAAAAAAGTTGTATCTTTGACGCTATAACGGCTGTCATTCCTGATTATATTTGATCCTCTCAGGCATCAACATATGATATAGCAACGGGAAATGGCGGCCGTTTCTCTGCCTTAACCAACAGATTAGGATCATGGAAGCGATAAGATTACAACCTTTTAGGATGAACCTTTCCCGTTCGCGTTCTCGTTATTATGATGTCGACAAGATATTTGTTGATTTTGTAAGTGAATACCTTGAGAAGAGCCATAGACCGGAAGGATATAAAATGATGTATTTAAATACGATGGATCACCTTGCCAAATTTTGTCAATTGTATGGGATCGACGTATTAACCGATGTGTATACCGATTCCATCGGTATGGAGTTCTGCGAGAATTTTGTTTACTACCTGAGAGCAGAAAAAAAGCTGATGCAAAATACGGTAAAAGGACATCTTGAGCGATTACAGGCAATGATCCAGAAGGCCATGTTGTTTGGGTATTGCGTGGATAACTCACACAAGGAAGTATCGGTCGCAGAAGAAGAGGTAGAGTCTGTTTTTCTGTCCATGACAGAGATTATACGGATTTATTACTTCGATAGATTGACAAGGTTCCAAGCAGAGGTTCGGGATCATTTCATCTTGGGATGCATGACCGGATTGCGTTACTCTGATTATTCAAGGCTCAATGAATCTAATTTTGACCGGGACACAAATATGATCCGGATCAAGACGAAAAAGACGGGAGTGGTGGTTTCTGTACCGATGCACAGGTTTGTCCGTGAATTGCTCAGGAAATATGATTACAACTTGCCAAAACCCAGGTGTATACAGTACTTTAACCGGTGTATCAAAGAAATATCCAGGAAAGTAGGATTAACGGATCCGGTACTCTGGGAACGGACCGTAGGTACTGAGGTTATAAGAAAAGAAATCCCCAAATGGGAATTGATATCATCTCATACAGCCCGTCGAAGCTTTGCGACTAACATGTTTCTTCAGAATATTCCGACTTATCGCATCATGTTGATAACCGGCCACAAAAGCGAGGAGTCATTCTTCAAATACATCCGTGTCACCAGGGAGGAAAACGCAGCCACACTGGCCGGTCACTTATTCTTTCAGTAATGAATAAAACTTTTGTAGGTCTGTTGGTGTATAAAAATTATATATCAGGGAAGTTATTCTTTATATTGTCGCCAGTACCTCCAAGTCTTTTCCTCCAGTATCCTTCAGTTGTTGTTACGCTTTTGTGCCGGAAATGACGTTGGATATCATACATGTTTGCGCCGGCATTTTTTAATTCCAGAGCTCCTGAATGTTTCCAACTATAATACTTGATTTCTTTCGATAAGCCCAAATCATCGCGGCACTTATTAAACCGGTAGCGCATTGCATTTTTACCAAGCGGTTTCGGCCCGGGTTCTCCATTTTCCCCGAATAAATACAACTCTTGTTCATAAGCCTCCAGATCGAGTTCATCCATCAACTTATAAAGCTGCTCAGGGATATCCACGACTTCCGTCCGTGAATTTTTTGCAAGATAATTCCTAACGGTGATTATCCGGGCTTGGTAATTAATCTGTTTTAACCGCATTAACCTCAATTCGGTGCCAGGGCGGATGGCGCAATAATATTGCATAGAACAGGCAAGCCACAATTGAGGATCTTCTTTTTCGATCTTCTTTTGCAACGATCTCCTTGTCTCAATCGGTAATGCCGGCGCCGACTCATCGACAACCCGTCCAATTCGAGGAACATTGAGTACCGGATTGGCCATGTTGATTTTCTTCACGCTGACTAAAAAAACGAAGAAACTATGCAACATCTGCTGGTACTTTTCAATCGTTAGCCTCGACAAATCATCTTCATCAGCCAAATTCTTTAAGAAATTGACGATTATATTATTATCAATTAAGTTGATTTGTTTCTCATGTAAATTCTTTTTCTCCAGATAATTTTCAAACGCGCGTAATTTTGATTTATACGATTGCATTGATTTTTTGCTAACTTCACTTCGTTTATATTTGAAAAACTCAGATGCGAGAACCCGGAAGGTATTCTCTTTTCCTAATCTTTTTCGTGATTTGAATGTGTTTGTGTCAAACATCAACTCATCTTCGTACTCGATCATCTTCTGTGTTGACATCTGACCGTTTTTAATCCTTTCCGTATAATCCCGGATGAGATTCCGGGCGTGATCCATTCTCAGTTCATACGTTTCCAGATCATTAAATCCGTCATAGATCCGCTTTCTTTCCATTTTGCCGGTATCCGGGTTACGCAATGAAAATTCAACATACCAATCCTTATTGATATTGCCATCCGCATTATTTAAGTGCGGCCAGATGATGTCTTTTTTTGTTCTGCTCATAAAAAAATAACTGCTTAACTGTCTATTAAATGTCTGTCAGACACATCATAGACAATCAAGCAGTTTTAATTTTTAGATTATCAGTCAGTTAGCGTACATTCGTGGAGCTGGAGGGAGTCGAACCCTCGTCCAAACGAGGAAGCAATCCGCTTTCTACATGCTTAGCTTCATTTTGGTTGTCGGGAGGGAGCGCGACTGAAGCCACCATACTTCCTCCTTATCTTCTTTATTTCGGAAAGGCGCCGAAGCCTCGCCTATCCTATCTCCGATTTACCTGCACCACCTGTTCGGAATGCTTCGAAGCCACAGCTTCCGGGTGATGTCTTGTTCCGTCACCTGTGACGGAATTAAGCGATTGATCTACTATACTTCGATCACGCAGCAAGAGCGTAATTGTTATTATTGCCAGTTAATGGTTCGACGTTTGAGATTAAAGTGCAAACCGACAACGCACTGCATGCTTACAAACCTCTTCTACCCGCTGTCAAAACCGGTCAACCCCGAGTTTTAGAAAACTAATTAATAATCAAAAGTAAACGGGCTGTTATCGAGTACGTGGGAAACGTGTCGGTAACGAAATATGTTTTTCAACAATATTTCTCCCCTCCTTTGATACAAAGATAGACGTTTTTATTGAAATGGCAAAATTTCAGAATTTCTATCGTTTTTGTGTTTGTCTTTGGTTATTGGTTCTTGGCTCTTTTTATGGCAGCCTATCAAAATCTATCTCCGGGGGTTGATTCCCGGCTGCTTTTTGAAATTTGGCATGAAATTCGGTCGAATCATGGAAGAAACCACAGTTTTTCAGGTAGAACCGTTTCGAATGTGAATCGTATCCGCCCTGATAATCAATACGGGCACCTGCTTTTGCCGTGGCATCATAAGAGAATAAAGCCTCCGTTGCTGATACCCATTCACCTGATTTAGTAAGAAACCACTGATTCCCGAAAAAGACCATCCGCGTAAGATATCCTTGCTCGGGACTGAAATTTTCCAGGAACGAATGGGCACGTTTATAGTAAGTATTGGTCTTCGGACGAAGGAATGAAGCAATAAGCCGCCATCGATTCTCTTCGGGAGCAAAAAACCACGAGGTATAGGTTGTATTACCCTTATTATCGGGATACACTCGGGTAAGGAAACGATAACTATACCCTGCCTTCCACGGATATCGCAAGAAACTCTGACCTCCCGATCCTTCATTGCCAAATTCGCCGGAATGGACACCCTCTCCTCTTTTGAGCATCACAATTTTCATGCTGTCGGGAATCTGCTTCGGATCCTGTGTTTCGAACGGGCTCCACACCGAAAAGAGTACCCTCCGTTCATTCTCCGAGTTGCACTGCATCCCGAAATATCCTTCACCAAATCCATTTGCCATATAATAGCTTCCAATCACATCATTATGCAAAGGCACGGTTATTTCATTGTAAAACCATTCAACAGTGTCTTCAGGCATGGTATAGGAAAGATGCACCGATGGTCCCCGACGTCCCCAATAATCGGAAAAATCATCTACGAAAACAATTTTTTCATCATCACTCTCGACGGTCAACGACTTGATTTCCCCAAAATCAGCTCCTGTTTTGGATACTCCTTGCAATGTGACCGCTGCATAACCTGGCTCAACAATATGGAAAGGTTTCAATTCTACACTAAACACTCCACCATTCAATTTGATATCCCGGACTTGTCTTGGTTTGTCTTGTTGAGATTCTACACTCACTTTTATCTTGGATTTCCCCTCATGGAGAACACCGTTTACCGTTATCCGGATCGTTTGTGGCCTGGAAAAGTAAATGAATGACTTTATCTCGCTTTTTGGATCGGTCCATTTCTCCAATCCATCGCGCCCAATTCGGGCTCCATCACGATGTGAAGTGACATAAGCATTTCCGCTCAGCCGGATCTCTTTCTTACTGATCGTTTGTGCAGGCAGGTAGGATACAAATAACAGCGCACAAAGCAAAAAGGGAAATTTAATATTCATTTTATCTATTAATTGGTGGTAAGTATCAATATCTAAATAGTTTATACCGTACAGATCATAATCACCCCGACAAAAGTACATTAATTTCTTTTACAAGACCCTAAAAAAAACTTACATTTGTACTCCGATTAAAGAATCCGACACAACATGAACAAAATCATTTCGAAAGAGTACTTATCCGATAAAGTAGTAAAGTTTGAAGTAGAAGCTCCATTGATCGCTAAAAGCCGCAGGGCCGGACACTTCGTGATCGTGCGCGTGGGGAAGAAGGGCGAGCGGGTACCTTATACTATTGCCGATGCCGATGTAAAAAAGGGAACTATCACTCTGGTCGTTCAAAAGGTAGGGAGATCATCACAAAAACTATGTGAACTCAATGCCGGAGATTATATTACGGATATGGTAGGGCCATTAGGAAAAGCTACCCACATAGAGAATTTCGGAACGGTTGTATGTGCCGGCGGTGGCGTGGGCATCGCACCAATGCTACCTATCATGCGAGCCATGAAAGAGGCGGGAAACAGGGTGGTTGCGGTACTTGCCGCCCGTACGAAGGAACTGATCATCCTCGAAGGACAGGTACGGGAACATTCCGACGAAGTGATCATCATGACCGACGACGGTTCGTATGGAGAAAAAGGATTGATCACTGCCGGAGTGGAAAAAGTGATCCAACGTGAAAAAGTGGATCTCTGTGTCACCATCGGTCCTGCCATCATGATGAAATTTGTGTCACAACTGACAAAAAAGTATGACATCCCCACTGTGGCATCGCTGAACACGATTATGGTGGACGGCACCGGAATGTGTGGTGCATGTCGTGTCACCGTGGACGGACAGACCCGGTTTGTTTGTGTAGACGGACCGGAATTCGACGCCCATCAGGTGGATTTCGACGAGATGCTGATGCGGCTAAAGGCGTATGATAGGTAAGTGGTTGGGTGATTAAGTGCCTAGGTGGTTAAGTGCCTAAGTGATTAAGTGGTTAGGTGGCTGAGTGGTATATCCAAAATTTTGAAAACTGAACGAACAATATATGAGTGAATATCTGAAAGCTGAGCGGGCTCAGGAGTGGCGCGAAACGCTGCGCAAATCGATAAAGACTAAAGAAAGGGTATCCATCCCCCGGGTGAAAATGCCTGAAGTAGATCCTGTAGTACGTAGCCGTAGTTATGACGAAGTAAACCTCGGTTTGACATCCGAACTGGCCGTCAACGAGTCACATAGATGTCTCGACTGTGTGGATCCGACCTGTATTAGCGGTTGTCCGGTGGAGATTAACATCCCCAAATTCATCAAAAATATCGAACGGGGTGAATTCTTGGAGGCAGCCAAAACACTAAAGGAAACCAGTGCCCTGCCCGCCGTCTGCGGTCGTGTATGCCCGCAGGAACGGCAGTGCGAAAGCCAGTGTTTCTACACGTTGAAGTTGAAAAAAGAACCTGTTGCTATCGGCCATTTGGAGCGGTTTGCAGCGGATTATGAACGCATGAGCGGTAATATCTCCCTACCCGGGACAGCGCCGGCCAATGGGATTAAAATTGCCGTGGTAGGCTCCGGTCCGGCCGGACTGGCTTTTGCCGGGGATATGGTGAAGTTGGGATACGACGTCACCGTATTTGAAGCGCTCCATGAATTAGGAGGAGTACTTCGTTACGGTATTCCCGAGTTCCGCCTGCCTAATGATATTGTAGATATTGAAATCGATGGCCTGAAAAAGATGGGCGTAAAGTTCGAGACCAACTGTATCGTGGGCAAAACCATTTCAGAGGAAGATCTCAAAGCAGAAGGTTATAAAGGTATTTTTGTGGGAAGTGGTGCCGGGTTGCCTAACTTTATGAATATCCCCGGTGAAAATCTGATAGGTATCATGTCATGCAATGAATACCTTACCCGTGTAAACCTTATGCAGGCTGCCGACCCGGAGAGTGATACCCCGGTGTACAAGGGAAAAAAGGTAGCAGTCGTCGGTGGTGGCAATACCGCCATGGATGCCGTACGGACCGCACGGCGACTGGGAGCCGAGAGAGCGATGATCATCTATCGTCGTTCAGAAGAAGAAATGCCTGCCCGTGTGGAGGAGATCAAGCATGCCAAAGAGGAAGGGATTGAATTTTATACACTGCATAACCCTCTTCGTTATGAAGGAGATGAACGTGGCCAAGTACAGAGAATGTTATTACAACGAATGGAACTGGGAGCACCGGACCAGTCCGGCCGTCGCCGTCCCGTCGCAATTGAAGGAGATACAATCTGGCTGGAAGTAGATGAGGTGATCGTAAGCGTAGGAGTCTCCCCCAACCCATTGATTCCACAAAGCTTTGAAGGAATGGAAGTCACTTCATGGGGAACTATCGTAGTGAACAGCGATACCATGCAGACTGCCGACGAGATGATCTTTGCCGGCGGTGATATCGTGCGTGGCGGAGCAACCGTCATCCTTGCCATGGGAGATGGAAGAAAGGCAGCCAAGGCAATGAATCAATATCTGGCTGATGTGATGATTTAACGATTTGATGATTTGATGAAGTTCTTCACTCTTAATTTTTAATTTTTCACTATGAAGATATTGGCAGATGCACATATCCCCTATTTGAGAGGGGTTGCAGAACAGTTTGGTGAGGTGGAATACCTTCCGGGAAATCAATTTAACAGGGAAGCTATCAGGGAAAAGGACGCGCTCCTCGTACGTACTGTTACCCATTTCGGAGAAGAGATCCTTACGGGAACCAACGTAAAGTTGATCTGTTCTGCCACTATTGGATTTGATCATATCGACACGGAGTGGTGTGATACTCATGGAGTTGACTGGCGTACAGCACCCGGCTGCAATGCTGCTTCTGTAGAACAATATATAACCGCCTCCCTATTATATCTGGCCGATAAATACCAGTTCGACCTGACAAGAAAAACCATTGGCATAGTAGGAGTCGGTAATGTAGGAAGCAAAGTTGATGCCGCCTGTAAGAAACTCGGGATGCGGGTATTGCTGAATGACCCTCCACGGGAAGAAAGTGAAGGTCCGGCCCTTTTTACGAATATAGAAACTATTCAACGCGAAGCGGATATCATCACTTTCCATACTCCTCTAACCAAAACAGGCAAATACAAAACTCATCATCTGGCAGATGAACAATTCCTTGCTTCGGTCGAAAAAAAACCTTTTATTATCAATGCAGCCCGTGGTGGCATCACCGATAATCAGGCATTAAAAAAAGCAATCCATCACGGACAAATTAGCGGAGTGGTAATCGATTGCTGGGAAAATGAACCGGAGATCGACAGGGAACTGCTTCAACTGGCCGACATTGCTACGCCCCATATCGCCGGTTATAGTGCCGATGGTAAATGGACAGCCACAAAAATGAGCCTCGAAAATTTAAATAAATTCTTTAATTTAAATCTTGAAAATATTCAATATCAACCGATTCCCGTTCCGGAAAGACCCTCGATTAACTTATCTGGAATCGCACCCGACCTACAACTTCAATATGCTGTATGGCACACTTATCATCCTTTAACGGAAACCATTGCACTGAAATCCGCACCCGAAAAATTCTACTGGTTCCGCTCTAACTATCCGTTACGAAGGGAATATCCGGCATACACGGTGCTTCATGCAGATGAGATGATTTTGCCAATCCTACTCAACCTGGGATTCAACGAAAAGTGAAGAAAATAATGTGGCGTAAAAAATGAAAAGCGACACAAAAAAGACCTGATGCAAACGCACCAAGTCTTTTTTCCTTATGTATGTTTAACTTATTTATTCAGGTTTTTCTTCAGCGGCTTCTTCTGCTTCCGGCTCTCCCTTTACTTCTGCAGGTTCCTCTGCGGCGGGTGCCTCCTCGGCTACGGGAGTTTCTTCTGCGGGAGCAGGAGTTTCCTCTACTTCAGCAGGGATTTCTTCTACAGTCTCTTCAACTGCTGGTTCAGCCGATGCAGCCTCTTCTACTGCCGGTTCAGCAACTTCTACAGTTTCTTCAGCAACAGGTGCTTCTGCTTCTTCTACCGGAGCAGGTGCATTGGCAGCTTCTTCTTCAGCTCTTTTCTTAGCCAAAGCTTCGGCTCTGGTTTTATTAACCTCTTTTTCGGCATCCAGACGAGCTTTTTCTTCAGCACGCTTTTGCTCATCATCCTTGTCCATAATCTTTTGGGCAAGCTGCGATTTCGAGTTTTTCCATGCTTCGAATCTTTTTTCAGCTTCCGCTTCATCAAAAGCGCCTTTTTTCACACCTCCGAGAAGATGTTTTTTCAATAATACCCCCTCTTCCGATAAAATATTACGTACAGTATCGGTGGGTTGTGCCCCTGTCTGCAGCCAATACAAAGCTCTTTCGAAATCTAAAGTGATCGTAGCAGGATGTGTGTTCGGATTGTAAGAACCTATCCTTTCAATATACTTTCCATCTCGTGGTGCTCTGCTATCTGCAACAATAATCTGGTAGAAGGGATAATTTTTACGTCCTCTCCTCTGTAAACGAAGTTTTGTTGCCATTTAGTAGTTTCTTTTAAAATTGTTTTTTTGCATTTGCGGGTGCAAAGATAGCGATTAATTCCATATCATCAAAACTGATTCATCCAGAAATAAAACATGAGCTCATTTTTTTCCTGTCTGATAACATAAAGTGAAATAGCATTTATATTAGAAACAATTTTTATTTGGAACTTTTCACAAAAATCTATATATTTGAAACTATATTGTCCTGTTATTGTTAAAACAAGACAAGATAAATAGATGAAAGTCGAAGATATTCAATAGAGGTGTGATTATTTTGTTTGGAGCGGAATATCTGATTTTTTCAAAACTTTAAACCGGTAAAGCTATGATCGACCATCTCCACTTTTTTTTCGCTACCGGAGTTTTCTGGACCACGCTAATACTCTCTTTGGTATTTGCTTTCGGTTCAACGCCCCAAGACAAGCACCTTCGCAATTACAACAGGGCTAAATATATCATGGCCTTTACCTATTTGCTATTCACGGCCTTTAGCGTATTTATCATAACCGGCAGATTACAGGAATTGGATATTCTTTCCCTCAAGATATCCATCCTCATTCTCTTCACTTTCCAACTGCTTCTCTTTACATACATAAGCCTGACCCTGATCAATTACAAGTATTTATCAATCAGATTATTGATATATCAGTTGATTCCTGTGATTATCCTGTGTCTGCTCTCCATATTGTCGAATCTTTTGAATTGGGGTGAAAAAATAGTCATTATTCTCTTTTATAGCCTCTTACTTTTCTTTGTACTCACTCTTCTGATCGTTACCCGCTTTTTCTTTATCCACTACAGGAAATACCGGAAAAGAGTGGACAATTACTTCAGCGAAGTTGGGACCGATCACCTGAGATGGATACATGTCTCCTATCTGTTCTTATTCATTTCCGGTATGGCTGTCATCATCATCTCCTTTACCACCTTGGAGATTATCATACCATTCTACATATTGGCCATTCTTTTCTATACTGGTTATGCCGTCCACTTTCTCAATTACAAAAATATTTTCTATATCATGAGACCGGTACTGAGAGAAGAGGACGAAAAACCAATAAAGTCATCCCAAATCACATTCTCCCAAATAGAAAAGGCCGTGGAAAAGTGGGAACAGCAAAAGTTATTCATCAACCCGAAAATTACCATTGCCAAGGTAGCATCCCATATCTCCACCAACAAGTCATACCTGTCGCAATATATCAACAATTCAAAACAGAAGACTTTCAATGAATGGATCAATGGATTACGTATCGAAGAAGCTAAAAGGCTGATGACAACCAATAAAAATATGACCATTGAAGAAGTAAGTGAAAAAGTTGGATATACCGACACAAGTTATTTTAGCAAATGTTTCGTGAAATACACAGGAATTACGGCCTACAAATGGAAAAATAACAACCCCACGCAGGTATAAACACCTTAATATAAGCTTATTTGCAAAATATCATCCCATTGACAACCCATTGTACGTTTTTATCAAAAATAATAGGGTATCGTGTTTTTTTAATTTTGGTAAAATCAGCAATAAGATTTTGTTGATTTTACCATCTACCCATGGCCAATATTATTAATTTTACAGACTTTTGGTTGCAAATTCAAGACAAGTCAAAAAAATATATAGGAGGGTCTGGTGGTCTTTTCTCGTACTAAATTGTTTGCTTTTAAATATACAGCGTTAAAAAATATCAGTAATCAAACTTATAATAAGAGATTTATCATTATATGCGACAGAAAAAACATATATTGAATCTGTATGCACAGAGATGGCTTATTTTTGCCTCATGCATTATTTTGTTTGCATGCATCCCGGAGGATATGAGAATGATGGAATCAGCCACAGACATACTATCCCCGGAGAAAAATTACAATGCGATAGACAGGTCAACTTATGAAAAGAAATCAAATGAAAATGAGAAAACATTGCCGACTGTACAACTTGATAATATTGAGATAAATAAAACAAAGTCCACACAGGTTGTCTTATTAATTATTACGGCTTTGACCGGTTTCATACTCTTTCTTATTCAACAGTATCATTTGAAAAAACAAGAGGAAGAGTCCTCCCTTTATTTAGATGGAATGTCATCTGAACCGATTGCTTACTCGGATGAGGACATCCCTCACAATAATCCATCGTTACTCATTATAGAAAACAATAAGGATATGTTCTATTATCTCTCTTCATTTTTGGAAGAAAACTACCACATATTCACTGCCGATAATGGAAAAGGAGCCATCCGAAAAGTTGCTGAAACCATGCCCGATGTTATCATTTCAAACATAACAATACCAGGGATGAACGGCTATGATTTATGTAAAGAGATAAAAAAATCGGATGCCACCGCTCACATACCGGTCATCCTGCTCTCTGCTTACGGTTCCAGGGAAGAACGCATAAAAGGATTTAGATGCGGAGCCGACGCGTTTCTTTCCAAGCCGGTGTTTGAAGATGAGTTGCAGGCCGTAATCGACCAATTAGTGGATGTGAGGCAGCAGATAAGTAGCAAATATGCGCTCGCCGCGATAAACGCGGAAAAAAATAAAAAAAAATAAAGTAAGGAATTTTTCTCCTTACACATTTTATTTATCACAGCTTTTACATTTTATTTATCACAGCGATAGGCAACGGTGGAAAACACCGATGCCTATCTCACATTTACAAAAAAGTGTGGAAAACCGCTTATATAAAGCAAAAGCCGCTTGAATTCTTTCGGGGTAAATAAAAACCCTGATAATCAATTGACTACCAGTGGTTTTATTTAAGAGTGATCCGCCTGGGATAACATTCATTACTATAAATCAACAGATTACAAGTACAGGTCTAAAAACAGTCCCAACTCCGTACGGATGTTTGAATAGTAAATAGAAGATCCGTCCGCCTGCGTTCTGGTCAGTTTTACCCATAAATCCCGCTTTCTGTAAACCTTTCCTTCTTTGTCCTCGACAAATTGATACATCTCCCTCAGCATATTATATGCTTTATCATAGTGATCAGTTCCTGTAAATTTGTGTATTAAATACAAACCTCCGTCTCTGAAATAGTACTCTACCTTGTTATATTGGTCTATACGGTAAATAAGGAATGTCTCCCCCTCACTTTCGAGCGTGTTTTTTTCTTTTAATTTTATGATATCTTTTCCTGATCCGAATAATATTTCCGGCTCTTCGATGACCCCATCAGTGGGGAGCACGGTTATTTTGCATGAATCTGATTTGTCTTTATATTTAACTATCAGATAAGTCTCACCCACATGCTCTGCAAGAACTCTAAAATCTGGCTCTTTAGTGTAAGCAGTGGCAATAAAATCATCCTTAATATAAGAACCTGTTTTGAATTTATTTCCTAATTTTTCTAAGCATGATCTGGCAAAATGTTATTTGCAGCATAGCTTCTGCCGACTCTGTTTTATACTCGTAATCAGTTGTCATCCTCCTGTAATTCTCGATCCAGGAGAATGTTCTCTCTACAATCCATCGCAGGGGAAGAACCTGGAATTTCTTTGATGATTCATCCGGACGAAGT
>NZ_JAWRIS010000032.1:0-70966 GCF_040307845.1 Proteiniphilum sp.
ATTACATTATTTAATGAAATACCGCATTATTTAACCTGTTGTAAAAATTCTTCCCCACTTTTCTCTATCTTTCAAAATCATTTTCAAATCTATATTTCGGAACGACAAGACCCAAGCTGTGCCGTTTCCGATTTTGTATTCGTTGTATTTCCTATTCGTTTTTTGTTGTATTTACCTCTGAAAAGAGAGTTATTCCATGCTTGTCAAGAGTGGTGATATATCTTGATATTTAAACAAATGTCCGTTTTTTAATTATTAATCAAAGAACATGAAAGTATGAAAAGAGAAATGTTAAATCTGGTGAAAGGGTTGTTATTCATATCATGGTGGATAATTTCTCTTGGAATGTTTGCTCAAACACGCATTCAGGGTACGGTAACCGATGTTGGTGGTACGCCAATGATCGGTGTGAATGTCGTGGAAAAAGGCACCTTGAATGGCACGGTAACCGATGTTGAAGGAAATTTCACGTTAAATGTGGTTTCTTCCAATTCTGTGTTGGTATTCACCTATGTGGGCTATGTCGCGGAAGAAATGCAGGTGGGTAATAACCGTTCGGTTACAGTAGTGATGATGGAAGATATGGAAAGTCTCCAGGAGATTGTGGTTGTGGGTTATGGTAGCCAGGCTAAAAAAGATATCACCGGTTCGGTGGCTGTCGTGAATACAAAAGAACTGCTCGCTTCTTCCGGTTCTTCGGCTACACAACAGTTACAGGGGAAAACACCGGGTGTGTACATCGGGCAGACCGGATCTCCCGGGTCGGCTACCATGGTACGCATCCGCGGTATCAATACCGTAAACGATAACGGGCCGCTGTATGTGATCGACGGAGTTTCCACCCGTAATCAGAATTTAAGCAGCCTTAATCCGAATGACATAGAGAGCATGCAGGTATTGAAAGATGCTTCTTCAGCCGCTATTTACGGCGCTCAGGCTGCGAATGGTGTGATCCTGATCACCACTAAGAAAGGAACCGGGTCGGGACAACCGAAACTTACCTATGATGCCTATTTCGGTATGCAGAAGACAGGGAAAAAATATGATTTGCTGAACTCCATGGATCGGTTGGCATTAGAATGGGAGTCGCAACAGAACTCGTTCGACCTCCGTGGCGAGACAGGTGTTCCCGAACATGCACAATTTGGGTCAGGTGCTCAACCGAAGATCCCGAATTATTTGACGACTACGGGCGCTCAGGGAAGTCAGAATATTGATATCAATAATTATAGTTTTCCCGATAACCAGATCGTCCCCTTTTCCGATACCGACTGGTGGGATGCTATCGACCGGACGGCACCCATGCAAAACCATCAGCTCACGCTCTCCGGTGGAGGGAGCAAGGGAAGATACCTGATGGGATTGAACTTCTTCGACCAGAGAGGTACAGTTGTTGAATCCTATTATACCCGTTATCAGACCCGACTCAATACATCGTTCGATGTGCGGCCCTGGTTACGCGTAGGTGAAAACCTGCAATATACCTGGACTAAAGACCAGGGATTGACCAGCAACTCATCCGAAAGTACACCCTATTCATGGGTATATCGTGCTTCGCCATGGGTACCGGTAAAAGATACATTCGGTAATTGGGGCGGTTCGAAGATTGCCGGTACGGGTAACTGGGAGAATCCGGTAGCGATACAGGTACGCAATAAAGATAATTATTGGAGTAATTCGCGTATCTTTGGAAATATATGGTCGGAAATAGATTTGATGAAAGAACTGATGTTCCGCACCAGTTTCGGATTGGACTATACCAATGCCTATAGCTACTATATCAGCAAGAAGAACGTTGAGTTCTCCGAAAGTCCCGGCACTAACCACTTCCAGGAGGCCTCCAGCTTCAATTTCCGCTGGGTTTGGACCAATACGCTAACCTATAACAAAGTGTTTCAGAATGTACATTCGTTGAATGTCCTGGTGGGAACGGAGGCCATTCGTGATGGATTGGGAAGAGGAATGGAAGCGCGCCGTTATAATTACCTGTATGAAGACAACGAAAATACGTGGGTACTGGCGATGGGAGAAAACGACAATCAACGTACCAATAACTCCTGGTACAACGGAGAGTTTGCTCTCTTCGGCGTTTTTGGACGTGCCGATTATGCTTATCGGGATAAATACCTGTTTACAGGAATCGTGCGACGTGATGGCGTTTCGCGTTTTGCTAAAAAGAACCGTTATGGAACATTTCCTTCGATGTCTGCCGGTTGGCGTCTGTCGGAAGAGGGATTTATGGAAAATACGAAAGGTTGGCTGGATGACCTGAAATTGCGTGTCGGTTATGGCCATACCGGTAATGCCGAAATACCTCGTGCCACGAACTTCGCCATGCTTTTTGGTACCACTCCTGCTAATACGAATTACGACCTGAGCGGTACAAATACCGGATCAAACCTGGGATACAGGTTGGCTACCTACGGAAATGAGGATACCCGTTGGGAAGCAACCAAAATGACCAATATTGGGCTGGATGCCACTTTCGGACAAGGACGCTTTAACACCACATTAGAATTTTATAATAAGGTCACCTCTGATATGTTGATTGAGGCTGCCTACTCGGCACTGGCCAATACGGAGATTGGAAAACCTTATATCAACTATGGAGATATGCGCAACCGGGGGTTCGATTTCAGTTTTAACTACCGTGATAAAGCCGGAGATCTGGCCTGGGATCTCGGATTGAACCTTTCCACCTATAAAAACAAGGTGCTGAAATTGGCCGATGCCGATGATTATGCAATCTATGGAAGTGGCTACCGTCTTTCCACAAATGTAACCAGAACCATTAAAGGGCGTCCCATTTCGGAGTTCTTTGGTTACAATATCATCGGTTTCTATGAGAATGAGGAGGATGTGTTGAACTCCCCCGTACCCTATGGTACGGACCTGGCCAGCATAACCGCTAATCCGGGTTCATACATTGGCAAGTACAAGTTCCAGGATGTAAGCGGCCCCGATGGAGTACCTGACGGCGTGATCAATTCGTACGACCGTACAGTGATCGGAAATCCGCATCCGGATCTGCTGGCAGGGCTGAATGCTTCATTGACCTATAAAAACTGGGATTTTACCATGTTCTGGTATGCCACTATTGGCAATGATCTGTTCAACAATACCAAATATTTTACCGATTTCCCGTTATTCGGAGGAAACCGTTCGACCACAATGAGAGATTATTCATGGAGAAAAGGGGCGGACAATTCTAAAGCTAAATTACCGGTGCTTGATTCACAGGATAACTGGGGTGGTGCCGTTGCATCATCTTATTATGTAGAAAACGGTTCGTTCCTTAAATTGAAAAACCTTGTAGTGGGGTATACTTTCCCTAAATCCTTGTTGGAGAAAGCTACTATTTCTAACCTGAGGCTGTATATTCAGGCGGAGAATCTGTTGACATTCACCGATTATAGTGGCCTTGACCCGGAGATCACCAATATGGAAACCGGTGAAGGAAGCGGTTCGGACCTCCGGAGAGGACTCGATGCAGGTGGATGGCCTACTACAAAGAGGTTCATCATTGGTGTTAATTTTGAATTTTAATCACATTAAATTACAGAGCAATGAAGTACGAAAATAGATTATATATACTGGTTATTTCGGTCATCGTTTTACTGGGTTCTTGTGGGGAAGACTTTTTGTATAAAGACCCACAGGGGAGTATTAATCATGAGGCTTTGAAGAACCAGACGGGTATTGACCTTTTAACGGTGAATGCGTATGCGAATCTGACCGAGAACGGATGGGGAGCTACCCCGTTTAACTGGACATTCGGAGGAATGTATGGCGGGGATGCCAATAAAGGATCCGATGCAAACGACCAGTCGGTGTTGAATGAGATGGAAATGTATAGTACATTGCCTACCAACGGATACATCAGTGAAAAATATGAGTGGGTATATAAAGGAGCAAAACGGGTGAATATGGCGTTGCAGACAATGGCAGAAGTGGAAGACCTTCCAGAGGCTTTCCTGAATTCAAGGAACGGCGAATTGCATTTCCTCCGGGCATTATTTTATTTTGAAGGAATCAAGGTTTTTGGACCTTATCTCCCCTGGGTAGATGAGACCATTACCGACAATAATCCCAAAGTGTATAACGATATCGATATTTATCCCAATGTACTTGAAGATATTGACATTGCCATCCGTGACCTGCCTGAAAAACAGGATAGTCCGGGGCGTGCCAACCACTGGGCTGCAAAAGCATTGAAAGCGAAAATTTTAATGCATAAGGGTGACCTGTCGGCAGCCAAACCAATTTTAAAGGATGTGATAGATAATGGTATGACATCCAATGGGCTGCAGTACGGTTTGGAAGACGATATGAATGCCAACTTCGAAAGTTATCGCGATAATGGAAAGGAATCCATATTTGCCGTTCAATTCTCAGCCGATTACAACAATGCCAATAGCGGATTGTCTCTTTGTTATCCTCACGGAGGAGATGGATCTCCCGGTGGTTGTTGCGGTTTCTATCAGCCGTCCAACGAACTGGCCAACTCCTTTAAAGTGGGAGCAGATGGCCTGCCGTTGCTTGACAACTCATACAGGAGCACACCGTATGTAACCGTGAGGAACACGTCGGGAGGGGAAAACGCCCCGTTATCGGTGAACAATAATGTGGCGGTAGATCCTCGTATCGATTTTGCCATCGGTCGTTTTGGCATTCCATACAAGGATTGGGGCGTACCTCAAAACAACTGGGTGCGTGATGTGGCCAATGGTGGATACTTCCTCCCCAAGAAACACGTGTATACCAAGAAGGAATTGGATGAAGGCCTGGCCGGAGGTGCTTTACACGATGGATGGGCTCCGGGTTCTGCTATCAATCTGCAGTATCTGAGCCTTCGGGATATGATATTGTTGTATGCAGAGTGTCTGGCCAATGACAATGACCTCGCAGGAGCGATGGCACTGGTGAATCAGATCCGTACCCGTGCTGCTTTAGAGGTGAATATCATTAAGACGGGCGGTGTGCCTGCGGCGAATTATAAAATTGAAAACTACCCCTCGACGCACACGGCATACAGCGATAAGGAAACCTGTATCAAGGCTGTCCGTATGGAGCGTAAGCTGGAACTGGCCATGGAAGGACAGCGTTGGTTCGATCTGGTCCGTTGGGGCGGAGACTATATGAGTAAAGAGCTGGGGGATTATATTCGATTTGAAAGGAATTTTCTCGCTAAATTCGCCACAGCTTCTACATTGAGCAGTGCCAGAACCATGTTTCCGTTGCCGGAAGGACAGATTCAGACCATGGGAGAGGATGAGAATGGTAAACCCTATCTGGAACAACCGGCTCCCTGGAAATAAATAGCTTGATTTCAAAAAGAGGGTATGCCGCCATGGTGTTTTACCCTCTTTTTATTCGTCATCAGAAATGATATAAATGATGAATTAATGAATGGTATAAAAGAAACGATAATGTCAAAAATAATCAATCTTTGTTTGTCCGTTCTATTTCTCTCCTGCCTTATCGCTTGTCACCGCTCCCCAGTCCTGGAAGACTTCACTTATAGATATAGTATGGAGAGTATCAATAATTTTAAAGTCGAATTCCAGTTGAATCCGGATTCCACTTATCGAATTGATCAGTATAATTATTTTTTCGATAAGTATGAAGGAAAGGCAAAGCCAATCTTTAGGGAAGGAAAATTGACAAGGGATGAATTTGACAGGTTTGCCGGATTGATAACCGAGAGCAAATTGGAAAAAATGAACAACTCCTATGGTTTCGACCGGGGAAGCGATACGGATAATAGTATTATTTACGTGATCGAATTAAAACATAACGAACAGAGCAAATTCGTTTCGGTCAATAACAGTATGGATGAATACCTGCCGGATAGCTTCAATCGTTTGATCACATTTACCGGAGGGTTCATTAGTGATAAAATGGAAAGGGTAGAATGAGTATGCCGGATAATAGGATTTCATAGCCATACCAGGGGATTACGTGTGGGAAGGTCAATAATCGGATCAATTCATGCGTATTCCCGATATTGAAACGAACCCCGGAAGTCAGGAAAACTGTCGGGGTTCGTTTATGTAAAAAAGTCTTGTTTACAGTAATAATTTACAAACTTTCTCCGAAATCCTCTTTAAACTTGGCGATCAGTTTTTGAGGCCAGTCGCTTACCGGTTCCAGTCCTCCCATGAAGAAGCGGAGCACAGGAGGTTCGTATACGAAGCGGAGACCACCAATCAATGTCCGGTTTTCATACAACCAGGTCATCCGGTCCTCCACATATTTGATCTGGGATAAGGTGAAAACCCGGCGGGGTACTGCCAGGCGTACCAGTTCCATATCAGCATAGGTTTCATTGCCATATTCATCGCGCTGGTTGGAGATGGAGCCTCTCTCCATCCCGCGGATCCCCGAAATAAGGAACAGCGCCGCGGCCAAAGCACCGGCAGGATACTCTTTTTGAGGGATATGTTCGCATACTTTCATCGCATCTACATGGGCGCCCAGCACACCGGCCGGTTTTACCACGGGTACTCCGTGTCCGTCAAGGGCATTTACCAAATAGGCGATGAAATCGGGACTTTGACTGATCATCGTTTCATCGAGCGTTTCATATAGCCCCACTGCCATCGCTTCAATCTCACGCACGGAAATACCTCCGTAAGTCAGGAATCCTTCGAACAGTGGTACCAGTGCTTCTAACTCGCGATAAATATCAGTGTTATTCGTACAAATACCACCTCCCCGGGAAGAACTTAGTTTTCTGGCTGAGAAATAGACGATATCGGCAAGATCGGTCATGACCTTTATCACTTCACCCATCGAATTATCTTTGAACTCTTCTTCCCGCTGGATTACTAAATAAGCATTCTCCCCGAGCAGGCTCGCGTCGAGTACCAGCCGGATATTATATTTGTCGGCAATAGCCCTTACATCCCTCAGGTTCTGCACCGAAAAAGGTTGTCCCCCGATAAGGTTGGTGGACGCCTCCATGCGGATGAACGGGATGTTCTTGGCTCCGTGTACCTTGATTACTTCTTCCAGTTTTTCAATATTCATGTTCCCTTTGAAAGGGTGTGAGGAGTTGATCACATAGGCTTCGTCATACAATAACTCTGCGATTTTACCCCCGTACTGGGTGATATGCGCCATGGCAGTGGTGAAGTGGTAATTCATCGGGACCAGGTTACCTTTCCGCACATATGCGTTCGACAGGATATTTTCTGCTGCCCGCCCTTGGTGTACCGGAAGGTAATATTTTTTACCCAGTACATCTTCCACCGCTTTCTGCAGGCGGA
Organism: Proteiniphilum sp.; assembly: GCF_040307845.1. Taxonomy (GTDB): domain Bacteria; phylum Bacteroidota; class Bacteroidia; order Bacteroidales; family Dysgonomonadaceae; genus Proteiniphilum. The sequence goes on from NZ_JAWRIS010000032.1 coordinate 7,272, forward strand.
AGAAACTTTGCGATCCGGCATAAGCATCGTCGGCTTGCATCATAGCTGCCATCTGGTTGTCACTCATTGCATTGGTGCCACTGTCGGTGAGCATGTCGAGGAATACATCCTTTGTATTGAGCCGGAAAGTATTAAATCCTCCTTCCTGTAATGCTTCCAGTCTTCTCTCGATAGGTACTAAATGTAATTTCTGTACTATACGTACTTTGTGCAACTCCAACGGAATTTTCTCTCCGTTGTAAAATTTAATTTCATTCATGGGGTCTACGTTCTGTCTTATAGTTAGTAATTGTTTGATAATTCTTGAAGATTGTTGTTAATATCAGGCTTTTCCTGATAAATTTTAATTCAAAACTGCAAATGTAATGAAAGCTGAGTGAAAAACCAAGAAAAAGAAATAATTTTACGACTAATGGGATTGTCTTAACAAAAAAACCTATATTTGTACTTATAATTCTAATATTTATCATTGACTAATTTTTAATAAAACAAATCTATGGATAAACCCTATGCAATAGGTATTGATGTGGGCGGTACGAACACCGTTGTGGGCATCGTGGACAAGAGAGGACAGATTTTAAAGAGCGGCAGCATTAAAACTGGTAAACATGCTCAGGTGGAAGACTATCTGGATGAATTGACCAACTTGATTGAAGATCTTATCAAGGGAACAACCACCAAGGATCAAATTAAGGGTATTGGCGCAGGTACACCCAACGGTAACTACTTCACCGGCAGTATTGAGTTTGCACCCAATCTGCCCTGGAAAGGAGTGATCCCTTTTGCCCAGATGCTGGAAGACCGGGTAGGTATCCCTGTAGCTCTTACCAACGATGCCAATGCGGCAGCTATCGGCGAAATGACGTACGGTGCCGCACGCGGCATGAAAGATTTTATTGTGATCACGCTGGGAACAGGTGTAGGTAGTGGTATCGTGGTGAACGGACAATTGGTGTACGGACACGATGGTTTTGCCGGTGAACTCGGCCACGTGATCATGCGCCGGCATAACGGTCGTCTTTGCGGATGCGGGAGAACAGGATGTCTCGAAGCTTATACATCGGCTACAGGTATGGCACGTACAGCACGCGAATACCTTGATTTGAAACCCGATGCAAAGACGCGGCTCCGCAATATCCCGGCTGATGACATCACCTCCAAAGATGTGTTTGATGCCGCTATGGCCGGAGATGAGATGGCGAAAGAAATCTTTGATTTTACCGGTGAGATGCTGGGCGAAGCATTTGCCGATTTCGTAGCTTTCTCCAGCCCTGAAGCAATCATCCTTTTCGGTGGGCTTTCTAAAGCGGGCGACCTTATTATGGACCCCATCCGGGAAAGTATGGAGAAGAATCTGTTGCCTATCTTTAAGAATAAGGTGAAACTGATGTTTTCAGAACTCAAAGAGAGCGATGCCGCCGTATTGGGTGCCAGCGCACTCGGTTGGGAAGTCAGAGATTGATCGGAAATACTTAATTTTACACATAAGCTTCAGCTCCGGAAAAATCCGGAGCTGTTTTTTTCAAATTTATGCAAAACTAATGAACCAATTGACAGAAAAGAGCGATAGATTTTATACCTTTGTACTCATTTTAAAAATAACGACTTAAACGGACGCATAATGTCAAAAAAAATTCAAACAGCCCTTATTTCGGTTTACCATAAGGACGGGCTGGAAGAAATACTTAAGGAATTACATCATTTAAAGGTTAAATTTATTTCTACCGGCGGTACGCAGGAATTCATCCAGTCTTTAGGCTATGAGTGCGAAGCGGTGGAAGATGTCAGTAGCTATCCTTCCATCCTGGGAGGTAGGGTAAAAACGCTCCATCCTAAAATATTCGGAGGCATACTTTACCGGCGGGACAATGAAAGTGATAAGAAACAGGTAAAATCTTACGATATCCCCTCCATCGACCTGGTCATTGTAGACCTGTACCCTTTTAAGGAAACGGTGGCTGTCGGCGGTACGGAGGAGGAGATCATCGAGAAGATCGATATAGGAGGCATTTCGCTTATCCGTGCAGCTGCGAAGAACTACAAAGATGTACTCATTGTAGCATCGAAGGAGCAGTATGCGCCGTTGCTCAATTTGCTGAAAGAGAAACAGGGTCTTTCAGACAATGCTGATCGTCGCTGGTTTGCCAAAGAAGCGTTTATGATCTCTTCCGGCTATGATTCTGCGATTTTCAGCTATTTCGATGGCGATGATAATTCAGCGCTGCGTGTAGCCCAGGATGGAGGAAAACCACTCCGTTATGGTGAAAATCCTCATCAAAAGGGACTGTTTTATGGTGATTTCAACGAAATATTCGAACAGTTGCATGGTAAAGAGATCTCCTATAATAACCTACTTGATATTGATGCAGCCGTATCGCTGATTTCCGATTTCAACGAGACAGCCCTGGCTATCCTCAAGCACAACAATGCCTGTGGCATGGCTTGTCGCCCAACAGTGAAAGAAGCGTGGGACGCCGCGTTGGCTGCCGATCCTGTATCGGCTTTCGGTGGTATCGTAGTAACCAACCGGCAGGTGGATGCAGCCGCTGCCGAAGCTATCCACGAGATTTTCTTTGAAGTGATTATTGCCCCCGGATATGATAAAGATGCGCTGGATATTTTGTTCCAAAAGAAAAATCGTATAATTTTGGTATTGAAATCGAGTGAAAAAGCTATACAACGCTTACAATACCGTTCGGTGCTCAATGGCGCTTTGGTACAGGATAAAGACCTGAGTGTGGAAACTGCCGCCGGTTTGCAGGTGATGACAACCAAAGCTCCTACGGAAAAAGAAACAGAAGACCTGCTCTTTGCCAATATACTGGTGAAACATACCAAGTCGAACGCCATTGTGCTGGTAAAAGATAAACAACTTATTGCCAGTGGAACGGGACAGACTTCGAGGGTAGATGCACTGAACCAGGCAATTGAGAAAGCCGGTACATTCCATTTCGACCTGCATGGAGCAGTGATGGCCAGTGATGCCTTCTTCCCTTTCCCCGATTGTGTGGAGATCGCCCACAAGGCAGGTGTCACAGCAGTTATCCAGCCCGGTGGTTCCGTCCGTGACGGTGAGTCGGTAGATTATTGCAACCAAAACGGCCTCTCGATGGTGAAAACCGGCATAAGACATTTCAAACATTAAACACAAGACAATAACTACTATCGAATAGCTTAATATTATACATTATGGGCTTATTTTCATTTACACAAGAGCTTGCAATGGACCTTGGTACCGCCAATTCCGTCATTGTGAACAACGCGGGAAAGATACTCCTGGACGAACCCTCTATCGTGGCACTGGATCGCAAAACAGACAAGATGATCGCCTTGGGTGAGAAAGCGAGACAAATGCACGGGAAGACACATGAGAATATTCGTACGGTGAGGCCGTTGCGGGATGGTGTGATCGCTGACTTCAATGCTGCGGAGCAGATGATCCGCGGTATGATCAAAATGGCCAATAAAAATAAAGGAGGCCTTTTTTCTCCTTCGTTGCGCGTGGTTATCTGCATTCCTTCGGGGAGTACCGAAGTGGAGATCCGTGCTGTGCGCGACTCGGCAGAACATGCCGGCGGCCGCGATGTCTATATGATCTTTGAACCCATGGCGGCAGCCCTCGGGATTGGTCTCGATGTGGAGGCTCCCGAAGGTAATATGATCGTAGACATAGGTGGGGGAACCACAGAAATTGCCGTAATCTCACTCGGCGGTATCGTTTCCAATAAATCGATCAAGATTGCAGGAGATGATTTTACTGAAGATATTCAGGATTACATGGGACGCCAGCACAATATCAAGGTGGGTGACCGTACCGCTGAACAAATCAAGCTCCAGGTAGGTTCCGTAGTTACGGAACTCGACAATCCGCCTGAAGATTTTGTCGTGCACGGCCCCAACAGGATGACTTCCCTGCCTATGGATGTGCCTGTATCCTACCAGGAAATCGCGCACTGCATCGAGAAATCGGTATCAAAAGTCGATTCAGCTGTGCTGAGCGCATTGGAACAGACTCCCCCTGAATTATATGCCGACATTGTACGTAACGGTATTTATCTGACCGGTGGGGGAGCTCTGCTGAGAGGTCTCGACAAAAGGCTGACCGAGAAAATTGGAATCCCCTTCAGGGTGGTCGATGATCCCTTGCACATGGTAGCCAAGGGAACCAGCATTGCGTTGAGGAATATTGATAAATTCAACTTTTTGATGAGGTAAAATTTAGAACCAAAATCCAAGAATTTTCTTAGGAACGAGTGCAGAGTTAAGTTTACTTGTTCTATGCCGAGTGACGACAGAAAATGGACGAAGTCAACCAAGATTTAAGACTTGGAATGTAGAATCCAGGGTGTAAAATAGGATAAAGCATAGGTTTAGATGCGTAATCTTTTTAACTTTATCATTCGGAATAGTCACTGGCTGCTTGCCGCATTGTTGGTAGCATTCAGTTTCTATCTCGTTTTTACGCAAAATTCCTATCAGCGCAGCGTTTATCTTTCTTCCGCCAATCAGGTAACGGGATGGTTTTATTCAATCTCTAACGATGTCGGGGCGTTCTTTCATCTGAGGAAAAACAATCAGTTGCTGTTGGAGCGGAGTGCCGAACTGGAGAAAGAGATACTGTTACTCAAGGACCGGATAGATATCCTGGCTGCTACCGATTCCCTGGAAGTAGGCGATCTTGTACCCGATTCACTTCCGGTATCACAATTCGATTTTATCCCTGCAGAAGTGGTCAACCTGAGTTTCTCAGGAGCTAACAACTTCATTACAATTAATAAGGGATCGGAGCACGGGGTCAAACCCGATATGGGAGTGATTTCATCAGGAGGGGGTATAGTGGGAGTGGTTTCTGTTGTGTCGAAAAACAGGGCGGTGGTGATTCCTGTCATCAATCCCAAGTTCCGGTTAAGCGCGAGGCTGAAAAACTCCGAGAATTACGGATCTATTTCCTGGGACGGGACAAATATCGGGGAAGCGCAACTGCAAGAATTGCCTAAGCATGAAGTTTTTCATGAGGGTGATACCGTGTTGACCAGTTTCTCACGTATATTTCCCCGAAATCTTGTGATAGGTTTTGTGAACAGTGAAGGTAGGTCCAGGGACGATAATTTCAATACGTTCAATATTCAACTGGCTACCAATTTCTATACGTTGCAGGACGTGCTGGTGATCGACGACACCTATTACGAGGAACAGAAAAAACTCGAAGAGATGTTGCAGCAATGAAACTGAATTACATATATGAAATAGTGCTTTTTGTGGTGCTGATACTGCTTCAGGTACTGTTACTGAACCGGATCAGCCTGTTTGGTATTGCCACTCCGGTATTGTATGTCTATTTCCTGCTGAAGCTGCCGGTGGGTAGAAATCTCTATTATGTGATCTTCTCCGCTTTTCTGATGGGGCTGATCATTGATATCTTCCTGAATACGCCGGGTATGAACGCGGCGGCAATCACTATTGTAGCCGCATTCAGGAAAAATATCCTGGGACTTTTTTTTGAGAGGGAAGGCTATGATGATTTTGTGCCGGGGATCAATACTGCCGCGGGGCCTTTTGTCCGATTCACTATTTTCATGGTATTCCTGCATCTCACGTTGCTGTTCTTTATTGAATCGTTCACACTTTTTAATTTGAAAAATACGCTGCTGCGGATTGGTACCTCTTCGGTAGTGACCATCCCGCTGATTATTACGTTGGATAGTTTAATGTTTAGGAGAAATCCCGGTGAACAATAATGCGAATTCCCTTGCCAAAAGACGATATATTATTGCCACAATAGTGGTTGTAATTGTCCTGGTGTATGTGGGCCAGCTGTTCAATTTACAGTTGATGAGCCCGCGGTACAGGGAGTATGCCGACAGTAACGCCTTCTTTCGCAAGACCCTTTATCCGGCTAGGGGAGCTATTTATGACCGGAATGGCAAGTTGCTTGTATATAACAGGCCTACGTATGATGTAATGATGGTGGTGCGGGAAATGAAACAGTTCGACACGCTCGATTTCTGTCGCACGCTCAATATCGATGTGGAGCGTTTTCATACACTGAACGCCGATATGAGGGACCGCCGGAAGAATCCCGGTTATTCTTCTTACACGCCGCAGTTGTTCATGACGCAACTCAATGTAGAAGAGTACGGATTGTTACAGGAAAAATTGTATAAATTTCCCGGCATATATATCCAGGGGCGGACAGAGCGACAATATAATTATCCCAATATGGGACTTATCCTCGGTTATGTGGCTGAAGTCGACAAGAATAAGATGGCTGCCGATCCTTATTACGTGAGGGGTGATTATGTCGGGAAATCGGGGATTGAATTATCGCATGAAGAAGATCTTCGCGGCGAGAAAGGGGTAGAGATCCTTCTGCGCGATGCACACGGCAGGGTACAGGGGAAGTACGAAAATGGGGCACACGACAAAGCGCCGGTATCGGGAAAGGACCTAACTCTGGGTATCGATATTGATCTCCAGGCATACGGTGAGAAGCTGATGCACAACAAAGTAGGAAGCATTGTAATGATCAATCCCAAGACGGGGGAGATCCTTTCTATGGTTTCTGCCCCTACTTACGATCCGGTACTGCTTACAGGAAAGAGTTCCGATTTCAGTGCCAATTACCGCGAGCTGGAGAATAATCCCTTTAAACCGCTTCTCAATAGGGCAATTGCGGGGACCTATCCGCCGGGATCAACCTTTAAACCTACTCAGGGACTCATCTTCCTGCAAGAGGGTATTATCACTCCCGAGACGCATTATGCCTGCTATGGCGGATATCCCCCACTGGGTGGACGCCCTGCCTGTCATCCCCACGGCTCGCCCCTGGCGCTTCAGCCGGCCTTGGCCACTTCCTGTAACTCTTACTTCTGTTATGGTCTTAACGCCATGTTGAGCAACAGGAGTAAATATGCGTCAGTGGTAGCCGCTTTTGACGTGTGGCGCGACCATATGGTGGATTTGGGATATGGTTATCCATTGGGAGTGGATCTCCCTTCCGAGAAGAGAGGCTTTATTCCCAATAGTAAATTCTATACGAACATATTCAAAACGGAGCGTTGGAATGCACATAATATAATTTCTATAGCCATAGGACAGGGAGAGATACTGGCCACTCCCCTGCAAATTGCCAACCTGGGTGCTTTGATTGCTAACAGGGGATACTATTATACACCCCATGTAGTAAAAGAGCGTAAAGGAGCAGCCTTGGAGACAACCTATACCACAAGACATGATTCGGGCATCAACAGGGAGTATTTTGAATTAACTGTGGAGGGGATGGCTGACGCGGTGACCAAGGGTACTTGCCGCGGAATTAATCTTTCGCCTTTAGTGGATGTATGTGGAAAAACCGGTACCTCGCAAAATCCTCATGGCGACGACCACTCAATCTTTATGGGCTTTGCGCCGAAAGATGACCCTCAGGTGGCTATTGCCGTTGTGGTGGAGAATGGCCGGTTTGGTGCAACCAATGCGGTACCCATCGCCAGGTTGATGATGCAGAAGTTCTTCAGGGGAGAAATACCCGAGAGCGACCAATGGTTGGAAACTACCATTGTAAACCGGGAGATACTGCCTTATTCCTATATCAGGAACCTGCCACCTCTTCCACCGAAGAATTAATATAAAAAGGATATGAGTTATCAGGGCAATAATGAAATAGAGGAAAAGGGGAAAGTGGACAAGATAACGATCACTTTCTACCTCCTCTTTGTCTTTCTCGGATGGCTCAATATCTACGCCGCCAGTTTCGATCTGGAAAATGCCACAGGACTGTTCGATCTCTCTTCCAGGGCGGGAATGCAATTGATCTGGATGGGTACCTCGTTCCTGCTGGCGTTTGCCCTGTTAAAGATCGATACAGCTTTTTATGAGACCTATGCGTTTCTTTTTTATCTGGCCGGTATTCTATTGCTGGTCATTACACTCCTGGTGGCGCAAGACATCAACGGTTCCCGTTCATGGTTGATTATCGGGCCGGTGCGGCTGCAACCGGCTGAATTTATGAAATTCATTATTGCACTGACATTGGCAAAGGTGTTCAATTCTTACGGCTTCCACTTGATGGAACGAAAGAACCTCCTGCTGGCAAGTGTTATCATCCTGTTACCGGTGTTCCTGGTAATTGCCCAAAGCGAAACGGGTACGGCTCTGGTCTACCTGAGTTTTATCCTGGTACTCTACAGGGAAGGGCTGCCCGGTGGATTCCTTTTTATGGGGATCGCCGCTATTCTCTATTTTATTCTGGGAATCCGTTTTTCCGACAACCAGATGGGTGCCCTTTCCGAAGGAGAATTTGCCACCGTTATTCTCATCATTATTTTCTCGGCAGCCATGATATGGAATTATGTCAAACGGCTTTCTACCTTTTTAATCCTTTTGCTGTCGGTGGCTGCTATCTTTTTACTGGCTCTTGGGGCTTCTTTCTTTTCAGTGCAAATAGACTGGGGATTAGTGGCTATCATAGCATTGTCCTATACCGCACTTTATCTGCTTTTCCACTTCTTCAGGTATGGGAAAAAAGCATATCTTTATATTTTCCTGTTTTTGATGGGGTCATTCGCCTTCCTCGAATCGGTGGAATATGTGTTCTACGATGTACTCCAGCCACACCAGCAGATGCGTATCAAAGTAACTTTGGGTATGGAACAGGACCTGACCGGGGCGGGGTATCATGTGGGACAATCCAAGATTGCCATTGGTTCAGGTGGACTGACAGGTAAAGGGTTTCTTAACGGCACGCAGACAAAACTCAAATATGTGCCCGAACAAGATACCGATTTTATTTTTTGCACTATAGGAGAAGAACATGGATTCATCGGTTCCACCATTGTTTTGTTGCTGATGATGTTTTTTGTACTCCGCCTGCTCCGGTTGGCAGAACGACAGACAACCGCTTTCGGACGTACGTATGGTTACGGGGTGGCGAGCGTCTTCCTGTTTCACATGATCGTCAATATCGGAATGGTAATAGGTATTATGCCTGTTATTGGAATTCCATTACCTTTTTTCAGTTACGGGGGATCTTCCCTGTGGGGATTTACTATTTTGCTCTTTATCTTCCTCCGGATCGACAAATCGAGAAAACGGAGTTGAAAAAAATAAACAGACCGTTGCCTAAATCGCAAAGCAATGAAATTGCTTACAATCATATTGTTCACGGGGCTGCTCTCTACGACCCTGGCCGCCCAGGTTTCTTACTACCCTGCAGACTCGCTCTTACTCTACTTCAGGCAGGTGGAGAAGGCTACCTTTCTGCATCAGGGATTGTGGGATAAAGACATTTACGGACCAATCCTCCTTGTAGATACTGAAACAAGGGAGGTCTATGCCAACCTGCCCGACGCCCAGGGTGTACTGAAACCCGATAAAGGAATTTACAGGGGTATATTGCCTAAGGAGGTGACTTTCTCCAACACCGATATTCAATGGAGCGGTACTCATTGGGCTATGATCACATTGCCTCTATCCATCAATGAACAGGATCGGGTTGATCTGATGACCCATGAGTTGTTCCATGTCGCCCAGCCTTCACTTGGCTTTCATATCAGGAGAGAAGAGAACAACCATTTGGATCTCAGGGAAGGGAGAATATATCTCCGTCTGGAAATGGCTGCATTGGAGGCAGCATTGAAAGCCAGAAGATTGAACCGCGCAGAGGAACATCTGAGGAACGCATTGATTTTCAGGAAATATCGGCAGATGATATACCGGGGTTCCGAAACCACGGAAAATAGTCTTGAACTATTGGAAGGTATGGCTACATACACGGGACAGATAATGAGTGGACGTAATAAATGGCAGTGGAGAGAGTATCTTATCCGGCGGATCGAACGGTTTGAAGAGATTCCTTCATTTGTGCGCTCATTTGCTTATGAGATGGTGCCGGTATATGGGTTTTTCCTTTATCAGAAAGATAACCACTGGAATAAGAAGGTGGATGAGGATACACAATTCACCGAATTCTTTTCGGAAGCATTCGGGGTAGATAGGCGTATCCTGTTGCAGTCGTATGTGAAACAGGTTGCCGAAGAGTACCGGGGACGCGCGATAGCCGATGAGGAGAATAGAAGGGAAGTATCCCATAATAGGTTGCTCGATGAATATAGGGAGAAATTTTTTGAGGAGCCACGTCTCGAAATACGATTGGAAGAGATGAATATGGCTTTCGACCTGCAAAATCTGATCCCCCTTGATGAAGATGAGGGAACCGTTTATCCTACTATCACGCTCAGTGATCATTGGGGAACCCTTACCGTAGAGAAGGGAGGAGCATTGTTAAGGAGTGATTGGCGATGGGTGATTGTTTCAGAGCCGTTGGAAATAACCGGTAAGATAATTGTCGGAGAAGGATGGGTGATTGAACTCAATGAAGGATATGAGGTAAGTAGAAACTCACAAGGTGATTATCAGATTTTGAAAAAGAAACAGTGAGGTTGCCGGCCGTAAATCGATTTGGCTGCAAAAAATAATATGGTTACTTTTACATTTCAATTCCATTTAAAAGGATGCATGCATGAACGAAGGTGAGAAGAAAGTTGTCAGCAGCATGATTGCGCTTTACTGCCGATCTAAACACCGTTCAGGCAGGGAGTTATGTGCGGAATGCCGGTCGTTGAAAGAGTATGCTTTGCAGCGATTGGAGACTTGCCGTTTTGGTGAAGAGAAGCCCACCTGTGCCAGTTGTCCTGTTCACTGCTATAAGACCAGCATGCGTGTGAAAATCAAGGAAGTGATGCGTTTTGCAGGACCACGAATGTTATTTGTACATCCTGTGGCAACTATCCGCCATCTTTATCGTGAACGCAGGCTTGACCGTAATTATACTGCAAGAATCAAAACAAATCGGGATAGATAGTGGCTTTATTGGACCAATATAGTGTTATGGGGGATGTGCTGATGGAGCACAATGAGCTTGTTCCTGTACTGAACCGTTTCGGAATACGGCTTGGTGTGGGAGATAAGACTATTTTGAAACTGTGCGATGAACATACTCTCAACCCCGATTTTATCCTTACAATCATGAATGTCTACCTTGATGAAAACTACCTCCCTGAAGCTTCCCTGGCTTTGTTCGATGCCCAATCGATTGCCGATTATTTTCAGTGTACGGTGGAAAGTTATATTCATGAGCTAATCCCTAACATTGAGAAACACCTGAATGCCTTTATTGCCATCAGCGGTCCCGAAAAAGAGGAACTGCGGATGCTCAATAACCTTTTTCAGAAATTTAAGGAGAAGATGACGGAACACCTACAGAATCAAACCCTATTCGATGATGATTTTCCTTATGAATTGCTGCATGATCTGAAAAATATTTTAATCAGGCATCTCTCTACGGACCTCAATCAAAATCTTATGTATGCAATCATCTTTTCCGTTCATTCCTTTGAAAAAGATCTTGCGATCCACAACAGGTTAAGGGATAAAATTCTTCGACCCAAACTTGACGAGTTGGACTCAACCGATATTCGACATCTGCATCATCTTATTTCCGGTGATCATACGCAGCAGCAACCGGATCAGCATACCCATCAACTTACCAGCCGGGAAGAGGAAATCCTACGGCTTATTGTGAAAGGACACCTCAATAAAGAAATAGCTGAAAAACTGCATATCAGCCATAATACAGTCCTCACACACCGGAAGAATATTATTTCAAAAACAGGAATCAAAACTGTGTCGGGACTCACCTTTTATGCTATCCGTAAAGGGTTGATTACAATGTAAGTTTTGGAGTAAATACTTTCTAAAGAGAATAAAAAGCGTTATTTTTGTTCTCTTTTAGGGACTGGTGGTACAGTCAATCATAATTTGTCAAAATAATCAGGGAAAAAACCTCAAAATAATAAATAAAATAGTGAATTATGAGTAATCAGAGAGAGAAACTTTTCACTGGTTTTCCTCCGGTTTCCACTGAAGAATGGATGGAAGTTATCACAAAAGACCTGAAGGGGGCTGACTTCCAGAAAAAACTGGTATGGAGAACCAACGAAGGGTTTAATGTGAATCCTTTTTATCGTGCGGAAAATATAGAGGGATCCCTTGCGGCTGAAAATCTGCCGGGGCAGTTTCCTTATGTCCGTAGCACCAGAAAGGATAATAAGTGGCATGTGCGCCATGAGATCAATGTAAAGGATTTTGCGGAAGCTAACAAAAAAGCGCTTATCCTGCTCGAAAAAGGTGTTACCTCATTAGGCTTTCGATTGCCGAAGAATGAACTTTCGGCAGAAAACCTGGCAGTTCTGCTTCAGGGGATAGCCCCGGACAAGGTAGAGTTGAACTTCAGTACCTGTATATCCCGGACGATCGAATTGGCACGCTTAGTGGTAGAATATGTCCGGTCACAGAATCTCAATGTGATGGAATGCTTCGGAGCCATTGAATTCGATCCTTTCAGGAAGATACTGAAAAAGGGAATCGATGAACCTGAGTGGGTGGAAAAGGCCGTGGAGATAGTGAAAATTATGGCGCCACTTCCCCGATATCGTGCTATTACCGTATCCGGAGACAGAATGAACGATGCCGGTGCTTACAGCTATCAGGAATTGGGATACAGCCTTTCCTACGGAAACCAGGTATTGTCGGCATTGATCGAAAATGGTATTGATCCTGCCATGGCTGCGAAGAAAATAAAATTCGAGCTGGGTATAGGCGCCAACTACTTTATGGAGATCGCTAAATTCCGTGCTGCACGCTGGCTGTGGGCTGAAATCGTGGATGCCTACAAACCAGCCTGTTCGCATGATTGCGACAACAAAGCAGAAGACGGCACTTGCCGTTGTGCTGCAAAAATGAATATCCATGCCTCCACTTCACGATTCAACCAGTCGTTATACGACCCTTATGTAAATATGTTACGCACGCAAACAGAAGCGATGTCCGCCACTATCGGTGCTGTCGATTCTCTTACGGTGCGTCCTTTTGATGAGGCGTTCGAGACGCCTACCGCTTTTGCAGAACGTATTGCTGTCAATCAGCAACTACTGCTGAAAGAGGAGTCACATTTCGATAAGATTACCGATCCTTCATCAGGATCCTATTATATTGAGACACTTACTACTGCCCTGGGTGAGCAGGCATGGAAGTTATTTCTTCAAACCGAAGAGACGGGTTTCTATGAAGCACTCAAAACCGGAACAGTACAGGATGCCATCAATGCTTCGGCCGATGCCCGCTTCAACGCGGTAGCCAACCGGCGGGAAATCCTGTTGGGTACCAATCAGTATCCCAACTTCGGTGAGACCATGAGTCAAAAGATAGAAAATAAAGGAACTCATTGCGGTTGTGGAAGTGATGATACACAAAACAGGCCGCTCAAGCGACTTAATACGCGTCGTCTCTCCAATGCTTTCGACGAATTGCGTCTGGCTACCGAACAGGGTGGAAAACGTCCCAAAGTATTTATGCTTACCATCGGTAACCTGGCAATGCGTCTGGCACGTTCGCAATTTTCGAGCAATTTCTTTGCTTGTGCCGGTTATGAGTTGATTGATAACCTCGGATTCAAGACTGTGGAAGAGGGTGTCAACGCAGCCCGTGCCAAAGACGCTGATGTGGTAGTGCTCTGCTCAAGCGATGATGAATATGCCGATTTGGCCCCCGAAGCCTATAATCTCCTCAAGGGGGGCAAAGAGATTTTCGTGGTAGCCGGTGCTCCTGCCTGTGCAGACGACCTCAAAGCAATCGGTATCGAACATTTCATCAATGTGCGCAGTAATGTTCTGGAGACACTGAAAGGGTTTAATGAACTTTTGTTGAAGAATAAAGAGTAAGGAATAAGGAGTAAAGATAAATTTGGGATTATGCATCATTTCAGAAGGTTGAATATTTGGTCGAGACCTGTTGATCTGGTTACAGACATCTACAGATTAACGAATACTTTTCCTGCACATGAAAGATTTGGCTTAATATCACAAATGCAACGTGCGGCAATTTCTTGTCCTACTAATATTACAGAAGGATCTGCGAAATCCGGTTATAAAGATTTTGCACGGTTTCTTGAAATTGCATACGGTTCCTTACTTGAACTTGAAACTGAGTTGATAGTCGCAATGAATTTGGAATATATCGATGTTGAAAATTATGAACTATACAAAAACCGGATAGTTGAACTTCAAAACATGATTTATTCTTTTAAAGATAGATTATATCAACAAGGAGAAAGTTAAAATCTTTGTTCTTTACTCTTTACTCTTTACTCTAATAGTATGTCTGTAAACGGGAAACTGAAAAACTGGATCATCGTAGCACATCCGTGGGCGTTCCCGGCATCGGCATCGCCGGCGCTGATTGCCATATCCTATGTGTTTTATCTCTATACACAAGGAGAAATAACTCATTTGAACTGGATATATGGTATCTTGGCCCTTGTCGGTGCGGTTATCTTCCATATGGCAGGTAACCTGTTGGGCGACTATCATGATTATATGAGCGGTGTGGACACGAAAGAGAAAACCGGTCCGAGGCGACTGATCGTAGAGGGGATATTCAAACCGAAAACGGTGCTCTATTACGGCTATGTGGTTCTCTTTATCGGTATTTTGCTGGGAACCTATCTCCTGTTGAATACCGGTTTTCCGTTGCTGTTCATAGGAGCTGTTGGGATCATCGGCTCCCTGTTTTACTACAAATTCAAGTATGTGGCGATGGGTGACCTGGTCATCTTTATCTGTTACGGCTTGTCGATTGCTTTAGGAGTAGCCTATGTGATGACCGGAGAGGTGCTTTGGAAAATGCTCCTTGTGAGTACTCCGGTCGGATTATTGGTGGTAGCCATTTTACATGCCAACAATACGCGCGATATGCTACAGGATAAAGATGCCGGCATACATACCCAGGCCATGAAGATGGGATTGGAAGGTTCTCAGATTGCTTATCAGACATTGTTGCTGGTAGCTTACCTGCTGATCGCCATCATGGTGATGATACAGATGTTGGATAGTTGGGTTTTCCTGGTACTATTCAGTTTTCCGCTTGCCATTAAAAATCTCAAACTGATGAAAAGAGCAACTATGGACGATCTGGGAATTATCCGTTTTCTGGATACTCGCACGGCCCAATTGGTATTGCTATTCAGTTTGTTGATGGTGGCGGGTAATCTCATAGCTTCTCTTACTTAAAAAAAATAAAATAAAACAAACGAATCAATTCCAACGCTTTTGTTTTTTTAAGTCTGAAAGTCTTGGATCTTGGTTCTAAAAGTCTAAATAATATGAAACCGAATTTTAAAGGTATCAATATTCACTCAGATGGTTTTGCGTCGACCGATGTGGCCGGATGGGCTGAAAAAAATGAGATCAAAGCCGATTGGCTTACGCCGGAACAGATTCCGGTGAAACCGGTCTACACGAAAGAAGACCTTGAAGGCATGGAACATCTGAACTATGCCGCCGGTGTGGCGCCCTATCTGCGCGGACCTTATTCCACGATGTATGTGATGCGTCCGTGGACTATCCGCCAGTATGCGGGATTCTCAACAGCAGAAGAATCCAATGCTTTCTACCGCCGTAACCTTGCTTCGGGGCAGAAAGGGCTCTCTGTGGCGTTCGACCTGCCCACGCATCGCGGTTATGACGCCGACAACGAGAGGGTAGTGGGCGACGTGGGGAAAGCCGGTGTTTCTATCTGCTCGGTGGAAGACATGAAAATATTGTTCGATGGTATTCCACTCAACAAGATGTCGGTGTCCATGACCATGAACGGCGCCGTACTGCCCGTCCTGGCATTCTACATTGTAGCGGCACAGGAGCAGGGAGCAGAACTGGGGGAGATGGCCGGTACCATTCAGAATGATATCCTGAAAGAGTTCATGGTGCGGAATACCTATATCTATCCGCCTGAATTCTCGATGAAGATTATCGCCGATATTTTTGAATTTACATCTCAAAAGATGCCTAAGTTCAACTCTATCTCCATCTCCGGATATCACATGCAGGAAGCAGGTGCTACTGCCGATATTGAATTGGCATACACTTTGGCTGACGGGATTGAGTACCTGCGGGCAGGTATCAATGCCGGTATCGATGTGGATGCTTTTGCACCGCGACTCTCCTTCTTCTGGGCGATCGGGATGAACCATTTTATGGAAATAGCCAAGATGCGCGCTGCGCGTCTCCTCTGGGCCAAGATCGTGAAGAGTTTCGGTGCCAAAAATCCCAAATCGATGGCGTTGCGTACCCACTCCCAGACATCGGGATGGTCGCTCACCGAACAGGATCCGTTCAACAACATAGGACGCACCTGTATCGAGGCAATGGCTGCCGCACTCGGACATACACAGTCGCTCCATACCAACGCGCTCGACGAGGCCATCGCTTTGCCGACCGACTTCTCGGCCCGTATCGCCCGTAACACCCAGATTTATATCCAGGAAGAGACCCAGATTACCCGTCAGGTCGACCCGTGGGCCGGTTCTTACTATGTGGAGTCACTCACACAGGAATTGGTCGATAAGGCATGGGCACACATCCAGGAGGTGGAAGAATTGGGCGGAATGGCAAAGGCCATCGAGACCGGTATTCCCAAAATGCGTATCGAGGAAGCAGCTGCCCGCACACAGGCACGTATCGACTCGGGCGTGCAGGCCATCATCGGGGTGAACCGCTACAGGCTCGACCACGAAGATCCGATCGACATCCTCGATATCGATAATACGGAGGTGCGCAAGCAGCAGGTAGAGCGTCTCAACCAACTGAAGGCAACACGCGATAACGAAGCTGTGAAGAAGGCACTCGATGCCATCACCCGCTGTGTGGAAACCAAACAGGGTAACCTCCTCGAACTCTCAGTAGAGGCAGCACGCGTACGTGCTACACTGGGAGAGATTTCCGACGCATGTGAGAAAATAGTAGGACGTTATAATGCAGTAATCAGAACAATTTCAGGCGTGTATTCAGCAGAATCAAAAGAGGCTCCCACGCTCGCAAAAGCACGTGCCCTCACAGACCAGTTTGCCCAAAAAGAAGGCCGCAGGCCCAGGATTATGGTAGCCAAGATGGGACAGGACGGACACGACCGTGGCGCCAAGGTGGTGGCTACCGGTTATGCCGACTGTGGGTTTGACGTGGATATGGGGCCATTGTTCCAGACCCCCGCTGAAGCAGCTCGCCAGGCTGTGGAGAATGATGTGCATGTGTTAGGCGTATCTTCATTGGCTGCCGGACATAAGACACTTGTGCCGCAGGTAATTGAAGAACTCAAACGGTTGGGACGCCCCGATATTGTGGTCATCGCGGGGGGCGTAATTCCCGCACAGGATTACGACTTTCTCTACAAGACAGGTGTGGCGGCTATTTTCGGCCCGGGAAGCTCCATCACCGAATCAGCATGCCAGATCATGCATGTGTTGATGAATGACTAATTAAGTCTATATTTTTTATATTTATAGTTTTGCTCCCCGATCCGGTTTGTATTAAACTGGGTCGGGAGTAGTTGTATATGCTGGAGAATAACTTTTGGGGACTGATTTTGTACAGTTGGGGGCTCAAATTCGTTATTTTGGTGAATACGTGAAAACAGGGGTAGTATGATCACGTAACTTTGTATCAAATTTTAAGTCTTGAGCCTACTTGAGAATGTCTTTTTTACCAAAAATTTACCTCCTCCAGAGTTCTGGAGGGGATTGAGAAAGTGTGCTTTTTAGAGGGGATTTATAAATGATTTTTAAGATAGAAACAATGAGAAAACTTTTTTTAAATTTTATTATTACGTTGCTAATAATTCCCTTGTGCGTATCTTGTATCAAGGACGAAGCAATGAATGCGGAAGCGGATATCAATTCGGCCACCATTGAGAATTCGGCAGAACTGCTGCAAACCACTCCCATCATTGGTGATAAAACGGTAATGTTCCGTTTGAAAGAATATCAGGATAATTATACCTTTGCACCCCAATTTACACTGACTCCCGGTGCGATTATCGAGCCGGTGAGCGGCACGGAATTCGATTTTCTTACGCCGCACCAATACACGGTGACATCAGAAGATGGCGTCTGGCAGAAAACCTATACGGTGTCTTTTGTGGTGAGCAATAATATCCTTTTTAAGTACTCATTCCAGAATGTGGATCTTATTAATGATCGTTATCATAAGTTTTATGAAGACACTCCCGGAGGAAAACTGGAAGATTGGGATAGTGGTAATCAGGGATTTAGTATATTGGCAGCCATTTTGGGTGCTAAGTCGCCGTCTGACTACCCGACTTCGCAAACGCCCGATGGATATGAGGGTAATGGTGTGATAATGCAAACCAAAGACACCGGCCCAATGGGAGCTACGTTTGGTTCCCCATTGGCTGCAGGCAATCTGTTTCTTGGCAATTTTGAAACGAACTTCCCCGCCATAAGGTCCACACGCTTTGGCCAACCCTACAATAATAAAAAAGCGCCTGTGACGGTCTCAGGCTATTTCAAGTATAAGGCGGGTGAGAATTTTATCGCAAACAATCTTCCTTCCGAATTAGAAAAAGATACTTGGGATGCCTATGCCATCTTATTTGAAAAAAGGGAAGAAGAGAACTATCTCCTGGGCGATCATAATTTTGAAGATGAGAGAATAGTAAATATTGCACGGATTAGTGACGATTTTCGGATCGAGACCGATGAATGGCTACCGTTTGAAATGTCGTTTGATTGGGAAGGAAAATCTTTTGATCCCAATGCGGAATATATGTACACTATTGTGTTCTCCTCCAGCAAGGAAGGCGACAGGTTCAATGGTGCGGTCGGCAGCACGCTGTGGATTGATGAGGTAGAGATAATAACGGAAGAATAACAAATCAAATTTACGCTTAAGATGAAACAATTTTATATGCAAAAAAGAAATAACCGGATTATACTCTCAATCTGTATAGTCATGCTGACTTGTGTAAGTAGCTCCAATGCGTCGGATAATTCAGGCGTCCGACACTTTTTTACCACAAATATCGATTACGGAGTGGATGCACATTTCAGCCTTGGAGGCTCACTTCCGGTTGATTTCCCCCGTGAGATCAGAAAAATTGAATCATACAATCCCGGGTTGCAGACAGGAATAGGAGTGCACGCCACTAAATGGTTCTCCGACACGAAAGATTGGGGTATCCGCCTGCAGGTGGGTGTGGAGCGAAAGGGAATGAAAACCGAAGCCCGCGTGAAGAACTACCTGACTGAAATTATTCAGGACCAGTCCTCTGTGAGAGGTTACTATACGGGATTGGTGAAGACCGAAGTGGGCAACACCTTTGTCGTTATTCCTGTCTCCCTGGTTTACGGCCTCTCCGACCGGGTAAACCTTTATGGTGGTTTCCGTGCCTCTTTCGTGATTGATAAAGGCTTTAAAGGATATGTAAGTGACGGGTATCTGCGAGAAGAGACTCCGGTTGGTCCAAAAATATCCTTCGAAGATGGTAGCCGGGCCGCCTATGACTTCTCCTCGGAATTGAATACTGTACAGTGGGGAACACAATTGGGTGCAGAATGGTCAATGAGAAATAATTTTAAAATCTTCTCGCATATAGATTATACCTTCACCAGCTTGCTCGATAAAGATTTTGCGGCAATTTCGTTCAATATGCACAATATCTATTTGAATATTGGCTTTGGGTATAATTTTTAGGATGAATTAAAACCATACTGACATCCTACTAATTATTATGCGCTGAAAATGACCCTTTCCGGTGGAACAAATCTTCATCGGAAAGGTTTTTTTTAAATAAATACTGTATATTTGAATTTTATAGATTATCACTAAAGGCGATTATGAATAAACATCAGGATATACACATTCATCCAGGGGAGATTTTATTAGAGGATGTAATCAAACCTGCCGGAGTGACTATCGGAGAAGCTGCTGATAGATTGAAGGTGAGCCGTTTGACGTTATCGAAAATATTGAACGGTCGGGGAGGAATTACTCCTAATATTGCATTGAGATTAGCCGTTTTCGGAGGAAAAGCCGATTTCTGGTTACGTTTGCAACGAACGTATGATCTGGAGGAAGAACGTCGTAATTTACTTCTTCACCCTGTTCATTTAGAAAAGTTTCGTTATGCTTAAGCGCAAGGAAGATATAGGGCTCTCACCGTATGAACTGAAATTTCGCGGCCGGCACCGCTCCGCAGAGGTACGAATGACCCTTTTCGATATTGATTTTGAAACGGTAGACCAATCGGAGATCAACTCGGTAGAGGAGTTGTTACCCTATAAAAACAGCGACAGGCTCACCTGGCTGAATGTCGACGGACTGCATAATGAGCAACTGATGCAGGAATTGGTGGATACCTTGCAGATTCCTGCCGATATCCTGTCGGATGTGATGCAACCGGGTACGCGTCCCCAGATGGAAGAGTTTGATAACGGCCTTTTTGTTTCCCTGAAAATGATGCAACTCAACGAAAAGACTAATCAGGTTTCAATTGATAATCTGAGCCTTGTGATCATGGATAAGCTGCTGATCACTTTTCAGGAGGAAAAGAATGAATTGTTCAATCCGGTCAGGGTACGGATCAGAAAGCATTCCAAAAGATTCAGGACATTGGGGGCCGATTATCTGGCCTTTGCCTTGCTGGACGTCGTAATTGATAATTACATCTTTATCCTGGGCAGACTCGGCGAAAAGATTGAAAACCTTGAAAACAAGATGGTCATGGAGCCGGGCAGGGAAACACTCAAAATCATCAATCTGCTCAAGCGAGAACTCACTAATCTGGCACGCTATATAAGACCTGCCAGGGAAATGATTATGGGACTTGTAAAATCAGACAGTGATTTTATTATCCCGGTAAACGAAAAACACTATAAAGAGTTGCAGGATAATATCAACCAGGCGGTAGAGTTATTGGAATACTACCGTGAATTATTGTACGATGAGTTGAATATCTATCACTCTTCCATGAGTACCAGACTGAATGATATTATGGCATTGCTCACCATCTTCTCGGTGATATTTATCCCCATCACATTTATAGTGGGTGTCTATGGAATGAATTTCGACAATATGCCGGAATTGCATCTGCGGTATGGTTATTTCATCGTATGGGGCGTAATGGTCGTGATAGCCATCGGGATGCTTTGGTATTTTAAAAAAAGAAAGTGGTTTTGACAACCACTTTACATTTTTAGATGCTACATTTTTCCTCCGCCCCGGGAACTCACATGGTCGATCACAGGGGCGATATTGAAATAGACTCTCTCCACACCGAACCGGTTATCTCCGAGGGTAAGGTAATTCACCTTTTTACTTGAGAGAATTTTATCATTGCCTCCAAAATTATAGCCCAGGAAAGGAAGTATGTCGTATTCGTGTGCCACCTTGATTACATAGAACGGAGTTTTATCCGACATTCCGTCGCCCGTACCTGCAATCGCATTTTGTACGATCCGTCGTTGTTGTGCCACCTTTTTATACTCTTCGGTATTGTTCTGTTGCGCGAGCACTAACAATTTAGCGTTTAACGCACGCAGGTTGAACGGATCTTCCAATAATAGTGCATTCGAATATTCAAGTATATTGGCGTAATCAGTCGGTGAGAATGATTTTTTTGATAATACTTGTGCCAGTTGATTGTTATAAGCGGAGGTATCCGTCGGCATATACTGCGGCTGATAGATAAAGCCGAAATAAAGATGTCGTCCTTCTTCAAGGGTCATCTTTTCGTCACCGGCCATATATTTTTCCATCAGTTTGGGATAATAATAGGTGGAAGTCGATTCTTTTATATTCCTTTCTATCTGCGCATAATCCGGAGCGCTGAAAAATTCGTCCTGTGCGTGTGCCGAAAGTGCTACAGTTGCGATAAGGGTACATATAAACAATAATTTTTGCATAGTTTTCTATTTTAGTAATGAACTTATTAATACAAATGTATTTTCTAAATTCGATTTTAACAAAAAAAATAAGATAACAAACCTTAAAGGCACTGAGAAACCGGAGCAGGACACTATACCAGCTCCGGTTATTGTTCTTTAATCCGAATAAAATCAGATTATTGTTCTCCAGAGACAGTAACGCTTCTATCGATCTTCGAGATCAATCCCTGTAGCACGCTGCCTGGACCGAGTTCCACGAATTCCGTGGCGCCGTCGGCGATCATCTGGTGTACCGATTGCGTCCATTTTACCGGTGAGGTCAGTTGCGCGATCAGATTCTTCTTGATGGTGTCCGGATCGGTTTCACCGGTAGTAGATACGTTTTGGTATACCGGGCAGACCGGTGTGGCAAAAGGAGTCGATTCAATAGCTTCCGACAATTCTACACGGGCAGGCTCCATCAGCGGTGAGTGAAAAGCACCGCCGACCTTCAATGGCAATGCACGTTTTGCCCCCGCCTCTTTCATCAGTTCGCATGCTTTTTCTATTCCGCTATTGGAACCGGAAATCACGATCTGTCCCGGACAATTGTAATTGGCGGGAACAACGACGTCATCGATAGATGCACAAATCTCTTCCACTTTTTCATCGGGAAGAGCGAGAATAGCAGCCATAGTAGAAGGGTTCGCTTCACATGCCTTTTGCATGGCCAGCGCGCGGGCATATACCAGTTTTAGCCCATCCTCAAATGATAAGGCTCCGGCGGCTACCAACGCCGAAAACTCTCCCAGCGAATGACCTGCGGTCATATCAGGTTGGAACGCTGAGCCCAGTGTTTTTGCCAGGATCACTGAATGGAGGAAGATGGCAGGTTGGGTAACCTTTGTCTGTTTCAGGTCTTCATCCGTCCCGGCAAACATCAGGTCGGTAATCCGGAACCCCAATATATCGTTTGCTTTCTCAAATAATTCTTTTGCTAAGGGCGATGTTTCATACAATCCTTTGCCCATGCCCACGAATTGGGCTCCCTGTCCGGGAAATACATATGCCTTCTTCATATTTTTGATAGTTTAATTATTTAGAGTAAAGAGTAAAGAGTAAAGAGTAAAGAGTAAAGAATAAAGAGTAAAGAACCAAGACTGTTTTGAATTAAGTAATTAGTAATTAGTAATTAGTAATTAGTAATTAGTAATTAGTAATTTGTAATTTGTAATTTGTAATTAGTAATTTGTAATTTGTAATTTGTAATTAGTAATTTGTAATTAGTAATTTGTAATTAGTAATTTGTAATTAGTAATTTGTAATTAGTAATTTGTAATTTGTAATTTGTAATTTGTAATTTGTAATTTGTAATTTGTAATTTGTAATTTGTAATTTGTAATTATTCATATTGTTACATCATTTCTTCCCTCTGATCTCCACCCGGCGAATCTTTCCGCTGATCGTTTTTGGCAGTTCATCGACAAATTCAATCAACCTCGGGTATTTATAGGGAGCGGTCACATTCTTCACATGATCCTGAATTTCGTTGGCCAGTTCGTCGCCCGCCTTATCCTTGTAATCTTCTGCCAGTACAATGGTAGCCTTGATCACTTGACCTCTTATCTCGTCGGGTACGCCGGTGATGGCACATTCCACTACGGCAGGATGGGTCATTACCGCGCTTTCCACTTCAAACGGGCCGATACGGTAACCGGAGCTCTTGATCACATCATCGGTACGTCCCACAAACCAGTAATATCCCTCTTCGTCGCGCCAGGCCATATCACCCGTATGGTACACATGGTCGGCGTATACCTCACGGGTAAGCGCCTCATCGCGGTAATAGCCTTTAAATAGAGAAAGGGGGCGCTTTTCATCGGTATAAAAGACGATCTCTCCCTGTTCTCCGTCCTCGGCCGAACGCCCGTCGTGCGTCAGCAGGTCCATCTTGTAAAGGGGGTTAGGCACCCCCATTGCGCCCGGTTTCGGCTCTATCCAGGGGAAGGTGATGATAGTGGGAGCTGTCTCGGTCTGGCCGAAGGCTTCCATCATCTTGATACCGGTCTGCCTATAAAAAGTCTCGAATACCGAAGGGTTAAGGGCTTCACCTGCCGTGGTGCAATATTCTAATGCCGAAAGGTCGTATTTACTCAGGTCCTCACGGATCAGGAAACGGTAGATGGTGGGAGGAGCGCAAAATGAAGTTACTTTGTACTCGGAAAGCATCCGGAGCATATCCTGTGGAATAAAACGGCCGTCGTAGTCATAGACAAAGATGCAGGCACCCACGATCCACTGTCCATATATCTTTCCCCACACTGCTTTGGCCCATCCGGTGTCGGCTACTGTCAGATGCACACTGTCCTCATGCAGGTTGTGCCAGTATTTGGCGGTAGTGATATGTCCCAGGGGATAGGTGAAATCGTGTACTACCATCTTGGGTTGCCCCGTAGTGCCGGAAGTGAAATAAAGGAGCATGATATCGTCGTTATCATTCACCTTTTCGGGTCTGGCAAACGGAGCTGCCTCTTCCACGCCCCGGTGGAAATCGATCCATCCTTCGGGAATGGTGTCGCCTACCAGAATGCGATGTTGTATGGAGGGTGATTTCAGCATGGCGAGATTTACATGCCCGATCAGGTTCTCATCCTGCACTGCTACGATTGCTTTTATATCCGCTGCGTTGTTGCGGTAAATAATATCTTTGTCGGTCAGCAAGTGGGTAGCCGGGATTGCGATGGCACCGATCTTGTGTAGAGCCAGGATAGTGGGCCAGAACTCAATGCTTCGTTTCAGGACAAGCATCACCATATCCCCTTTGCCGATGCCGAGCGATTGGAGAAAAGAGGCCGTTTTGTCTGATAGTGTCTTCAGTTCACCGAACGTCAGATCCCTATGCGCCCCTTTGTCGTTTGTCCAGCAGAGTGCCCGTTTTTCAGGGTTTGTCCTTGCCCATTCGTCCGTCACATCATACGCAAAATTGAAGTTTTCGGGCACAGAGATATCGTAATGGTCGATAAAATCCTGGTGCGAACTGAATGAGGTTTTCTTTACAAATTTTTCTAACATGATAACCGTATTATGACCTCAAGATCTTTATTTTGGAAAGATCCCGACGATTGGAAGAAAGTATTTTATTTTTATTGATTACGGGATTACGGGTAAAGGATGACTGCAAGGAATTTCACCGGGTTGTTGCCAAGCGCCTTCATTCCGTGTGGTAGCGACGAATCGAAATAGATGCTGTCACCTTCTTCCAATACCATGTCTTTGCCATTGATATGTAACATCATGCTTCCTTCCAACACCATGTTGAATTCCTGTCCCGCATGGATATTCTGATAGAAATCGGTATCCATGGGCTTGGGCTCTACCGTGACCACGAAAATCTCTGCTACATTATTGTTGAACCCGGAGGTGAGTGACTGGTACTTATAGGCTGAAACTCTTTCCACACTTACACCTTTATCTTTCCGGGTAATAAAATAAGCGTTCATTCGTGGTTCTGTGCCGAACATAAGGGTTCCCATATCCACATTGAACTCTCGCTCGATACGTTGCAAAAACGAGACGGAGATATCTTTCTCTCCCGTTTCAAATTGGAGGTAATCATCGGTATCTACTTCCAGCCTGTGGGCCATTTCATCGGGAGAGAGGTCGATCGCATCGCGCAACCCTTTAATCCGTTCCCCGATCTGTTTAATATCTGTAGTCATTTCCGTATCTGTATGAATGTTGATAGACCAATGCAAAAAGATAAACAAAAATAATCTTTTTTATTCAGACGAACAAATAGAGGCTTAACGCCATAATGGCCATGCCCACTATCAACCCGATTATGGAGAGATGATGTTTACCGTATTTCTCCGCAGTAGGTAACAATTCATCCAGGGAAATAAATACCATTATTCCCGCAACAACCGAGAGAATCAATGCATCCAACACCGGATTCCAGAAAGGAAGCAGGAACAGGAACGCGATCACCGCACCTAAAGGCTCTGCCAGTCCCGAAGCAAATGATAACCAGAATGCTTTTTTCTTGCTGCCCGTAGCGTGATAGATGGGAACCGACACCGCAATCCCTTCAGGGATATTGTGGATGGCGATGGCTGCTGTAATAGGAATAGCCACTTCAAAGGAATTCAACGCCGACATAAAGGTGGCAATACCTTCGGGAAAGTTGTGGATGGCGATGGTGATGGCCGTGACCATCCCTGTTTGTTTCAGCCGGTAGTTTGTATTCATCTCTTCCACGCCATGTATTTCATGCGGGTTCTGTGACTTGGGTACTAAAAAGTCTATCAGTGAGATCAGGACAATCCCTCCGAAAAAACCGAGGATCATATATAACATCCCCATTTTATTTCCAAACGCCCCGGTTAGGGAGCCTAATGAATTAGGCATCAACTCCATGAAGGATACATAGATCATCACCCCTGCGGAAAGCCCCAGTGAGAAACTCAGAAAACTGGTGTTGGTGCGTTTTGCTAAAAATGCCGTCAAACTGCCGATACCGGTACATAAACCGGCAAAAAGGGTTAGCAGTAATGCCACTAAAACAGTCTGGTTATCCATTAGTCCCCTTGTATGATGGTTTCCATAACTTCCTGATGAATGATACCGTTTGAAGCGACCAGTTCCTTGTCGAAAATATAATTATCCCCTCCGGAAAAGTCGGTGCATTTTCCACCTGCACATTGCAGGATAAATGCTCCGGCAGCCACATCCCAAGGTGAGAGACCGCTATGGAAATAAGCGTCGCTCACACCTGCTGCCACATAACATATTTCCAGCGCTGCCGACCCCTTGATGCGGAAACTGCATTTGCGAAATTGCTTCATGGCATTCTCCAGTATCTTTTCTCCTCTCTCGTCTAAACTGTATGGGATACCGAACCCGATATAACCATTCACTAAGGTGGACTGGCTGCTCACGGTTATCGGATGATCATTCAAAAATACCTTTCTCGCACCCGTGGCACAATACATCTGTGAAGCCAACGGATCGTATACCACGCCCAGGACAGTCTCTTTTCCTCTTATCAGGGCGATACTGACTGAAAAAGGAGAGTCCCCGTGGACATAGTTGGTGGTACCGTCCAGTGGATCGATGATCCAGGTGAATTCTTTCTGTTCAAAGCCTACAGTCCCCTCTTCGGTGAGGAACCCCGCTCCGGGAATCAATTCTCTTAATCCCTCCACCAGCCTGTTCTCTGCCTCTTTATCGATATAGGTCACATAATTGCGTGTGCCTTTCAACTCGACATCCTTCTTCATCAAGGCTGCTTGCTCCTCTCTCAGGTATGTCCCCACAGAGAATGCCAATTCTTTCACCTTATCACAAATCTTTTCCAGATCCATATTTTTGAAATTACTAATTACGTAAGAACTAAAAACTAAGAATTAAAAAAACTTAAACACCCAGGCACTTTTTCACTTTCCCACCTTTCTACATATATCACTCATTCGGGAACATCGAATCCCACCAACGGGCGTCGTTCTTCAGCCATTTGGCGAACCATGCATAAATGGCGTTATTCCAGGCGATCCGCTTGTCGTAATCGTAGATGGCATGGTTTTCACCATCCACCTGGATAAACTCCACTTCCTTGCCGAGCAGTTTCAGGGCGTTATACATCTGGATACTTTCGCCGATAGGCACGTTGGTGTCGACCGTTCCGTGCAAGAGCAGCAACGGCGTTTTGATCTTGTCGGCAGAAAAGAGCGGGCTTTGCTTCACATAGAGGTCAGGGTTATTCCAGGGGTAGCTGCCCGCACTGGCTCCTGCGCTGTAGGAGTAACCCCAATAGCCTTCACCCCAGTAGCTGGTGATATTGCTGATACCGGCGTGTGATACCGAAGCGGTGAACAGGTCGGTTTTTGTAATAAGGTATTGTGTCATAAATCCTCCGTACGATGCACCTATATTACCGATCCTGGTGCCATCCACAAAAGAGTGGGAGGCAACAAATGCTTTGGTCCCTTCTATGATTTCCCCGGCGGTCCGGTCGCCCCACGCATTCACATGGCGGGCGGAAAACTCCTGTCCGTAGCCTGTGGTACCGCTCGGTTGTAATGTATAGACCACGTAATCCTGCGCGGCATAGACATGTAACGGATAAGTGCTTTCAAATGTTCGTGCCGTGGGACTGGTTCCACCATAGTAATAAACGATCAGCGGGTATTTTTTCTTCGGATCGAAGTTGGGAGGCAGGTAGTAACGTCCTTCGATTACGTCGCCGGAGGAGCTGGTAAACTGCCAGTCCTTTACTTCACCCAATTGCAACGTATTGAGCCGTTCCGCATAAGGGTCGGAGACCAGCGTCGACTCCAACGTCTTCAGATTTAGTAGGTAGCTTCGATTCGAATTGGATGTGCTTACTCCCGTATAAGTCGCCCATGCGGCATTTTCAGCGATATTGAATGAGCGGATCACATCTTCTTTGAGAGGCAAGAGATCGAATTTTTTCCGTTTCGGATCATAACGGTATATATTTGCACGGTCGCCCTCCTCCACACGATAGTAGATATATCCATCCTGTGCGTTCCATTCCTGTGCGTTAATGGCCGGATCGAAATTTTTGGTGACCGGTTCCACCTGCCGGGTAGCCAGGTTCATAATGAACGACTGCGTGTCGTAGCTGTTGGCGATCTGTCCCTCCTTGATATTGAGGCCGATTCCGCTGAATGCTTCCGGGGCCCCGTGGATCAGCAGTTGCTTTCCGTCGGGCGAAAATTGGGCCGAGTAGGCATAAGCTTCATTTTTCCAGATCGTATCGAGTTCCATGGATTCCAAGTCCAGCATATAGAGCGAACTTCTGCGGAAAGGACGTTCCGTAAGGTATTCCTCCGAAGTGGAGAAGAGCAGTTTCTTTACATCGTCTGTTATGTCGTTGAGCGATGCTGTCTGCTGTCCGAAGGTGAGTTGTTGGGTGAGTCCGGTATCGAAGAAATGGCGGTAAAGATAGTAACGGTCACGGTAACCCGGTTGCCTGTCGTCAATCCCAAGTAGTCGTCTTAATCCGCCGGGATTACTGACCGTGATGCTTTCTTTCGTGGAGAAAAAGACCGATCGTTCGTCGGGTGCCATATGGAAGTTCTCTTTCGGCAATCCTTCGGCAATAATTTTGGTCTCCGTCGTGAGTGGATCCAGAGTATAGAGAGCCCGTCCGCCGTTATCGTCGGATACATAATAGAGCAAATCCGATTGGGGCATCCAGCTCAGTTGTGCTCTGCCGCCCGGCTCCGAAAAGATCGTCCGCTTCTGTTTGGCATCGTATATCTCCGTGTAGGTGCGATTATTTCCGCCTGACAAGGTCTCCCGCAGATTCAGCAACAGGAACCGTCCGCTGGGTGAAATGGAGGAACTATTCACCCTCTTTCCTTCCAGGATATCTTTGATATTGATCCTTCTCTTGTCCGTATTATTAAATGAATAGATGAGCAGGGAATCTTTCTCGTCGGGTTTCAGTTCGATCTTTACGGCGGGACCGGCCTTATATTCTGCCGAGGTGAGCATCTTGATGATGATACGTATATTATTAGCCGGCCCGTTCAGGTTCGTATCCACCGACCCCGCATGGTGCAGGCTGTCGTTCACCTGTGTTTTGGTGCCCCGCTTCACATCATCAATCCACAACTCCAGGGGATTGGGTGACGTCACGGTCAGTTTCCCTTTGCCATAGCGGTCGCTACTGACAAAGAAAGAGAACAATTGCAATGCTTCTCCCTGTGACGGTTTGGCCAGGTTGAAGAATCCGGCCGTATCCGGTGCCAGCTCCGTGGTAAACCGTTCCTGTGACGGAAAGGAAACGGGATAGGCGAGTAGCTTTTCATCCGAAAAGGCAGATTTATTGAGATTCACACTGTCCAGCATTACGGGTTTCTGTACCGGAATAGGGTCGAAAGAATATATCTTTTCCGGCATCAGCGGTTGCTGGGCCTTTAAGACTGAAGCTGCCAGTAATATATTGATAATCAGAGTTGGTATATGTCGAATCATAATTTATAAACTAAGAACTAAAAGTGAAAACTAAAGAAGTTGAGAAGTTGAGAAACTGAGAAGTTAAGAAGCTGAGAAGTGTTGTATCTTCAATGAACCCTTATTCAACCACACATCATCACATCTCCATATCAGTAACTCATCATATCACTTTTCCCCGCTCCATACGAAATGTCCGTCGAATTTTCCATGCCAATCGGGTTCCTTTTCAAAAAGGCCGAAGACGGATGATCCCGATCCGCTCATGGAAGCATATACCGCTCCCATTTCGTAAAGTTGAGTTTTGATCTTGCAAATTTCGGGAAATTTTTTGAAAACCGGTGCCTCGAAGTCATTTTTCAGTAATTCCCTCCATGTTTCGGGTGGCTTCCGGATGATTTCTTTGAGCGGCAACTCCGGTTTTCCTGGAGTGATCATCGCGTAAGCCTCTTTGGTGGAGACCATGATATCTGGTTTGACCAGTAAGAGTGCGTAGTTGCTTACATCTAATTCTATAGGCTCCAGTTTGTCTCCGATGCCTGTCGCGAAAGCCGGCTTGTTGAAGATAAAAAAAGGACAGTCGGCACCCAGGCGGGCGGCACGCAATATCAGTTCCTCTTTTGAGTACCCCAAATTGAAAGTCTCGTTGAGCAGGTTGAGCATAAAAGCCGCGTTTGAAGAACCGCCACCCAATCCCGCACCGGATGGGATCTTTTTGAGTAGATGGATATCTATTTCCGGCAATTTTTTCTCTGCGGCGATTAAATTCAACGCTTTGATGACCAAATTGGTCTCTGGGGATCCCTCAATCGGGATGCCTGTTGAAAAAAAACGGTACTTCATTTCTCCCCCGTCATCCTCAGTCGGCACGATCTCCAGGGCGTCTTTCAGTCCGATCGGATAAAAAACGGTCTCCAGATTGTGGTAACCATCATTTCGGCGAGAAACAACGTGAAGCCCTATATTAATTTTTGCATTGGGAAAACAGATCATGAGCTGCTTAACTTTTCAATAAATTTTTTCTATTTTCATATTAGGTAAAACCAGAATTGTTCCCGATCCTACTTCACAGATTGCTCCCCGCAAATGTACGGATTTTATTCCATTTTCTCACTTCCCCCACATTCCGCTTTTCCACCTTTTCATCTCTTCACTTCACCACTCAGGCACCTAACCACTCAGGCACTTTCTCAAAACTCAAGTGTCGCTCTTACGCCCACTTCCCTGAATTTGGCTTGGTGAAAGGCCGTAAAGATGCCGGCATTGAAAAAGCGGTTGCCGATTCCGTAGCCAAGTTCGGTATAAGAGGTGAGTTGCGGGGTGTGCAGGTAACTCAGGTAAATTCGTTCATTTGCGGCAAAGTCGGATATGCCCGGTATGTTTTTCAGTATCAGGAAAGGGGTTTCAAACATGACATGCGCCTGAATATAGGTGTCAAAGGCATTATACAGGCTTCGGCTCAACAGGTTAAACGAACCGTCCCCCAGCCCGTCATTCCAATTTTCCGAATCGTTGTTTTTGGAAAAATAGACAAAATCGACGAAATATTCGGTTTTCTGGTTCATAAACTTACCTGCCCCCAGATGGTATTGAAGGGAATGGCGTAACCCGAATTCGATATTTTGGTTGATGTCGAATTCAATACGGTTATATTGTGATGTGCTGCCGAAGATATTTTGGAAACTACGGGAAAATTCCAGCTTGAAGGTGGGGAAGGAGGAACGTTCATAGATCTTTTGCCGTCCGTCATACCGGTAATATTGCCGTGGTGTCCAACTGACACGGATAAAGGGGGCGAATGACCGCTGGATATGGAACATATTCTCTATCTCTCCATTGTTGTCTGTCTGCTCATCGTCCTGACCGGCTGAGCGCAATTTGCCCATGTTGCCTTTGGGTTTCCTGATGTGATAATCTATCCCTGTGTGCAGGAGCAATCCGTTGGACACTTCATAAGTATTGAAAAGTTTCACGAAATAATCCCTGTAATAATTCACAGAAATGTCTTCGAAATCGATACCCTGTTTGTTGAGGCTGTCCTGTATTTGTTCGACGAAATCCGAACTGTAAATGGGTGTGCCATTCCCGATGGAGATGGAGGAGCTTCCCAGCCGGGGTGGGTCATAATTCCATACCGTGGTGAGGTCGGTAATGAATTCATTGCGGCGGGACATATATTTTCCAAAAACTTTCACATCTACCGAACGGTTATGTTTCAGGTCGAAATTAAAAGAGACTTTTTGGCGATAGGTAATCCCGTCGCGCGAAGTGTATCCCAGCAGTAGCGGGTTGAACAGTCCCGAATATTTAATGGCGGTGGAACGGTACTTGTATCTTGAGTTCATTGCCATGCGTTGTACCTGTTGAGCTATATTAGGTCCATTGAGGGAATCGCTGTGGAGCTTCCGTATGGCTTCCTCTTCTTTTTGCCGTTGCGAATGTTGTGTCAATACATCCACCTCTGCAGCCTGTAAAGGAATCGGACGGTGTTCACTCCAAAAGGTCGAGTCACCCTGTATCGGCACCGAGTCAAGCCTCACTTTGAAAAAATCGCTGATATTGAGAGATCGTGCCGTGTCCGTAGTTTTTCTCAATTCTATATCCTTATAATCGATGGTCGACAGATGCCGGCTGGCTACCACATTGCCCAAATAGGAGGAAGTCTCATAGATAGTGAGTTGCACGGGTAAATAGAGGGTGATCCACTCGCTTCCCATGGTTATTTCAAACGAAAAGTTGGAAATGATGTCAATCCCTTCACCTCTGAAAAAGATCACGCGCCAGGTTCCCTCCTCTATAATAAATGAGCCTTTCAGAAGTTTGGTGTTTTCGTAAATGGGATCGTAGTTGATGCTGTAATAGGTCTTTTCATTTTCGGTGAAGGTGTCCGCCAGGTTGTAACGGTAATATTTCGATGTCTTGAACCTGAGGGGCATGAAAAAACTTTCATCGTAGGCCGTTTCTCCATAAATATTGATGCTCAGCAACTCGAAAGGGATCATTTCAATGTCCCGCTTGCCGGTAAGTGTGCCGGTAACATATTGCACATCCTGCACGTAATTGTTCGGGTAATCGAATCGCAATTCGCTGATGGTCTCAATTAAAGCCGTCTTATTTTTGGGGTCATGCATTACAAAGTCGGGAATCAGATGGGTATGTTTATAGAGGAAATTCTTCTTCAGGGTTTCTATATAGGTGCGTGTATATACTTCCGCTGAGAAACTCTCTACCAGATTGTTATATTTCTCGGCGGCATTCATTGTCTTCTCCATAACGGTATCCACCGGCAGTTCCGTTTGTGAGGCGAAACTTTTAGAAGAAGCAATTATCAGAAACAGGATGTATACAGTGACTTTCCCTTTCATTTATTATAAGGCTGCAAACTTACATTTTTTTTTTGATCGTCGAAAATTTTATAAAGAGGATAATGCCCATAAACTGGTTTTTATTATCGGAAAAAATTATCTAAGAGAGCAAGCTGATAGCAAAAAAGATATTTTTTTATGGTTATTTAGAGAAAAAACGGTACATTTGTGTTTTAGAACATAGTTCTAGAACATTCATGGCCGCAAAGAAAAAAGATGTAATCGATTTATCTTCCTCGTTACCCGATATATGGAGGATGTTGACGGACGCTGAGCGTGAAATGTTGCGCAGGAGCGCCCGTATAGTGCATTTTAAAAAAAATGAACTGATTTATCTCGAGGAAGATACACCTAAGGAGCTGATGTGCCTTTTCACAGGAAAAGTGAAGATCTTTAAAAGTGGAGTGGGGGGGCGTAGCCAGATTATCAGAATTATACGCCCTGTACAATATTTTGGTTACAGGGCTTATTTTGCACGGGAGAATTATGTGACTGCCGCCATGGCATTCGAATCCTGTACTGTTTGTATGATTCCTCTGGATTTGATTGAGAAATTCCTGCGGGGAAATGGTAATTTGGCTTTTTTCTTTATCCAGATGTTGTCGGTTGACCTTGGTATCGCCGATCAACGGGTTGTCAATCTTACGCAGAAGCATGTGCGCGGAAGGTTGGCAGAATCGTTATTGGGCCTGAAGGAAAGCTATGGGCTTGAGGAGGATGGCGCTACCATCAATATTTATCTGGCACGTGAAGACCTGGCCAGTCTCTCCAATATGACCACCTCCAACGCTATCCGAACCCTTTCCAATTTTGTAAACGAACGTATTATTGCCATCGATGGAAGAAAAATAAAGATTATCGATGAAGAGCGACTCCACAAGATAAGCCGCATGGGATAAATATCTTATGCGTTTCAATTCATGATAGAGAATGATTCAAAAAATAACCCGTTCCATACTCACTGGGTATTATAGGCCGGTGAGCAGATTTGTAGAAGATCCGTTGGGCACACAACAACAAACCCTCGATTATTTGCTTAAGCATGGACGGAATACAATCTATGGAAAAGAAAACAATTTTCAATCAATCCGTAACGGCGGTGATTTTGCTGCCCGTATACCGGTTATCTCATACGAAGAGTTACGCCCCTGGCTTGATAGGATAATCCTCCATAAGCAGCGGGATGTACTCTGGGATACTCCAGTGAAATGGTTCGCCATGTCGTCGGGTACTACCGAGGATAAGAGCAAATATATTCCGGTAACCAAAGAATCGTTATATAACGGCAATTACCGTGCAGGTTACCACATGTTGGGAATCTATGCCCACCATCATCCCGATACCGCATTTATATTAGGCAAGACATTGGTAATGGGCGGGAGCCAGCAAATCAACCGCATTGGCGGTAATATTTATACCGGTGATATATCTGCTATCCTGATGAGGAACCTTCCGTTAGTGGCAAAGAGAAGCAGGACGCCCGAAAGTATTGCCCTGTTACCCGACTGGGAAGAAAAACTGCAAAAGTTAACCGACTATGCAGTGAAGGCTGATATCCGTGCCATGGTGGGAGTTCCCTCCTGGATGCTGGTATTGCTGAAAAAGATTGTAGAGGATACCGGCCGGACCATACCTGAATTATGGCCGAACCTGGAAGTGTTTTTCCATGGAGGTGTGGGTTTCCTTCCGTTTCAGGAGCAATATGAAAAATTGATATCCTCGGCAAAGATGTCTTACTGGGAGACCTATAACGCCTCTGAGGGATTCTTTGGTGTGCAGTTCTCTCCTGCCTCCAAAGATATGCTGTTGCTGCTCGATAATGAAGTCTATTATGAATTTATTCCCGAGGGTGAGTGGGACAAGGATAACCCGGTTGCCGTGCCATTGGGCGAGGTGGAAACGGGGAAACAGTATGCTGTAGTAATTTCTACCAGCGGGGGGCTCTGGCGTTACATGATAGGGGATACCATTCAATTTATGTCCACATACCCTTACCTTTTCAAGATTACCGGGCGTACTAAACAGTTCATCAATGCCTTCGGTGAAGAACTGATCGTGGACAATGCCGACAAAGCCATCAATGAAGCATGCCGCCTTACTGGGGCAAAAGTGACCGAATATACCGCTGCGCCGGTTTATTTTGGAGAGCATCGCAATGGCGCTCACGAATGGCTTATTGAGTTTGAAATCCTGCCTGAAGGAGGGCTTGATGAATTTACCCGTATTCTCGACGAGAACCTTAAACGGCTGAATTCTGACTATGAGGCAAAGCGTTCGTATAATCTTTCATTGGGAATGCCGGTTGTAAAAGCCATGGAAAAAGGAACTTTTTACAACTGGATGAAACACAGGGGAAGGATAGGGGGACAAAACAAAGTACCCAAGCTCTCCAATAACCGGAAGTATGTGGATAGTATCTTGGGCTTTGTCAGTTCGAAGTGAATAGGAGAGTTAAGAGTCATGGAATTGAAAATGGACAATGAATAGTGAATAACTAATAGTGAAAAGTGAAGAATGAGTGCCTAGGTGATTAAGTGCCTAGGTGGTTAAGTGGTTAAGTGATTAAGTGGTTAAGTGGTTAAGTGGTTAAGTGGTTAAGTGGTTAAGTGAAAAAGTGTCTCGAGAATTTAGTTCTTAGTTTTTAATTGGTAATTGGTCATTGGTAATTGGTAATTAGTCATTGGTAATTAGTCATTGGTAATTAGTAATTGGTAATTTTAATCATGCCAAATCCTAAAATTGAATAAAAACTGGGGTCTGCTATCCATTAATGAGAAAGATTCAGTAAATTTGCACCCTAAAACCCACTTGTAACGTAATGAGAATAAAACTGTGCTACTTTTTACTGCTTGCTTTGGTGTTGAGTTCCTGCAGCGAGTACAATAAGATTTTGAAAAGTACTGACAGGGACTTGAAATACAGCTATGCCAAAAAGTATTTCGAGGAGGGGAAATACAACCGTTCCATCACCTTGCTTGAAGAGCTGGTCACCTTTATGAAAGGAACGGCACAGGCCGAGGAATCGCTTTATCTTCTGGCTCAGAGCCATTACAACTCAAAAGATTATTATTCCGCGACCCAGTGGTTCACCACCTATTATAACACCTATCCCAGTGGCGAGTATGCTGAACCGGCTCTTTTCTATTCGGCTTACGGTATGTATCTCGATTCGCCCGAAGCCCGTTTGGACCAGACGAAGACTTATACGGCTATTGCGGAATTCCAAAAATATATAGAACGGTATCCGCAGACGGAGAGAGCCGAGCAGGCAAAGACCTACCTGTTTGAGTTACAGGAAAAGTTGGCATATAAAGAATTGAAGGCGGCTGAACTCTATCTGAATCTCGGGAATTATATGGGGAATAATTACGAGTCGGCTGTGATCACTGCCCGTGAGGCAATGAAAAGCTACCCCTTCTCCAAGTATCTGGAGGAATATCAGATGACTATATTACGGGCTCGGTTTGAGTATGCACAGAATAGTACGGTACGGGCACAGCCCGAGCGTTACCGTTTGGTGGTCGATGAATATTTCAATTATAAAAATTCATTTCCGGAAGGTAGGTATATGGCTGAAGCCGATAAGTATTATCGCGAGGCACAAGGAAAGATAGAAGAACTTCCTACTTCCTGATCAATTCAATAAAAAGTTCACATTGAAACCCTCACTTTTCCCATTATAAGAAAAAGAATTTTCGGGGTAGATTCAAAAAAACAGGATAAAACAAGACAATAATAAAAATGGATTACAAGAAAATTGCCGCAAGCACCAACACCGAAACACGCGATGTAATGAGAATGTCGGATCCGGTGGGTAACGTATATGAAATGGTGATGATCATTAGTAAGAGGGCCAATCAGATGGCTGTGGAAATGAAGCAGGATCTCGATGCTAAATTACAGGAATTCGCTTCTTACAGCGATAACTTGGAAGAGGTGTTCGAGAATCATGAACAGATAGAGATCTCCCGTTTCTATGAGAAATTGCCTAAACCCTCTTTACTGGCTATAGAAGAGTGGAAAGAAGGAGAGATTTACTACCGTAATCCTTCAAAGGAAAAAGAAATGTTCGGGTAGTATGTTGCAACGAATCCAATCAGTTTTTCTTCTTTTGGCGGCAGCCGCTATGCTGGTTGCTTCCGTCACTCCTTTGGCCACATTCCTCTATAATACCGATCGGACCGTGTTTGAGGCGTTGGGTATTTACCTGAACGGGCAACTCAACGACTCTACCTGGGGATTGTTCGTCATAGGTGCTGCCAGTTCGGTATTGGCACTTATTACGGTCTTTCTCTACAAAAACAGGATGTTGCAGATACGCTGCTCCATCTTTAATATTATCCTCATGATAGGGTTCTATCTCTATTTCGGATTTATAGTGTACCGGCTCACTTCTGTAGAGACGCTTCATTTTCAGAAAGTTGGTGTAGGAATTATTATGCCTGTAATTGCCATTATCCTCACTATACTTGCTATTCGTAGAATCGGAGCCGACGAAGCGTTGGTTCGGTCGCTCAGCAGACTCAGGAAATAAAAGCGGAAATCTCACGCTGTATCTTATCGTAAGGGTAGCCTGTCGACTATTTATTGACAGGCTACCCTTTTTTATGGGGGATCTCATCACTTTGAATAAGTTTTTTTTATATTTTTGCCAAAATTGATTCCGACAAGTCGGGACAGATGGAAAAGTGGGAAAAGTGGGACAGGTGGAAAAGTGGGACAAGTGGAAAAGGTGAAAAGGTGAAAAGGTGGAAAAGGTGAAAAGGTGAAAAGGTGGAAATTCCAAATCCTTTAAATAATAAATAGTATGGAACCAAAGAGAGTACAAGGAACGATAAAATTCACGCTCGTAATATTTGTCATGGCGCTGTTAATGGAGTCATGCGGAAGCGTACCGTTCACCGGAAGAAAGCAGTTGCAGCTGGTATCCAGCGAAGAGGTACTGGCATTGAGTCTGCAACAATACCAGGATTTTATGCGGACGGCTCCCGTGGAAAGAGGTACAGCCAACGCCCAGATGGTTAACCGTGTCGGGACACGGATCGCCAATGCAGTAAAAACTTTTTATACCAATAACGGTTATGCATCTGAACTCAATGATTATGCATGGGAGTTTAATCTGGTGAAAGATAACAGTGTCAATGCTTTTGCCATGCCGGGCGGTAAGGTAGTCGTTTATACCGGCCTTCTCCCAATTACTCAAACCGAAGAGGCATTGGCGGTAGTTATGGGGCATGAAGTAGCTCATGTGCTTGCCCGCCATTCTGATGAGAGAATGAGCCAGCAGGTGGCTTTGCAGTATGGAGGTGCCATCGCAGGGGGGCTTTTGGGCAACTCGCAGATGATGCAACAACTTGGAAGCACTGTCTTCGGTTTGGGAGCGCAATATGGTGTGATGATGCCTTATGCCCGCAAGCATGAGTATGAAGCCGATGAGATTGGATTGATACTTATGGCGATAGCCGGTTATGATCCCCGTGTGGCAGTCCCTTTCTGGACCAGGATGGCACAGAGTTCAGGTGGGGCCCAGGTACCCGAGGCATTGAGTACGCACCCCAACGACATGAATCGTATTTCCCGTATTGAATCTATTATGCCCAATGCATTACAGTACTATAAAGGGGCGGGTGTAGAGAACAAAACCAAAGAGCCCATCAAGACCAACGTAACGGTACCGGTCGAAACCGGTAAGGCAAAGACTTCCAAAGAGTGGACTTTCTGATTTGGTAATTCTTCTTAAAATTGTTACCTTTGTCCAGCTTCGCCGTTATTCAATAGATATTCGCTTCGCGTTATTTGTGCTTCGCACGTAACAATTGAATAACAGCCGAATAACAACTGAATAACAATTGAATAACAATTGAACAACAACTGAATAACAACCGAACATCAATCGAACAAATGTCCCCAAAATTACCTGATGACGACGATATTAAAGAGAGGGAGGAAAATAGGGAAGAGGATGAAACTCTTTCCCCTGAGTCTTTCTCCGGCTCAAAAGTGCCTGTAAGGCTGGGTGATGATAGTTCACTCAATCTTTCCAAAATGTACCAGAACTGGTTCCTCGATTACGCATCCTACGTGATCCTGGAGCGAGCGGTGCCTCATATCTCCGATGGGCTCAAACCCGTACAGCGTCGTATCCTGCACGCCATGAAGCGCATGGATGATGGTCGCTACAACAAAGTGGCTAACATTATCGGGACGACTATGCAGTATCATCCTCATGGGGATGCCTCTATCGGCGATGCGTTGGTGCAACTGGGACAAAAAGACCTGCTGGTAGATTGTCAGGGTAACTGGGGAAATATTCTTACCGGCGACGGTGCTGCTGCGCCTCGTTATATAGAAGCGCGCCTCAATAAATTTGCTCTCGAAGTGCTCTTCAACCCGAAGACTACAGAATGGAAAGCTTCTTACGATGGTCGTAATAAGGAACCGGTCACACTTCCGGCCAAATTCCCTCTCCTGTTGGTACAGGGTGCCGAAGGGATTGCGGTGGGCCTTTCTTCCAAAATATTGCCCCATAATTTTAATGAGGTGTGTGATGCAGCCGTGAGTTATCTGGAGGAGGAAGAATTCACGCTCTATCCCGATTTTCAGACCGGAGGTTATATAGATGTAGAGAAATACAACGATGGCGAAAGGGGCGGCTCTGTGAAGATCCGCACTACCATCTCCAAGATAGATAACAAGACGTTGGTCATTAAAGATATACCCTACGGGAAAACTACGGCCGGACTGGTCGACTCTATCCTTAAAGCCAACGATAAGGGGAAGATCAAGATCAAAAAGGTGGACGACATCACTGCCCAGAATGTGGAGATCCATGTACAACTGGCTCCGGGCGTATCTTCCGACAAAACAATCGATGCGCTTTATGCCTTTACCGATTGTGAGATCAGTATCTCTCCCAACTGTTGCGTCATTGACGATAACAGGCCCCATTTCCTTACCGTGAGCGATGTGTTGCGCTCGTCCGTGGATACTACCCGGGAGCTGCTGCGCCGCGAACTGGAAATTGAAAAAGGTGAAAAACAGGAGGCACTCCTGTTTGCATCACTCGAAAAGATATTTATCGAAGAGCGTATCTATAAGGATAAGGAGTTCGAGAACGCCAAAAACATGGATGTAGCCATAGCCCATATCGATCAACGCCTCGAACCTTATAAGGCTTCTTTCCTCCGTGAAATCACCCGGGACGATATTCTCAGGTTGATGGAGATCAGGATGGGACGTATCCTCAAATTCAACTCCGACAAATCAGATGAATTGATTGCCAGGTTGAAAGAGGAGATAGGTGAGATCGACCATAACCTGGCCCACCTTGTCGATTATACGATCGCCTGGTTCCTGATGCTCAAAGAAAAGTACGGTAAGAATTTTCCGCGTCGTACTATCATCCGCAGTTTCGAAAATATCGAAGCGACCAAGGTGGTGGAAGCGAATGAGAAATTGTATGTAAACCGGGAAGAGGGTTTTATCGGGACCGGTATGAAAAAAGATGAATTTGTCTGCAACTGCTCCGATATCGATGATATTATTGTCTTTTTCAAAGATGGTAAATACAAGGTGTTGAAGGTAAGTGACAAGATGTTCGTGGGTAAAGGTATCCTCTATGCCGGCGTCTTCAAAAGGAACGATAAGCGTACCATCTATAATGTGGTGTACCGCGACGGTAAAAAAGGGCCGCACTACATCAAACGGTTTGCCGTTATCGGCGTTAACCGGGATAAGGAATATGATCTTACCCGGGGAGAAGCGGGTTCACGTATCGCCTACTTCAGTGTCAATCCCAATGGTGAGGCCGAAACGATTAAAGTGATCCTGAAACCCAAGCCACGCATGCGTATCCTGCAGTTCGAAAAAGATTTCAGTGAGATCGAGATCAAGGGGCGGCAGGCTATGGGTAATATCCTTACCAAAGCCGATGTACACCGCATCCAGCTTAAACAGAAAGGCGTATCAACACTTGGTGGCCGTAAGGTATGGTTCGATCCCGATGTCTTCCGTCTCAATTATGAAGGTAGCGGTAAATTCCTCGGTGAGTTCCAGGGCGACGATATGATCCTGGTGGTCACTACCGACGGTGAATATTACATCTGTAATTTTGATCTCACCAATCATTTTCCCCATAAGATACTCCATATTGAGAAGTTCGATGAGCATAAAGTCTGGACAGCAGCACTCTTTGATGCCGATCAGGGATATGCCTATCTTAAACGGTTCACTTTTGAACCTTCGGAAAAACCGCTTCGCTTTGTGGGAGATAACCCCGATTCCAGTTTGTTCCTCCTGACCGATACGGTGTATCCGAGGATCAAAGCAATCTTTGGCGGGCATGACGATTTTCGTGAGCCGCTGGAGATTGAAGTGGAGGAATTCATCGGCGTAAAAGGGTATAAGGCAAAAGGTAAACGTATCTCCAATTACGAGGTAAGGGAGGTGGAGGAACTGGAGCCTCTCCGTTTTCCCGAACCGAAAGAAGAGGCACAACAGGCAATGAAAGTGGAGATTGCTGAAGAGAATGGTGATGGTGAGGAGAATGGCGAACAGGATATCTCCGATGCTGATTTACGCGATGAGATCACCGGCCAGATGAAATTGTTTTAATGCTGCAGATAAAAAAACAATATGAAGAAAACGGCTCTACTGCTTAGTGTATGGATGGGCAGCCTATGTGCGACGATCTCTCAGGAGAACCATGCCCCCGTACTTCCGGTAGACCCTGTCAACCAAGCTACCCTTTTGGGTGTCGGAAAGTCGTTCCTAAACGACACTTACCTCTCGCCACTCAAATATAGCGGCATCAGCATAGCGCTCATGCACGACCGCATTAAAGGGACCTCTTATTTCAACGGCAACCTGCTCTTGCAGCAGCAGTTCCTTATACAGACGGCCATCACTAAAAATCCCACAGCCTCGGCTTCGGAATATTATGGCAACCTTGATTATAGGCTTACCGGATTTTATCCCCTGTTCGCCGGTGGAAATCTGAGGATTTACGGCGGCGGTGGGTTGGAAGCATCACTGGGGGGCGTATATAACACCAGGAATTCCAATAATCCCGGTTCACTGAAGGTATCCACCAATCTCAACCTTTCGGCTATGGCTATCTACAACTGGAAGAGTTTTACCTTCCGGTGGCAGTTGGCCACTCCTTTTGCCGGCATATTCTTTTCTCCTGAGTACGGGCATTCCTATTATGAAATATTCCAGCTCGGAAATAATAAAGGAACCGTTCATTTCGGTTCTTTCCATAATCAACAGGCATTACGCAACTATTTTTCTGTCGATATTCCGATGCAGCGCATGACCATTCGTGCCGCATATTTGGGAGATTACTATAAAACCGACGTGAATGAACTTATTACCCGTATTGTAACCCATCAATTCATGATCGGACTTGCAGTGGAATCTCTCAATATCGGTGGGAAAAGGGTACGTAATAATCCGTCACTACCCTCGGTGTATTATTAGTGGAAAAGTGGGAGAGTGGAAAAGTGGGAGAGTGGAAAAGTGGGAGAGTGGGAGAGTGGAAAAGTGGGAGAGTGGTCGTTCTTAGTCCTACATTCCGAATCCCAAGTCCGACCATCCTCAATCTAGAATAGTCTTGGACATTGAGTCTTGGTTCTTGGTTTTAAAAGTCTTGGTTCTAAAAGTCATGGTTCTTGGTTCTAAAAGTCTTAATTCTTAATTCTTAATTTTTAATTTAAAAAGATGCAATATAATTTTGATGAAATAGTAGATCGTGCGGGCAGTAATGCTGTCAAATTAGAGAGATTGAAACCTGTCTTCGGACAGGAGGATCTTATCCCGTTATGGGTAGCGGATATGGATTTCAAATCCCCGCCGGCTATTATAGAAGCGCTGAAGCAACGCGTGGAACATGGCGTCTTTGGTTATACGATCCCTTCTGAAGAGTACACCTCTTCCATTGTCAATTGGCTTGGAAGACGCCACCATTGGCAGGTAAAAAGGGAACATATCAATTTTGTGCCTGGTGTGGTCAAGGGATTTGCCTTTGCCATCGATGAATTCACAGGGAAGGGAGATAAAATTATCATACAACCTCCCGTATATCATCCATTTCGTATTGTTACCTCCTCGCTTGAACGTGAGGTGGTGAATAATCCGCTTATCCTCGATAACGGGCAGTACAGGATGGATTTCGAAGGTTTGCGCAATATCGTTTCCGGCAACGATTGTAAAATGCTGATCCTTTGCAATCCTCACAACCCTGGTGGTAGGGTCTGGTCTCCTTCTGAACTGAACGAACTGGCCGATATCTGTTACGAAAATAATATATTGGTGGTTTCCGATGAGATCCATGCCGATTTGGCGCTGCCGGGATACCAGCATACCCCCTTTGCCTCGGTTTCTGAAAAGTCCAAAGAGATTTCGCTTACGCTTATGGCGCCCAGCAAAACATTTAATATCGCCGGTATTGTGAGTTCCTTTGCGGTCATCACTAATAAAACAATCAGAGAGAGATATCTGGCTTATCTCGAACCACGGGAGTTGCAGCAGGGCACTATCTTTGCTTTTACGGCTACCCATGCCGCTTACGACGAATGTGAGGAGTGGCTCGACCAGATGCTTGCTTATGTACAGGGCAATGTCGATTTTGTGGATAACTACCTGAAAGAGAATATCCCCGAGATAAAAGCAATCCAGCCTGAAGCCTCTTTCCTTGTATGGCTCGATTGTCGTTCGCTTAACCTATCCCAACGGGAACTTGTGAAACTTTTCATAGAGAAGGCTCACCTGGCGTTGAACGATGGTACCATGTTCGGTCCGGGCGGAGAGGGTTTTATGCGTCTTAATGTGGGATGTCCGCGCAGCCTCCTCGAAAAGGGATTAAATAATTTAAAAAAAGCAGTATGCCCCTAAACATCGGTGGAACTTAGTTGTTCTTAAGGTGAAAAGGGTGGAAAGGTGGAAATCTGCGAGTAAGTGAGGGCAAAGTAAGTTTACTTAAATTTGCCGGGCGGTAGCAGATTGCGCGAAGCGAAAAGTAAAGAAAGGAAATCAATTTAATAATCCAAATATAATAAGTAGAAATAATGGAAGTATCAGAT
This sequence comes from Proteiniphilum sp., assembly GCF_040307845.1. Taxonomy (GTDB): domain Bacteria; phylum Bacteroidota; class Bacteroidia; order Bacteroidales; family Dysgonomonadaceae; genus Proteiniphilum. The sequence continues at coordinate 51,467 of NZ_JAWRIS010000032.1, forward strand.
AATAAATATGTTACGGTTGTATATGACCTTAATGTGGGCGAAGGTGAAGAACGTGAATTGATGGAGCGTGCTACTGCGGAACAACCGCTGGAATTTATTTTCGGCACCAATTCCATGCTGGAAGCGTTCGAAAGTCAACTCAGGGGACTTTCCCAAGGTGATAAATTTTCTTTCCGGCTTACTCCGGAAGAGGCCTACGGAGATTATGACGACACCAAAGTAATTGAACTGCCCAAAAATATCTTCGAAATCGATGGGAAAATCGATGGAGAAGTGTTGTTTGAAGGAAATACGCTTCCCATGATGGATTCCTCCGGTAACCGGCTTATGGGATCCGTTGTCTCCATCGGCGACGAGGTGGTTACGATGGACTTTAACCATCCTCTGGCAGGTGAAATTATGCATTTTGAAGGGGCTGTCATGGGAGTGCGGGAGGCCTCTGTAGAAGAGATCGCTGCCCTCTTCTCAGGAGGTGGCTGCGGCTGTGGATCCGGTGGATGCGGTTCCGGCGAAGAAGGAGGCTGTGGTTGCGGATCTTCCGACGAGAGCTATGCCGGTGGTTGCGGCTGTGGTTCCGGCGGTTGTGGTAGCTGTTGACCAATGAATACTCCCCGATGATATTAGCGCTCGATTTATCTCTACCCATCCATAATCCTACGGTACAATTTTTGATCTTGTTCGTGATCGTATTGTTGGCACCTATACTGTTCAACAAGATCAGGATACCTTCACTGATAGGGTTGATTATTGCGGGGGCTGTTATCGGTCCTTATGGGATTGGTTTGATGCTGCGCGACAGTAACATGATCATGCTGGGTAATGCCGGCTTGCTTTATATCATGTTTCTTGCCGGTATAGAGATCGACGTGGCCGAATTTAAGAAGAACAGTTCGAAGAGTTTGGTATTCGGAATGCTCACTTTCTTGATCCCCATGATTATCGGTATTTTTGCCGGATTGTACCTGCTTGACCTATCGCTTATCTCTTCCGTACTGCTGGCAAGTATGTTTGCATCCCATACACTTGTGGCATATCCCATCATCAGTAAGTTGGGGGCGGGGAAGAATAGGGCTGTCACCGTAGCGGTGGGAGGCACAATGATTACTGATACACTATCGTTATTGGTACTGGCCATCATTATTAGTATGAACGAAGGGCAGGTCACTTCTGCCTTTTGGACACAGATGACCCTTTCACTGATTGTTTTTTCACTGGTAGTTATCTTTCTTTTTCCTATTATCGGCAGATGGTTTTTCAAGAATTTTCATGATAGCACCTCACAATTCATTTTTGTGCTGACGATGATATTTCTTGGTGGTTTCCTTGCTGAATTAGCCGGAATTGAAGCCATTATCGGGGCTTTTCTCACAGGACTTTCTATGAACAGGCTTATCCCGCATGTATCTTCATTGATGAACAGGATCGGTTTCGTGGGAAATGCTATTTTTATTCCCATATTTCTTATCAGCGTGGGGATGCTTATCGATTACCACGCTTTCATCACTGGCCTCGAGACCCTTAAGGTGGCAGTAGTAATGACCGTTGTGGCGATACTTGCCAAATTCCTGGCTGCATGGGCTACACAAAAGATTTACGGCTATTCCAAAGCGGAGCGGATGCTGATATTCGGGCTCAGCAATGCCCAGGCGGCCGCCACGCTGGCTGCGATAATGGTGGGACACAGGGTGGGGTTACTCGACGATAATATCCTGAATGGTACTATCGTTATGATCCTTGTCACTTGTACCATTGCGTCTTTCCGCGCACAGAAAGGTGCAGTGGAGGTATCTCTTGCAGAAGGAATGTCTAAAAAGGAAGAAGGGAGCCCTGATGAACGCATTCTTATCCCTATAGCCAATAAAGATACGCTCAGGGACCTGGTCGATCTAAGTCTTACTATTAAATCCAAGGCCAATATCAGTAATCTTTATGCGCTCAATATTGTAAAGAGTAATGAATCTACCCCCGAGTCAGAAAAAACATCCGAAAAACTGCTTGAAGAGGCAGTCATACTGGGTGCGGCTGCCGATACGGTAGTCCACCCCTTGAAGCGGTATGATATGAATATTCTCAATGGTATCCTTGGGATAGTCAAGAAATATTCCATTACCGATATTGTGATGGGACTTCACGTAAAACAGGAGATAACCGAGTCTTTCCTTGGATATCTTGTGGAAGGAGTGCTCGATAACAGCCAGTCCACCCTTTTCATATACAAAGCCATCCAACCACTGGGTACGGTCAAACGCAGATTGGTCGTTATTCCACCCAATGCGGATAAAGAGGTCGGTTTTTCATTGTGGTTATCTAAAATATGGAATTTGGGTCGTAATTCGGGTGGTAAACTCAGTTTTTTTACCAACCGGGAAATACTTAATACGCTTCGTAATGTGCATAAGGTACATCCTATTGATGCTGATTTCAATGAGTTTGAAGGATGGAGAGATTTTATCAGATTGACAAAAGAAATCGGTAAAGATGAAGGATTGGTCATTGTGATGAGCCGCCAACGGAAAATATCCTATGATCCTGCCATGCGTAATATTCCCGATTATATCAACAAACACTTCATAAACAATAATTTCATGTTGCTCTATCCGGTACAATCGGCTTCTGTAGGAGATTATCATAACGATTTGACCAATGTCTCCCTGATAGTTCCTTCGGTGGTCAATGATAATGGCTTCGGCGATTAGTGATAGTAGCTTCGGCGATTAGTGATAGTAGCTTCGGTGATTAGTGATAGTAGCTTCGGTGATTAGTGATAGTAGCTTCGGTGATTAGTGATGGTGGCTTCGGTGATTAGTGATAGTGCTTTGGTAATCAATGGTAATGCATTTTGCGTGATAAAGAGATAATTGGTCATTGGTAATTAATCATTGGTCATTGGTAATTAGTCATTGGTAATTAGTAATTGGTAATTGGTAATTAAAATAATGAATACATTCGGAACAATATTCAGGTTGACATCATTCGGCGAGTCGCATGGTGTTGGAGTGGGAGGAGTTATCGATGGCTGTCCTCCGGGGGTGGAGGTCGATATGGACTTTATACAGTCGGAACTCGACAGGCGCCGTCCCGGCCAGTCCCGTATAACTACACCCAGGAAAGAGTCGGATACGGTGGAATTTCTATCGGGTATATTTGAAAATAAAACTACCGGAGCACCTATTGGTTTTCTGGTGCGGAACGAGAACCAACAGTCGTCTGATTACGACAATATTAAAGAGGCTTTCCGGCCTTCGCATGCCGATTTTACCTATCAGGAGAAGTATGGCATCCGTGACTACCGTGGCGGCGGCAGATCATCTGCCCGGGAAACCATTGCCCGTGTGGTGGCGGGGGCTGTGGCAAAGCTTTATCTGCGCCGACTCAATATAGATATTACAGCCTATACTTCACAGGTAGGCGATATTGCCTTAGAGAACGATTACAGGATATACGACCTTTCGCGTACGGAAGAAAATTTTGTTCGCTGTCCCGATCCCGATATGGCGGAACAGATGATCAAGCTGATTCAGGAGGTACGCTATCAGGGGGATACTATCGGCGGCACTGTCACGTGTGTGGTCAAAGGCACGCCGGTAGGGTTGGGCGAGCCGGTCTTTGGCAAGCTCCATGCCATGTTAGGCTCAGCGATGTTAAGTATCAATGCCGTCAAAGGTTTTGAATATGGCTCCGGATTCAATGTTTCTGCCCGCGGGTCTGAGGTGAACGACTCTTTCTATAATGACAATGGCAAGGTAGGTACCCGCACAAATCATTCCGGAGGTATCCAGGCCGGTATTTCCAATGGACAGGATATCTATTTCCGCGTGGCTTTCAAGCCGGTTTCCACCATCCTCCGGGAACAGCAGACAGTAGATATGCAAGGCAATGATACAATCATTAAAGCGCGTGGCCGGCATGATCCTTGTGTGTTGCCGCGTGCAGTCCCTATCGTGGAAGCCATGGCGGCTATTACCCTTCTGGATGCTTACCTGCTCTCGAAAACTACAGCCCCGCTTTGATGATTCACGGGACTTGGGGACTGGGTAATCAGGTGTCTAGGTGGAACTTTATTCTTTACTCTTTATTCTAAAAAAATGAGTAAGCAGATTATTTTTTTCTCGATGATGGCAGTTGCAGTGGCTTTTTCCTCTGTGATTAATGCTGGTAGCCTTCCTAAAACCGTTTATACTCCTGAAGACCGGCAGATATTCGATCGTTATATTGCCTATATTGGTCCGTGGCAATCAGCACATACCGACAGCCTGCTTGAGAAGACGGCTCTCTTCTTTTTGGATACTCCTTATGTTCCCCATACGCTGGAGATGCCCGGTGAAGAGAAATTGGTAGTCAACCTGCGTGAGTTCGACTGTACCACTTTCGTTGAATCGGTGATCGCCCTGGTACGTACTGCCCGTTCGGATAATCCTGATTTTGATACTTTCCTCAATGAATTACAATGCATCCGCTATCGTGGCGGCAACCTGCAGGGATATACCTCACGACTACACTACACCTCCGACTGGCTTTATGATAATGAGAAGAAAGGGTTGTTGAAAAACCGCTCTGCCGGATTAGGCGGCATCAGGGAAGAGAAAACGATTGATTTCATGACTACCCATCGCGATGCTTACAGGCAATTGAAAGATGATGATATGTTACTCAGGCAGATGCAAGTGATAGAAAACAATATCAATGAACGGAATGGATTTTATTATCTGTCCAAACGGTCCATAGCCGATAAAACTTCTATAATCCCCCATATGTCTGTGGTTGCCTTTTCCACAAGTATTGCCGGGCTGGATGTTACCCATATGGGTTTTACTTTTCGCAAAGGAGGCAGGCTCTCTTTTGTACATGCCTCATCCACCCGGAAAAAAGTAGTGGTCGACCAAAAGAATCTCAACGACTATTGTGCCGGTCAATCTTCCTGTACCGGTATCATCGTTGCAGTTGTAAATTAGTCACTTAACCACCTCACTTAACCACCTCACCACCTAGGCACCTTTCCACCTTTCGCTTCGCGCAATCTGCTACCGCTCGGCAAATTTAAGTAAACTTACTTTGCCCTCACTTACTCGCAGATTTCCACCTCACCACTCAGGCACCTCACCACTCAGGCACTTAACCACCCAGGTACCTAACCTTCACGAATACTGGTTTTTCAGTTTCTCTTTTATTTCCGTAGCAGGAGGTACCTTTGATGATTGAGGCTGGAGTATCGACTGATACATTTCCTGATTAAGCAAAATCTCCACGGCCTTGCTATACACTTTGTCATCGGACAGTTGATGCTGAAGCACTCCCTTCTTATAGTAATAACGTTGTACGATCTCCGATTCGATCATGTTGGTAATATCTTCTTTAAAGAGTTCCAGGTCACGATCCAGGTTGGCATGCAATTTAGCCTCTAACGCGGTGAATTCTTCTTTTGCCACATCCATATATCCTTCGAATTCCATCATGCTCTTCAGTTGTTGCAGTGAACGTTCGCTCAACTGGTCATATTCGAAATCACGTTTCTTTACGAACTCCTTAAACGTTTCGTAGTCACTCTCCGGAAGCCTGAATTGATGGGGTGGGGCAATCTCTTTATGTTGTTGCACCCATTCTGTCACATAATCAAAAATCACATTATCCGTCATCAGGTAAAATGCAATTGTTCCCCCCGTAGGCTGTGGAATGGTGATATCAGGTGTAATTCCTCCCCCGTCGCGTACTTCACGTCCATTCCGTGTTTTAAATACATTGGTCAGGGAGTCGGGTACTCGTGCTACACTTCCGTCGGGGTTACGGTGTGAATAGTCCAGCGCCTGAATGCAGCGCCCGCTGGGGATATAATATTTTGAAGTAGTGATCTTGATGTTACCGCCGTATGGCAAGTCACGCGGAGTCTGCACTAATCCCTTTCCGAATGACCGGTTACCTACGATCACCGCCCGGTCGAGATCCTGAAGGCCTCCCGCTACGATTTCCGACGCAGATGCCGACCCCGTATCTATCAATACCACGATAGGAATGATTTTATCCAATGGCTGATTGCGTGTCAGGTAGGTCCTGTCCCACTGTTTTAACTTTCCCTTGGTGGATACGATTTCTTCCTCTTTCGGAACAAACAGATTCACTACATCCACCGCTTCGTCCAGAATACCACCTCCGTTACCGCGGAGGTCCATGATCAACGATGTAGCTCCTTTCTCTTTCAGGTCCTGTACCGTTTTCCTGACCCGGTCGGCACTTCGTGTGGTGAAACTGCTGAAATGAAAATAACCGATCTTGTCATCGGTCACTCCAGAGTAAGTGATGGGATCGACTTCGATCTTTTCCCGTAGTATATTCAATTTCCGGTCTTTCTTTTCCCCCGGTCGACGGATTGTTAACTCTATTGATGTCCCCGGCGTTCCTTTCAACTTGTCGCTCACCTCTTTTACCGTTGATTTCCGCATATCATTTCCGTCAATCTCAAGGATGGCATCGCCCGCTTTAAGTCCCGCTTTATCTGCAGCAAGTCCCTCATACGGCTCATTGATCACTACCTGTCCATTGTTGTAAGATATGATAGCTCCGATACCTCCATATTCCCCCGTGGTCATAAATTGGAGGTCCTCCATATTCTCTTCTGCATAATATTCGGTATAAGGATCCAGACGGGTTAGCATACTACGGATACCGCCCTGTACCAGGTTGTTCACCTCTACACTGTCTACGTAAAACATATCCAATTCCCGCACTACAGAGTTAAAGATGTCAATATTCTTATTGATGTCGAAATAACGTTGATTTTTATTCTCTGTCGGCGCCTGAGCTTCTATCGTTTGAAGTGCCGTAAGAGCCGCTAGTATACAAAAAATTGCTTTTCTCATATAAAATTCATTATTTTAGAACCAAGACTTATAGAACCAAGACTTTTAGAACCAGGACTTATAGAACCAAGAGCCAAGACTATTTTAGAATGGGGATTGGGGATGAAGGACTTGGAATTGGGAATATAGGATTTAGGAACGACCATTCTCCCGCTCTCCTTGTCTCTCTTTCATCCGGTCATTTTTCCACCTTTCCACTTTATAAACCGCAAAGGAACAAATTTTTGATGAAAATGAAATATAGTTTTAGTTATATGTTTATAAATCCATGGTTGGGCCCATTTTTATAAGTCTTTATTTTAAAAATATCCCTTCCACAACACTTTCATAAATTGGAAAAGTGGTAAACGGAAGTATATTTCGCAACAAAAACAGCAGGTTTATTGTTATCTTTGAAGTTTCTTTCAGATTAATTCTTGTTTATGAAGACTCTACTCCGTTATACATTCCTTCCTTTGCTCATAGTTGTAATTATTTTTATTGCTACCTGTCTTATTTCTTCTTCCCAGATACCCGGTATGCCCGAAGGTATTCCGTGGGATAAGCTGGTACACTTTGGTATGTTCTTTGTCCTTTCATCTGTCTCACTGATCGGTTATTACAGGTTGTACAACGAAAATCCACCCACTTTACGGTGGATCTTCTGGGGATTTTTTATTCCCGTATTTTATGGAGGAGCAATCGAGTTATTGCAGAAGTATTTCTTTGCATCCCGCAGTGCGGAATGGGCCGACTGGATTGCCGATATTCTCGGCTCGCTGGTAGCGACAGTGATAGTAATTATTTTCTTTAAAAAACGACGATATTCGGGAAAAAATATATCTTTGTGAAGTCGAATATGTTGAAAAAGTATAATATCCGGAAGCAGTGCTAAATAGTCATGGCTTTTGAATGTTAGATCCGGATTCAAACTTAGTTCTTAGTTCTTAGTTTTTAGTTTTCAGTTTTCAGTCTTAATTTTTAGTTTTAAATTATATGCGTAAAATTATTATACTCTATAGTTTGTTGATAAGTGCAGGGTTGATTTCGTGTACCGGCTCCTCCGGGAAAAAATCCGCTTTATCCGGAACACCTTCCGATACAGCGGCCGTGGCACAGGAAGTTCCGGTAGAAGGCGACCGGCAGTATTTGGTAAAAGTAGGCGACCAGGCTCCCGATTTTACTATGCAGTTGCCCGATGGTAGTGAGGTTACCCTTTCTTCCCTGCGGGGAAAAGTAGTCATGTTACAGTTTACCGCCAGTTGGTGCGGTGTATGTCGTAAGGAAATGCCTCATATTGAATCGCGTATCTGGCAGCGCCACAAAGATAATCCTGAATTTGCTCTATACGGTGTCGACCGTGATGAGCCGGTAGAGAAAATACAGGAACTTATTGAGGCTACCGGAGTGACTTATCCGATAGGCTTGGATCCTGATGCCGATATCTTTGGTTTGTATGCCGAAAAGAAGGCCGGTATCACCCGTAATATCATTATTGACCGTGAAGGAAAGATTGTGATGTTAACGCGCCTGTTCGAAGAAGAAGAGTTTGAACAGATGGTAGAGACCATCGACTCGCTATTGGGTGATAGGTAAATTTTAATTTACATAGTCTTGGCTCTTGATTCTTGATTCTTGGTTCTAATATAATTTTTCACTATTCACTATTCACTATTAATTTTTCACTATTCATTTAAAAAGTTATGAAACGAGCATGATAACTGTTCTCACCCGAGTTCATGATTAATTGCGAGTTCCATGTGATACGTTTGAAAATCAATAATTTTAATCATATGAAATACGAAGATTTAAAAATTCTGGACGAATTACGGGAAAAAGGAAGTATTTCCGAAGAGGAATATCAGCGCGAGAAAGAAAAAATTCTCAATGAGCAGGAAAACGCCTTTAGTAGTACCGGTAAAAAGCCTTTGTTCGGGCTTGCGGAAAATACTTACCTGATGCTCATGCATCTTACTCAATTTGCCGGGGCTATCATTCCGCTGGCCGGTTTCATAGTGCCTATCCTGATGTGGACTACCAATAAAGATATCAATGCCAATGTTGATAAGCATGGTAAGAACATTCTGAATTGTATGATCAGTTATATTATTTACGCCGTCATACTCTGTATTACTGTAATCGGTATTCCTGTAGCTGCCGTTCTGGGTATATTGTATGCCATATTTGTGGTGATCGCTACCGTCAAAGCCAACAATGGAGAGTATTGGAAATATCCGTTCATAATTCAATTCGTTAAATAGGAACAATGGTGCAGGAACAACTTGTCAATTATTCGAAGGTACAGCTCAACCGAGAGGAAAATATCATCCTTCGTAATGTCAATCTCACTATCAATCGCGGCGATTTCCTCTATATCATAGGCAAGGTCGGTTCCGGAAAAAGTACTTTGATGAAAAGCATGTATGCCGAGCTTCCCATCGAGGAGGGGAGTGCCCGGGTATTCGATTATGAACTGGCCGGAATCAAACGCCGGCTGGTTCCATTTCTTCGTAGGAAGATAGGAATCGTTTTTCAGGATTTTCAACTGCTGATCGATCGTACGGTAGAGAAAAACCTTGAATTTGTGTTGCGTGCTACGGGCTGGAAGAATCGTCATGAAATCAAGGACCGGATCAACGAGGTGCTGGTACAGGTGGGTATGCAGAATAAAACCTATAAGATGCCTCACGAACTGTCGGGCGGGGAACAGCAGCGGGTGGTGATTGCCCGTGCCCTGCTCAATTCTCCCGCCCTTATATTGGCCGATGAACCGACCGGTAACCTCGATCCGGAGACAGGAAGCCAGATTGTTGCCCTCCTACAGGAAATATCCAGCCGCGGTACAGCCGTCATCATGTCCACCCATAATTACTCTATCGTACAGGCTTTCCCCGGTAAGATCATGCGTTGTGAAAACGCATCATTAGTTGAAATGTAGTTTTATTTATAGAGTAAAGAGTGTAGAGTAAAGAGTGTAGAGTAAAGAGTATAGAGTATAGAGTAAAGAGTATAGACTTTATAAACTAAGAACTAAATCAGAACCAAGACTTCTCAACTTCTCAGCTTCTCAACTTCTTAACTTCTCAATTTCGGACTTCTTTTTTCATTATTCCCATTGGCATATTGTCCCATTATTCCCATTTTTTTCCTATCTTTGCAACTTCAAAAAATTCATTCACGTTAAATAATTCACAATCGTGGCCGATACAAAGTATATTTTTGTTACAGGCGGTGTGGTTTCCTCTTTAGGAAAGGGAATCATTGCAGCATCGCTTGGTAAGTTGTTGCAGGCAAGAGGTTATAAAGTTACCATCCAGAAGTTCGACCCCTATATCAATGTCGATCCCGGAACCCTTAATCCCTATGAGCATGGCGAATGCTATGTTACTGTAGATGGACATGAGGCGGACCTCGATCTGGGACACTACGAGCGTTTTCTCAATATACAGACCACTAAGGAAAATAACATCACTACCGGACGTATCTATCAGAATGTGATCCAGAAGGAGCGTCGTGGTGACTATCTCGGGAAGACGGTGCAGGTAATACCTCACATTACGGATGAAATCAAGCGTAATGTCAAGTCCCTTGGTGTAAAAAGTAAATTCGATTTTGTCATTACTGAGATAGGAGGGACAGTGGGTGATATTGAGTCCACTCCATTCCTCGAGGCGGTACGTCAGCTTCGCTGGGAACTGGGACGCAACTGTTTTTGCCTCCATCTTACTTACGTGCCTTATATCGCCGCAGCGGGAGAGGTGAAGACAAAACCTACCCAGCATTCTGTCAAGGAATTGCAGTCTCTTGGTATTCAGCCCGATATGCTGGTGCTCCGCACGGATCGTTATCTCAATAAAGATATTCTCGATAAGGTTGCCCTTTTCTGTAATGTGGACCAGGGTGCCGTGATGCAGTCGGTGGATGTCTCCTCTATCTATGAGGTTCCTGTTATGATGCAGAAGCAAGGCATGGATGAAGTGGTATTGCGGAAGATGAATATGCCCGTTGAAGGCAGCGCCAATCTGGAAGCATGGAAGGCTTTCCTTCAGAAAAGAAAAAACGCCAGGAAGGAAGTTTGCATCAAATTGGTAGGAAAATACGCCGAATTACCGGATGCTTATAAATCGATCAACGAAGCACTGTCACAGGCAGCTATTTATAACGACAGGAAACTCAGGCTGGAGGTCTGTCATTCGGAGAAGATCACTGAAGAGAATGTGGAAGAAACGCTCCGTGATGCCGACGGTATTGTGGTTGCTCCCGGATTCGGACAACGGGGCATTGAAGGGAAATACATGGCATTGGGTTATGCCCGTGAAAATGATATCCCCACTTTTGGAATCTGCCTCGGGATGCAATGTATGGTCATCGAATATGCCCGTTCAGTACTGAATATCCCGGATGCCAATTCCACTGAATTCGATCCCAAGGCTGCCGACAAGGTCATCGACCTGATGGAAGAACAAAAACATATCACCAATATGGGAGCATCCATGCGTCTCGGGGCATACGATTGTGCCATCAAAAAAGGATCATTGGCATACAAAGCTTACGGAAAGACCAAGGTGAGTGAACGCCATCGTCACCGTTACGAGTTTAATAATTCATATAAGGACCGGTTTGAGGCTGGTGGCATGAAATGTACCGGTATCAATCCCGATTCGGTATTGGTGGAAGTAGTGGAAGTGCCCCATCTGCGTTGGTATCTCGGGACCCAATTCCATCCTGAATACAATAGCACCGTTATTTCACCTAATCCGCTTTTTATGAGTTTTATGCAAGCTGCGGCGGAATTACACGATGCACGCCAATAATAAAAACAGACAATGGATAAAAATACAGTCACAGGATTGCTGCTTATCACAGCCATCATTATAGCTTTTACAATTTATAACAGGCCCAGCCGTGAGCAGATTGAGGCTCAGCAGCGTATGCGCGACTCCATCGCCATGGTGGAGGCAGAGCGGGCACAACTCGAGGCACAACAAAAGGCTTCAGGTGTGCAGCCTGACACAGCCATTCCCGCTGCCGATAATACTGTAACCGATTTTTTTAGCGCAGGGTCGGCGTCATCTCCCACGGATACCGCTTCCCTTTCAGCATTGGAACAAAACGGGGATTCCGTAACTTTGGCGATGCAACCCGTTCTTTCTCCGGCCCAGGAAGAAACTGTTGTCCTGGAGAACGAAAAGGTACGCATTCTGCTCAGCACGCGGGGAGGTTCCATCCGTTCCGTGCAGATGAAGGAATATCTCCATCATTCGGGGGGAGACCTGATGTTATTCGACGGACCCGATGAAGCACGTTTCAATCTCAACCTGTTCAACCGCAACAGTGTTCATCTTACCACCGAAGACCAAATCTTTACTCCTGTCCGGAGCGACGACAGCCATTCCGTTACGATGCGTTTGCAACAAAGCCCCGGACAATATATCGATTTTGTATATACCCTTCCGGAAGATGAATACATGATGGATTTCGAGGTACGGCTGGCTGGTATGAAGAACGGCCTTCACCCCGAGAGCCTCACCAATTTCCGGATGAACTGGGAGCAGAAAATCCGTCAACAGGAAAAAGGACGTATGTTCGAGAACCGCTTTACGCGCATCCATTATAAATACGATAAACAGGATGTGCAGAAAATGAGCGAAACCAAGAACGATCACAAGGAACTCTCCGAACCGCTTAAGTGGTTCTCGTTCAAAGACCAGTATTTCTCTTATGTCATCATCGGTAAGCAACCCTTCAGCAATACCATACTCAATTCCGAAGTGCTTACCAGTCCCGATTATACGAAACGTTACAAGGCCGAAGGATGGGTGCCCCCTGTAGTAAGCCCTGACAGTGACCTGATCACTGCCGGTTTCAACTATTACTTTGGCCCCGTGCATTATAATACGCTTAAGGCTTATGACAAGGACGTTGCCAATAATGCCGATAAGCTGCATCTCGAGGAGAATGTGTATCTCGGTTACCGCTGGCTTAGTTGGGTGAATAAATGGTTTGTAATTCCCGTATTTAACTTCTTCCTCTCCCTCAACTGGGGAATGGGATTGATCATCCTGATCCTTACCCTGATGGTGAAATTGATTACCCTGCCGCTTACCTACAAATCATTTATGTCGTCGGCAAAAATGAGGGTGCTTCGTCCCCAGATACAGGAACTTGAAAAGAAATATCCCGGTACGGACCAGGAGATGATGATGAAACGGCAGCAGGCCACCATGGAACTCTACAGCAAAGTAGGTATTAATCCCATGAGCGGTTGTCTCCCCATGTTGATACAGATGCCTGTGCTGCTGGCTCTCTTCTTTTTCTTCCCATCGGCTATTGAATTACGACAGCAGAGTTTCCTCTGGGCAGACGACCTGTCTACCTATGACTCCCTTATATCCTGGAGTGGCAATATCCCTTTGATTACCCGTTTCCTGGGTAACCATATCAGTATATTCTGCCTGTTGATGACGGTGATCAACGTAATCTACACCAAATATAATATGTCTATGACCGATACCGGTTCCACACAGGCGATGCCCGGTATGAAGTACATGCCTATCTTTATGTCGGTATTCATGTTCTTCTTCCTCAATAATTACCCGGCAGGGTTGAATTATTACTATTTCCTCTCCACGCTGATTACCATCGCACTTACATTTATTATGAAACAGGTGATCGACGAAAATAAGATCCTGGCACAGTTGGAAGCCAACAAGAAAAAACCCAAAAAGAAATCGGGTTTTATGGCCCGGCTTGAAGAAGCCCAGAAGATGCAGGAGAAGATGGCCCGCGAAAAAGCCAAAGAAAATGCCAAACGAAATATGCGGCGTTGAACTTATTTTTCTCATCTTTGTTCTTACATAAATGAGATGAAGTTTACTTTTTAAAAAAATATCCACATGAGTAAGGAAGATAAAAAAGTACTTGAGTATGATGAGGACGATTCTCTGCGTTTCATACGGGAGAACCTGCCGGAAGAGATGCAGGATGAGTTCTCGGACGACGAGATCAACTACGTTGTAGATCTTATTTATGACTTCTATGAAGAGAAAGGTTATCTCGATGAGAATGAAGACGATGATCCCGAAATAGAGATCAATGAGGACGAGTTATTGGAATATATTATCCGGAATGCCCGGAAAAATAAAGAGATATTAGGGAGAGATTATACAAACGAACAAATTGAAGCCATCGTGGCAGGAGAACTGGCCTATTGCGACACGCTTAATCTGTTCGACTAACTAAAATAGATTAATTAAATTAATAAAAAAACTATGAGACAATTTTCTAAATTATTTGCCATTGGCCTTTTGGGAGGTGCATTGGTATTATCGGGTTGTGGTACAAGTAATACGGTGAAAGGCGGAGGAATCGGTGCAGGGGGTGGAGCAGCTCTCGGAGCCGGAATCGGAGCCATTGCCGGAGGAGGCAAGGGTGCCGCCTGGGGTGCCGGTATAGGAGCTGTGCTGGGAGGTACCGCCGGAGCTATTATCGGAAACAAAATGGATAAGCAGGCAGCTGAACTCGAACAGATTGAAGGCGCCCAGGTAGAGAAAGTCAACGAAGGTGAAGCCATCAAAGTTACTTTCGAATCGGGTATCCTGTTCGCTACCAATTCAAGCACATTGAGTACCGCTTCACGGGCTTCACTCGATAGGTTTGCCACTTCACTGCAGAACAATCCCGATACCGATGTGAAAATCTATGGCCATACCGACAGCACCGGTAGCGACGCTATCAATAACCCATTGTCGCAACGTCGCGCCGAATCCGTATATAACTATCTTGTTTCTAAAGGAATATCCGGAAGTCGTCTGGTGGCAGATGGTTTTGGGTCCACACAACCCGTCGCAGATAACAATACCGTGGCTGGCCGTGAACAGAATCGCCGCGTGGAAGTGTTTATTCTTCCTAACGCCAAGATGATTCGTGAAGCACAGGAGCAGGCACGGTAAATTCTATCGTATATAGTAAAAGTAAATTACCACTTTTTCAAAGGGTAAATTTTACATCGCGTCGCTTTTACGGGTGGCGCGATTTTTTATATCTCTTTTGGGAAGAAGTTAAGAAGATAAGAAGTTAAGAAGTTGAGAAGTTAAGAAGTTAAGAAGTATGGCAGAAGATCTTGATATACCTTACGGAGCATCCAAAGAGGAAATATACAAAGCGCTATTTCCCCAGTTGCAGGCATTGACAGAGGGAGAACCCGATCTTATTGCCAATATGGCCAATATTACGTCAGTTCTTCGGGAAGCATTCGGTTTTTTCTGGGTCGGTTTTTACCGGGTGGAAGGTAACCGGTTAGTGCTCGGTCCTTTTCAGGGTCCGCCGGCCTGTACCCGTATCGTATATGGAAGAGGCGTTTGCGGCACTGCATGGAAAGAGGGGCACACCCTTATCGTGCCGGATGTGGACAAGTTTCCCGGTCATATCGCTTGTAGTAGTTTGTCGCGTTCAGAGGTCGTTGTCCCGGTCCGGAATAACGGTCCGGTAACTGCGGTGCTGGATGTCGACAGTGATCGGCTCGATCATTTCGACGAAATCGATGCTTTTTATCTGGAAAAAATATGTAGCCTGATACGTTAATTTTCCTCTCTGATATTTTGCAAAGACAAAACAAAAAGGTATCTTTGCACCATAATTAGAGCAAAGAACAAAGATTAAAGAGTAAAGATTTCTTTAATTGTTTCAGAGATGCATTTTTATTTTTTTTGATACTGTCTTTATTCCTTATTCTTTACTCTTTATTCTAATTAGGTAGAGCATAACCTTGCCCCAAAAAGGAAAAGGGAACTAACCTTGGCAAGGAAAACTCGGAACAGAGGTTCTGGTGAAATTTAAAATATTATTGCGGAAGTAGCTCAGTTGGTAGAGCATAACCTTGCCCCAAAAAGGAAATGGAAACTAACCTTGGCAAGGAGACTGAATCAGAGGATTTAGTGAAAAACCAAAAAATTATGCGGAAGTAGCTCAGTTGGTAGAGCATAACCTTGCCAAGGTTAGGGTCGCGGGTTCGAGTCCCGTCTTCCGCTCAAATGAACGTCCTAAAGTAAATCCTGGGGCGTTTTTTTATGATAATACCAGTTTATTAGTCCCCAATTTTATTTACTGATAATCAGTCATTTACAGTTTGTTGTCCAGCTGTTAGAGAGGCAAGGTCAACAAGGGATTTCTGCAATCGTAATTCCTTCTCCTGTTAGCTTTTATTTGTACCACCCTGTAAAACAATAACAAAAGACATTTGTTTCACCTATACACGTTGTTTCGTGGACTCAATTTAAATTAAAAAAGAAAGGACTCGATTATGAATTTAGAAAAACAGGCAGAAACGTTGAATGATTTGATTTTAATCAACAACGACTATATTTAAAAGATCTGAAGAAGTATAAAGGTAGATGTCAGCGAGGCACCTACCTTTATTTTTCACGATTGCCTGTTTCAGCTTCCACCCATTCGTCATTCTCATTACAATACCCGCACACCTTTCTTTCCCCTTCGTTCATTATTTGTGTATTTCCGCAGTAAGTGCAGGCATACGTGCCGGGGCGCTTCACTTGTTGTGTTTTTTTCTCCAGATAATCGGGCCATACCGGTAATCCCGGTTTTATATCCGCAGATTTATAGCGTAGGATGCTTAATTCGCCACTTGGCTCCAGCAGGGCATTTTCTATTTCTCCCAAGTGAAAGATATGTTGATTTCGGAGCACCGCGAAAAACTCATCCATCGCCAACTCCTTATGTCTTAGAGACTCTTTTGATGCCTTCCCTTCATGGATGATAGGGAAAGGGCGGCCTTCAAGGATTTTCTCCACTTTCTCGGAATGTTCTATTAGTTTGGTGATAAGCCAGTAAGATAGGAATACGATAATGAATACCACTAAGGCATATACAATGCCGATTTCTTTATAGATCATGGGATCTCCGGCAGCAGAGCCCAGTGCGATAATGATCAGTAATTCAAAGATAGAGAGTTGCTTTACTGCCCGCCTCCCCATAATCCGCAGTCCTGAAAAAAGAAGGATGAACATTATCAGGGAGCGAATAGCAATTTCTATAAGAAACAGAAAATTTTCTTTGCCGAATAAGATATCTGTCCAATTCATAATTTGCATTCTCTTAATTGAAGTGGTAAATAATCCACTGCACTTCATTACTTAACAACAGAGAATAAATGATTGTTTACTATTGGGTTTGAAGGCATTTACGCAATGAACCAATCCGGCTTTAATGATGTTTTAATCGTATGAAATCAATTTGGAATGGAGCTATCGGATTTGGACTGGTGAATATTCCCGTCAAAATGTATTCGGCAACAGAAAGCAGCACGCTCGATCTGGACATGCTGGATAAAAGTGATTTGTCTAATATCCGGTTCAAGCGGGTGAATGAAAAAACCGGCAAGGAAGTGAAATGGGAAAATATCGTGAAGGGATTTAAGCTCAACGACCGCTATATTGTACTCGATGAGGAGGATTTTGAAGCCGCAAGCCCGGAAAAAAGTAAAATGTTCTCCATTCAACAATTTGTGGATGAAGATGAAATAGACAGCGTCTATTTTGAAGCTCCTTATTTTCTGGAACCTCAAAAGAACGGAGCGGACGCGTATGCGCTATTATTGCAGGCATTAATAAAGACCCGAAAGGTAGGGGTAGGAACTTTCGTTTTGCGCAACAAGGAAATATTGGGTATTGTAAAACCTTATCAAGATGTGCTCGTTGTTAATAAAATACGTTTCCCCGAAGAACTTCGGGAATATGAAGAGTTGGATATCCCTGTTAAAAAAGCAAAACCCGATGAGTTGAAAATGGCGGTTTCCCTCATCGACCTGAATTCGGAGACTTTTGACGGAGAGCAATATAAAGACACTTATAGTGCCGATTTGTTGAAAATCATCAAACAGAAAGCCAAAGGCCAGAAATTGAAAAAAGTAGAAAGGGATGAGGGTTCAGATAAAACCATCGACCTGATGGAAAAACTGAAAGCAAGTCTGGAAAAATCAAAAAAGAATATCTCCTGATGACACTGGATAAATATAAAAAGAAACGGGATTTCAGCCAAACAAGCGAACCCGAAGGGGACAGCGCTCCTGTGGATGCCGATTCAAGGAGGGGCATGTCCACGGATACCGGTTCCAAAAAGACCGGTTCCAGGAAGACCAAATCTCCGGATGCCGTCCCCGCTCCCGGGAAGCATGTTTTTGTGGTGCAACGGCATGCGGCCACACGCCTGCATTACGATTTCCGGCTGGAGATGGAAGGAGTGCTCAAGAGCTGGGCGGTTCCGAAAGGGCCGTCGCTCAACCCTGCCGATAAAAGGTTGGCCATGATGGTGGAGGACCATCCCTATTCTTACCGCACTTACGAAGGGACTATTCCTGAAGGCAATTACGGTGCCGGTGAGGTGGAAATTTGGGATGAAGGCAACTATGAGCCCTTGTTGCGTCAGAAAGGTAAAACTGATGAAGAAATCCTGTTGGAAGAATTGAATAAAGGTTCTGTGAAAATCATTCTTCATGGTAAAAAATTAAAAGGGGAATTTGCGCTGGTGAAAATGCATACGGCGAAAGAAGGAAATGCATGGTTGCTCATTAAGCATAACGACGCACATGCCGTGCATGAAAACTACGATGCCGAAGATTATACCTCTTCTCAATCAAAAGTGACCAAACTGGCTGAAAAGAAATATAAAACGACGTCTTCCCGTGCGGCAACGAAAAAGAAACATTCTCCGGTCTCTTCGTCGGAGCGGGAAAAAGTTTCCGGTTATATCAGGCCGATGATGGCAGTGTTGGGCGAAGAACCGTTCGACAGTGAAGAATGGATATTCGAGATCAAATGGGACGGATACCGCGCCATCGCCGATCTCACCGAAGGTCTACAGTTTTACTCGCGCAACGGATTGTCGTTTCTTGGAAGATATCCGCTTATTGAAGAAGGACTGGAAAAACAACAGTACGAAATGATTGTGGATGGTGAGATCGTGGCATACAATAAAAACGACAAACCCGATTTCCAAACACTGCAACATTTTACAGATAATCCGGAAGCAACTATTATTTATCACGTATTCGACTTGCTTTTCCTGAATGGTCACAGTACGGAAACCCTTCCGCTGTATCAACGCAAAGAGCTGCTGAAAGAGGCCCTCATCGAAACACCCCATGTGAAATATTGTGATCATGTGGAAGCCAAGGGGAAAGAATTCTATAAAGCCATACAAAAAGCCGATTTAGAGGGGGTGATGGCAAAAAGGAAATCGAGCCTCTACAGTGAAGGAATTCGCAGTTCGGAATGGGTAAAAATAAAAAATCATAATGTAGATGAAGCCATCATCGCCGGATATACCGAACCGCGCGGTTCCCGAAAGTATTTCGGTGCCCTTATTTTGGGTAATTACAAAGATGGAAAATTACAATATGCGGGTCATGCGGGAACCGGATTCAACCAAAAATCATTGAAGGAAATCCATACGTTGCTCCAGCCTTTAGTAACCGAAAAAATGCCTTTTGAAATAAAACCGCCTACCAATGCCCCGCCTGGATAATCCGGAGCATATGCACCCACTTTCCGGTCAAAATCCATTGATTTGAGGAGATAGTATAACCTTCAATAATCAATTATTTTGTCACATATTCATTAATACAGCTTTCATAATGATAAAGAAGGAGAGCAAA
>NZ_JAWRIS010000033.1:0-3311 GCF_040307845.1 Proteiniphilum sp.
GCCCGTAATGTTTGGTTTTTTTATTATGGGATTTGTAGACATTATCGGAATTGCCATAAACTATGTGAAACAGGACTTTATTTTCCTGAATGATACTTTAGCCAATATGTTGGCTATGTCATGCTTCTTTTGGTTTTTAGTGCTTTCCATACCTACAGGAATGCTAATGAATAAAATTGGCCGGAAAAGAACAGTACTTTTAAGTTTTGTACTGCAGGTTATTGCTTTTTGTATTCCAATCATTTCGTATGATTTTATAATGGTAATGATTGCGTTTGCTGTTGTCGGGATAGGAAATACCTTATTGCAGGTTGCCCTCAATCCGTTGGTGACAGATGTAGTACAAAAAGGAAAGCTGACCGGTACACTTACTCTTGGACAATTTGTAAAAGCTGTCTGCTCGTTTCTTGGGCCTATCATTACAAGTTGGGCGTCGGGAATGGCTTTTGGCTGGAAACTGATATTCCCGGTTTATGCTGTTACCTCTCTGATTGCCCTTGTCTGGTTGTGGCTTACTCCGATCGAAGAATCGAAAAAGGGAGAAACGGTTTCATTTCGTATGACCTTTAAATTGTTCAACGATACATATATCGTAGCCTTTTTTATTGGAATATTGGTACTTGTGGGTGTCGATGTCGGAATGAATACGACTTTCCCAAAACTTTTGATGGAGAGATGCGGTCTTGAGTTAACCGAAGCCGGATTGGGAAATAGTGTTTACTTTTTTGCCCGCACACTCGGGGCTCTGGGAGGTGGAATATTCTTGTTGAAATATTCTGAAACTAAATTTTTTACTTTCAGTGTATTGTTAGCCGCGATAGGACTTGTGGGGATGCTTATGACCGGAAATTTATGGGCAATGCTTGCTTGTGTGGTTATTTTCGGATTAGGCTATGCCAATCTTTTTGCCATTATCTTTTCACTATCGTTAAAACGTGTTTCTGATCGTGCCAATGAAGTCTCCGCACTTCTTATCATGGGTGTTTCGGGAGGCGCTTTATTGCCGCCCCTGCTGGGTGTTGTTTCGGACAAATTCGGTACCCAGATGGCAGCTTTACTCGTAATAACCATTGTGTGGTTGTATATGGTATGGTTGATTGGTAAAGTTAAAGGGATTAATAGTAAATAATTGATTACAATGATGTTGATAAGAATATATAAAAGTAATATGGTTTGTTTTATCACTTTATTGATAGTGACATTCCTTTGTCCGACGCAATTAAAAGCACAGCAAAAGACCAGGTATACGGATAAACCGGTGAATATAAGTCAATGGATTAACGGAACTTTTGCACAAGGTAAAATACCTCCTTTTTCTTTTGTCTATGATGGAAAAGAGTCTAAATCCTTTTTACGAGCATGGAATTACTCTTCGCAGAAGCTCGTCAGTGACGAAGCGAATGTTGTAAAATATCGTTTTACGTATGAAAGTAAGCAAGCCGATCTTAGAATAGATTGTGATGTGGATGGCTATACCGATTACGATGCTGTAAAGTGGGTATTGCATTTTACAAACACCGGATCTGGGGATTCTAAAATCATATCATCTGTGAACGTGATCGATATGGATTTTGAGTATGCCAACAGAGGTGATTTTATTCTCCATTCGGCAGAAGGTAATCACATATCCAAAGCTGATTTTCATCCCCGGTCAACAGTGTTGACAAAAGGCGAAACCATTCAGCATATGCCTGAAGGGGGGCGCTCTTCTGAAACGGCATTTCCTTTCTTCAATATCGAATCTCCGTCGGATCAGGGATTTATGTTTGCAATCGGGTGGTCTGGTACGTGGGTAAGCGATTTTGTGCAAAATACAGATAATAGCATCTCTATCCGTTCGGGAATGAAACGTTTTGAGAGTTACCTCAAAGCAGATGAAACGATTCGTACTCCGTCTATGTGTTTACTTTTCTGGAATTCTAAAAATCGAATAGACGGGCACAACAAATTCAGAAGGTTCGTACTGGCACACCAAAGCAGAAAGATTGACGGGGAATTTGCAAAGTATCCGCTCTCCAGCGGATTTAACTATAGGGATCCGGCTCCATGCACGGAATATTCCTGTTTGACCGAAGATTACGCTATCGCCATGATCCGGCGCTACACTCAGTTCGGATTAATACCGGAAGTCTATTGGTTAGATGCCGGGTGGTATACCGGTGCAGCTGATTTTGAGATGGATCGGACCTGGGCAAATACGGTAGGTAACTGGACCGTTGATAAGTCAAGGTTCCCAGGAGGATTGAAACCTATTGCTGATGAAGTGCACAAAGTAGGCGCGAAATTTATGGTGTGGTTTGAGCCGGAGAGGGTGATCGAAGGAACGCAATGGGCGGTAGAACATCCGGAGTGGATGCTTCGGTTACCGGATAGCCATCTGCACGGTTGGTTATTGTTCGACCTGGGTAATCCGGAGGCCCGTAAATGGATGACTCAATGGATTATTGATATGATTCGTGAAAACGGGATTGATTACTACCGGCAGGATTTTAATATGAGGCCGGATGCATACTGGGAAGCAAACGATGAGCCCGGACGTATCGGAATGAAGGAAGTACGACATATTGAAGGACTTTATACTTTCTGGGATGATTTGATGGCAGAATTTCCCGAACTGCTGATTGACAATTGTGCGAGCGGAGGACGTCGTTTGGATTTGGAGACCACTTCCCGAAGTGCGCCGCTCTGGAGAAGTGATTACTATCATTACGATGATCCGGATGGTTATCAGGGACATACCTATGGATTAAATTTCTTTTTACCGTTACATGGAACAGGCATTCTACAGACAGATACCTATTCGTTCCGTTCGAGCATCAGCAGTGCGTTGATCTATAACTGGAAGATAACAGACAAAAATGTATCTTATGTCGATATGCAAAGCTGCCTGAAAGAATACGCAGAGGTTCGTCCATATTTTTATGAAGATTACTATCCTCTTGTCGGAATAGAAGACCTGACACGAGATGATATCTGGCTTGCATACCAGATGCACAGACCATCAGATGAAAGTGGTATTATTGTGGCTTTTCGTCGCGAAAAATCGGAAGACAACAGCCTGATTGTCCGGTTGGGAGGAGTCCAGGCCGATAAAAGCTATAAGGTCATCAATAAGGATGATGAGAATTTTACGTCGGTGAAGAGTGGTAAGGAGTTGTCAGAGGGATTCAAACTGAGTATACAACAGCCGAAAGGATCCCTGTTGTTGCATTATGAAATCATTAAATAATATATCGAAATTATGAATAAACATATTGTGTTATATATCACCATTTTGTCATTATTTATTATCTCCGGCTCTTCGTATGGAC
>NZ_JAWRIS010000034.1:0-31598 GCF_040307845.1 Proteiniphilum sp.
CATAATCTATTGATATTTAGACTATAAATATACTACTTTTCTATCATATGAGAAAATATATATCGTTAATTATCAACCGATTTTCCAGCAATTATCCTAATAAATGTTTAGGACTGATTGCGGATAATCATATTATATTATTCTATCTTACTGTAGGAGGAAGTGATAATCCTTCAACCAGCTATGACTTCAAAAGTATTGACAACCTGACATTTGTTCAAATCAGGAGTTCATTACTTCCTGTTCTTAAAAAAAGTAAGCGGTTTGATTTTGAATCAGCTAAAGTAGAAGTAAAAGAGTTTCTTCTAAAATTGATGAAATTTACCGAAGAAGAAAAATCGTTCATAGAGAATTTTAACAATAATCTTTATCGACCGGAATTATTGTTCGAAGACGCAGAAATTGTAAGACGAATCAAAAATCATCCAATGGCAATTTGGAAGATCAGGAATAACAGCACAAGCAAATAAAAAATAAAGCTTTTAAAGCATTCGGCAGAATGTCTCTCGACACTCTGCCAAACATGTTAACCTTAAATCTAATACTATTATGAAAAAACCACGATGCAAATATAAAAAAGAAATCAAATAACCACAAATAATTTCAATAAAAAATAAAAAAATATCTATTTTCATCAAATCGTAAGTAAAATCACACAGCAGGCAACCCCATGCCTGTTATTTTTCGATACAAATCAAGCGCATAGACATCAGTCATACCCGATATGTAATCGATGACGGACTGAATTTTCCCATACAAGCTCCGGGAATCTGTCTCATATTGTTCGGGAATCCTATCCAGGAGTAATTTCGAATACGCATGACCGGGATTCCGGATAGCATCTGTGAACATTTCCAGCAGATACCCGATGATCCGGTGGCCGGCCAACTCAATATCAAGCACATCTTTAGAGCGGTATATATGCTGCATGGCAAAATCCGCACATTGACGGTATGCTTTCACGACAACCGGGGAAATATTTCCTATAAGTGTGCCATTGAATTCTCCCGTAAGGATCTGGCCTTCATTGGCAAGGAATAATTCCGAACACTCATTCACCAACAGGCCGATTACACCGGAGCGCAGATAGGCGATCTGCTCATTCACATCACGCACATACGACAACGTCGCGATGCGTCGCTGACGGCTCTCTCCCTCGAAGAAATCCAGCAATAACTCTATTGCTTTCTCGGTGGAGAGCAGGCGTAACTTGTGCGCATCTTCTATATCCATCACCTGGTAACAAACATCATCGGCCGCCTCCACCAGATAAACCAAAGGATACCTTACAAACCGCAACGGGTGGTCACTTTGTTGGATGATTCCGATTTCCCCTGCAATTTGCCGGTAATCTTCCTCTTCGGAGGCGAAAAAACCGAATTTATTCTTTCCCCCACTCAATTCCGACGAATAGGGGTATTTCACGATAGAAGCCAGTGTGGAATAGGTCATCGCAAAACCGCCTTTCCTTCTCCCCCTGAACTGATGCATCAGCAACCGTATAGCATTGGCATTTCCTTCGAAGCAGGTAAAATCGCTCCAGCGGCCGCCCCCCTGCTCTACCTCACTTTGCAAACAAGCGCCCTTCCCTTCGGAAAAGAAGGTCGAGATCGCCTTTTCCCCGGAATGTCCAAATGGCGGATTCCCCATATCATGTGCCAGACATGCAGCAGCAACGATCGAACCGATCTCCTCGAAATGAGCTTCGGAAGATGGATATCTTCTTCGCAGTTCACGACCGATATTCTCTCCCAGCGAGCGGCCCACACTGGCAACCTCCAGGCTATGTGTCAACCGGTTATGTACAAAGATACTTCCCGGCAAGGGAAATACCTGGGTTTTGTTCTGCAACCGCCGGAAAGGCGACGAAAAAATCAACCTGTCGTAATCGCGCTGATACTCCGTCCGTTCATGCTTCTTCGCATTTTCATAATGCTCCATCCCGAACCTCTTTGCAGATAATAAGCGTTCCCAGTTCATTTGATTATATTTATTCAAATTTCATAAGTCGTATGATTGCAACTAAAGCATTCATCTGATGATGTTTTGTGCCCCATAGTAGCTCGTTCAAGCTAGAAGAGTAGAAGTCGCTTCGCTAACTACTCTTTTTATGCTCTTCCCGAGCTATGGGTTCCCACAAAATATCTATAGGCCTCCGCTTTAGTTACATAATCCTTTTCAAATAGTTTCCAATCTTATTAGCACAAAGATAACACCACCGTTTTCGTTAAGCAAGAGCAGAACAAATTTATTTGTTTTGCCGAGCGCAGAAAACACCTAATGTAATTGAACGTTTTCGTTAAGCAATACGAACAGAAGGCAAGTTTGCTTGGATTATGTCGTTGCGAGAAAACGCCTAATGTAATTGAACTATCCGAAAAACCGTTCGTTGACATTTTTTGATAAGATTATCGTGACAATACCGGCAAAATTTCCACAAATAAGATTAAATTTGTACCCTTAATACAGAAAGGTTATTCAATGACTGATGTTATCAAGCACGAGTGCGGGATTGCAGTAATCCGCCTCCTCAAACCCCTCGATTATTATTACAATAAATACGGGACGTGGCAATACGGACTGGATAAAATGTACCTGCTCATGGAAAAACAGCACAACCGTGGACAGGAAGGGGCGGGACTGGGTGCTGTGAAACTGGAAGCCTCCCCCGGAAACGAGTTTATTTTCAGGGAACGGGCATTGGGATCGGGTGCCATATCAGAAATATTCTCCCATATACATGCTTCGTTCCAGCAATTCTCCAGGGAGCAACTGAGTGACATCGAATTTGTCAAGACTGCAGTTCCTTTTGCAGCGGAACTCTTTATCGGACACCTGCGCTACAGCACTACCGGCAAGAGCGGGCTCAGCTATGTGCATCCCCTGCTGCGGCGTAACAACTGGGCATCGAGAAGCCTTGCCCTGGCAGGGAACTTCAATATGACCAATGTGGATGAAATGTTTCACCAACTGCTTCAGGAAGGACAACATCCGCGCGATTATGCCGACACATTCGTCATGCTGGAATCCCTCGGTCATTATCTGGATCGGGAGGTGCAATACCAGTATGATCATCTGAATAAAGAACAGATGAACGGTCAGGAGATAAGTCTCCAGATCGCAGAAAAACTCGATATCCCTTTTCTGCTGAAAAGAGCATCCGGCATCTGGGACGGAGGCTATGCCCTTTGTGGATTGATCGGTTGCGGTGATGCTTTCGTACTGCGTGATCCGTGGGGTATCCGCTCGGCATTTTATTATCATGACGATGAGATAGCTGTTGTAGCGTCGGAACGACCGGTCATCCAGACGGCATTCAACCTGAAGAAAGACGATGTACATGAACTGCAACCCGGAGAGGCGCTTATTGTAAAACGTAACGGAGCTATCACCCTTCATCAGATACAGGAGAAGAAAAAGAAAATCACACCCTGTTCATTCGAGAGGATCTACTTTTCACGCGGCTCTGACCATGATATCTACAGGGAACGGAAAAAGCTGGGAGAACTATTGGTTCCCAAAATCATGGATGCGGTGGATGGCGATTTCGACAATACAGTATTCTCTTTTATCCCTAATACTGCAGAGGTAGCTTATTTTGGTATGCTCCAGGGATTGGAGGATTATTTCAATCACAAGAAAGCAGTCACTATCCTCGAAAAAGGAAGCGCGTTGAGCAAGGAGGAGATTGACGCCATCCTGTCGAAACGGGTACGATCGGAAAAGGTGGCTATCAAGGATATCAAATTACGTACCTTCATTGCACAGGGTAATACAAGGAACGACCTGGCAGCACACGTCTATGATGTTACCTACGGATCATTAAGAAGAGGTGTGGACAGCCTGGTAATTATCGACGACAGTATTGTCCGCGGAACCACACTCAAACAGAGTATCATCAAGATATTGGACAGGCTCGACCCCAAAAGGATCATCATCGTATCCTCTTCTCCTCAGATACGTTACCCCGATTGCTACGGTATAGATATGTCGAGAATGAGCGAGTTCATCGCTTTCAAAGCAGCCATTGAACTGTTGAAAGAACGTGACATGCAGTATGTGATCGACGAAACATATAAAAGATCGGTAACCCAGCATCATTTGAAGAAGGAGCATATCGTCAATTACGTAAAGGATATTTATGCTCCTTTCACCGATGAGGAGATCTCCGACAAGATCGCACAGATGCTTACTTCCAAAGAGATAAAGGCCGAAGTGAAAATCGTCTTCCAAAGTATTGAGGATCTCCACAAGGCATGCCCCAATAACGGGGGCGACTGGTACTTCTCGGGCAACTATCCCACTCCCGGCGGGAACCGGCTTGTGAATAACGCATTTATCAATTATATTGAAGGTCAGGAGAACAAATCGCACCAATATTCGTTAAACTTCTCAAATAGCGGAGAATGATTGAGCGTATCATTATCATAGAGAATGTAGATCCGGTTGTCTTTTTCGGCATCAACAACAGCAATATCCAGTTGCTCAAGACACTCTATCCCAAGTTGCGTATTGTGCCAAGAGGCAACGTAATCAAGGTGATCGGCGAGGAGGAAGAACTGGCCGGCTTTGAAGAGAAGATACATGAGTTGGAAAAGTTCAGCAACGAGATGAACGTGCTGAAAGAAGAAGACATCCTGGACATTGTGAAAGGCAAGGCTCCCATGGTGGTGAATGTAGACAACCTCATCATCCACGGACTGAATGGAAAACCCATTCTTGCCCGTACGGCCAATCAGAAAAAACTGGTAGAAGCGTTCGATGAAAACGACATGGTGTTTGCCATCGGCCCGGCCGGTTCAGGAAAGACCTATACAGCCATCGCATTGGCCGTCAGGGCACTCAAGACAAAGAAGGTCCGAAAAATAATCCTGAGCCGCCCTGCCGTGGAAGCCGGTGAGAAATTGGGTTTCCTGCCCGGGGATATGAAAGAGAAAATTGATCCTTACCTCCAACCGCTTTACGATGCGCTGGAGGATATGATCCCTCCCCTGAAATTGAAAGAGTATGTTGAGAACAAAATCATACAGATCGCACCCCTCGCTTTTATGCGGGGACGGACATTGAACGATGCGGTGATCATCCTGGATGAAGCCCAGAATACCACCAAGCCGCAGATAAAAATGTTCCTGACACGATTGGGATTGAACGGGAAAATGATCATCACGGGGGATATCACGCAGATCGACCTGCCCCACTCGCAGCAATCGGGATTGATTCACGCCATGCAGGTATTGAAAGGTATCAAAGGTATCGGCAGGGTAGAATTCAACAAGAAGGACATAGTACGCCATAAGCTTGTACAAAGGATAGTGGAGGCGTATGAACTAAGTGATTAAGTGGAAAAGTGAAAAGGTGGAAATCTGCGAGTAAGTGAGGGCAAAGTAAATTTATTTAAATTTGCCGAACGGTAGCAGATTGCGCGAAGCGAAAGGTGAAAAGGTGACTGGGGAGAGGGGGAGACTGGGGGAAAGGACCAAGAATCAAGACTTCTCAACTTCTCTTCTTCATCAAATTATCAAATCAGTAAATCAACAAA
Source organism: Proteiniphilum sp. (assembly GCF_040307845.1). GTDB lineage: Bacteria > Bacteroidota > Bacteroidia > Bacteroidales > Dysgonomonadaceae > Proteiniphilum. The sequence goes on from NZ_JAWRIS010000034.1 coordinate 5,540, forward strand.
TCAAACAATATGGATGCATTGACAAGAACAGATTACAATTTTCCCGGACAGACGGGTGTGTATCACGGAAAAGTACGCGATGTATATAGCATCGGAAAAGAGACACTGGTTATGATCGCCACCGATCGTATTTCGGCATTCGACGTAGTATTACCGAAAGGCATTCCATATAAGGGACAGGTATTGAACCAGATCGCGTCGAAATTCCTTGATGCTACCTCCGATATCGTACCTAACTGGAAAGCAGCCTCCCCCGACCCGATGGTGACGGTCGGTCACCAATGCGAGCCCTACAAGGTGGAGATGGTAATCCGCGGTTACATCACAGGCAGTGCGTGGCGCGAGTATAAAAAGGGAGCGCGCACCTTATGCGGCCTTTCCCTACCGGAAGGTTTACGTGAAAACCAGAAGTTCGAAACACCTCTGATTACCCCTACTACAAAAGCGGACGAAGGACATGACGAGAATATCTCGAAAGAGGAGATTATCGCACAGGGACTGGTTAACAGGGAAGAGTATGAACAACTGGAAAAATATACCTACGCATTATTTAAGCGCGGTACTGAAATGGCTGCCGATAAGGGATTGATATTGGTAGACACCAAATATGAATTTGGTAAAAAAGAGGGTAAGATATACCTGATCGACGAAATCCATACCCCCGACTCATCACGCTACTTCTATAGCGAAGGCTATCAGGAACGCTTTGAAAAAGGAGAAGAGCAGAAACAACTCTCTAAAGAATTCGTACGCAAATGGTTAATGGACAACGGATTTCAGGGGCAACAGGGACAACAGGTTCCCGAAATGACCGATGAATATTGCCGGAGTGTATCGGAACGCTATATTGAGTTATACGAGAAGATCGTCGGAGAAAAGTTTGTGAAAGCCGATGCCGACAATCTGGAATCGCGCATTGAAAAAAATATCACCGAATATTTGCGAACTCATTAATGGCTGTATGTCCAATTAGCCGAAAGATTAAAAGAATGACCTACAAAGTAGAAAAGGTAAACCCTTATAACTCCGATCAACCGAAGAAAGAGCAGGTGATACGGATGTTCGACAGTATCGCTTCGAACTACGACAAGCTGAATGGGACGCTTTCACTGGGAATCGATGATTATTGGCGAAGGGACGCGCTGAAAGAACTCAGAAAATACCCCCACAGGCAGTTGTTGGATATTGCCACCGGCACGGGTGACTTCGCTATCCTGGCACAGAAGATATTACAGCCGGAGAAAATTACGGCGGTAGATATCTCCGAAGGAATGATGCAGGTCGGTAAAGAAAAAGTAAAAGCAAAAGGATTGCAGGATACCATCTCCTTCGACGTACAGGATTGCGCCAGCCTGACTTTTGCCGACAACAGTTTCGATGCCGCCACCATTGCTTTCGGCGTACGTAACTTTGAAAATATCGACAAAAGTTTTCAGGAAGTACTTCGTGTTTTGAAACCGGGTGGTTTATTTCTTTTTATCGAACTCACCACCCCACAGGAGACACCGATGAAACAGATGTATGCTGCATATACCAAATATGTGATGCCGGTCCTGTCGGGGATTTTCGCTACCGAACAACGCGCCTATAGCTACCTGCCCGAATCGATTGCCGCTTTCCCACAGGGAAGGGAAATGATGTTGATACTGAAGAAAAACGGTTTTACCAACATCCGATTAAGAAGATATACGCTGGGTATCACCACTCTCTACATGGCTGAAAAACCCTTTGTCTAACAATCGAATAACAAATGAACACTTACGGTCTGATCGGTTTTCCTCTGAAGCATTCTTTCTCGGCGAAATTCTTCGCTGAGAAGTTTTGTTGTGAGAAGATCGACGCAGAATACCTCAATTTCGAGATCGAGGATATTCAGGAGATTCGTCATATCATTCTCTTCAATCAGCATTTAAAAGGTCTGAATGTAACTATCCCTTATAAGGAACAGGTGATTTCCTTCCTGGATGAAATTTCCCCGGAAGCCCAAAAGATCGGTGCGGTAAACGTGATCAAAGTGGACAGGAAACCCGGTGATATGTATTATTACCGGCTCACCGGCTACAACACGGATTATATTGGATTTAAGCAATCACTCGCCCCGTTGATAGATCCGGGGTCTCACAGAAAAGCATTGATACTGGGTACGGGCGGAGCATCCAAAGCAGTTGCCCAGGCGTTAACAGACATGCAAATCGAATGGAAATATGTATCCCGTTCTCACCGCGACGACGGGTTTACTTATACCGATCTTTCTCCGGAGATCCTCTCCGAATATACACTGATTGTAAATGCTTCGCCGGTAGGCACATTTCCTCAAACTGAAGATTGTCCCGATATCCCCTATAAGCTTCTCACCCCTCGCCATCTACTCTATGATTTGATTTATAATCCGGAAGAGACCCTTTTTCTGCGAAAAGGAAAAACACAGGGTGCTACAACCAAAAACGGCAGGGAGATGCTGGAACTTCAGGCACTGGCTGCATGGGAAGTATGGAACCCTATCGACACAGGTAAATAAAAAATAACCGCCCCCTTACTTCTTTCAGCAAAGGGGCGATCGATCCTTAGTCATTGTATTAAGAAGAATATGTCAACTAAGAAATATATAGAGGTGCGATAGTGTAGTTTGTTTGTTTACAATGACATCGGAATTTCTGTTTCTTCCTGCTGTTGTTCCGGAGAAGCTGGCGGTGCCACCTCTTCTCCCTCACTATTCAGGTAGACTACTTTTTCAGACTGATCCGTCTTACTGGTACCCTTCACCTCTGTGATACCTTTCTCTGCGTTGTATTTCAAAGAGGTTATATCATAAGTCTCAGTAAGGGTACGGAGAGCATTCTGTACTTTTTCACCCAACTCTTCGAACTTGACATTCACAAATCCGTTGTCCTGCATCACTTCCGACAACTCAGCCGATGGAGCCTGCTCCTCTATTGCTCCGGAGTCTTCCTTCGCCGGGGCTGCTACTTCTTTCCCTTCAGCATCAAGAAATACTACTTTTTCTGACTGATCATCTTTTTTTGTCAATTTTACTTTTGTGAGTTGCTTTTCAGCGTTATACTTCAGCTTACTGATATCGTATTCCTGGGTATAGGAGTTAATCGTTGCCTGCACAACTTCGCTGAGATCCTGCAACTGCACTTCAACAAAACCGTCATTGTCCATAACCATTGCGATGGAGGGTTGTTCCTCTATTGCCTGTGCATTTTGTACGTTTGTCGTAATAAGCATACCTGCGATAATTGCGACTGATAAAATTACTTTTTTCATAACGATAAATTTTAAAAAATAAAAACTACATTGAATTCTTATTCCATTTGTTTTTTTGTGGCCTATCGCCGTTAACTATATATCAAATTAGATACCAAATCATATCAGGGAGGCTCCCGTAAACCATAAACACCTCTTTACTAATAAGTTAAATTCGCAACACAATAAATACATCCCATATCCCTACTGTGGAAAAAATGTGGATACTGTGGAATAATTCCACAATCAAGACAAAGAAATCCACAATTTCCACCGTCAACAAGCCTATGCAGAAAAGTATGATAATTAAAACTTATGCTGTATATTTGAAGAATAATAGATGCGCCTCGGACAAGTTCAAACAAATTTGACTTGCCTCTCGGCTTTCATCTTATTTGAAGAATAATAGATGCGGGAAAAATCATTATATCTGAAGTATGGTCCAAAAAAAGTCACCGGAACAAAGTGTCAGGATAAAAATAGGGTTGATACTCCTTGTAGTCATCATCTATTTTACCGGACTGTTCATTTATTCTTATTCTCTTAAAAAGAATATGGACCGCCAAAAAGCGGAGATGAACAATTCATATGAGATCCTGACCCAAAGTAATCAGTTAATGGTCTCCATACAACAGGCGCAGGATGTGCTGAATATGTACCTCTCGTCTCCACGGCGGGTATTTCAACAACAATATGACTCCATTTCATCCGACATATCCTTACAAATACAGAATATAGAGGAGATGAAACCGGAGAAGGAGCAGGATGTATTGTTACAGGATATCGACTCTCTGCTACTGGAGAAAAATAAGATTGTACGCCGGTTGACGGGACTCTTCAGATCCCAGAATCCACTGATGGAACTCGACCAGAAGATCAATAGTTACGATGAGATCATCCAGGATTCGGTTGTGATAATCACCAGTATTGACACGACCCGGGTTGAAAAACAGAAAAAAGGGTTTTGGAACCGGCTCAGAAATCTTATTGATCCTGCATCCGTACCGGACTCTACCATCAGCATAGCACGTACCGAACAAGAATCAAGATCCATTTCAAGGGTAGACACCGCCATGTACGCCGACCTGAAAAATATAACGGAAGAGGCATCCAAATCCTATTCCTCCCGCATACAGGGGATAGAGAGAGAAGTACGTGAGCTCCTGTTCGCCGAACAAAATATCTCACTCCGCATTTCACAACTCACCAATGAATTCTATAATGAAACCATCCGGATCGCCTGGAATGGGATGGAAAACAGCGAACAGCTCTCCCAGAGAATTTTCCGATTCGCCATCGTCGTCGGTGCGCTCTCCCTCTTTTTTATTCTTATCATCATTTTCTTTATTATTGATGACCTCAACAAAGGACAAAAAGCACGGACTGACCTGGTAAAAGAGAAACAACTTACGGAGGAGTTGATTGAGAGCCGCCATAAATTACTCCTATCCGTATCCCACGATGTTAAAACGCCTCTCAGCTCCATGATGGGATATATGGAGATGTGGGACTCGGAAGAGAGAAATGAAGATAAGAAACGGCAATTGCAGTCTGCCCGGAATTCGGGAAAACACATCCTGACCATGCTGACCAATCTGCTTGAGTTCTCGCGCCTGCAACAGAATTCGGCAAAGTTGCTTCATAGCCAGTTCAACCTTATTGAGTTGATGGACGATATTATCCGCATGTTTCAACCTTTGACAGAAGAAAAATCACTCAGCTTGAAGTTTGAAAACCGGGCTTCATCACCATTGTATGTAGAGACAGACTACACGCTCCTCAAACAGATACTTACCAATGTAATTTCCAATGCTGTAAAGTACACGCTACAGGGCGGTGTCACCGTTCGACTGGAAAATGAAGGCCCACTGGTTTTCACTATTACCGACAGCGGTATAGGAATGGATATCAATGAAATACCCGGCATGTTTAAACCTTTTTCCCGCATGCAAAATCCGTTGAAAGCCGAAGGAAGCGGCTTCGGCATGTATGTCACAAAGGGATTGATAGATCTGTTAAAAGGAACCATAGAGGTGACTTCGGAGAAAGGAAAAGGAACCTCCGTCACGATTGCCCTTCCTGTCCGGCAGATATCGGATAGGGTTCCCAATGGCGATGCCAATTCAGATTTATCCGGGAGTGACAACACGATGCAACAGGATATACCTTTCGGAAAAATACTCCTCTTCGAAGATGATCTTTCATTGGGAGGTATGATCAGGGAATATCTTGTCCGCAACGGGTACAAAGTAAAGCTATGCAGTAATCCACAGGATGTCCACGGTTTTTTGAGAGTTATCTCCCAGTTTGACATTGTATTTACCGATATGCAGATGACAGGGATAACAGGGACGGATATCCTAAGTAAGATCAGGGAAAAAGACACACGGATACCGGTCTGGCTAATGACAGCGCACGATGATTATACTACAGAAAGGGCGTTATCGGAAGGATTCTCCGGTCTGGTCAGGAAGCCTATCCGGATGAGCAAACTACTGGAAATCGTTGCCGGGAGACAGTATCCTGAAAACAAGGAACAAGCGCCGACAGAAGATTCCCTCAAGGATAAGTTCCCCCAACTCGTCTCCCTGTTTGGCGACGACACACAAATCATCCAAGATATCCTGGCCGGTTTTGTCGAATCGGCCAACAAGGATATGGATACTCTGGCGACTTATATTGAAGAGGAAGAGTTTGAAAAAGCACAACAACTGAGCCACAGGATCCATCCCTTCTTCAGCCAGCTCGATGCCGATCATCTTTGCGCTGTTTTGCGCAAAATGGATATGTTGAGAGGAGAAGACGAATCGGCCTATCCTAACTGGAAAGAAGAATTGTTAAAAACAATTGAAGAAATAAGACAATTCACTGTCGATCTCCGTGAAAACTACTTATCATAAGCAATTGGTTCGGTGTAAATTATTTCCTCTTTATAAACTGATGTTATACTGATGCATCTTGTTGTAGAGTGTTTTCCGGTCGATCTGGAGCAGGATAGCCGCTTTGGTCTTGTTTCCCTTGACTTGTTCAAGCGCTCTCAATATCTTATCTTTTTCCTCTTCAGGCTCCACGGAAAGAGAAATATCGGCTTTCGGTACAGATTCCTCTTTTCTTGTCGCGAGCACCGGCAGATTCTCCGGGGTGATGCTGTCTCCCCTCGTAAAAAGTACCGCCCGACGGATCACATTGCGCAATTCCCTCAGGTTACCCGGCCATGCATAGTTTTTCAATATGGTCAACGCTTCGGGAGAAATGAAGGCAACCTCCCTGCCAAGTTCCTTGTTGGCCTCTTCCCTGAAATGGTCGGCATAGGATGGAATATCTTCAACGCACTCCCGTAACGCCGGAACCCTGATCATAAATTCATTCAAACGGTGATAGAGATCTTCCCTGAAATTGCCTTCATCGATCGCTTTCTCCAGGTTTTCATTGGTAGCGGTGATAATCCGCACGTCCACATTCAGGTCTGTGGAAGTACCTACCGGCCTTACCCTTTTCTCCTGAAGGGTGCGCAACAGTTGCATCTGTACCCCATAAGGCAGGTTTCCTACTTCGTCAAGAAATAGAGTTCCACCATGTGCTTCCCTGAAAAACCCGGTCTTATCTTCTATGGCAGAGGTGAATGACCCTTTCTTATGTCCAAATAACTCACTCGGTGCCAACTCAATAGACAAGCTTCCACAGTCCACCGCGACAAAAGGCCCGTTGGCACGGTTGCTCCGTGTATGGATCAGACGGGCCACATGCTCTTTCCCCGTACCACTTTCACCGATGACCATCACCGCTATTTGGGTGGGCGCCACCAAATCGATATGGGTGTACATTTGTGCGGAAAACGGGCTTCGCCCCTTCACAAATTGTTTATCTTCCTTATAGGGTTTTCGCTCTGTCTGTCCCGCGGGTGGAGAAATGTTTTCCTGCCGGCCATCAAAGGCCGCTTCAATCTTTTTTGTCAGGATATCGGGATTGATAGGTTTTTCCAAAAAATCGAATGCTCCCAATTTAATAGCCGACACCGCTGTCTGAACTTCACCGTAACCTGTCATAATAATAACAGGTACCGACAAGTGTTTTTCTTTCAGCCAATTCAACAGCATAATGCCATCCCCATCAGGCAAACGCAGGTCGGAAAGGACTATCTGATAAGGTTCCGATTGAGAAAGCGCTTCCTGGGCCGCCATCATGCCTGAACATAGCGTTGCCGAAAACCCATTCCTGTCAAACCATTTCTGAAGCATGGAGCCAAAGGAACGATCATCCTCTACTATTAATATCCGTTTGTTATTCACCTCTCCAACCAGTTATGGCGTAAAGATAGTGGTTTTTCAAAAAAAATCCCCTAATTTTGATGTCAAAAAATCATATTACTATATGAACAGATTACCACTACATGAAACCGGCGCAAGATTGAGAAAGGTACAACAGACTATCACCGAAATGCAAGCAGATGCTTGTATCATCACCTCATCCGTGAACCAATACTGGCTCTGCGGATTTATTTTCGACGGGTTCCTCTTCTTATTTCCCGGGGAAAACCCTGTACTGTTTGTGAAACGTCCTTCCAACATTGATGATGAACGGGCAAAATTTATCCGCAAACCGGAACAGATACCCGATCTGCTGCGGGAAATGGGGATATCCTTGCCCGGACGTATCCTGATCGAAGCCGACCAACTGCCTTTCACTTCCGCTACCCGCTTGCAGGCTGCGTTAAATATGCCAGAAATCAAGAACGTTTCCGGAGAATTACGGAAGATACGGGCGGTAAAATCGGAATACGAACTGGAGCAGATGCGTGAAAGTGCCCGCATCCACGCTTATGTATACGGGCTTATTCCCGCTTTGTATCACGAAGGGATGACTGATTTGGAACTGCAGATAGAAATAGAAAGACAGATGCGCCTTCATGGATCGGTTGGTATCTTCCGCTCTTTCGGGGAGAACATGGATATTTTTATGGGAAGCATGTTGGCCGGCAACAATGCCCAGGCGGCATCGCCTTATGATTACGCACTGGGTGGAGCAGGCATCTCCCCCCTCCTACCACTGGGAGCCAACGGCGCACTGCTTTCACCCGGCACAACCTTGATGGTGGATATGGCAGGGAATTACCGCCCATGGATGGATGATATGACCCGTACCTTCGCCATTGAATATGCACCTGATATCGCCTATAAGGCACACCAGGTCTCCATCGACATTCACAATGCCATCATAAAGAATTTCCGGGCCGGCGCCCTTTGTTCCGAGCTGTATTTATTGGCAGAAGAGATGGTGAAGGAAAACGGCTTAGAGTCCTATTTCATGGGCACTGTACAACAAGCCAAATTTATCGGGCATGGTGTAGGGCTGGAAATCAATGAGCCACCGGTGCTTATGGCCCGTTCAAAAGAAGTCCTGGAGCCGGGAATGGCATTCGCCTTGGAACCCAAGTTCGTGCTACCCGGTATCGGCGCCGTAGGAATAGAGAACACCTATGTGGTACATGAATCGGGCTTTGAGAAGATCACTCTCTGCGAAGAAGCGCTGATTGTTTTATCGTAAAATAATCTCAACGCTTGGGAATCCACGACCGCCTCTTTAGCAAATATTAGCAAAAATGCGATATTGTTATTATATTTGCACCATATACTATATTATCATTTAGGAATACTGGGGTAGTCAATGAAAAACTGTTTGTCCATATTATTTTTCCTCTATCTCTTTATACCGGTTTTCCCTGCCCATTTTAAACATATCGGCATGGGAGACGGGCTTTCTCAGACCTCTGTAATGTCTATCCACCAGGACATATTAGGACGGATGTGGTTTGGAACGCGCGAAGGGATTACCGTTTATGACGGGAATACTACGGTCGTCTATAAACCATGGACGGATGAAATGGATAGAGATCCCACGAAATCGCTCTTCGGGAATCAGTGTGATTTTATCCGGAGTAACCGGGAGGGTGACGTCTTTTTCCGGACAGACGCTGCTTTGATGCGATACGATATTCGTAAGGAGGAGTTCCGGATGGTTCGTTCGAGTGGGGTCAGGACTCTATCTACTTATAAGGGAGATATATGGTGTGTGGTGGAAGATTCTATATTCACCTACGATCCGGCAGGAGATTCCCTGCAATTCCGAACCAAAACCAATGTTCAGTCTATCTTTTGTATGCTGGTGCTATCAGAAGACAAAATATGGCTGGGATCCAATAAGGGCCTCTATCTGATGGAAGAAGGAGCCACTCCGGAAGTGATTATTCCCGATAAAGACATATACAGCCTGTTCGAAAGTTCCACCAAAGATCTCTGGATAGGTTGCCGTATGGAAGGATTGCACAAGATAGCTCCCGATGGAACAAGAAGCTTCTACTCGGAGCTTAACCCTTCACAAACCCGCATTGCAAGTAATCAGATAAGGGAATTTGCAGAGGATAACCATGGCAATATATGGTTCGGCACATTCAAAGGATTACAAAAGTTCAACCCACATACCCACGAATTTACGTTGTATACACGTAATAATTTACCCGGGGGATTGAGTCATTCATCTGTATTTTCACTGTTTTTCGATCGTCTGGGAACCATTTGGGCCGGCACCTATTATGGAGGAGTGAATTATTTTAATCCGGAAAGGGATATTTTTTCCCATTATGTAGATAATCCCAATCGCAATGATTGCCTGAACTACCCTTTCGTCGGGAATATGGTGGAAGATAAAGACGGCGATCTGTGGATCTGTACCGAAGGGGGAGGTTTGAATTGTTTGAACCGCAAGACACAAACTTTTCGTTATTTTGTATCGGAAGATAAAAACGGGCCTCCGCATAATAACCTGAAGAGCATTAGTTATGATGAAAAGCGGGATATGCTCTACATCGGCACACATACCGGAGGGTTATCCAGCTTCCATATACCCACACAGCGTTCCCATCATTACATGGAGCACTCGGCTGATTCTTCCCCCCTTCGTCCGAACTACATTATCCATCATACCGGAATCTATAATGACTATCTATATGTTTCTGCACGAAACGGGCTTTTCCGGATGAATCTTGATACAGAAAAATTTACAGATCTGGGACATTACTGTGAGAATTTTTTTATCGACTCAAAAGGTTATCTGTGGTATTCCCTTTCGGGAGATCTCACCCGGTTAAACACAAATGACCTTTCGGAAGTAAAGAAAATTTCACTCAGAAAACGGGGTATGCGTTTCGATGCGACCCATATCCTTGAGAGCAATGGAAATATTTATATTGGCACAAGGGGATCGGGCCTTTATAAATACAACGATGCAGATGATACACTTACGGCTTATACCGTTTCAAGCGGGCATCTCATGAGCAACTATTGTTATAATATGGTGGAGACTAAAAGCGGGAACCTGGTGATCACCGGAGACAAAGGTGTCACATTTTTTAACCCTCAACAGGAAATCTCCCGTTTTGTGAAACTGGGAGTATCCCTTCCTATTACCTCTATTACCGAGGGATGTGGCCTTATACTGTGTGACAACGATGAAATTTTCGTGGGAGGGTCAGACGGGCTCACTTCCTTCAGGGAAGCCGAACTCCATGTGGATAAGAAAGAATACGCTCTTTATTTTTCCGATATGTACATTCATAACCAACAGCTCACTCCGGGGGACAATACCGGTGTTCTATCGGAGGCATTGCCCTTTACAAATAAAATCAATTTGCCATACAATCAAAATAACATCGTTATTAATTTCGCATCAACCAATTATGTGGATATTCAGCGTAACAGTGAATATGAATATATGTTGGAAGGTTTTGATACCGGATGGAATCCCACGAATCTCTACAGCATCTATTACACAAACCTGAACCCCGGCACTTACCGCCTCACTGTGCGGGAGAAAGCCTCCTCTATCGATACACCCAACGCACGGGAAATATCCCTGAATATCCATATTTCACAGCCATGGTACAACACAGCCTGGGCATGGATAGCCTATATACTTGTTACTTATTCTGCGCTTGCATTTATAATCCACACACGCAATTCCCGTCGTGCATTGGCGATGTCTTTAGAGAAGGAACAACAGGAAAAAGAACGTAACGAAAAGCTCACACAAGCCAAACTCCGTTTCTTCACCAATGTCAGCCACGAATTCCGGGTACCGTTGACCTTGATCATCAGCCAGATTGATCTCCTTACCCAAAGCACCTCCTTATCTCCCACAGTATACAATAAAATATTGAAGATCAGCAAAAACGCGAATCGTATGCGGGGACTTATTAATGAACTACTGGAATTTCGGAAATTAGAGCAACATTTTGTCTCGCTGCGTGTTTCGGAACAGGACCTGATTCCTTTCCTCAAAGATATTTTCCTGTCATTTCACGAGCTGGCTACAAAAAAACAAATCACCTATCAGATATCGGATTCGATCCAATTTCTTTTTCTTTGGTTTGATCCATATCAACTCCAGAAGGTCTTTTTCAATATACTATCCAATGCATTTAAATACACTCCGGAAGGAGGGACTATTGAGATAGTGATAAAAGAAAAAGACGACGTGGTCACAGTCCAGGTTATAGACAATGGGATCGGACTATCGCCGGAAGATTCCCGGAAAATATTCGACCTTTTCTATCAGGCCGAGAATGGTATTTCAACGTCCGATTCAAATCCGGGAACCGGAATCGGATTAGCATTGAGTCAGAACATCATACAACTGCATCACGGAGAGATTACAGTACAAAGTGAACGCGATTACGGCACCATATTCAGTGTGAAACTACTGAAAGGAAAGACCCATTTTGAAAAAGACGGTAAAACAGCGGTGTTGGATCACCCCGAGGAACCCGCAATGAAAGGAGGAGCATTGCCGGAATTACTTACGGAAGAAGATTATGAGAAGATGGCCAAAACCCTCCCCGAAACAGATGAGGGTAAAAAGTATACGGTTCTCCTTGTCGAGGACAATGAGGAACTACTCCAGATGCTCCATACCCTTTTCAGCCCTCTTTACAAGGTACTACAGGCCCGTGATGGAAAAGAAGGGCTTGAAACAGCCATGAACGAGAAGCCCGATCTGATAGTCAGTGATGTGATGATGCCACGCATGACGGGCACTGAAATGTGCATGCATATCAAAAACAACATCGATCTCAGCCATATCCCGGTCGTATTGCTTACCGCCCTGGATAGCGTGGAGCAAAACATAGAAGGACTACAACAAGGCGCCGATGATTATATCGGAAAACCTTTTCATTCAAAGATACTTCTGATCCGATGCAATAATATCATCCGGAATAGATTGCTGATGCAGCGCAGATTAAACGAACAGCCCGATTTCGACCTGGCATCATTGGCGCTGAATTCGTTGGATCAGGATTTACTGAAACGGATCAATAAAGTGATTGACGATCATCTCGACGATCCTGAATTCGATGTGGACAGATTGGCTACGGAAGCCGGATTAAGCCGCAGTTCCCTCTTCGCTAAATTCAAAGCATTGACCGGCATAACTCCCAATGATTTCATTCGGAATCAACGTCTTAAACGGGCTGCCATTTTATTGTGTGAACACAAGGAATTACAGATCGTGGAAATTGCCGAACAATTAGGATTTGGCTCTTCGGTTTATTTCAGCCGGAGTTTTAAGAACATGTATGGGGTTTCTCCCGCCCAATACAGAAAGAAGAAAGCTTAAAAACCTGTATCGGGACAATTTGTACTACTTTTTTGGATAATCTATATCCCTATCTTATCGTATCCTCTCTAATTTTGCCTGAAATTTAGTTATACTATGAGAGGATTCACCATTTTATTACTTGTTTTTTTAGGTACATCCACAGTGTTGGCATCCCGGAGAGAAATATGTATTAACGACGACTGGCAGTTTCGTTTTTCGTGGCAAGTCCGGAAAGACTCTGAACGGAGGGTTGACCTACCGCACACATGGAACGCACAGGATGCACTGTCGGGTAAACAGGATTACCATCGTGGCGTGGGAAATTACCGCAAGAAACTTTCTATTGGTGAAGAATTGAAAGGGAAACGCCTTTATCTCCGTTTTGAAGGAGCAAACAGTGTCACCAATCTTTTTATCAATCAAAAGCATGTAGGCGAACACAGGGGTGGATACGGTGCTTTTGTATTCGATATCACAGAATATGTAGACTATGGTAAAGAAAACGAAATACTGGTCCGTGTTAATAATGCGCTTCAACTTGATATCATGCCGTTGGTAGGAGATTTCAATTTTTATGGCGGAATTTACCGTGATGTATATTTTGTGATTGCCGAAGAACAACACATTTCATTGACCGATTATGCTTCACCCGGTGTGTATCTGGTGCAGGACAAAGTATCGAAGGAAAATGCAGATATAACAGCCCGTATCATGTTGAGCAACTACGCCGACACACAGAATACCACATTGACACTGAATATTTATGAGGGCGTTAAGAATATCCTCACAAAACAAAAAAACATTCAGCTTCAGCAAGGAGAAAACCTGCAGGAAGAGATCGGATTCTCGATCAACAAACCCCGCCTATGGAATGGAAAGCAAGATCCCTTCAGCTACCGGGTGGAAGTTGTTTTATCTGTAAACGATGAAGTAAAAGATAAGGTTACCCAACCCCTTGGATTACGTTACTACTATGTAGATGCCGATAAAGGATTCTTCCTCAACGGAGAACAGATCAAGTTGAAAGGAGTTTGTCGCCACCAGGACAGGGCTGAAATCGGGAACGCACTCCACCCGATGCATCACGACGAGGACATGGAAATTATCCTGGAGATGGGTGCCAACGCCATGCGCCTGGCCCACTATCCGCAGGCAACCTATTTTTATGATCTGGCGGACAAAAACGGGCTGATTGTTTGGGCCGAAATCCCATTTATAGGCCCCGGAGGGTATGCCGAACAAGGATATGTAAACCAGCCCTCCTTCCGGGAAAACGGCAAAGAGCAATTGAAAGAACTGATCAGGCAACATTATAACCATCCCTCTATTTGCATGTGGGGACTGTACAACGAATTAAAAACCGAAGGTGACAATCCCGAAGAGTATGTCATGGAACTCAATGCCCTGGCACATAAAGAGGATCCTACCCGCCCCACGGTAGCCGCCAGTTTTTTGAGTGATGACAACCCGTTGAACAAGCATAGCGACCTGATAGCCTGGAACAAATACTATGGATGGTACGGCGGTAGTTTTTCCGATATGGGTATATGGGCCGACCATATCCACCGCAATTTCCCGGAATATAAGATTGCCATCAGCGAATATGGTGCGGGTGCGAGCATCTACCATCAACAGGAAAGAGTAAAAGCCGGGACGGCTTCCGGATGGTGGCATCCCGAAAACTGGCAGACCGCCTACCATATCGGGAACTGGAAAGCGATCAATGAACGCCCATTCATCTGGGGTTCATTTATCTGGAACTTGTTCGATTTCGGTGCGGCACACCGTACCGAAGGAGATCGTCCCGGGATCAACGACAAAGGACTGGTTACCTTCGATCGCAAAGTAAAAAAAGATGCTTTCTACTTCTATAAAGCCAACTGGAACAACGACAAACCATTCGTCTATATTGCTGATCGACGGCAGGTGAATCGAACTGTAGCAGAGACCACGGTAACGGTTTTCACGAATCTCCCTGAAGTTGAATTATGGATAAACGGAAAAAATATCGGTAAGCAAAAGACCGACGCTTATGCCACGGCCACATGGGAGAACATCGTACTGGAAAAAGGCAGGAACAAGATAGAGGTGAAAGCAGGTTCTACAAAACAACCTTACACAGACTTTACAGAATGGGTCCTTCAATAAAGCAATGGTTTTCAGAATAGTTAAAGTCTGCTTAGTGGACAATTCATACAAGTTAATTAGACGATTTGTGCCTACCCCTCCCTTCCAAATATGATATGTTTGCAACATTTATAATTTATTCAGTGTACCTCGAAAATATATTAGACATTATATTGATTAAAGAATGAGAGAATTGATAATCAGATATCTAAAATACTATTCGATATAAATTCTATTACACAAATTCAAAAGCTAAAAAACATTTTTCAACCTAAAAACATGCATTTATATGAAAATCAGTAATCTATCAGAGAGAGGGGTAAAATCCCTAACTATTACATTTGTTTCTGTTTTTTTATTGTTAAGCATGCATAACAGTTATGCAGGCGAAGCATTGAATGAGGGGAAGTCCTCCGCAGTTCAACAACAAAAAAAACAGATTACAGGGGCTGTTGTGGATAGCTACGATGAACCCCTCATTGGTGTTAATATTATAGAAAAAGGTACAACAAACGGTACCGTGACCGACATCGACGGCAACTATTCTTTAAGTGTGGCCGAGAATGCTGTCCTCCAGATTTCCTACATCGGTTTTCTGACACAGGAAATAAGTACGGTAGGCAAGACTACCGTAAATGTTACCTTACAGGAAGATACACAGGCGTTGGAAGAAGTGGTAGTCGTGGGATACGGTACACAAAAAAAGGTAAACCTTTCCGGGTCAGTGGCTTCCGTCAACATTGAAGATATGGCAGAGAAAAGGCCTATTTCCAATGTTTCCACGGCCCTTTACGGAACAGCTCCCGGGGTATATGTCAATTCCGGGAATAACA
The DNA here is from genome assembly GCF_040307845.1 of Proteiniphilum sp. GTDB lineage: Bacteria > Bacteroidota > Bacteroidia > Bacteroidales > Dysgonomonadaceae > Proteiniphilum. The sequence goes on from NZ_JAWRIS010000034.1 coordinate 21,400, forward strand.
GGCCTTCCAATGCAGGGGATGCATCCATCCAGGTACGTGGACAAGGAACCTTGAATAACTCGTCTCCCTTGGTTATTGTGGATGGCGTGGAAAGCAATATGAGCAGTGTCAATCCACAGGATATTGCGACAATCTCAGTTTTGAAGGATGCCGCATCCTCCGCCATTTACGGATCAAGGGCAGCCAATGGGGTTATCCTTATCACCACAAAGAAAGGTTCAGCTGGTAATATGCGTTTAGATTACAACGGTTACGTTTCTTTTGAGACATTGAATAAACCTTTCAATTTAGTCACGAATTATGCTGATTACATGGAATATCTCAATGAAGGGTTATTAAACAGTAACAAACCCAGACAATTCTCCGACGCAATTATTCAAACCTGGAGAGACCATGAGAATGACGCCGACAAAACAAAATATCCCAATACAGATATTTTTGATGTATATAAGACCGGCGTTGCGCAACAACACAACATTTCGGCTTCCGGAGGAACCGACAAGATGACATTCTTCACCTCTTTCAATTATTTGAATAATCCGGGAATTTTGGAGAATACAGGATACGAACGTTATACCTTACGCACAAATCTCGATGCCCAGATCAAGGATTTTCTGAAAATCGGCACAAATGTAAGTGGATTTTACTCCACCACACCAATCATCAGTGATGCTATTGATGATATTTATACGTATGCGATGAGTGGAGGTAATCCGGGGATACCTCTTTTAGATGATCAGGATCGGTTAGGCATTAATGCGAACGTGGAGGATGACCCTCAGAATGCTACCAACAATCCTTATCTCCGATTAAGAAACAGGGCCGGTGATATCAACACATACAATCTCAGGTCACGATTCTACGGAGTATTGACTCCGTTCAAGGGGCTGACGATACAGGGTTCCTACTCTTATGAATATTGGGAACAAGCCAAAACAAGCAAGCCGGTTTTTGTACCGATGTGGAATTTCCAGACCGGAGCATTATATACCGACGGTAAAGGACAAACCAGCATTATGAACCGGGAGGAAAAAAGACTCAGGAATATGGGAGATATCACTGCCCTATATGATACAAAGTTAGCTAACGACAGACTCGGCCTTACCGTATTGTTGGGAGCAAGCCAGGAGCAATTCCAGAGGAACTATCACCAGGTGACCCGTAATGATCTGCTTGACCCTTCTTTGTGGGTCATCGATGGAGCTATCGGAGAGTCCTCTGCAAGTGGTAACATCACCGAATGGGCTATGCAATCCTACTTTGGCCGTATCAATCTATCATGGGAAGACAAGTATCTTTTCGAAGCCAATTTACGTCGTGACGGTTCATCACGATTCTTGGGAGACAACCGTTGGGGAGTATTTCCTTCTTTCTCCGGAGCCTGGCGTATCTCGGAAGAAAATTTCATGAGGGATATCGATTGGCTGGATAACCTGAAAATCCGTGCATCATACGGTACCTTAGGGAATAACGCATTAGGGACCAATAAAGATTTGGATGGTAATTACTCTGCCCAATCCACGTATGCCCAATCAAACTATATTCTGGGACGTTCGGTCATCATGGGTCTTTCTCAAACCGCATTGGCCAATGCCAATCTGACATGGGAAACTGTGTCCATGACCAATATCGGTGTCGATTTTAATGGATTAAGGAATCGCTTATCTGTTACCGCCGAGTGGTTTAATAAATATACCAAAGACATCCTTATTGATTTACCGGCACCACGGGTCCACGGGAATGCCTCGTTGCCACGCCAAAACGCGGCAGAGGTCAGCAACAAAGGGTTTGAGCTTGCTGCCACCTGGAACGATCGGATTGGAAAAGACTTCAACTACAATGTAGGGTTTAACGTGACTCATATAAAAAACAAAGTGGAGAAATTCAAAGGAGAAGAAAGATCTATTGATGGTAGTAGGATGATCCTGGAAGGATATCCTATCAGAACTTTATATATCCTTGAAGTGGATCGTCTTGTTACTACGGACGAAGACCTGGCTTACGTACAATCCATGATTGACAATGCTCCTGAGGGAAAAACAGTATTCCCATGGGGAAGGCCTGAAAAGGGTGATATACTTTATAAAGATACAGACGGAGATGGCGTATTAAGTGATAACGACAGGGTAGCTGTCGGCCACGGAAACAGCCCGAAATGGACCTTTGGTATGAGTTTGGGAGCAGAATGGAAAGGGATGGACTTTTCCATGTTGTTGCAGGGACAAGCCGGACTAAAAGACGTCTATTACAGTACTCTTTATCGTTCCACAGTGCGTATGGGATATCAATTAAACAAAGATGTGATCGAAAACAGATGGTATGAAGGTCGCCCAACTGCCGCAAAATATCCCAGATTATTGGATTATAGTGATACAAGAAACGAACGTGCGTCCACATTATGGGTGGCAAAAAAGGACTACCTGAAGATTCGTAACATCCAATTGGGATACACATTGCCTAAAGAAATATCTCAGAAAGCATTGATGGAAAGAGTAAGAATCTATACCAGTTTGGAAAATTTCTTTACTTTCACGAACTGGAAAGGATATGATCCTGAAATCAGCGGCGTTACTTATCCCACAATGCGTGAAGTGGTATTTGGTTTAAATGTAACTTTCTAATTCGTTAACAATATCAAAAACAGGAAAAATATGAAAAAAATATATTTATACATCATCGTTGCATTTATGGCTATGAATGGGTGTTATGATTTGGACAGATCACCCTTCGACCAGCTTAGCTCGGCTACATTCTGGAAGACCGAAGACCAATGTAAACAAGGTTTAATGGGAGTATATGCCACTTTTAAGGGAACCGACCTTTATGGCAAACAATTCCTTACCGACATCAATTCGGATGTAGCTGTAGGATACGACCAATATGAGGCGTTAATCTTAGGGACAGCTACACCCACAACCGGTTTTTTAAACGGTAAATGGCAAAATGGATATAATGCCATCCAAGGGGCAAATTTGGCTATCCGGGGTATTTCATCCTCTGAAATTGACGAAGAGACAAAAAAAATGTTTATCGGAGAAGCTAAATTCCTGCGTGCGCTTGCCTATTTTCACCTGTTCGATTATTTTGGTGGACTTCCGATTTATGATGAAACCACTAATCTGGAGACGGACATCAATAATCTCGATAACCCTCGGAGCAGTGCCGACGCTACCCGTGAGTTCATCATGAAAGACCTGGAGGATGCCACCCAGGCAGGATTACCCGATAAATGGGACGGTGCAAATTACGGTCGTGCAACCAAAAGTTCCGTTTATGCATTATTAGGGAAAGTACAACTCCACAACAAAGATTATCAGGCTGCGATCAATTCTTTCGAAGAGGTATTAAAACCCCAATACGGGCATTCGCTTCATCCTGACTTTGCTGAACTGTTTACACCAGCCGGTAATGGCTCGCCTGAAGCTGTTTTCACTATTGTAAATATTGGCAATATCGGCCAAATGTATGGTATGCCTTTCGCTTTTTATGCAGGAACCCGTAATACCCGTGGTAGCTGCTGGAACAATACGGTTCCTTCCACAGGATTGGCGGATATGTATGAATATAAGGATGGCAGACCGTTTGACTGGGATGAATTGTTCCCGGGATATACAACTAATAACGATGTAAAAGAACGTGTATGGCGCTGTCTATCCACTGATGACGGGACAAAAATCCTTGAGATTCCCGAAGAAGCCCAAACTATCATGGACATGTACGAACAGCGTGACCCCCGTATGAGTGCGACCCTGATCATGCCTTATACTCAATACTTAGGATGGTACTCGAATGCTCCGAGAGAAATGGATTTCTATTTCGCGAAAAAAGCGGACGGAGGTATTGTCGGCTTAAATGAAGCCAATGGATTTATGCGTAACAACAGGGGTGGATGGGAGACTTATTTCTGGAGAAAATATGTGCCGGAAGGCGACTGGGACGGTACAGCCACAAACCGTGAGCATACCCCTGTCAACTACAGTATCATCCGATTAGCCGATGTGTATCTGATGTTGGCCGAATGCTATAATGAAACAGACAACCAGGATAAAGCCGTTGAATATATCAACAAAGTACGTGCGCGGGTGGATATGGCCTTGTTAAACAGTGGACCGGCTCATCTCGAAGCCCGCACCAAAGAAGAAGTCTTCAACCGGATCTTCAAAGAAAAAGCGTATGAGTTTGCCAATGAAGGATTCCGGGACAGCGACTTGCGCCGTTGGAAATTATCCCACACGATGCTGAACAAAGATGAATTTGGAATTACCGGTAAACGATTGCTTACCCGTAAATTCAATAAAGACCGCGATTATCTATGGCCCATACCAAGTGATGAAATCGAAAAGAATGAATCATTAACCCAAAATCCGGGATGGTAATGTCATAGTATCTCTAATTATCCGGAAAGGAGCTATTCTTTCCGGATAATTTATTTTCTATTTTTCAAATCCGGCAAAAATTCACTTAATTTTATGCACATCAATGGCTATTCATTCAAATTATACTTTCACAATATGAAAATACTCTTTCATTCAATTTTGCCTCTTTTATTGATCTGCTCCATTCCTGTACATGCATATACCGAAAAGAACCTGTTGCAAAAAGCAGCTTCACCGGAGCAGATAAAATCGGCATTAATCCTTGACCAGCAATGGATGCCCTATCCTTCTTATTCTGATCGTGCAGGTTGGAACCGGTTCCTCGGGGATACAAGAGATCATTTTATCCGGCAGGGAGAAAAGAAACTGGCGTATGTATGGCAGGTTGTCCCGGCTACTGCTTATATCGAGTTTGAGAAAAGCGGCAACCGCCGTATCATGGAAGATCCTTTTGGCGAAAATAATCAAGCCATTGCCGATCTCCTGATGGCGGAATTGGCTGAAGGCAAAGGCCGGTTTATCGACCAGTTGATCAACGGCGTTTTTTATTCCTGTGAAATGAGTTCGTGGGTGTTATCAGCTCATTTGGGACGTGAACAGGTATCGCACCGTTCCCTGCCCGATAATAAAAAACATGTGATTGACTTGACGTCAGGCGATTTAAGTTCGCTTCTGGCCTGGGTATATTATTATCTGCACAGTGAATTCGACAAGGTAAATCCGGCTATTTCGGAGCGCCTGAGGCAAGAGTTACAGGAACGCACACTGGATACTTTCATGAATGACAGCAGCTTCTGGTGGATGGCCTTCGACTATGAACCCGGCATGATGGTCAACAACTGGAATCCATGGTGTAATTTCAATGTACTCCAGACCTTTTTCCTGCTCGAAAATGACCGGGACAAACTCGCAGAAGCGGTTTACCGGACAATGGTTTCAGTAGATAAATTCATCAACTACACCCATTCCGACGGAGCGTGTGAGGAAGGCCCCTCTTACTGGGGGCATGCCGCCGGCAAAATGTATGATTACCTGCAAATGCTGTATGACGGCACAGGTGGAAAGGTTTCCATATTCAATGATCCCATGATTAAAAATATGGGAGAATATATCGTTCGCTCTTACGTTGGCAACGACTGGGTTGTGAATTTTGCAGATGCGTCGGCAAAAGGCGGTGGTAACGGCCCGTTGATCTATCGTTACGGAAAGGCAGTCGTGAGTGAAGATATGATGCATTTTGCCGCCTACCTGAACAGCAGGTCGGAAAAGATACCGGTTTCATCGGGACGTGACATCTTCAGGACACTCCAAACGATTCTTTATTTTAATGAGATGAAGCAAGTGCCACCGACGGTTGAAACGCCATCATATACCTGGTACCCCGAAACGGAATTCTGCTACATGTCAAACAAAAACGGCTTTTTCGTGGCAGCGAAAGGGGGATATAACAACGAAAGCCATAATCACAACGATATTGGGACATTCTCGCTGTATCTCGATACAGTTCCCGTCTTTATCGATGCCGGCGTCGGGACATATACACGTCAGACATTCAGCTCCGAACGTTATTCTATCTGGACGATGCAAAGCAATTGGCATAACCTGCCGCTCATCAACGGCGCACCGCAGTCATTCGGCGCAAAGTACAAGGCTTCCGATGTAAAATTCAATCCGGCACGGATGCAGTTCTCGACAAATATTGCGACAGCTTACCCGAAAGATGCCGGCATAAAACAGTGGACACGTGCATATACATTAGGTAAAAATGAGCTGAAGATAGAAGACAGGTTTGTCCTGGATGGAGCGGAGACGCCTAATCAGATCAATTTCCTTACCTGGGGAAATGTGGATATCAGCCGTCCGGGAGAGATAATCATCAAGGTAGAAAATGCAAACGCAAGATTATCGTATGATAAGAATATATTTACCCCTGTGATTGACACGGTTACACTGGATGATCCCCGTCTCTCCAATGTATGGGGTAAAGAAATCCATCGGGTTTCGTTGAATGCAAAAAAAATAACCCCTTCCGGAACATACAGTTACACAATACATAAAATCAAATAAAACAATAAGAATGAGAATGAGGAATTTAGTGGTATCGGCCTTTGTGCTCGTATTGGTTTCATGCGGCACAGGAACAACAGAGAAGAATAACTTTATCCGGGAAAACATCGATTTTGCCGTCGATCAGATCGGCAGGGAAATCGAGGTAATCGAAGCGAGCGACAAAATCCTGAATCCGGTCACATTGAAACAGGACGGCAGTGTCTACTACTGTAGTTATGCCGACTGGCGCAGTGGGTTCTTCCCCGGCTCAGTATGGTATCTCTACGAGCTGACCGGAGATGAATATTATCATCCTCTGGCACATAAGTATTCAAAAGCCATCGAAGATGCCAAAAACCTCACATGGCACCACGACGTGGGTTTCATGATCTATTGCAGTTTCGGGAACGGCTTGCGTCTGACCGGAGATCCCGAATACAAGGAGATTATCATTCAGGCGGCAAAATCACTTTCAACCCGTTTCCGTCCGGCTGCCGGTATCCTGCAATCGTGGGATGTGGAACGCGGATGGCAGTCGGAGCGCGGTTGGGAATGCCCTGTGATCATCGATAATATGATGAACCTGGAGTTACTGTTCGAAGCTACCAAATTGTCGGGCGATCCCTCTTTCCGTGAAATTGCCGTCTCGCATGCCGACAGGACGCTGGCAGAACAGTTCCGTCCCGATGGGAGCTGCTACCATGTGATTGATTACAGCATGGAGGATGGCTCGGTACGTAACCGCCACACAGCACAGGGTTATGCCCATGAATCGACATGGAGCCGCGGGCAAGCCTGGGCCATCTACGGGTTTACCCTCTGCTATCGCGAAACCGGCGACCGGAAATATATCGACATGGCATTGAAAGCATTCGATTTCATGCGGAACCACAAGGATATGCCGGAAGACCTGATACCCTACTGGGATATGGATGCGCCGAATATCCCGAACGCATACCGCGATGCTTCCGCCGCAGCGGTGATTGCTTCCGCCCTGTACGAGATCAGCACGATGGATGTCGACAATCCGCGACAATACAAGGAATATGCCGACCGAATGATGCAAAGCCTCGCTTCGCCTTCTTATCGCGCCGATCCGGGTACAAACGGCCATTTCCTGCTGATGCACAGCGTAGGTAGCATCCCACATAACAACGAAATCGACGTTCCCTTGAATTACGCAGATTATTACTTCCTGGAAGCTTTAAAACATAAAAAGGATATAGAAGGGTAATAGGTCTCAGATAAGCTAAATCAGTAAAAACCGCCCATCTGTCAGTATAACAGATGGGCGGAGTTTTTTATAAATAAATATGCTGACTATTGCTCATTTGAGAAAGAGTAAGGGAAATCCTTTTGCTGAGCACCTCTCTCCTTATTGGGCAGGGCACTCATCTTGAAGGTAATCTCTCCCCCTTTCATGAGATCGTCGTGGTTGAGATAATTCTTTGTATACTGCATGCCGTTGAGCTTCATCTCTTCGATATATCGATTCCCTTTTCCATTATCCGTCGATTGGATTTTCAGGGTTTTCCCGTTCTCCAGATCGATCTCTACTGATTGGAAGAGCGGTGAACCGAGGATATATTGATCACTACCGGGACAGACGGGATAAAATCCCAATGCGGAGAAGACATACCATGCGGAAGTCTGCCCGTTATCTTCATCGCCGCAATAACCGTCGGGAGCGGCAGAATAGAGCTTATCCATGATCTCCCTGATCCAATACTGCGCTTTCCACGGTTCCCCCGCGTAATTATAGAGATAAACCATATGTTGGATCGGCTGGTTACCGTGCGCGTACTGCCCCATATCCATCACCTGCATCTCCCGCATTTCATGGATCATAGAGCGGCTCCTCATCCCCTCGTACCCCGGAATAACAAAAACGGAATCGAGCATATGGATGAATTCCTTGCGTCCTCCCATCAGGTCGATCAGTCCCTGGGGATCATGGAAAACGGACCAGGAGTAATGCCAACTATTCCCTTCAGTAAAATCGCGGCTCCAGTCGGTCGGGTTGAATGAATCGGAGAATGTGCCGTCGTCCGCACGGCCCGACATCAGTTTATGTGCAGGATTATAAAGATTCTTATAGTTCATCGCCCGCTCACCGTAGATGGCAATCTCGGCTTCCGGCCTACCCAACGCTTTTCCCAGACGATAGATGGTCCAGTCGTTATAGGCATATTCCAATGTACGGGCTACGTTCTGGCTGATTTTCAAATTGTTGGGAATATATCCGTATTGGTTATATTCGGCATAACCGGTACGTCCCGACGCCGGCACGGTTGGATGCACGTTATTGGCGCCATGCTTGAGCGCTTCCCAAAGCGTTTCAATATCATACCCTCTCAACCCTTTGATATATGCGTCAGCAACTACCGCAGCCGAATTATTACCCACCATGATGTTACGATGCCCCGGGCTGGCCCACTCGGGCAGGAAACCGCTCTCTTTATAGGCATTTACCAATCCTTCCTGCATCTTTACATTTTCGGAGGGAAAGATAAAATTAAGAAAAGGGAAAAGACATCTGAAAGTGTCCCAGAAACCGGTATCGGTAAACATATAGCCGGGAAGTACCTCCCCATTGTAAGGACTATAATGGTAAATATTGCCGTGAGCATCCACTTCGGAGAGATTCCGGGGGAAAAGCACTGTGCGATAAAAGTTAGAATAGAAGGTTCTCAGGTTGTCGATATTGTCATCCTCTACTCTTATCCGTCCCAACACCTCGTTCCAGCGGGCCTCACCCTTCTCCGCAATGGTATCAAAAGAATCGCTTCCCAACTCTTGCAGGTTCAGCATCGCCTGCTCTTCACTGATAAAGGAGGAGGCCACCCTGGCGTGCACCTGTTCCCTCCGGTGCGTCTTAAAACCGATCACCGCACCGGCATGATTTCCGGTAAATGTCGTCTCTTTTTCGTCAATCTCACCATCTTTCACAGCCGCATAGTAGGTGAAAGGCTTATCAAAGGTGATCACAAAATAGTTTTTGAAATTTTCAGGCACTCCGCCACTGTTACGGGTGGTATATCCCACGATCTTTTGCTCTTCGGGAATGATCCGGACATACGATCCTTTGTCGAAAGCATCGACAATAACGTAGGCACTGTCACTCTCAGGGAAAGTAAACCTAAACATGGCAGCACGCTCCGTGGGCGTGATCTCGGTGATTATATCATAATCAGCCAGATAAACCCGGTAATAATGAGGTTTGGCTATCTCTGCTTTATGGGAGAACCAGCTCGCCCGTTCTTTTTCATCAAAGACCGGTTTTCCGGCAATAGGCATCAGTGAAAACTGACCATAATCATTCATCCAGGGGCTGGGCTGATGCGTTTGCTTGAATCCCCTGATCTTGTCGGAATGGTAGGTATACATCCATCCGCTGCCCATTTCACCGGTCTGTGGCGACCAGAAGTTCATCCCCCAAGGCAGGGCGATCGCCGGATAGGTATTACCGGTAGAAAGTTCATACTTGGAATCTGTCCCTACCAATGTATTGACATAATCGATAGGATTGCAGGGCTGCCCCTTCACTGGCAGCATCATCCCCAGAAAAAACAGGATACTTGTTAATCGGACTATCTTCATACAAAATAAAAATATAAATTTATACAAAGATAAAAAAAAGCCCCCGAAGATTTCTCTCCGGGGGCTCATTTTAAAGGATGGCGGCTACCTGCTCTCCCACAAATCATGCAGTACCATCGGCGCCATTGGGCTTAACTTCTCTGTTCGGAATGGGAAGAGGTGGATCCCCAACGC
>NZ_JAWRIS010000035.1:0-5149 GCF_040307845.1 Proteiniphilum sp.
GGGGGCCGTCCGTTCGTGGAGCGAAGCTCGACGGATTTCCAACCGCCATTTCCTTGATGAGTTCATTTTGTACTCCTTTATTCCGCAGGATCATTCATCCAGCGTATGGATGCTGAATGGCAATGTAAGTAAAGGTCTGGACTTTCTCCGGGGGATGTTATCGCTGCGAGGCTCCTATATGGGATACGACGGGTCATTGTTTCAGAACGGTATCGAGACACCCTATTCGTCCGACTCATGGACCGTCACTCCCAGGGTCAACTCCAGTTTTTCCGGCTGGTTGAATGGCTCCTACGAATTGAACTTTACAAAGAACCGACTGGATGTGAAGGAGAGTGGTATTACTTCATCCTCCGAAAGCATCTGGCAGACACTCTCCGTCAACCTGATACCCGACAGGAAGTACTATGCTCGGTATTAGTCGGGCTGCGGAAGAAATTGGATTCAAAACCGTGGGAGGAAGACTTACTTTCGATGCCTTGTCTGAAAAAGCACATTTACCTTGCATTGTCCATTGGAAGCAGGAGCATTTTGCGGTGGTATACGAGATAATCTGTGTAAGGTATAGGAACGTTAAATAAATATAATTTCTCTGGGTCTGTTAGATTGATTAGATAAATGTTAGCTATTTGTTAGATACACTTCCAAAAACAATTTTCAACTTTGTCCTTAATAAAGAATAATTGAGGAAGATAATCTATGGAAACAAAGAACAAAGATAGCTTCTCGTTAATTCCATCTGTAGATATGTTACAGAATGAAGCTATGTCCAGAATAATGGGAGGAACAAAAGATGATGAAGAAGTGTGGGAGATCGTTTATATCGATGGTAAACCTCATTTAGTTAGGAGAAATGGTGCTGGGATAATTATCGAAATGAAAGCATTGTATTAAAAGAAAAGATGCGAACAAGACAAAGCGGAGTCAGATCCGTGAGTCATAAATTAAAAATGCCTTCCCTTGCCAGGAAAGCGAACAACCCAATTGAGACCAATCAACCCTGAAGTTTCACTAAAAGACAAAGAAAGGCACTGCAAAGATAATAAAAACATGGTAATTTCAAATATCCACGAGTTGGGTAACAAGAAATGCCTCAATATGGAGAATAATAGTAATGATATTGAAAATGATACTCAAATAGAGTCTTTATAATAAACAACTTAATAATAACACTTTTTCCGCTTTAGGAAAGAGTTAATACCTTTAATGATATGATTGAAGAATTGAATTTACAAGAAATGAGCCAGATATTAGGTGGTGCAGGAAATTTTTGTGACAGTCTGCAAGAAATCGCAAATACAGATGGTGGAGATTGGAGTAGTGAGGATTGGGATAAATGGGCGGATAGCTATATAGATCATTGTACTTAAATTGCTTACCCTCCATCCACATTAATGTGGATGGAGGGTAAACTTAAATTTTATATGTTTCAAAGAGATTTACGGTGTGATGTGAGGATGAATAGAATATGAAAAAGTTTATTGTTTGTTTTATAGTTATATTTAATTTGACATCTCTGTCATCTCCTAAACAAAAAGTGTTAGGTTATTCCATTAAAGAGGTTCATTATCAACTTTACATGCATGAAGATACTATTCGCAAGAATAAAGAGGTAATAGATTCCATGATATTGCGCATAGGAGAGGACATTAGTCAGTTTTTTAGTTATCATACTTTCTATTATGATTCGTTATGGACGGATACGAATGGAAGGGCAATTGCAGAGAGGCTAACTTTAGAGGCATTTCGTAACCGGGATTATTCGAAAATGCCGGAAGTGAGGACAACCCATGATTATATCTACAAAAATTATCCTGAAGGAACAATAACAACGATGACGAGAGGATTGGTTGCAGGTTTCACGTTTGAAGAAGAATATCTTTCGCAGAAATGGACTGTCACTGACTCGGTGAAACAAATTCTTAACTATACATGTAAACAAGCCGTATGCAATTTCCGGGGCAGACAGTGGACTGCATGGTTTTCGCCCGATATAGAATTTAGCGACGGACCTTGGAAGTTTAATGGTTTGCCCGGGTTGATATTGGAAATATATGATAAGAGCAGTGATTATTATTATATCGCTACAGAAATAAAAGAGAAAAGTATACCCCCCCTTACACTATATAATTTTCATGATGAGGAATTTATTCCTACCGAAAGGAGTGCATATCTCCAGGCGAGATATTTATATCTTACGGGAGAACCTATTACAGAAATAGACCTGATAAATGAAGTTTATAGAGGAGGTAAGAAATTAAACTACATTCAACGGCCATCCCGAAGATTGTTATACGATTTTCAAGAACTTGATTATAAATAATAAGAAATGAAAAATATAATTATAGCCATATCTCTCTTTGTTGCGCCATATAAGATGTTTTGCCAGGATATAGTGTTGGATAAAGCTTATCTGAGATGCCAATATGAGCATAGTTATATGAAAGATACGATAGATCAATCTACCTATCAAGATCTGATTTATCTGCAAATCGGGAAAAATATATCCAAGAATTATAGCTACTACACCTTCCTCTCTGATTCCTTAACTAAAACTCCTAATGGAAAACAAGTATGGCAAGAGATGTTTAATAAATCATTGGAAGTGTTAAAGAATACCGGAGATAGGACTAAATGGAGAAATAGCTTCCCTCACAGACGTGGCACTACTTTCGTGTATAAAAACTATCCTGAAGGAGAGATGACAGTAACAGATGCCATTACTTCCGATCATGTAATATATCAGGACGTGTTGAACGCTCAAGATTGGGAAATTATCGATAGTACAAAAAAAATATTGGATTACGAATGCCAGAAAGCTCAATGTTATTTCCGGGGGAGACAATGGACTGCATGGTTTGCGCCAGGTATACCAATAAGCGATGGTCCTTGGAAGTTTGGAGGGTTGCCCGGACTTATTACGGAGGTATATGATCAAGCCAAGCAATATTATTTCTCTATAATAGGGTTGGAAAAGGTAGATGATGAACCGATTCTTTTCTCACAACCTATTTCGGAGAATGCGAAACATATACCAATAGACCGTAAAGAATTTTTAAAAGCGCAAATACGACACTTATCAGGAAGCGTCAGCATCTTGAACGTGGAAACAGGCATCCCTTTCGGTAATAACAAACCAATATATCGGGATTTAATTGAATGCGATTACAGATAATTGAAATGAAAAACATGAGAATCCTTTTCTTTATTATAATGCTATTCCTTTTTCATGATTTATTTTGTCAAAGGATAGTTGATAGGGCATACTTAAAATGTCAATATGAATACATATGGCTAAATGACCATCCATTTCCAAATGAATACACTTTGGAAGATCTTCCATTTTTATTGGCAGATCTGGTCAACCTGTCGAAATCTACACGATAACTGATGATATGCATATATTTATTAAACGTCTGTATTTTCTTTCTTTCTTGTTCTTCTCTATGCCTGTTTATGCCCAACAGACGGTTATCTCCGGAAAAGTAACCGACAAGGAGGACGGTTCTCCCTTAACCGGGGTATTGGTGACGGTGCGTCCGGCAGGAGAAAACAGGATCGTAAAGTTCGCCCAGACGACCCGGGAGGGATCATTCGAGTTGAATCTATCACCCTTTCCAGAGAATCACGTGCTGCATTTCTCCATGATGGGATATGCCGTGCGGACTCTCCCCCTGGCTGCCGGGCGGGAGCAATACAATGTGCAATTATCGGAGCAGGCTACCGAACTGAAAGAAGTTATCGTGAAAGCGCCAAGCATCCACCAGCGCGGTGATACCATCACCTACATCGTTTCCAACTTTGCCGATGCACAGGACAAATCACTTGCCGACGTGCTGAAAAAGATGCCCGGTATCGAAGTGGAAAAAAATGGCGCGATTAAATACAACGGGGTTGAAATTAATAAGTTCTACATCGAAGGACGCGACATGCTCGGGGGGCGTTATAACCTGGCGACGGAGAACGTGCACCAGAAAGATGTAGGAAGCGTCGAGGTAATGGAAAACCATCAACCCATCAAGGCACTGGAAGATCTCTCCTTTTCCCAAAATCCGGCGATCAATATCCGCCTGAAAGAGGATGCCAAAGCCCGCTGGGTGGGAACTGCCAAGGTGGGAAGCGGATTTGAACCGCTGTTGTGGAACGGGGAGCTGTTCCTGATGCGGTTTACTCCCAAGACCCAGACACTGAATACCTACAAGACCAATAATACAGGGACGGATGTGGTACGGGAGACACGTCAGTTTTCCATCGACGAGATAGTCGGACTGTTCTCCAAAAATTACCGGTTAAGTAACTATATCGATGTCCGACCTGATTATTTGACGGATATCGATGCAGGCAGGGCGCGCTTCAACAAGTCCCATCTACTGAGCACCAACAACCTTTGGGCGGTAGGCAAGCACACCGATCTCACTTCCCAGGTATCCTATACCCATAACCGGCTAAATTCCGATAACTTTGCGAAGACAACCTATTACCTGAAAGATTCGACTATCATGACCGACATCGGTGAATCAGCCTTGTCGAAACAAAACCGGCTGTCAGCCGATGTGACGCTGACGACAAACAGGCAGTCCCGTTATCTGAAAAATAAACTGAATGCGGATATCTTTTGGGATGATATCGTGATGGATGTTACCGGCTCTTTTCCCAATAGACAGTCGGCTTCACTGCCCGAGCGACGGATATCCAACGACCTGGAGTTGCTTTCCCGTTCGGGAGGAAGGACATTTACGATCAACTCGTTCAATCTCTACCAGTTGAAACCGCAACACCTCGATATCTCCAGGGATAACGTCAGGCAACAACAGGATATCCGTTCTTCTGCCTTTTACACCAATACCAACACATCGTTGGGATTTTATATAAATCCCGTCAACATCTCCATGAGAGTGGGCATTATTGGTGTGATCAGGGATATGGAAAGTGAACTGACCGGTGTTTCGGATACGTTGGGTAGTCTCCATAATGATCTTTTGATGCGGTATCTCAACCTCTATGCATCGCCGGAAGTCGAATTCAAGAGAAGCGGACTGGAAGCGAAATTCGATATGCCGCTGTCGTTCACTCCCTACCTATATCACGATAAACTGGCAGGTACAAAAGAATCGAAGTCTAAATTTCTCCTGTCGCCCCGGTTCTACAT